>NZ_JBIAVF010000011.1:19371-270823 GCF_042893755.1 Streptomyces sp. NPDC001568 | reverse complement strand
GGCGGTGCGGTTGCCGAAGGCTCCGGTGCCGGTGCCGGGGTAGCGCCAGAGTTGGCCGGCCTGGTCGATGGCGAGGAGGTCGGGTTTGCCGTCGCCGGTCAGGTCGCCGGGGCCGATGAGGTGGGTGAAGGTGTCCCAGCCCGCGCCCATGGCGGTGCGGTTGCCGAAGGCTCCGGTGCCGGTGCCGGGGTAGCGCCAGAGTTGGCCGGCCTGGTCGATGGCGAGGAGGTCGGGTTTGCCGTCGCCCGTCAGGTCGCCGGGGCCGATCAGGTGGGTGAACGCGTCCCAGCCACCGCCCAGTCCTACCGCCGGGACGTAGCGGCCCGCGCCGATGCCCGAATAGCGCCACAGGGTTCCGGCCGTGTCGGTGGCGAGGAGGTCGGGACGGGCATCTCCTGTGATGTCCCCGGTGGCGGTGAGCCCGGTGAAGGGGCCGGCGAAGCGGGGCCAGGGAACGCGGTAGACCACGCGGTGCGGTTGGTTCTCATTGACGAACCAGAGAGCATCGCGCCGCGCGTCGTACGCCAGGTTCTGGAGGTGGACCGACGCCCGCTTCCAGAGCTGGACCGGCCGGCCGGGCAGGGAGCGGTAGACGCAGCTGTTGACCGGCTCGACGGCGGGGCCGCCCGGCACCCACTCGACGTATTCGGGGCAGGGCGCCGAGATGAGGATGGTCCCGCCCAAGGAGACGACGCCCTGGGCTCCCACGATGGGGGAGGACCAGGCCGCTGAGGCCCGGGCAACGCTGCTCGTACCCTCGTTGACCGTCCGCAGGAGTCCGGTGGCGGGATCGAGCGGCCAGCGGACGATCTTTCCGCCGGTACCTACGAAGCCCTGGTCGGCGCGCGAGGTGACCTCGGTGGTCGTGATCGCCGGAGTGGGACCGGTGAGGTCCAGGGAGGCGCCCGCGTTGCACGGATTGGGCGAAGGGGTGGCCAGATGGGTGCCGCAACCGGACGGGTTCTGGTAGGAGAAGCTGCCGACGGTGGGGAGGACGTAGCCGAAGCCCTCGGCGGCGAAGTTGCCCGAGCCGTCCTTCCCCATGCCCTGACCGGTGGCGTCGACCCTCCAGATGTGGCTCAGGTCGAAGACGTGGAAGCCCTGGCCGAAGCCGACGAAGAGCCGGCCGCCGTACCAGATCAGGTCGTCACCGTGTCCGGTGAGCGCGGTGAACGTGCCCTGGCCGGGTACGACGAGCAAGGCGTGGACGTAGCGGACGCGGGCGGGGTCGGTGGTGTCCGCGAAGCTCACGCGTATGCGGCTGTTGCCGGACTTGTACCAACTGGCCGCGACGACCTCACGGCCGTCGACGGGAGCGAACGGGGTGGCATTGGTGGTGATGCCCTGCGGGATCCAGGTACTGGTGGTGGTGTCCGCCGCGTCCCAGCAGAATCCTGAGGCCCCGGAGTTGTACACACCGTCGTTCGCGAGTTTGGCAGCGCCGGGACAGGTGGCCGGGCGTGCGGTGCGGTCGGCCGAGTCGAGGAGGCTCGACAGGGGGACGGGCCCGAGGCGGTCCGGGTGCGCCTGCTCGAGGGCCACGGTCGCCGATCGGGGGGCCGGGTCGTGGCGCAGACGGTAACCGGAGGGGTCCTGAGGTGTCAGGGGCGGGGCCACGGTGGCACCGTCGGGCACCACGGGTGCCGGGCCGGTGGCGGGGGCGGGTGCGGGAGAGGCCGCGGCCGTGGGAACGGCCAGGGCCTGCGCCGCCCCCGCCGTCAGGACGACGGCGAGGAGCAGGCCCAGGCCCTTGGAGCGGCGCCGGCTGGTCATCGGTCGAAGTTCCAGCCGCTGCCGTTGTCGATGCGGTTGCCGAGCCGGCCGTCGTTCTGGCCGGGGTAGACGAAGAGCTTGCCGGTGTTGTCGCGGGCGATCAGGTCGTCCTTGCCGTCACCGGTGTAGTCGCCCGCGCCCGAGACACTGGTCATGACGGCCCAGCCGGTCCCGGCCTCCGTGCGGTCCCCGAGACGGCCCCCGCCGACGCCCGGGTAGACGAACAGCTTGCCGCTGGCCCGGTCGACGGCCGTGACGTCGTTCTTGCCGTCACCGGTGAGGTCACCGGCACCGGAGACAACGGACATGGCATCCCAGTTGGTACCGATCTGGACCCGGTCACCGAAGTGTCCGTCGGACCGGCCGGGGTAGACGAAGAGCTTCCCGGTCGAGGTCTCGGTGGCCAGCAGGTCGCCACGGCCGTCATCGTTGAGGTCCTGAGTGCCGGCGATGCGCAGCGCGCCCCATCCGGCGCCGTTGTCGACGCGTGCGCCGAGCCGGCCGTTCGACTGGCCCGGGTAGACGTACAGCTTGCCCGTGGTCTTCTCGACCGCCGCGACGTCCGCCTTGCCGTCGCCCGTGACGTCTCCCAGGGCGATGACCTGGTTCATCATGCCCCAGCCGCCGTTGTCGACGCGGTTTCCGAAGTGGCCGTTGCCCAGGCCCGGGTAGACGTAGAGGTTTCCGTTGCCGGTGCCGGCACGGGCCAGCAGGTCGGGCTTGCCGTCACCCGTCAGGTCCCCGACCGCCGAGACCGGGGCGAACGCGGCTGCGGGCTCGGGGAACGGGTCCGCGTCGTCGTCGCCGAGGCCCGCGGCGGGGCCGCAGTTGGGCCAGGCGCCTTCTCCCTGGCCGGCGAGCACCTTCTCGGCGATGAGTATCTGCTCGGTCTTGGTCGCCTGGTGGGCGTAGGCGGCGTACACCTCGCCGCCGTAGGCGCGCCAGGTGGGGGCGGAGAACTGGAGTCCGCCGTAATGGCCGCGGCCGGTGTTGATCGCCCAGTCGCCGCCGCTCTCGCACTGGGCGACCTTGTCCCAGGTGGAGACGGATGCGGCATGGACCGGTCCGGCGGTCAACACGGGAGCGAGGAGGGCCGCGACGGAGGCGGTGGCGAGGGCGGTGGCGGTGGCGAAGGTGCGTCGCTTGGACACGAGGACTCCTGGTCGGGGTGTGCGGTGGGCCGCGGAGGGCGGGCGCGGTGCGGGGAGAACGGGAACGGGGAGGGGGCACGAGGCCCCGCCGGGGCGGGCCGCAGCGGGCCCGCCCTCGCCGGGGCGGGCCCGGACGTACGGGGTCAGCTCGTGAAGTTCCAGCCGCCTCCGTTGTCGATGCGGTTGCCGAGTGCTCCGTCGTTCTGGCCCGGGTAGACGAAGAGCTTGCCCGTGTTGTCGCGGGCGATCAGGTCGTCCTTGCCGTCACCGGTGTAGTCACCCGCGCCGGAGATGGCGGACATCGCGCCCCAGCCGGTGCCGGCCTGGATCCGGTTGGTGAGCTGACCGTTGCCGACGCCGGGGTAGATCCACAGCTTGCCGCTCGACTCCTCGACCGCGGCCACGTCGTTCTTGCCGTCGCCGGTGAGGTCACCGACCGAACCGACCGGGTTCATGGAGTCCCAGTTGCTGCCGGACTCGATGCGGTTGCCGAAGTGGCCGTTGGACAGTCCCGGGTACGTCCAGAGCTTGCCCGAAGCCTCGTCGATGGCCAGCAGATCGCCGCGGCCATCGCCGTTGAGGTCCTCGCTGCCCGTGATCCGGATGTCGCCCCAGCCGCCGCCGTTGTCGATGCGCGTGCCCAGGCGGCCGTTGCTCTGGCCCGGGTAGATCCACAGCTTGCCGGTGGCCTTGTCGACCGCCGCGACATCGGCCTTACCGTCTCCCGTCACGTCGCCGACTCCGGAGACGCGCTCCATGCCGGACCACCCGCCGTTGTCGATGCGGTCGCCGAAGTGGCCGTTGCCGAGACCGGGGTAGACCCACAGGGTGCCGTTGCCGGACGTCGCCCGGGCCAGCAGGTCGGGCTTGCCGTCGCCGGTCAGGTCACCGACCGCGGAAACGGGGGCGGGCCCACCGTCCGGGGTCTGCGTGTCGGACAGGCCCTTGGGGCCGATGAACTTCACCACGCGGCCCGCGCCCACGGGGCTGGCGTTGTTCTGCCAGCTGAACCAGTCCCGCCAGCGGACACCGCCGCTCTCGTTGCCGCCCACCGTCTGGATCTTGGTGCCGTCCGCGGAGACCTTGACCACCAGGTTCACGTGGTTCACCTCCCCGTCGGTCGCGCTGCCGTCGGTGTCGTAGATGACGGCGTCGCCGACCTGCGGCACGGAGTGGAAGGTGCCGTACTTGGCTCCGTACTCGTAGAAGCTCACCGCACGGGGGTCGAGCTCGGAGACGTGCTCGGCTCCGGCCTGCCCCCACACCCAGCGGGCGAATTCGGAACACCAGGCGGTGGGGTAGTTGCAGCCGTAGTAGCTGCCGCAGGTGTTCCCGACCTGCTTGTGCGCTATGGCGGCCACGGCCGCGGAGTCGGCGGCTGCCGGGACCACGCCCAGGAGGGGTGTGGCCGCGGCCGTGGCGAGTGCGAGAGTGACGAGCTTCCTACGGATGGAAAAAGACATGGCGGTGCCCATCTTCTGAGGTCGGTAAAGGTGAATTGACTGCCGGGTGGCAGCGATGAATCCGTGAATCTTCGAAAGTCAGGTCCCCGGCCAGGAGAATTCCGCGAGGGTGCCGCATCGGTCGGTGGCCGGCGGCTGTCGCGGTGTCTCTCGACTCGGACGGGGCCGGGAGGGCGCCCCTGGTGGTCGACGCGAGGGGTGCGTGCGGGGCCGGCCCTTCGGCACCGGGGGTGCGTGTGGGGCCGGGCCCTTGGCGCCGGGGGTGCTCTTCGCTAGCACGCCCCACCAGGGCTGGGTCGGCGCTACTGCCAGCCGAAGTCGTCCCGGGTGATGCCGGTCAGGGGGGAGGGCGTCGAGGTGCCCGCGGTGGGCGATGTGTTGGCGGCGATCGCGACGAAGGACGCGACGGCCACCTTCTTGAAGACGTTCATTTCCCCACCCCTGTATTGGCAGTTGCTGTTTCTTGCCGGCGGCCTCGGCGGGCTGCTGAGGAAGATCCTGGCTCCTCGGAAAGCGGTTCGCCAGGGGTTCGGGATGGCACAAACGATGCCTGGCACATTCGTGCCAGGCATGGTTCGTGTCCCTCCCTCCCGCGCAGGGGAGCCCCGTGACGCCCTTGCTCCGAAGCCGCTAGAGGATCCCCAGTTGAACGGCCCGCCGGCCCAGCTGGAACCTGCTGCCCGCCCCCAGACGGTTCGAGAGTTCCGTGATCATCCGTCGTTCCGTACGGAGCGAAACCCCGAGCTTGCGGGCAGCGGCCTCGTCGGTGAGGCCCTCCCCGAGCAGTTCCAGCAACGCGGCCTCCTGCGCGCTCACCACCTCGTCCGCGGTCCTCACGGTCGGCTCTCCCAACGGTTTGGCGGCGGACCACACCTGGTCGAAGAGGGCACACAAGCCCGTCAGCGCCCCGGCCTCACGGATGATCACTACCCCGAGCGAGGAGTCCGTCGGGTCCACGGGCACGACCGCGACCTCCCTGTCCACGAGGTGCATCCGCATCGGCAACGACGGCACCGTCCGTGACTCGGCCCCCAACGCGGCCAAACGCGCCGCGTGTTCCCGACTCCCCGCATCGTTGGTGACACTGTCCAGGTACACCGTCCTGAGCCGGACCCCGCGCGCGAGGACGGCCTCGGCCAGCGGCAGGCCGGCCGCGCGGTTCGCCGCCGTCTGGGCACCACCGGGCGCGAAGGCCAGGCTCTCGCGGCGCGCCCGGAAGGCCAGCTCCTCCAGCCTGCCCCGAATGGCCTCCAGGCCCACCACCCGCTCCACCCCACCCGCATGCCCGTCGGGGCGCATCATGGAGTAGGCCGAGAGCATGCCCGAGACGGCGATCCGACTCTCCTCGATCTCCCGTTGCCTGCGCTCCAGATCGGCCTGCTGCCGGACGAGCATGGCGTCGAGCGCGATGCCCGGCGGGACCGGACGCAGTACACCCGCATCCGTGATCGAGGGCCGCAGCAGGGCGCGATCCGCCAAGCCGTCCAACGACGCACGCACCGCCGCCGCGTCCACGCCCAGCGCGTCGGAAAGCTCGGACACCCCCCACCCGGGGTTGTCCAGCATCAGTCGATAGACGGACTCGCTCACGCGGTCGACCCCCAGCGCTCCCCACACCACGAAACTGCCCCCATGTCCTCGAACGGTGATCATCGCTTTGGCACCTTCGCGTCACGGCACGAATGTGCCGGGCCGCGCAGCCCCGAACCGGTGCCCCGGGCGCGATAGTCGGAACGTGCATCTCATCGAGTTCGTGCTCAGCCGGCCCGCACCGGGCCGACCGTCCCCTGCCGAGCGGGACCTGCTGGACGCGCTGTGGGCGGCGTCCCGCCCCTGCGACGGCATCGAACACATCCGCGTCCACGCGAGCCGGGCCGGGGCGCGCGGAGTCGTCTTCTGCCTCGCCGCCGACAGCGCGCGCGCCGCCCTGCAGACCCGGGCACTGTGCGAACGCGCGCTCGCCGAAGCGCCCTTGCTCGACGGTTGGCTGATCAGCTCCATCCTCGTGACGAGGCCCTGATCGGCCGAGGGCCCGCACGGACGGACCGGGCGGCGACACGAAACGCGACGTGCATCGAATCGATCCTTTCCCGGAAAGGGACTGGACGGCTCAGAGCCGGGCCGCCCCGGGCGACCAGAACCGCCATCGGGCCCCTGCCGTGGTCCGCAGACCCCGTGTACCGGGGACGATCACCACTCTCGTCGGGTCCGGAGTCGATCGAAAGGGACAGCACCCGGCCGAAATCGGCCCTGGACGGTAACGGCCAGAACGGGATCGCCTCTCACGGGCAGCGCACCGCTCGGGCTGCTCCCGGCGCGGCGAGGCGGCAGGATGACGCGATGCCCGACTCTCTCCGTGAACCGTGGCTGCGCGGCGTCGCCTTCAACCCGGCGGCGCCCTCCGACGTACTGATACGCCTGATGGATCGAGCCGCCGGTGAGGTGGGCACGCTGATGTGCGAGGGCCGCGACCTGCCCGACGCCGCCGTCGACGCGGCGCTTCGCCACCCAGCCGCCAAGATCCGCGGGGCGCTCGCCCTCAACCGACACGTCGATCCGGCGCGGCTCGCCTCCCTGGCCACGGACCCGTCCGGGATCGTCCGCTATCGGCTCGCCCGCGGCCCCCGCCCTCGGCCCCGACGGGTCCGACCACTGCCGGACGGGATCCTCGTCACGCTCCTGACGGCCCAGGAGGGCGGCGAGGACGGGATGCTCACCGAGCAAGAAATCATCCAGGAGCTCAGCTTTTCCCGGCAGATCCCGCAGTCGTTCCACCGCTCCATGGCCGTACACGAGCACCCCGAGATCCGCGTACAAGCCACCTGGAGGTGGCAGTCGCTCACCCCGGGCCGGCGGGAGGCCCTGCTCGACGACCCGGATCCCGCGGTACGGGAAGCGGCGCGGGGGAGCCGTTGGGAGCTGGACCCGGAGGCGGTGGAGGCCAAGCTGCCGTCCATCGGCTCGAACAGCAAGTCCTTCGTGCTCGGCACGTGCGCCCTTTCCCCGGCGCTCGTCGAGAAGCGCTTCGCCGAGGACGAGGTGTACCCCCTGGCCCGGAACCGTCACACCCCGGCCCATGCCGTCGCCCGACTCGCCCGCCATCCCGAGGCGAAGGTCCGCGAGATGGTCGCCGCCCGAGCCGACCTGGAACCCGACCTCGCCAGCGAGCTGAGGGCGGACCCGGACGAGAACGTGCGGATGCGCGCCCGCCTCCACCCCTTCCCCCGCACCTGGGCCGAGACTGGGGCCATCCACGTGGTCATCGGGCACGGCCCGGACTGCACCTGCCCGATCATCGAGCCGACCGACGAGCCGTCGCCCGACTGGTTCGTCGCCTGCGCGGTGTCCGAGGAACCGGTACTCCGCAAGGTCGCGGCGAGCTGGCCCGGCCTGCCCGCGGAACTCGTCGAGGCTCTCGCGCGGGACGAAGACGAGGGGGTGCGGATCGAGTTGGCCTGCCGCCACCCCCTGGCTCCGCCACACCTCCTCCTGGACGTCTTCGTCGCCCGCCCGGCCCACCGGGCGCACCTGCTGACCCTGCCGGCGTTTCCCCGCACCGGCCTGACCCACCTCGTCGGCCACCCGGAACCCGAGGTGCGCGCCCTGGCGGCAGCCGATCCCGGCCTGCTCGAACCTCCGTTGACAGACCCTGATGAGGCGGTGTGCCGGGCAGCCGCCGCCAACTCGAGCCTGGCACCGGAGACCCTGGAGGCCCTCCTCGCGGACCCCCGCACCGCGCAGGGGGCTGCCGCCAACCCATCGCTACCCGTGCCCCGCATGCACGCACTCCTCGACCACTGCCTGGCCGGCGCCCCCACCCCAGCGACGACAGCCGGACGCGGGGGACCGAGGTCCACGTAGCGATCCCATCGGCGAAGCCAGCTTCCACGGAGCCCCATGGGAGATGAGCGTCGTCGGTTCAGCAGAGAGTGCGCCGAGGAGGAGCACCCGGACGACGGCGTCGTGGTCCTTCCGGCGGCGCGTGCGCAGGCTCCCGCCGGGGCTACCGGGCGCCGCGCCGCCGACGCGCGCGCTCGAACTCGGCGACGTCCGACATCCAGGGACCGTGGTGTTCGAGTGCGGCGCAACCGCCGCGGACGAAGGCGCTCACCAGGTTCCGGTACCCGCCGATCCCGTCGACCAAGCTGTGCTCGACCCGGTACTCCGGCTCCGACCTGCCGTCACCCTTGCGCAGCGTCGTGATCCGGGCGAGGGAGTCCGCGTAGAAGTGGAGCTGGATCCCTTCGCCCATCTCCTCGTCCTCGATGGTGAACACTTCGTTGTCCCCGGCGGAGCGATCGCCGACGAACTCCCAGAACTCCGCGGTGGCGGTGCGGGGACCGTCGCGTCGCCACTTCTTCTCGACGCCCTTGTCGTCGGTGAACGACAGGACCGTCTTCCTCGCGCTGCCACCGAGGTCGGGACTGTGACCGGCGGCCTCCGCGTCATCGTCCATGGGTGTGTTCCTGGAGCGGTCCGCGGCCTCCGAGCACATCAGGAAGCTCACGGTACGCACCGCGTCGTCGACGAGCTCGGGGTGCGCACGGCGCACGGCCGCTTGGACGGTCGTCTCCATCCGATCCCAGTCGCGCTTGTCCGTGGCGCGCTTTCCCCGTCGCGGATCGCGGCCGATCCGCATCCCGGCGCATGCCTGCTCCGCGGTGGCGATCACCCGTGTGACCTCGGGCAGCAGCGCGGGGTCGACGGCATCGGGCTTACGCCTCGGAACCGTCGCGCCGTGCAGGTACTGGCCCGTGTACCTCAGAACCGCGGCGTCGAGTGGACCGAGCACTGCTCCGCGCTCGGCGCGGCGGCGGTCCGCGCGGTACTCCTGGGCTCGTTTCCCGTTCGACGTCTCTGTCGCCCCGCGCATCGCCGCGCATACCTGACCGCGCTCAAGGAGACCGATGTCGGCCCCGTGGGCGATGAGCCGGCTCCTGTCCCACGGGATGCGCCGGAAGAGCGCGTCGACGTCCGAGGGCGCGGCAAGGAGGATCGGGTCCAGGAGCGCGACGGCAGCGTCCTCGTCGAGCCGGCCCCGGGTTCCGGCGGCGTCGCACAGCGGGAGGACCGCGCTCCACAGGAGCAGGTGGCGGGCCAGGTCCTCCCGGATCACGGCAAGATGGGCTTCGCTGATCGAGAACGTGAACGTGCGAGGGTCGTGGTTGGCGTCGGCCCCGGCACCGAGCGTCAGCTTCAGCTCGCCGTCCTCGCGGATCACGTTCGGGATCCAGCCGCCCTGCCGCGTGAAAACGATGTCTCTCATGGACTCAGGCTTCCCCGGAACGGCGCCGGCCGGCAGCACGGCGTGGTCGCGGTGCCTGCCCGCACCACCTGTTCACAGCCACCGTGCACATTCGGCGTCGAGGCGTGGGTCGGTGCGCGCCCAGACTTCGCCCCCGGCGGCCTCGGCCGGGGCGTCGACCCGTTCGATACCGAGGAACTCGATCAACTTGAGCAGTACGGCTCGTTCGGCTCGGTCCTCGTCGACACCGTGCGAGTCGAAGAAGACGTAGTACTGGTCGCTCGGGTCCACGATGCCCGAATCCGCCCAGATCCGGGCGACTTCTTCGAGCGCCGCTGCTTCCGTGGTGATCGTCGCGGCGCGGGCGGCACCCCGGGTCTCCGGTGACGCGTCGAGGTCGGCGAGGTCGGAGAACCACTGGCCGAAGCGGTCGAGACCTGCATATCCGTTCTCGAAGAACAACATCGCGCTCGGAAGGTAGCGATTGCCCCTGTCGACCCGGAGGTATTCCGACCGAGGTTGGTCCGCGTCTTTGACCCGGGAGATCACACCTTGCCCGGGCATGAGTACCAGACTCTGCCCCGACGGTCCCTCACTGATGGTGTAGGTGTCGGAGTCTCGACCACGAAAGAACGCGGAGAACGCCACGTAGGCTTCCTGGGGGTCGCCGACGGAGACCTGTTGGTCGTTGCCATCACCGACGGCGAAGACGAACTGTTTGGGTCCGGGGTTGTACGGGCGAGCCATGTGCGTCCTTCGTTCAGCTGCGATGGCTCCACCAGCGTAGTCGAAGCGGAGCGGACGGGGTCCTGCCGTCATCGCCGACGGACGGACGGACAGCCAGGAGTACTGGCAGGTCGGCCTCCCCCTCCCGTGGATGGGTAGGCCTGCTCCCGCACTCCGTCATCCGTCGCGCTCCCGGCTCCGGAGCACCTCACAACAGGCTCTGGTTGTCGTCAGATGCCGGCCCGACGCCACTCGTACCTCCACGCCACGTCGAGGTAGCCCATCTCCTCGGCACGGAAGCCGGGCCGCGGCGGTCCCAGAAGGCGTGCCGCTTCCACGCACCGCTCGTCGTCGTGGAGTGCGAGACCGTACACGGCAACAAGCTGGACCCGTCGCTCCGGGTGGTGGAGCAGAGCCGCCATGGCGTTGGTCAGGGCGGGATCGCCGTTCCGGGTCTCGCCGGCCTGGCGGCAGGCCGCGATCCGTACGTCCGTGTCAGCGTCAGCCATCAGCGCCAGGAGAGCCTCGCGAGCGGCCCCGGACATCCCGTGGAGCCCAAGCGCGTGCCGACGAGATCGTCCTGGGAGCCCGTGCGCCGCCGCAGTTCGGCTTCGACCCCCGCCTCGTACCAGCTTCGCGCGAGATCCCGCATCTCCAGCAGCTCGGACTTGGCATACCTGTCCCGGATGCTGTTGTCCAAGAGGGCCTGCACCAGCGCGGGCGAACCCGAATCAACCGCCTCGCACAGGGGCAGCAGCTCGTCCGACGCGCACCGGCCGGCATCGGCGCCACCTACGAGCAGCAGTTGAGCGATGCCCCCGCGAAACGCCTGGACGGCCACTCCGAACGCCGCGGCCCGCTCGTCGTAGTCCCCGTAGTCCCCGTCCTCCTCCAGTAGCCGCTTCACCAGGAACACGTCCCCCGCGCGAACAGCGGCGATCAGCGGAGACTCCATCGCGCCGCTCACAAGCCCACCCCCATCAATGACTTCGCTCCCCGCCGTGTTCTCACGGCTCGGTCCAGGTCCGCACGCCCAGCCCACCGACACGCCTGTCCGCGTCCCCCCGCACCGGACCGACCCACATCATCGGCCCACGGGAACCCGAGGCCGGTCAGGGAGTTCGTCCATCAGGGGTGCGAGGGGAGCGTGGTGTCATCGTGTCCGGTTCTGCGAGGTGGCTGTCCATGGTGGTGTTCAGATCGGCCACGAACGCTTCGAACCGTTCCAGGAACTGGGGCGGGTAGTGCGACATCGCGGCGTCGAGGCGGTGGGCGAGCGGGCCGAAGAACTCGTCCGCCCGTTCCTGGATGTGCCCGCCGCTGCGCAGCGTGACGACGCGCCGGTCGGAGTGCTCGCGGGCGCGGGTGATGTGACCCGCCGCCTCGAGACGGTTCAGGAGCGCGGTGGTGGCGCCCGTGGACAGGGAGATCCGCTCGCTCAGTCGCGCCGGTGACAGAGGGGTGCCGCGCTCCTCGGCGGCGGCGATCTCCAGTACCGCGGTCGCATCCGTGGAGTGGAGGCCCAGCCAGGCGGCGAAGCGCCGGCTGAGCTCGGCGTAGTGGCCGCCATAGATCCTCAGCGACTCCATGAGTCGCTCGCGCTGCTCCGCGACACCGTCGCGCACTTCCTCCACGCCTTCGCCCTTCCTTCCCTGCGTCCGGTCCACGCATCCCGCTTTGACAACCTACCGCCACCACTTTACCTTCATGATGGAATTACTTCACCATGGAGGTATCTGGCGTGCAAGACCCGTCCCCCACCCCTGACGAGACGACCGAGCCCTACCGGTGGCGATGGCTGATCCTGGCGGTGATGATCGTCGCGGAGATCATGGATCTTCTGGACGCCTCGATCGTCAACGTCGCCGGGCCGGATCTGGAGAGGTCCCTCGGTGCCGGTTCCGTCGGGCTGCAATGGGTGATCGGCGGCTACGCCCTCACCCTGGGCGCCGGCCTGGTGCTCGGCGGCCGGCTCGGAGACCGCTACGGTCGGCGTCGGATGTTCCTGATCGGGCTCGCGGCCTTCACCGCGACCTCGCTGCTGTGCGCGGTCGCGCCGAACATCGAGTCGCTTATCGCCTTCCGCCTGCTGCAGGGAACCGCCGGTGCGATGCTGCTGCCCCAGGGCCTGGGTCTGCTGCGGGAGAACTTCTCCGGCCCCGAACTCACCAAGGTCTTCGCGATCTTCGGACCCGTCCTCGGTCTGGGCGGCATCATCGGCCCGGTCCTGGGCGGCTTCCTCATCGAGGGCGACTTCTTCGGCCTCGGCTGGCGGTCGGTGTTCCTGATCAACCTGCCCATCGGAATCGCGACACTGATCGTCGCCGCGAAGTTCGTGCCCAGGAAGGCGGGCGACCGCTCGGTACGGGTCGACATGACCGGCGCCGCCCTGGTCGTGATCTCCTGCGCTCTGCTGGTGCTGCCGCTGAACCAGGGGCAGGAGGAGGGTTGGCCGCTGTGGACGTGGCTGTCCATGGCCGCCTCGGTGATCGGGTTTGCCCTCTTCGCGCTTCAACAGCGCCGCACGGCCGCCACGGGCCGCGAGCCACTGGTGACCCCGGGTCTGCTGCGCAAGCCGGCCTTCACCGTCGGGCTCGGCGGCATCGCCCTGTTCTTCGGAGGTCTCATCGGCACCCAGCTCGTGCTGACCCTGTTCCTCCAGATCGGCCGGCACTTCACCGCCGGTGAGGCGGGCCTGGGCAACCTGCCCCTCGCGGTGGGAACCGCTATCGGCGGCGCGATCAGTGGCGCGTTCCTCGCGGACAGGATCGGCCGCAAGGTGCTGCAGATCGGACCGCTGGTCCAGTTGGCCGGCGCGGCCGTGCTGTGGTTCGAACTCGACGGCCTCGATGCCTCCTCCTTCTCGATCCGGGACATCGTTCCCGGCGTGGCGGTGGCGGGCATCGGCGCCGGCATGGTGATCGCCGCCCTGTTCAGCTTCATCCTGGCCGCGGTCGACGACGACGAGATCGGATCCGCCTCCGGTGTCCTGTCGGCGGTCCAGGCGGTCGGCGGTTCCATCGGTGTCGCGGTCTTCGGCTCGGTGTTCTTCGCCCAGGCCAAGACCGGTGACTTCGTGGGCGGCTTCCACCGCGCGCTGATCGTCCAGGCGTGCCTGCTGGTGCTCTTCCTCGCGATCACCTTCCTGCTGCCCAAGAAGGGCCGCCCCGAAGAAGAGCAGCACGGCATCACCCCCGAGGCGACTGCCGACGGCTCCGGAACCAAGGAGCACCTCGCCGTGTGAGCCCCGACCGGGGACCGTTCACCAGAAGCGGCCACCGGCCGGCCCGAGACCGTGGACCTGCGGGATGCCGGGCCGGACGTCGCCCGCAGGATGGGCTTGGACCACACCCTTCGGGCCCACGCCACCCGGGAAGAAGGCATCCGCCTCGCCGACGCGGCGAACCGCGCCGGAGCCGCCTTCGTCGTCGATGGCTTCGGCGGCCAGGGTCCGATCGCCGACCTGGAAATCCTGTGCGCCGACCTGTCACGCATCCTGTACGAGGAGACCCACCCGCACAGGAGTACCTGTTCGGGGATGAGACCACACGGCTTTCCGACACGGGGCAGAGTCGCGGAACACACGCGACGGGTCCTGGCCGCGGTGCGGGGCGCGGAGTAGGGCCACCGCGCGGAGGTGGTACGGGCGTGCGGTGAACTGGCCCCGGCGGATGGGCGGGTGGGGTGCTGAGTGGGGGCGCCCGTGTGCGCACGGGCCGGCCCGCTGCGGCCCTCCGGCGTGGACGGTTCCGCTACCGGCCCGGGGTGCGCCTCGAGCCTGGCGCGTGGGAGCCAGGGCGCATCCCGGCCGGCCATGCGAACTCCCGCCCGCGCGTTCGTGGACTGCAACCTTGGTGGGACGTCCTGGGTCTGCTCGCCTACTTGTGGTCACGGAGGAAGGCCGGGATGTCGGCTCGGGTCGGGTAGTCGGGCAGCGGTGCGGGCTCGTCCTGGAGGAATGCGGTGATGACGGCTGCTGCTCGCTGGTCGTTGTCACCCAGCCCGTTCCACATGTGGTGGCCGACACCGGGCATGTACTGGGTGCGCTGGATGGCGGGGTTGTCCGCGAGGACCGCTGTCTGCCACTGCCGGACCTGGGAGGAGCACTCGGCGATCATCAGCATCGCGGGAATCCGGGAGAGCCTGAGTTGCGCGGCGATGCCGGGGGAGTCTTTGATCGTTTGCTGGATGCGGAGGCTGGCGGCAGCGCTGAAGGAGAAGTTCTCCGCAGTGTCCTCGACCGGGATGCGGTGCGCGTCCCGCGCGCAGTAGGCGGACGCGGTGTCGCTGCCGAGATCGGCGGCGGTGAAGGCGTTGTCGCCTTCCGCCTGCCCTACCAGCCCGTTGTCCGGGCTGAGCAGTCCGAGGCGCATGAGGCCGAAGGCGACCGCGTACCGCGGGACGCGTGTGGAGCGCGGTCCGGTCACGGCCGGCGCGATGTCGCGGGCCGACGGTCGACCCTTCTGCTCGCCCATCCGGGCGGTGGGGCCGTCCATCGGGCCCGGCTCGGCGATGATCGCCCGGCGCAGGTGGTCGGCGATGGCCGGGTCGGCCAGGGCGCGGGTGAGCACGACCGCGCCCGAGGAGAAGCCCAGTACGTCGGCGCGGCCCTTGCCGAGTTTGCTGACGAAGGCGCCGAGTTCGTGGGCGGACCGGGTGATCGAGTACTGGTTCATGGGCAGCAGGTCGCTGCGTCCCCCGCCGGCCTGCTCGTAGGCGTACACGTCGTAACCCTGTCCCGCGAGCCGCCGCAGGAAGCGGTGGTCGAGCAGCGAGATGCCGCGCACCGGGCCACCGTTGAGGTAGACGAGCGGGACGTGTTGCCGGGGGCTGTCGCCCGTGGGCGGGTAGTGGTACACCGCGACCCGGCTGCCGGTGGACAGGCGCACGTGCTCGGTGGTCACGAACGACAGGGCGGCCGGGTGCCGGCGCGTGGTGGGGACGGTGGGGACGCACACCGACAGGGTCAGGGTCGCTGCGACGAGGACCGGCAGGAATGGCACCAGCCGTCCCAGCCGCCCCCGCCAGGGGCGGCGGTGGCCCCACCACATCGCCGCGACGAGCGCGATCCCGACAGCCGCGGACCATGCGGCCAACCCCGATCCCGCGCCGTCGGTGGCGACGATCAGCGCCAAGAATAAGACGACCAGTCCCACTACGGCGGCGGTGGCCGCCAGTAGGCGGCCGACAAGGCGCAAGGGACGTATGGAGGACGGTGGCACGGTGAGCTCCCCGGAGTTTTGGAACGCTGTTTTGAAACGATGTTATCAGCGTGGGTACACTGCGTCCCATGGGAAGGCCGAGAACGAACGACGCCGCCGTCAGAGAACGGCTCGTCACCTGCGCGACCGAGATGTTCGCCACCCGCCCCCAGGAGTCGGTCACGGTCCGCGCGCTGGCCACCGCCGCCGGAACGTCGACGGCGGCGGTGTACACGTTGTTCCAGGGCAAGGACGGACTGATCCGCGAGGTGCGCGACCAGGCGGTCGCCGGCCTGTTCCAGGACCTGACGGCCGTTCCCGGCTCGGAGGCTGCCCTGGAGGACCTGTACGCGTTGGCCGTGGCGTACCGCCAGTGGGGACGCGAACACCGCCACCTGTACGCGGTGTTGTTCGGTGGCGCACAGTCCTTCGCACCGTCGACCCGGGTCGGCGAGCGGGACCCTGTGCGACCGCTTGTCGCGGCGATCGACCGTGCCGTGGCGGACCAGATCCTCGCGGGGGACACCACCCGGATCGCCGTCTCGTTGTGGGTCGCCCTGCACGGGCTCGTGACCCTCGAACTCGCCGGCGGGCTCAACGGAGCCGCAGCCGAGACCGCGTTCCGGTCAACGATTGATGCCGTACTGCGCGGCTGGGCAACCCCCGCCGCCTTCCATGACCTTCGACGCCCGGACCCGGCGCCGTGAGGCGGTTGCTCCGTAGGTGGGCGGTCGCCACACCGGGTGGGTGAGGCGACCGTGGCCGGTCGGCTCGGGGTTCGAGTCAGGCGTCCCGGAGCAGGGCGTGCAGCTCGGTGGTGTCGATGACGTGGGCCCGTGAGGGGAAGACCCGGTGGAGTAGGACGTCGTGGACTTCAGTGTCCGGGTCGGCGACGCCGTCGGACAGGACGTAGAGCCGGTAGTCGCGGTCGACCGCGTCGATGACGGTGGACAGGACGGCTCCGCTGGTACTGATGCCGGAGACGACCAGAGTGGTGATGCCGTGCTCGCGCAGCTGCTGGTCGAGGTCGGCGGTTGGCGGGTTGCGGTGCCTCACGAGTGGCTGCGGGACACTTCCGGCTCGTGCTGCGACGTCGACGTCTGCCCCTGTCGGGGAAGCAGGAGCGGGGTGGTCAGGATGAGCAGTCCTGCGACAGTGAGAGCGGTACGTGGGCTGGTGACGTCGGCGAGCAGTCCGGCGAGCGCGGTGAGAACGGCGATGGACGCCTGCTGCCCGATCGACCAGGCCGACAGCGTGCGGGCGACGAGATGCGTGGGGGTGTGTTCGAGCCGGTAGGTGGCGAGGACCGGGCTGTACAGGCTCATGTTGATGATGATTGCCAGCTCGACGGCCATCACGGTGACGAGGCCGACCACGCCGGGCCTGACGAAGGCGAGGCCGATCAGCCAGATGGCGCGCAGGGTGCCGACGGTCCGGAAGACCCGGTGCCGGCCGAAGCGGGCCACCACACGGCGGGCCAGCCGCGAGCCGATGAGTCCGCCGAAGCAGGGGACGGCAAAGGCGAGGGCGTACTGCCAGGGCGGGAACCCGAGCTGGCGAAGCAGGAGCACGGCCAGCAGCGGCTCGGTGGCCATGATCAGACCGGCGACGAGGATGTGGTTGAGGTAGAGCGGCCGCAGACCGGGGTGACCCAGGATGTGCCGCCAGCCGTCGAGCAGTGCACCCGCCCGGACCGGGCTCTTGTCAGTCGTTCTCGGCGCTTCTTCCCGGCCGCGGATCGCGGTGATGCACAGCGCTGAGAGCAGGTAACTGAGCGCGTCGGCCACCACCGTGGTGACCGGCCCGAACAGGCCGATCGCCGCCCCGCCGAGCGGTGGCCCCACCGCGATGGAGCTCCAGTTCGTGGATTCGAAACGCGCGTTGGCGACGAGCAGGTCATCCGATCGGACGAGGGCCTTGAGGTAGGCGCCGCCGGCCGCGTTGAACGCGATCTTGGCTGCGGCGACCACGGCCGAGATGACGAGCAGTTGGATGAAACCGAGCCGACCGAAGGCGTAGGCGAGCGGAATCGTCGCCATGGCCGCAAACCGTGCCAGGTCCATCATGATCATCACCGGGCGCTTGCGCCGGAACTCCACCCACGGCGCGAGCGGCACCGCGAGCAGTGCACCTACCGCGGGCCCCACTGCGGACAGCGCGGACACCTCGGCGGGGCTTGCGTGCAACGCCAGTACGGCGATCAGCGGCAATGCCCCGAACCCCAGCCCGGACCCATAAGCGCTCACCGCATAGGCCGACCACAGCCAGCCGAACTGCCGGCCCAACGGCCTCCTGCCCACCATGCTCAGCGCGCTCCCCTAGAAGTCCCACTCGAACAAACCAACGTTGACCGAGAAGAGCTAAGGGGGCAGGACAACAGCAGGTCAAACAACTGATCCGCCTCTGACTCACAACCATTGGTTGTGTACCAAGGTGGTCGGCGTGGACCTCGAAGCGGCACGTGCTTTCGTCGCCGTCGCGGGAACGGGCCAGTTCCAGAAAGCCGTCGACCTGTCGATCACCCAGCAGGCCGGTCCAAACGCATCGCCACATTGGAGCGCGCCCTCGGCGGACGGTTGTTCACCCGTGCACCACGCGGTGTTGAGCTCACCATCACAAGGGTCAGGACCTCGCGTTCCCGGGCGGTGATGCCGTCCACCACCGCCCGGCGGGTGGCGGCGCCGGGTTCGGGCCGTACGGCGAACTCCTCGGTGCTCAGGCTCTGCCGAGCCCACTGCGGCTCAGCGCGCCGCGAAGCCGTTCCCGGTCCGTTCCCGGTCCGTTCCCGGGTCCGGGCCGGTCCGGGACCGGTTCGCCGTGACGCTAGCGTCCCCGGAGACCGACCGCCAGCGTCAGTTCGAGGACCCGTTGCGGCGAACCGAGATCGGGAAACAGCTCCCGCAGCTGCGACATCCGGTACCGGACGGTCTGGGGGTGGACGAACAACGCCGCCGCCACTTCGTCCCGCCTGCCCTGGTGCAACAGCCACGCCCGCAACGTCTCCTCGAGCCGCCGCGAGGTCGCGTCGGGCAAGGTCCGCAACGGTGCGAGGGCTCGGGTCCGAAGGTCTGCGAACGCGTCCGCGTCGGCGCTCAGGACCAACTCGGGCAGGTGGTCCTCGGTGTCGCGGATGTCGGGGGAGAGGGAGCGCGCGCGTACGGCTCGTGCGTACGAGGCGGACGCACGCGTCCATGGCCGGGCCGGGCCGACCACGGCGGTGCGGTCGGGCAGCTGCCTCAGAAGGTGTGCTCGGTCGGCATCGGGAACGAGCAGCACTCCGGAGGCGTCCGGCAGATCGTCGAGGACAAGGGTGCCCGGATCGAGCGCGCGGTAGGCGGGCCGGGCCTGGGCGGCGGGCAACAGGACCGCGGTCAGCGAAATCGGGGGCTGCCACCCGGCCCGTTGAGCAGCGGCAAGGAGTGCGTCCGGGTTCGCGCCGGCAAGGATGTCGCGGGCCAGCTGTTCCAGGTGGCGCTCGTGGGCCCGCCCCCGGGCGGCCAGTTCGTCGGCGTGACCCGCGGCGCTCGCGGCGGAGAGCTCGTCGATGTAGGCGAAGGTCAGCTCGGCGAACTTGGCGACCTCGGCGGCGGGGAGGCCTGCGGGTACGGCCCCAGCGGCCAGGCCTCGCCAGGCCACGCGGGCGCCGACCCGGTAGGCGCTGAGCAGGGCGTCCATCGAACGTCCGTCGCGGACCTCGCCGCGGCCCAGCTCGTAGGCCGCGTCGCCGGCGTCGCCGCCCGTGGCGTTGCCGCTCGCGAGGTCCAGGTAGAGGCCCAGGGCGGTGCGGACGGCTCGACGGATGGTGGCGCCCATGCGGCCCGAAAGGGCGTTGGCGTAGGGCGGGACCTCGTCGATGATCGCCTGGACGACCTCGTCGGCGGTGGTCCTCAGCGCGGCCCGAAGCGCAGTGACCGTCGTCTCATCCAGGACCAGTTCACTGGCCCTCCGGATTGCATGGCTCACGTTTTTGTTCCCTGCGAACAATTCAACTGATCAGATTCACGTCCTACGGACAGGACTTTACCCCCGGCAGCGCATCAAGCTGGGGTCATGACGAGTGCAGCCCTCCGCAGTAGGGCGTGGAAACTGCTGGAGATGGTCACGACGCCGCTGCTGCCGTCGGACTACCTCGACCTGGTCGTCCCGCTGCGTGCGGGTGCCGACCTGCGGGGGCGCATCGAGGCCGTACACCCCGAGACGGGTGACGCCGCGACCATCGTGATCAGACCGGGACGGGGCTGGCGCGGTCACACGGCCGGTCAGTACGTGCGGATCGGGGTCGATGTCGACGGGGTGCGCCTGTGGCGTGCCTACTCCGTCACCTCGCCGACGAACCGCCAGGACGGCCGGATCACGATCACCGTGAAGGCGATCCCGGGAGGCAAGGTCAGCAACCACCTGGTCCGCAGGGCGAAACCGGGCACGCTGATCCAGCTCGACCAGGCGACCGGTGACTTCGTGCTGCCGGGGACCAAGCCCGCCAAGGTGCTCTACCTGACGGCCGGCAGCGGCATCACGCCGGTGATGGGCATGCTGCGGGAGATCGATCTCGACGACGTCGTCATGGTCCACTGCGCACCACAGCCGCACGACGTGCTCTTCCGCAACGATCTTCACGACCTGGTCGCGGACAAGAAGCTGCGGCTCACCGAGGTGCACACCGACACGGAGGGCATGCTCGACATCGCCCGTCTCGGCGAACTCGTGCCCGACTGGGCCGAGCGCGAGACCTGGGCGTGCGGGCCCGTGGGCCTGCTGGACGCCGCCGAAGAGCACTGGAGCGGGCACGGCGTCCCGGAGCGCCTGCACACCGAACGCTTCCGCGCCAACGCCGTCGTTGCCGGCGACGGTGGCGAGGTGACGTTCGCCACCACCGGCAAGACCATCGACGCGGACGGTGCCACGCCGTTGCTGGACGTCGGCGAGGAGGCCGGGGTGCTCATGCCGTCCGGGTGCCGCATGGGCATTTGCTTCGGCTGCGTCACGCCGCTCAGGGCGGGCGCCGTCCGCGACCTGCGCACCGGCGAGATCACCGAAGCCGGGCCGGGCGTCCTCATCCAGACCTGCGTGTCCGCCGCGGCGGGCCCTTGCGACATCGAACGGTAGGAGCACCTTGACCGCCATCGACCCCACCGCCCACCTGACCGCGGAGCAGATCGAGGAGCTCGGCCGCGAGCTGGACGCGATCCGCGACGAGGTGATCGCCGGCCGCGGCGAGAAGGACGCCGCCTACATCCGCAAGGTCATCTCGGCACAGCGCACACTGGAACTGGTCAGCAGGGGCGTCCTGCTGTTCTCGATCTTCCCGCCCGCATGGCTGATCGGCACCGCCGGACTGTCCGTGGCGAAGATCATGGAGAACATGGAGATCGGCCACAACGTCCTGCACGGCCAGTGGGACTGGATGCGGGACCCGAAGATCCACTCCACCACCTGGGACTGGGATCACGTCTCGCCGGCCGATCAGTGGAAGCACTCGCACAACGAGCTGCACCACACGTACACCAACGTGATCGGCAAGGACAACGACCTCGGCTACGGCATCATGCGCGTCGACGAGGACCAGAAGTGGCACCCCTTCCACCTCGGCCAGCCGCTGTGGAACTTCATCAACGCCTGCTTCTTCGAGTACGGCATCGCCGCGTACGACCTGGAACTCGGCAAGAACCTGCACAAGCGCCGCCGCAAGAACCCGGAGTTCCGCGCGCGGGCCAAGGCCGTGGGCCGCAAGATCCGCAAGCAGGTGCTCAAGGACTACGTGATCCACCCGCTCCTCTCGGGCCCGTCCTTCCTCACCACGCTCGCCGCCACTTTCACCGCGAACCTGGTCCGCAACGTCTGGACCCACTCGGTGATCATGTGCGGGCACTTCCCCGAAGGCGTGCAGGTCTTCGAGCGCCGGTCGATCAGGGGCGAGACGCGCGGCCAGTGGTACCTGCGCCAGATGATGGGCTCGGCGAACATCAGCGGCAGCAAGGCCATGCACTTCATGACCGGCAACCTGTCGCACCAGATCGAGCACCACCTCTTCCCGGACCTACCGAGCAACCGGTACGCCGAGGTCGCGATCAAGGTGCGTGCGTTGTTCGACAAGTACGAGCTGCAGTACGTCACCGGGCCCCTGCCCAAGCAGGTGTACTCCGCGTGGCACAAGGTCTTCCGGCTCTCGCTGCCGAACAAGAAGCCCAAGGCCACGACGCCGGACCGCGAGCAGGAGCTCGTCACGGCCTGACCCTTTCGGAACCGGGCGGCCCCCGTGCGTTCCCGCCTGGGGGCCGGGTGGCCGCCGTTGGCCAGTGGGTGCACCCCCGCGTAGTCGTCGCCGGCGAAGCCGCCCTCGTCCGGGTCGTGTCGTCGTCGGACGGTCATGGTGTCGGCCACGGCCCGACGATGTGTGCGGCAAAGCGAAATCCCCGGGGCAGAGCTGTATGGACCGCACTGGTGATCGCGGCCCTGGGTGCTGCGTGCCGGATCGAAACCTTTGGCCGCAGCGCTCGCCCCGCAGCGACTGATGGAGCGGGTCGTGGGCCTCGACGAGGCGGCAGCGCTGCTGCGCGGCTTCGACCGGGCCTCCCCGCCGGCATGACGAAGACCGATCCGCCCCACGACTGAACCCACGGCGGACGCGGCCGGGGCGGCGGGCGTGGCGTCGGGATTCGTGCGGGTTGTCGGGTGATGATCGCGCGGTGAGACTTGACCACGTGTCCTATGCGGTGGCCCGCGACAGCTTCGTCTCGACCGTCCAGTGGATCGGATCGGCCCTCGGCGCCGGGTTCGTCGACGGGGGCGTGCACCCGCGATTCGGCACCCGCAATTTCATCCTTCCGCTGAGCGGCGGCACCTACGTCGAGGTCGTCACGACACTCGACCACCCCGCCGCCGACCGCGCACCCTTCGGCCAGGCGGTCGCCCGCCGCGCCGCCGAGGGCGGCGGCTGGCTCGGTTGGGTGGTCTCCGTCGACGACATCGCCCCGGTCGAGACCCGCCTCGGCCGCACCTCGGCCGACGGCCACCGTGTCCGCCCCGACGGGTTCGACCTGAGGTGGAAGCAGATCGGCCTCCTGGAACTGATGGAGGACCCGCAACTGCCCTACTTCCTGCAGTGGTTGGTCCCCACCGAGGAGCGTCCGAGCGCCGACCCGCGCACCTCCACCACCATCAACGGGGTCTCCATCGCCGGCGACGCCGCCTCCATCGCCGAATTCCTCGGCGAACCGGCCGACCACCCCCTGGACCAGATCGACGTCACCTGGGCCGAGGACGAGGAACCGGGCCTGGTCTCGGTCGAGTTCGCCACCGCCCACGGCCCGGTCACGATCTGACCGGGCCCCGACTGCCCCGCGGGAGCGGCCGGCCGGGGTCTCCTGGCCCGGTGGGGGTCGTACGGGGCCAAGGAACGACTGCTCCGCCCGTGATGGAGTGGGCAGGCGGGACCCGCCGGGTGTCAGTGACAGGTCGTCGCCGGCCAGGTGAAGGGGTCCCCTGCGGCTTCGAGACCGACGGCCGACTCCCCGGTCGCGGGCGCGGGGAGCCGGTCGGCCGGGATCAGGCGGTGGGGTCCTGGAGACCGTCGATGACCATCGTCGCGAGGTTCACCTGGTACCAGACGTCCTTGACGGTGCCGTCCTCGAACGTCTCGGTGACGATGACCTTCTCGTGTCCCTCGATAGTGGTACCGGCGGTCACCACCTTGGACTCCTTCGGCACCGCGTTGTAGCGGAAGACCGGGTCGGTCTGGTGCTCGGACCCCCACACCGTGAGTGCCTCGTCGAGTTCGGCGGTCAGGAGCTCCTTCCGGATGGTGAGCGAATCCTTGCCCTCGCTCTGTGTTCCCTGGATCGCGAAGACGTACTGGTTCACGAAGTGGTCGACGGCCAGCTCCGCACGCGTCGCCCGGGCAGCGACGGCGGCCGGGGCCTGACCGGTCTCAGCCTGCGCGGGCAGGGCCAGCAGGCCGGAGCCGGCCGCAAGCGCTGCCGTGCAGGCTCCGATGACCAGGTGTCGCAGGCTCGTACGGTGGGACACGGGGATCTCCCTGGGGAAGGACTCGAATGTGACGCGGCCACTCAAGCGCTCCCACTCGCTCCCCGATGTCCACCGTCCGGGTGACCTCACTCCGAACCGCCAGACCGATGGGCGCCTTCGCCGGGCACCCATGGAGGGGAAAGGTTTTCTCAGACCCTCCGCCGGCCCCGCCCGACCGGACGATTCCACCCGCTCGGCCGGTGGTACCCGGATGGGCTCGCGCAAAGCACTCTGGCTGCTGTCCATCGAAACGTATCCGCCGCGGACGTCGAGGCGGGGCGGATATCGCTTCGGGGACGGCGCCGACACCGGCTTCGGGGGCTGTGTGCTCGGGCTCATCGTGGTCATCGCGCGCTTCGGGTCTGTTGTAGGTGTCCGGCCCTGCCTGGCCGGCCGTTGTGCTCCGACCCACAGCCGTTCAACCCGGTAGCACTCGATTACCTCAGGGACTCGCGCGCGAAAATCTGTGATGGCCGGAGTAGACATTGACCGATCGCGTGGTTATGGTTTCTCTCGTACCCAGGGAGACCGCAGGGTCCGGCAGAGCCGAACTGCCGTGCAAGCGGTTGCAGTTCCCTACATCAAGCAGTTGATCATCCGAGGGATGAACGGAGGGATGGGACGCCATCAGGATCGCCCGGGCGCCACGCGAGTCCGGGTACCGCAGGACATCGATAGCGAGGTGGTCTCCGGTCGAGCAACCGCGATCCCCGCACCCCCGACAGCGCTCAGATCGGGCACGCGGATAAGCAGTCCGGCGCAGTTCCGGGGCCGGCAGATGGTGGAGCAGTTCCTTCGGGGCCCTGGCGCCATGGGTACCAGGGCCCCTTCGCATGCTCCACAGGGATGAAATGACCGCAGGCGACACGATCGACCGTCTCGACGACGCCTTTCCCGCCCACACGGTGGGCCGGGCCGCCGAACTGCTCGGCACCACCCGGAGCGTCCTCCGCGTGGTCCGCGACGCCCGCCCGATCACTCCGCTCCGCTTGCCGGGCGGCCGCCGCCGCTACTCCCGCTACCAGCTGCGCATTGCCGCCCGCGCCCGCGAGCTCGTCGCCCACGGACCCCCGTCGAAGCCGCCTGTCGCAGCGTGATCCGCGAAGCCCAGTTGGAGGAAGCCCACCGCGTCAACGCCGAGCACCAGCAGGCCGCCGCCCGCCGCACCTTTCACGAGCCGATGTGGAGGACCGCCACATCGGCTCCGCCCCATTCCCAGCCCGATCAAGGAAAGCCCGTGGAACAAGACGTCCTGGTACTCCCGGACGAAGGCGACGGCGTCCGCGTGATCGTGTGCTCCGGAGAGTTCGACCAAGGCACCCTGGAGCCGCTGCGGCAGGCCTGCGCACCGGCGGTCGCCGACCCGGCGGTGCGGCGGATCGTCCTCGACGTCAGCCGCATCGCCTTCGCCGGCTGCTCCATGCTCAACACGATGCTGTACCTGCTGCGCAGCGGCCGCCTGGTCCTGGCCGGCCCGTTGCCCCGCTCCCTGGCCCGGGTCCTGGAACTCACCCAGGCCGACCGGTTGTTCACGGTGGCCGCCGGCGTGGAAGAGGCCCGCACCCTGTAGCGGCGGAACCTGCGGCGGCGTGTACGAGTCGGGCCCGCAGGCAGCGGCCCGGGGGTGGTACCGCCGGGCCCGGACATGCCGGTGGCCTGGCCCCCCGTCGATCGGGGGGCCAGGCCACCGGCATGCAGCGCCTGAAGGCTGCGTTGGTGTCGCGTACGGCTACCAGCGGTACCAGCGGCCGCTGCTGCCCTTGGGGCGGGCGACGAAGCCGACCAGCCACAGGACCAGGACGGCGATGGCGACCCACCAGAGAATCTTCACCGCGAAACCCGCGCCGAAGAGGATCAGTGCCAGCAGAAGAACGAGGAGCAGGGGAACCATAGTTATCAACCTCCGAGGCACCGTGTGCCCGACCCCACCCCGACCATGCATTCGATCTTATGTGTTTCTTATTCCTGAGGGCGGGCACGAGCGCGTGTCCGTTCGCGCGAGATACCGGGAGCGTTGCTCAGGTTGTGGCGGGCCGCCCGAACCAGTCCATGCACAGGACCAAGGCGTCGTCGTCGGCGTCGGCGGCACGGTGGGAGGCCAGTTCCTGGAGGATGGCCCGAGGTACCGCTGCTGCCGGCAACAGGCTGGCGGCCTGGATCGCCCTGGCCAGGGCGCGTTCGCTGTAGGCCTCACCGCCCGCGCTCGCGGCCGAGTAGACGCCGTCACTCGCGAAGATCAACCGATCGCCGGGAAGGACGTGGAACTCCTGCGCGACGTAGGAGGACTCCTCGAACATTCCGAGAGGGAGCTGGGCCTCGAACTCGATGCGCTCCACGCATCTGTTCCGGTACCGCCACAGCTGAGGGGAACCGGCATCCACGACCTGCACGCGCCCGGTGCCCAGTTCGAAGGACAGCAGAAGGCTTGATACGTATTCGCGCCCCCGGTATTGCGCGTGGACGGCTTGGTCGGCCAGCGCGGCCTGGTCGGCGATGCTGATTCCGGCCCTGCGGGCGTTGCGCAGCGCGTTGATCGCAAGATTGGTGAGCAGCGAGGCCTGGATCCCCTTACCCATGCCGTTGGTGACCGTGAGGGTGAGGGTCTCGGCGGTGGTGGACCAGTCGAAGTTGTCCCCGTGGATGTCGTACGCCGGCTCCAGCTGCGCCCCGATGGCGTACTCCGGCCGGGCGCACGCCCGCGCCGGCAGCAGCTGCCACTGCATCTCGGCCGCCAGGGTGAGTCGGCTGGCGCGCCTGGCTTGGAGGTACAGGTCGGTGTCGCGTTCGGCCACGACGATCTCGTGTCCGAGCAGCTCCGCCAGGGCGGTCAGTTCCTCGACGGTCTCCGAAGTGCATCCCTCCTCGGGCATGCGCACCGTGAGGATGCCCAAGCGGTCCCCGCGGACGGTCACCGGCAGGTGGAGGTCCACGGCGCCGTCCCGTGCCGCGTACTGCCCGTACGGCTCCTGGCTGCCGAAGGCGCGGCCCTGGGAACTGGCTTGCACGGGCAGGGGTTCCGCCGTGTGCGGCAGAGCGGTGACCGGCTGCAGCACGGTGAGGCTGTAGTCGGCCATGAGGAGTTCGACCTCGACCGCGTCGTAGTGCTCGATGAGTGCGGCGCGGATCGTGCGGAGAAGGTCATGAGGCGCTGCCGTACGCAGAGCACGCTCCACGGCCAGGAAGTCGGGCATGGTTGGGGTCATTTCTTCGAGAAGCGGCGGTGGGGTGAACCGGCATCCTGGGATGGCCCGGTGGTGCGGAGGGCGTGCCTGAAAGTTGCCTCCTGGCATGGGCGGGCCTCAGCGCTGTCTCGCCCCGACGACCGGATGTTCCGCCTGCCGGCATGGTTGTCATGCGGCAACTATCAACTCTACCGCCTTCTGCCCCCTGGAGACGGACGGTGTGCGGACTCTGGGCTCCGGTGGTCGAGGGGTAGCGCAAAGGATCCGATTCGGACCGGCCTGAGCGCAGTTGACCTGCTGTTCCAACCCCTCAGGCCGTGACTGCGCAGGGGGCACGGCCGGTCCGCCCGGGGGAGGCCGCTCACTGCGGTGTGCGCGAGGCAGGTGCCGAAGGCTCGGCGGCAGGGGGATCGTGACCGCTCCGTCGGCCGGCGGGGGCCGGTGGTGCCGAAGTTTCCCCGGGCCGGGAATGTGCGGGAGTCACGTTCTCACGGCCGCTGAGCAGGGTCGGGTGGAGGGGTCGCGCCCCCACAGGATTGCGTGCTCATCGCGTCCTGCGGGTCCGGCGTGACGCGTCCACGGCCGCGGGAGGGTCCGCGGTCCTGGCGCCCGGGCCGTTCGCTTCCTTCAGGTCTGCGTCGAGGCTTGTTGCATCGCGGCACTGCCGTGGCCGGGTGGGTGTCGGGGCGGCCTGTTCCCGTGCGCGGCCGGTCAGGCGGCGGGCTGGGTCTCCTGAGAGGAGAGGTCGGCGTCGGCGTCGGCGGTGGTGGTGAGGCCCTGGCGGAGGCCTTCGAGGCCGTGCGCCAGCGCGTGGCGGGTGCCGGCGGGCATCGCGTCCAGGGCGATGGCGAGACGGCGTTCGCGGGTCTCCCGTATCCGGGCGAGGTGGTCCTCCCCGGCGGGGGTGAGGCGGATGGTGATCTCGCGGCCGTCGCCGGGGCTGGGGTGGCGTCGCAGGAATCCCGCGGCTTCCAGGCGGTCGCAGAGCCGCGTCATGGAGGGGCCTGTCGCGCCGAGGAGTTGCGCGAGGGCCCGCATCCGGAGACCGGGGTGGCGGTCGACGAGGCACATCAGCCGCAGCTGCGTCGCGGACACGAGCGATCCGCCGGTGGAGTGGCGGGCGTTCTCGTAGAGGACGTCGAGGAGTTCGGCGATGTCGCCCACCGAGCGTGAGAGGTCGGAGGCGGTGGTGGTGCTGTGGGGCCCGAGGGCCGGTGTAGGCATCTGCGTTCCCTGTTGCGTGTGGGGTGTGGCCGGCTGGTGTCGGTCAGGTGGTCGTGCCGGTTCCGCCCGAGCGAACCGTCCTGTTGCTCTCGATCCGGTCGGCAGGCGGCACGGCCGCGGAGTCCGCCGGGCGGTCGGCGTCGTGGCCGGTGAGGTGTTCGAGGGTACCGGTGAGTTTCAGCATCCGCTCCAGCTTCAGGGGGCGCGCGTCGAGGTGGAGCCGTACGCCGGCGGCATCCGTTGCCCTGCGGATCATGAGCAGGGCCGACAGCCCGCTGGAGTCGACCGCGCTCACGCCCGCGCAGTCCACGTGGAGGTTGCGCGGGGTGACCGGTTCGGCCAGCAGGTCGGTGACCATCCGGACGAGGCCGTCGGCATTGTGGTGGTCGAAACTGCCGTGGAGCTCGACGCGGACGGTACCGCCCTCGTCCATGCGGGCCAGGCGCAGCAGGCCGGGTGTCGGGTTCATTCGGCGGCTCCGCCCACACTCAGAGGGTTACTGGTCAACCGGACGGTCGCGTGACGCAGGATGTCGGTCGCGCGCGGGAAGTCCTTCAGCTCCCGGCCGAGGATGTCCAGGGCGGGCGGCAGGCTCCGCGCGGGAACGCCCCGGGCCTGGAGGATGCCGGCCGTCCACAGCAGGAAGCGCGTGAACAGTTCCTCGTCGCCGGTGTAGAGGGCGACGCCGAGGAAGTCCACGATGTGCGCCAGGTCCTCCGCCGTGCGCTCGCGCTGCGCCTCGGTGTAGCCGCGCATCGGCGGGTACCGCTCTTCCAGTCCGGTGAACACCGTCCGTACGAGCCGGCGGCGGGTGCGGGCGACCATGGTGTATTCCTGGTCGGCGAGGTGTGGCAGGTCGTCGATGGGCTGGTGGTCGGGCTGCGGCCGAGTCAGGGGATGCCGTTCCAGCCGGTCCGCGGCCGTTCGGGCGTCGGGCGCCCACGCGTCCGCGCCGAGCAGGCGCGCGTACTGGCCGTCGGGTCCGAAGGCGGCTCCGCCGACGAGGACGGGGGTGCCGGCGGCCTGGCAGGCGGTGATCGTGGCGTGCGCGGTCGGCAGCCGGGTCGGGATCGAACCCGACAGGGCGACGACGTCCGGCCCGGTGCGATGGATGTGCGCGACGAGGTGCGGGGTCGGGACGTGCGCGCCGAGGTAGTCGACGTTCCAGCCACGCAGCTTCAGCACCTCGGTGACGAGGCGGGCCGGCAGTCCGTGCCATTCGCCGTCGACGCAGGCCACCAGGACCCGTCCCATGGACGGCTCGGCGGCGGCCACGGGATGGCCGGCGACGACGGCGACGACGCGCTCGTTGATCGCGGTCGCGGCGTGCTCCTGGGCCACGGTGATCCGGTTGGCCGCCCACTCCTCGCCGACCCGGCCCTGCACCCGGCCGATCACGTCCAACAGCACGCCTTCCGGGTCCGCCCCGTCGTCCAGCGCCTGGCGGATCACGTCGGCCGCGGCCCGCTCGTCCCCGGCCAGGACCGCGGCCCACAAACTGTCGACCAGTGCTTTGCCGGTGATCTGATCGATACTCACGCGGTGAACCTGCCCCGGGTGTGCCCGTCGACCGCGCTCAGGTGGTTGGTTCGGGGTGCGGCGATGACCACGACGGCCATGTCGTCGTGGCTGCTGGTGCCGACCCATTCGGAGGCGAGCATCTGCACCCGCTCGACCACCGCTTCGGCCGGCATCCCGGCGCACTCCGACAGGGCCCGCTTGAGGCGGGTCTCGCCAAACATGTCGTCGCCCATCGGCCCGCCGCGGGCCTCGGTGATCCCGTCGGTGTAGAGCACGCACGTCTCGCCCGGCGCGAGCATGATCTCCGCCGTCGCGGCGGTCACATCAGGCAGGGCTCCGACCAGCGTGCCCCGGGTCGGCGCCTCTTCCACACGGCCGTCGGCGCGCACGATCAGCGGCGCGGGATGCCCGGCGCTGGTCAGCCGCAGCTTCACAGCGCCCCCCTCCCGTACCGCCGAGGCGAGGACCATGGTCGCGAAGCGGGCGTTGTGGGTGCTGAGGAGGGCGGTGTTGAGCAGGTTCAGCATCCGTTGATGGTCACCAGCCATGGGAAGCAGGGCGTGGAGGGTGTTGCGGATCTTGCCCGTCATCACCGCCGCGTCCAGTCCCTTGCCGCACACGTCACCCAGGACGATGAGGGAGGCGTCGCCCTCGACGGCGGCGGGGTGCACGTCGTAGAAGTCCCCGCCGATCCGCTCGTGGTCCTGCGAGGCCCGGTAGCCGCCCGCGTACTCGACCCCCGACACCTGGTGCAGGAAGGGCGGGAGCAGGTCCCGCATCAGGGTCTCGCTTATCGACGCCTGCTCCGCGTACAGCCGCGCCGCCGACATCGCCGCACCGGCACGGGCCGCGAACAGACGCGCGAATACCTCTTCCTCCTCCGAGAATCCGGCGCCCCCGGTGCGGCGCAGCAGGATCAGGGCGCCGGCGGGGACGCCGTGCCCGGGCAGTGGGGTGACCACGATGGATCCCACCGTCCCGAAGCCCTCGGGCACCAGCCAGGCGGGAGCCGTTGCCGGATCGATCCAGCGTGACGGCACGGGCGGGAACCCCTGCAGCGCCTCGGCCAGCCCCGGCACGTCTTCGGCGAGCGCGATGATCCGCGACGACGTCGGCATCCCGCCGCGCAGGCAGGAGACGACCGGGAGTTCGCGGCCGCGGGCGGGGGAGACGACCAGGGCGGCGTCGGCGAGGTGCTCGGCGGCCATCTGCGCGGTGACGTCCATGCACCGCTCCAGGTTCAGCGAGGACAGCAGCAGGTTCGAGGCCTGCCCCAGGAACGCGGTGCGTTCCCGCTCGATGCGCAGCGCTTCCCGGGCCAGGCGGTGGTCGGTGTCGTCGACCAGCCACCACACCACTGTCCCGTCGCCGCGGACCGTCGGATGCGCTTCGTACGAACGCTCCCCGACGGGACCCTCGACCAGCGCTTCGGCCTCGGTCGCCGCGGGCCCGACCACGGGCTCGGCAGGGGCCGGTGTCAGGGAGCGGGTGTGGGCGTCGGACAGCCATGCGGGCACGGCGTCCGACATCGGCGCCCCGGGGCGCGCGGCGGGGAACAGCAGACCGGCCATCTCGTTGGCGAACAGCAGGGACCCTCGCCTGTCCGCGACCAGCACGGGGTAGGGGGCCTCACTCCACGGCGCGCGCACCGCGGTGGCGGCTTCCTGGGTGGTATTCACCAAATTGTTGAGGGCCCGCTGGGCGGACCCCTCACCTCATAGCCTCTCGAAGAATTGGTTGCCTCATAGCAACCATCCTCCATCCGCCACCCTCCTGGCAACCGGCCACCCCTCCCCACGTCCATCCACACCTGGCGTACACACCGTGTTCACACACCGGGCCGGCGTGGGAGCGGCAGGCTCCGCCGGTCCTCCCGCAGAGCCTCCACGAGAGCGCGAACTCCCGTTGCGACGCCCGCGCCCTGACCGCCGCCGGGGACGGCGACCGCGCACGAACCGTGGCAGCCGGTTCGCACCCACCGCGTGAGGGCCCGCCGGGCCCCGCGTCGATGCCCGCGGTCGTCAGCCCGTCGCGCCGGGCAGAGCCGCGAAGGTCGCGCTGGCCGACCGCGAGGACACCGCCCCTTCCACTGCGAGTTCTCCGTCGATGGAGATCGTGCACTGGAGCCAACCGTCGGGATGCTCGGGGTTGGACGTGATGATAGTGAGCATCGGCATCGCGTCGATGCCCGACATCACGACGTCCTGCTTCCACGGCGTGACGCCAACCTTGACCTGCTTCTGCTCTCCTTTCAGAGGGTCGCCGACGGAATAGGACACCTCGAAGGAGCCGGTGCCGGTCACCTCGTAGGCGACCTTGGTCCCGCGCTTGCGCCGGAAGGGGAGGAATCTGCTGTTCATGTGCGACCTCTGCGAAAGCGGACAAGGTGGAACTTTCGGAGATCCTCGCACGCGGTAGCCGTTGGCTGAAGTGGCAGGAGCCGCAGTGCCCACCAGGACTCGCCGTTCGGTCAAGCGTGTCATCATGCCCGCCTCGGCAGTAAGGGGACGGCTGCGATCAGGGGTGGTCCCGTAGAGGAAAGGGGCACGGTGTGACGGGAGTTGGCCACGGAGGAGCGGCCGGTACGGGAACTGTGACGTCCCGGTTCAGCGATCGGTTGCAGGTGACCCGGCCCTGGCCGCAAGAACTGCGGCCGTACGTGCACAGTTACGACGGATACCGGGTGGCGGCGGCGATTTCATACCGGGTTCGGCTCGTCCCCAGGGGGCGGGCCGTCGTAGTGATCAATCTCGGGGAGCCGTTCGCCCAGGTGTTCCGGCTGAGGGAGACGGGTCCCGTCGTGCGCGTGGTCGGGTCGCTGGTCGCGGGGCTCGAAGACGGGCCGCGGGTGTGCGACCACCCGGGTGGCCAGGAGGCGATACGACTCGAACTGACTCCGCTCGGTGCGTACCGACTCTTCGCCGTGCCCATGCGGGAGTTGACGAACATGGTGTTCGAGCTGCGGGACGTCCTCGGTCCCGGGGCGGATGAGTTGGTGGAGCGGATGTCGGCGACCCGTGACTGGGCTCAGCGGTTCGACCTGCTGGACGCCGCGTTGCTGGCCCGGCTGGATCGCGGCCCCGATCCCTCGCCCGAGGTCGCGCAGGCCTGGCGGCTGCTCACGCGGTCGGCGGGAACGATCCCCGTCGCCCGAATCGCCGCCGAAGTTGGCTGGAGCCACGGCCACTTGATCCGCCGCTTCACTCATCAAGTCGGTTTGACGCCGAAGATGTCTGCCAGGGTGCTGCGCTTCCACCGGTCGGTGGAGCTGCTGTCCCACAGGTGGAGGGACCTCAGCGAACTGGCGACCACCTGCGGCTTCTACGACCAGGCCCACCTCAACCGCGAGTTCCGCGCCCTGGCCGACGTCACCCCTGCCGAAATGGCGACCGCTCGCCGTGTGGAGGGCGCCCACGAGCTGTGAGCGGCGAGGTTCGAGCGGGCCGACCTTGAGCGGCGAGATCAAATTTGTCCAAGCAAGGCCGCCCGCGCCTTCTCTAAGGTCCCTGGAGAGTACGCAGTCGTTCCGCACAGCTACATCAAGGGGATACGCATGTCGGTGCCGAATCCGAGGTCGGGCAACCAGCCCGCACGCCGCGGCCGGTGGGAGCGGTTCAAGGTGACGCGCCCGTTCTCGCCGCAGGACCTGGCCGGTCTGTGGGGCTCGATCCTGGGGGTGGTGGCCCTCGCTCTCCTACTCGGGTGGGCACTCGACATGAAGGGCGGTGTGGTGATCGTCGCGGCGATCCCGTTCATCTCGTCCTGGTTCGACTCACGTCGCATCCTGTTCCAGTTCGACGCAGCCGGCGTACGGGTCGACGACGTGCTGCTGCCCTGGAACGACGTCACTCAGTTCGTCGTGGCCACGCCCGAGGGCAGTGAGCACGCGCTGATCGGTGTACGGCTGCGGCAGGGGGCGACGGCGCCGGCCGGTACGAGGGTCCGGCCGACGCATCCGGCGATGCCGGCGCCGCTGCACGTGCCCGTGCAGCGCCACAAGTTCGACCTGGACAAGATGCTCAGCAAGGCACGGAAGTACGCCCCGTCCCACGTCCAGGTGGTGGTGGCCGAGCCGACGGGAGAGCGGGTGGCGTCCTGATGGCGGGGCACTGGTGACGGCGCCCGCTCTTGATCGCGGATCGCAGCCGGCCCGGTGTCAGGGTGAGCCGGCCCACGGCCTTTCGGAGGCGCACTCATGTCAGGTCTTCGCTGATGAGGGCGGGACGGGGGCGGTGGGCGAGGCGGGTACGCCGAGGGCGAGGAGTGCGGTGTCGTCGTCGAGCCCGTCGCCGAAGCCTGAGAGGAGTTCGCGCAGGGCGGTGATGAGCGCCTGGGGTCCGGCGGGCGGCCGGGCGCTGGTGAAGTCGTGCAGGGCGTCGTCGCCGTAGAGCGCGCGGTCGGGACCGATGCGGGCCTCGGTGAGGCCGTCGGTGTAGAGGAGCAGGGTGTCGCCGGGCAGCAACTCCGTGCGGGCGGTCGTGAACCGGGCGCCTGGCAGGACCCCGACGAGCATCCCACCGGGAGTGGGCAGGTAGTGGGCGGTGCCGTCCGCACGCTGGATCAGCGCGGAAGGATGGCCGCCTGAAGCCAGGTGGACATCGACACGGTCGCTGCCCGGCTCCAGGAACCCGAACACGACGGTGCAGTAGCGGGCGTCCCCGCTGCTGTAGCGCTCGTGCAGCACGGTGTTCAGCGTGCTCAGCACGTTGACGGGATCGAGGTCGTGAAGGGCTGCGCCCCTGAGGGTGTAGCGGACCAGAGAGGTGACCGCTGCGGCCTGGGGTCCTTTTCCGCACACGTCGCCGAGGAAGAACGCCCACCGGTCCGTGCCCACGGGGAACAGGTCGTAGAAGTCTCCGCCGAGCAGGTCCGGCGAGGCGGTGTGGTAGTAGGAGGCGGCCTCCAGCCCCGGCACGGCGGGCAGCTCGGCGGGCAGCAGGCTCTGCTGGAGGACGGCCAGAGCCTCCTGGAGCCGTGCGCGATCGGCCTCCGCATGACGCCGTGCTTCTTCGGCGACCTGGCGGCTGCGCAGCAGTTCGGTCTCGTAGGCACGTCGGTCACGGGCGTCGAAGACGGTGGTGCGGACCAGCATCGGCTCGCCGTCCTCGCTCGTCTTCACCTTCGAGGTGACCAACACCGGCATCCGCTGCCTACCGGCGGCCTTGATGTCGAGGGCGATGCCGTTGATCTCGCCCTGCATCTGCAGCATGGGGGCGAAATGGGTCTCATGGTAGAGCTTGCCGCCCACCGTGAGCAGGTCGGTGAACCGCATCCGCCCCACCGCCTGGGAGCGTTCCAGGCCCAGCCAGTCCAGCAAGGTGGCATTGATCTTCGCGATGGTGCCGTCCATCAGCGTCGACAGGTAGCCGCACGGCGCCTGGTCGTACAGCTCCTCCGCGCTGTCCTCCAGAAGGGAGATGAACGCCGCGTCCGTGGTGTCCAGGTCCGGATCCCTGTCCGAGTCCTGGTCGGTGCGGCACATCATCGGGAAGCTCTGATGAAGGCGGTGATCGCCTCGGCGGTGGCCTCGGGGGCGCTCAGCTGCGGGCAGTGCCCCGTCGCCTCCAGCGTCACCAGGCGGCTGCCGGGGATCGCGGCGTGGACGTAGGCGCCCACCTCGCGAGGAGCGATCACGTCCTGCCGGCATTCCAGGACCAGCGTCGGCACCGTCACCGTTTTCAGATCCTGGCGGCTGTCGGACAAGAACGTCGTACGGGCGAAGACCCGCGCCATGGCCGGGTCGGTTGCGCAGAACGATGTCGTCAGCTCCTGACCGAGCTCGGGTCGATCCGCGTTGCCCATGATCACGGGGGCCATGGCCGCCGACCAGCCGAGGTAGTTCGAATCCAGCGACTCCAACAGCTCGTCGATGTCGTCCGCGCCGAACCCGCCCCGGTATCCGTCCTCGTCGATGTAGCGCGGCGAGGGAGCGACCATCACCAGGCGGGAGAACCGCTGGGGCGCCTTCGCCGCCGCGAGCACCCCGACCATCGCGCTGACCGAATGCCCGATGAAGATCACCTCGCGCAGGTTCAGCTCCTCGCAGACCTCCAGCACGTCCAGGGCATAGCCCTCGAGCGAGCTGTAGCGCTGTTCGTTCCAGGCCGACGGCTCCGCGTTTCCGGAGCCCACGTAGTCGAAGAGCACCACCCGGAAGTCCTCGACGAGCGCGGGCAGGACCAGACGCCACATGTTCTGGTCACAGCCGAACCCGTGCGCCAGCAGGAGCACCGGCCCATCCGCACGTCCGGTGACGGTGACGTTGTTCCTGCGACGAATATCCATCCCGTCAGTCTCGCATCACCCGCCCGGCCAGGGAGGAGACCGAACCGACCGGCAATCCCTCTTCCCTCCAGGAACGCGAAAACCTCACGCCTCACGCCATTTCGGAGCCTGCGGAGCGTCCTCCGTCAGGTACGAGCGCACCGTGTCCTTTGCGACCTTCCCGGGAACACGTGCGGGAGCACGCCGTCCTCGCCGACGATGCGGCTCTCGTGGGTCCGTCCGCATCCGGGCGCCTGGGCGAGGAGGCCCTCCGCGAGGCGAACGTCGCCCGTACTCGCCTCGGCGATCCCGCCCACCGTGTGGGGGGACTTCGCGGATCTCGGCTCCCGATGCCGACAAATGCTACTTGCCTACTGGGAAAGTCAAGAGTAGCTTTCCTGGTGGGAAAGTTATCGAGGTGGGGAAGGGGACGGCCGTGAGCGTTCCGGTGGATGCCGAACAGGCATGGAAAGATCTTCAGCGCATTCGAGTGCCTCAGGAGCGGGTGTACGACGAGTTCGAGCGCGCCGCGTCCGGAGGGCGGGGCGTGACCTACGGCACGGCCGCGCTGATGTGGGTGTTCCTCGCCGGCGTCGGCATGGACCTGCCCGGGTGGGGCGTCGGATTGTTCTTGGTCGCCTACGTCGGCCTGTTGAGCGTGCTGATCGTGGCGAGCAGCCGCAGGAGCCGGATGCAACTGCATCACACTCGGTGCACGGGGCGTATGTGGGCCACGTTCGGTGCGGCGGGGGTGCTGGTCGGCGGGACGATCGTGCTGGCGGACCACCTGACCGAGTCACTGGAGCCGCTCCACGCCGGCCTCATCCAGGCCACGGTCGCGGTGGCCGTGTACCTGCTGTTCCTCGGTCCCGCCAACCGCTGGGCGGCCGACTCGGTGCGCAGCGGCGGCGAACCGGCGGACGCGGACGAGGAGGCGGGCCGATGAGCACCCCCGCGGGTTTCGACGAACTGATCCACCCCGCCACCCGGCTGTCGGTGGTCGCACTGCTCGCCGCCACCGAGTGGGCGGACTTCGCGTTCATCCGCGACAGCCTCTCGCTCAGCGACTCCGCGCTCTCCAAGCAACTGCACACCTTGGAGGGGGCCGGATACCTGGCGATCCAGAAGGAGGGCGGCGGCCGCAACCGCCGTACGAAGGTACGGCTGACCGACCGCGGCCGCACCGCCTTCGAAGGACATGTGGCGGCACTCCGGGCCATCGTCGACAGCGCCGCACCCGCGACCGGGGCGGTACAACAGCAGCCCCACGCGGAGGCGGGCCGATGACGACGTCCGGACGCACCGACGTCCGGCCCGTGATCCAGGTACGCGATCTGACCATGGCGTACGGCGATGTCGATGTCCTGCGCGGCGTCGACCTGGACATCCACCGCGGCGAGGTCTTCGCGCTCCTCGGGCCCAACGGCGCCGGCAAGACCACCACCGTCGAGATCCTGGAAGGCTTCCGTCAGCGCTCCGGAGGGGAGGCGAGCGTCCTCGGCACGGATCCCCAGCGGGGCGGCGACGCGTGGCGAGCCCGGATCGGCCTGGTCCTGCAATCCTGGCGCGACCACCGCCGCTGGCGGGTCGCCGAGCTACTGACCCACTTCGCGACCTACTACCCCGACCCGCGCGACCCGGCCGAACTCCTGGCCCTGGTCGGCCTCACCGACCAAGGCGGCCGGCAGGTGGACCGCCTGTCCGGCGGACAGCGCCGCCGCCTCGACGTCGCGCTCGGCATCATCGGCCGCCCCGAACTCCTCTTCCTCGACGAACCGACCACCGGCTTCGACCCTCAGGCGCGGCACGAGTTCCACGCCCTGGTCGAACAGCTGGCCCGCGACGAGGGCGTCACCGTCCTGCTCACCACCCACGACCTGGCGGAGGCCGAGCGGCTCGCCGACCGGATCGCCATGCTGGTCCGCGGCCGGATCCGAGCCTGCGGCACACCCGCGGAACTGGCCCGAAAAGCCGCCGCCCGGGCCGAGGTCCGCTGGACGGCCGACAACGGGACGCCCCGCCACGAACGCACCCAGGACCCCTCACGGCTGGTCTGGGAACTCCACCGGTGCGCGGACGGCCCGATCGCCGACCTGGAGGTCCGCCGCCCGACGCTGGAGGACACCTACCTGCACATGGTGCACCAGGCGGCCGACAGCCCGGACGAAGCCGACGGCACGGACAAGGAACACGCCCTGGAGGCACCGGTCGCATGAAGTGGACACCCATGACGAAGAGCCGGCGTGCCGGGCTACAGCGCGGAGGAATCGAACTGCGGCACCTCCTGCGCAACGGCAAGGAAATGTCCGGCCATCTGACCAACGTGGTCGTCGCGTTGCTCGTCGCCGCCTACATGAGCGACGACGTACCCGGGACACAAACCCCGATGACCCATCTCGTACTGGCCGGCTTCGCCGCCTACCTGCTGTTCCAGGCCGGGCTGATCAACCTCCCACAGATCCTCGTGACCGAACGGGAGGAGGGCACCCTCCTGAGACTGCGCGCCACCCCCGGCGGAATACCGGCCTACCTCATCGCCAAGTGCCTGCTGGTGGTCGCCCTGGCGGTCGGCACCCTGACGCTGCTCCTGGCCGCCGGGGCCCTGCTGGTCAACGGGCCACTACCGCACGGGCCGGGCGACTGGCTCACCCTGCTGTGGGTCACCACACTCGGGCTGCTCGCCGTCATACCGCTCGGCGCGGCCATCGGCGCCGTACTGCCCAACCCCCGCGAGGCCCTCGCACTGATCATGCTGCCGACGATGGCACTACTGCTCACCTCGGGGACGGTGTACCCGATCACCGCACTGCCCGTGCCGATCCAGCACGTGGCCTCGGTCTTCCCCCTCAAATGGATGGCGCAGGGCCTACGGGCGGCGCTGCTCCCCGACGCGGCACGGACCGCCGAGGCGGCCGGCTCCTGGGAACTGCCCATGGTCGCCCTGGTCCTCACGGTCTGGGCGGTCCTCGGGTTCCTCCTCGCGGTGCCGCTCCTGCGCCGCGCCGCCCGCCGCGAATCCGGCTCGCGGCTGACCGCCCGCCACCGCAAGGCGGCACAGAGCAGCGCGCCTGCCGCGTAGCTGTCACCGCTCTGTCCCCACGGGGACGGCGATCTTGTGACCCTCGTTGGTGGGGACGTATGCGCCGACCGGCCGCCGGCTCCGCCGATGGTTCAGGAACTTCTGGTAGTGCCGGACGATGCCCTCGGCGAAGACCGCGACGTAGCCCTGGGAGGGCCGCTGTGATGCGGCTCACCCTGCGGGTGTCCGGGGCGGGGCATGGGCGATCATCGAGTTCACCGTGGCGACGCGGTGAGCCAGGTCGCCGGCAGGGATGTCGATGAGTTCGTAGCCGAACGCGCGGGAGCTCTCTTCGTGGATCTTTTCGAAAGCTAATGATTCCCGGAAACTGATCCGCCGGGCCGCGGTCGGCTCGCAGAATCCCAGGTTGCGGACGAAGAGCACTTGCCGCTCGTAGACCCCTTCCGACGTGATCCGTTCGAGCTCCGCGGCCAGCGCCGGGGACACCGGCCACCCCAGGTAGGTGGCGAGGGCGTGGGTGCAGACCGGTGACCGATCGAACACCTGAACGGAGCCGGTGGCCTCCAACTGTCGCTGTCGCTGAAGGGCGACGATCTCGTCGATGAAGGACATTCGTGTCCATGGCTGATCCTCGCCCAGCGCCTGAGCTTGTGCGATGACCGCCGTTGCCGCCTCCTCGACTACGCCGTAGCCAAGCTTGTCCAGGCACCGCAGGATTGATGTCTTGCCCGCGCCCGGCGTGCCGGTGAGAACGTACCGTCGCATGATTCGAGAACCCTTCCTTGCAGGTCGAGACAGCTCCATTGGTCACCGTTCGGGCCTCCGGCGGAGGCAACGAGCCCGTGGAGCCGTGGGAGATGGTGATGGGGGACGCAGGCGGATCCTCGAACGGCTGATAGGCCGGAGACGCCCCTGATGCCGAAGGCGTTGAGCGAGGCAACCACGGCCGGATTGCTCAACGTCCTTCCTGGGCCCAGTACATCCTGCCGACCGGAGTTTCGGCAACCAACTCCAGCGTCGGCTTCTCGGTGACGTGCTGCGGGTACTGGGTGCCCGCCTGCCAGTCGCTGACGTCCTTCGTCCTGCCCAGCCGTACGCGGACACAGCGGCCGGTCTCGTTCTTGACGATCGTGAAATTACCGTCGGGAAACGTTGCCATGACCGCCGCATTCGCTTCCGGGCGCAGTACGTCAGGCGTCTTCCGTGATCTTCAGCCGAAAGGGGTGAGCGCGGAAGCGCAACCCCGGACAGGCGTTCCAGCACAGGTTGCCTCCAGCGGTGGAAAGGCCCGGTGGCGAGTGCATCCTCCCTCCTGCCTGAGCCGGTCGCATCTGTGCAGTGCCGTGCCGTGCCGTGCAGTACGCCGTGCGCAGGCCACCCGACCGGAACAACGGACAACGAGAGGGGGCTGCGGCGTGAGGGAACGGCCTGGTCCGGCGACCGACCCGGGTCCGTTTGACCGCCCCTTGTCGCCCAAACCGGCATCGGGCGTACGCCGAATGCGGGAGAGTGGTGACATGGTGCACGTACTGGGCAGCAGGATCCTGCTGCGTCCCACTGATCCCGAACGCTCGCGGGCCTTCTACGGCGACACGCTGGGACTCGCCGTCTACCGTGAGTTCGGTACCGGCCCGGAGCGGGGAACGGTCTACTTCCTCGGTGGAGGCTTCCTTGAAGTGTCGGGACGCGCCCAGGAGCCTCCCGCCCCCGGACTGCGGCTGTGGCTCCAGGTCGCCGACGTGCAGGCGGCGTACGAGGAACTGCGCGGCCGGGGCGCCGAGGTGTTGCGCCTTCCCGAACGCGAGCCGTGGGGGCTGATCGAGATGTGGGTTGCCGACCCCGACGGGGTACGGATCGCCGTCGTGGAGGTCCCTGCGGACCACCCGCTCCGCTACCGCCCTTGATCGGACCGTCAGAGCGCGCAGTCGCCCGTTCGGGCCTCCGTACCGTCCACCACGCTTCCGGCTCCTACCGAGGCGACGGGAAGGCGGACGCGAAGAACGCCTTCGTCATCGAGGACCCGGCCCGCATGCGACGCGATCTCCAGAGCATGCACCGGGGCTACGACACCGCCGTAGACCTGCGCATCCTTACCTCGCGCCGTCTCGACTTGGCCACCGACCGCACGAGGGTGATTCAACCGACTGCGGCCCGGATGCTGGAGTATGGGGAGCCGTGACATCACCCCTTCCAGATCCGAGGCACTGGCGAGGAAATGCCATCGCAGAAGGTGAACCGGTACGGCACGATCCGGGCCGCGGGCCCGATGACGAGGAGCACGGTGATCACCCAGGGCGTGAAGATCACGACGGTATGCGAAGCCTGCGGCGGCATCCTCATACGTGACGCCGGCCAGTTCATCGACCGCGGAAGGCTGTGGTGGGGAACGGAGGGGACCTGCCAGACCTGCCCCGTTGCCTGGTGCGAGGAGGACAGCGGCGGCGTGACTCCCGAGGCGATCCGCCAGGCACTCTTGACGGAACACGGGCCCGCCCGGCTCCGCCTGATGGAACCCGAAGCGAGCCGCGTGACCGTCCTCCGCGTGCTGCGAGAAGTGCACGAGCAGCCTCTGGCACAAGCTCGAGCGATGGCAGAGGAGCTGAGAACGACCGGGTTGGTGGGCACTCTCGTCGAGATGGAGCTCATTGCAACTCAACTTCGGCACCGCTCAGTAGCAGTGACCGTTGAGTCGGCGCCCAGCTGACCGACACGACGGACGGCGGACCCCGCCGAATGAGACATTCTCCGTCTCCGGAAGAGCCTCTCGTTTCGCGGCGTCGAGGACACTGTCGACTTCGCATCGGCTATGCGTCATCGGTGTCCGGCCCGCAATTTCGAGACCCACCCGCACCGCTCCGAAGCGATGATCCGCTCGCGTTGACCGACCTGATGAGGCGACGCTCACGCGCGAGGTCACGCTGACCGGCGAGACACACAGCTCGCCCCGGAGGTGCCTCAACGGTGAGGCGTCAGCCCCCGCCAAAGCCGCGGAAGGTCCCTGATCCATCAGCGGCATCGGCGAAGTCCGCAAAGTCCATGTTGGCGATGCTGAGGTTGGCGGCCACGTCCGGAAACCACTGAACCGGCACCCTGAACGTTCGCCCAGGTTCGTCCGAGAGGTCCACGGCCAGAACCGGGTGGCCCGGATCATCCATGGTGGTCGCGTCGGCCAGGAACACATAAACGATCTGGTCTTCTTCTTCCGCGGCAGCTTCTTCGGCCAGGAGTGCCTGGATATCCACGCCCGCGAAGTGAAGGTCGCTGACATACGTGGCATGGGGATACTCGCCGGCAGCGTCGAGTGCGGCTCGGACCACATCCCAGGCTCCCTCGTCACCGAAGTCGGTGCGCAGGACCAGCGAAGTCAGATCATCTGGATGAGGTAGGGACATGATCGTGATCCTCTCACCTCACACTGACATCGCCCGTTCGGCAAGGTCAGGGCATCCCACGCGTCGACGTGACCTCCCGGACCTGACCGGCTTGTCGGCATTACCTAACACCCTCACTTCGGCCGTTGTGGGGCGATGAGGGTCCTCTCGAGGCGGACGGTTTTGCGCACGTCGTAGCGGGGCGCCCGGTGCCTGTTCGGGGTGCCGGCCGACCGTACAGGGCCGGGCCGGTGGGGTTTCGGAGCCATGGCGGGACAGGGCATGCGGAGGTTCCGAAACGTCCGCCGGACTCCCGCGGGTGTGAGCCGGTGCGGTGCCGCCGGTTTCTCCCAGGGATGCCGCAGGTCGCAGGCGACCGGACGAGCAGCCACGTCCACCAGTCCGCCGCCTCCGGCACCCACTGGCCTGCCGCGACGAGCCGTTCGACGACATCGCGGGGCTGGGCGGCGGTGACCGCGGTGGCATCGTCGGCCGGGCCAAGCCTGACCGCCTTCGTCGTGGGCACGTGCGCCTTGGTCGGAGCACATGATCAGACGAAGGCCGCCCCAGCGTCCGGCGAATGTCTCGCTGGGCTACCCCGTTCGATACGCCGTTCGAAGTCAGTCAGGCAGCGCCACGGTGAGATCCACCTCGACGAGCTGTCCGGGAAAGCCCAACTGGGCGACGCCCAAGAGCGTGCTGGCGGTGGTGAACGCCGGCCCCAGGGCAGACTCGGTCAGCCGACGCCATGCGGCTCCGAGCATGTCCCTCTCGTCGCTCCGCACGTAGATCACCGACCGCACCACGTGTTGCGGCCGGGCACTCACCGCTGCCAGGGCCGTGAGCGCGTTCGCCACCACCTGGTCGACCTGCGTCTCGAGGGAACCGGCACCGACGAGGTCACCGTTCCGATCAAGCGGGCACTGTCCCGCCAAGTAGGCCGTACGCCCGGCCTCTACCACCGTGATGTGGTGGTAGCCGGGTGTCTCATGTAGGTGCTCGGGATTGATGCGGGTGATCTTCTCAGTCATGTCCGCGAGTTTGCCCAGCGCGGTGCCGGCACGCACCGCAATTTCCCCACCGGCAAGCACTGCGCAGCAACCTGGGGTCGAAGAACAAGCTGAGCTTGCCGTTCGACCTCGGCGAGCGGGGGACCTGCTGGCCCATGAATTGTCGGGGCAGTCAGCCGCAGTCCAGGTCGTGACGAGATCATGGCAGACGACAGTGACTGAGCCGCCCACGCCGCAGAAGGTCTGCGGGAGCGGCTACAAGACGGTGAACTCGGCCGCCGTCGGCTCGCTGGGCACCGTCTATCTGACGTACAACGCCGCGAACGGCAAGAACTGTGTGGCGACGATCCGCAACAACCCGGGTGCGGCCGTGGACATGGCCCTGTGGCCCGCAGCTCCTGGTCCTCGGCCACCACGATGTCTCGTGCCGACTGCGCACGGTCGGCCGCACGGTGACGCTGCGCCCGGAGCAGGGAGACCCCGCCCGGCCCGTGCCATCGACGCGTCTGCGACGAGCACGGCCATATCGCCTCCCGGGTGACCTCGGGAACCCCGCACCGGGCGCCGGTGGCCCATGGTCACGGCCCGGACGGTCGGTGATCTCGTCGCCGGCCCCACTGCGCTTGGCTGATGGCGTCAGTGGAGAGCTGGAAGGGCTTTGCGGACGGGTGTTGCGGTCGGTGGGGGCCGGGCATGGTCGAGCAACTGAACAAGTCACGGCCAGTGTTGATCAAGGATGTGTATCCTGCGTGACGTCTTAAGTTCGTTCAATTGGGGGGTTGTTCATGAGGCACGCCTTTAGCGCACTGCTGGTTTTCTGTTCGGTGACTGCCTTGACCGCTACCACCGCATCCGTTGCCACCGCCGCGCCGGCTTCGGTACCGTCGGCCGAGTCCGCGGTCGCCCTGTCGATTTCGCCCGGCTCCGGGGTCATCCAGCTCCGCAACCGCAGCGGCAAGTGCCTGGAGATCGAGAATTCCTCGACCGCCAACGGCGCCCAGGCCCAGCAGTGGGACTGCAACGGCCAGTCCGGCTCGTACTGGTACCTCGAGCACGCCTTCGGCAACAACTGGGAGGTGCGCATCGTCAACAACCGCAGCGGCAAGTGCCTGGACGTCTCGAACTCCTCGACCGCCGACGGTGCGCGCGTGCAGCAGTGGTCCTGCGCCAACGTGGGCGGCCAGCGCTGGCAGGTGATAAACACCACCGGCGCCACCCACGTCATCCGCAACGTCCACAGCGACAAGTACCTGGAGATCGAGAATTCCTCGACCGCCAACGGTGCGAAGGCCCAGACATGGCGCCAGGCCTACCAGAGCGGCATGTACTGGCACTGATCCGCCATCGGCCGCACGGCCTGAGGCGTACGCACGCCTCCCACACCGGTCGATGAGGTCCTTCCCCGCCGTGCCCCTTCCCCGCCGTGCCCCTTTCCGCCCGGAGGCGGCACGGCGGGGAGGTCTCCGTCCCGGCGCGGCCCCACCTCTGCCCGGGAACCGGGAAGACCGGCACCAACACCGTCTCCAGCTGCGTCCTCATCGGCAACGGTTGGAACACCTACGACACCCTCGCCTTCGGCGACGTCAACGCCGACGGTCGCACCGACCCGGTCGGCCGGGACAGCGGGGGCGACCTGTGGGTCTACCCGCACAAGGGCGACACGGGCACCGATGCCCTCGACAGTCGGGTCTTCATCGGCAATGGCTGGTGGCCCGCCAACTGGACCACCATCCGCCTGGCGGACCTCAACGATGACCACAAGATCGACATCATCGGTCGCGCCGACAAGGGCGATCTCCACGGCTACGTCAACGCCATGAGCACCGATGGCACCATCATCTTCGACAACTTGTAGGCCCACGACACCGGTTGGTGGAACGGATCATGGAACCTCTTCGTGATCGACCTCAACAGGGACGGCGAGGCTGAGCAGGTGGGCGTGACCAACAACGGGAAGCTCTTCGACTTCCTCGAAACCCGCAGTCCGGTCGGCATCGGCTGGGGCACCCTGGACGTCATCCTCTGACGTCGAGGTGGCCCGGCAGGCGATGAGTCCCCGTCCAGGGCCTCACCACGGCGAGCGCGACCGCCCCGGACGGAAGGGCGGACGGACGGTGGTTCTCCCGGCGGTGGCGGCGGCTGGGGCGATGGACAGGGGGAGGCGGCTCCCTTGGCTCCTGAACGAACGAGAGCGGATTAAGAGCGCTCTCAAGCGTGCGGGGGAGCGTGCCCGCCGGGGAGCCCGTCCGTCAAGGCTCGACGGTGCGGTGACCGGGTCGCGCCGTCAACTCGGCCCGGTGTTGCAGCTCTTGACACACGCGTTGCGCGGGCCTACGTTCACGGCGTCTTGAGAGCGCTCTCAAAGCTCACTGCGACTCCGTACCTCCGTGCCCCCCACTCGTCACGACGACATGAGGTGCCGCACATGGCTGTCCCCCACACGAGACCGGCCGCCGTGCTGGTCCTGGCTTCGGCCCTTGCCGCCTTGGGCTTCGGCCCAGCCGCCGTCCCCGCGGGCGCGGCCGCCGTCCCCGCGGGCGCCGGAAGCTACTCCGACACCCGGCCCGCTGGAACCTCCGGCCCCACCACCAGTACCGGTGCCCCGGTCACCCCCAAGGTCACCGCCGCCGCCCAGGGCAAGCCGGTCCCCACCAACGACTGGTGGTCCTCCCTCGCCTTCCAACGCTACGGGGACAACCCCTGGTCCACCCCCATGTACGGCCACCCACTCACCTACCAGGCCGTCGCCGGCGGCCTGGAGGTCGGCTACCCGACCACCCCCGCCGTCGTCGGGGACGGGCGCCAGTACGAGTTCGCCCACAAGCGCGACCTCACCCTCGGTCTGACCGGACTCAACTCTCCGGACACCAAGGCCGACGCGTGGTCCGACTGGACCGTCACCCCCTACTGGTCCGACGGCTCCCGCACCCTACGCACCGTCATCGGCCACGGCATGCCCTTCGTGTACGCGAAGGGCACCGGCGGCGACGCCCGCGTCACCACCGCCACCGCGCCCACCGTCTTCTCCGACCAGGGCAACGTCCTCGGCATCACCGTCGGGGGTCACCACTACGCCCTCTTCGCGCCCACGGGCACCGACTGGAACGTCTCCGGCTCCACCATCACCGCCGGACTCGGCGGCAAGGACTACTTCTCCCTCGCCGTCCTGCCCTCCACCGACGCCCTCGCGACCTACCGCGCGTACGCCTTCAGCTTCGTCACCGGCTCCACCGTGAACTGGAGCTACGACGCCGGGACCGTCCGGGCCACCTACGCCCTCACCACCGAGGCGAAGGAAGGCACCGAACGCGGCGCCCTCCAGGCCCTCTACCGGCACCAGTGGCTCCACACCACCGACCCGCTGACCCCGTACACCTACGTGTCTCCCCGGGGCACCATGAAGGTCCGCGAGTCGACCTCCTTCACCACCACCCAGAAGGCGGCCGCCACCCTGCCTGGACTCCCGGGCGCCGCCGGCACGGACACCGCGCGGCTGCGCGGCTACCTCAACGAGGTCGCGAACTCCGCCGACCCCTTCTCGGGGGCCGTCGACACTTACTGGACCGGCAAGGCACTCGGAAAGCTCGCGCAGCTGATCCCGGTCGCCGACCAGATCGGCGAGACCGCGCTCCGCGACAAGCTCCTCGCCCTGATCAAGGGCCGCCTCCAGGAGTGGTTCACGGCCGGCGGCGCCACCGAGTTCTCGTACGACCCCGCATGGAAGGCCCTCACCGGCTACCCGGCCTCGTACGGCAGCGACACCGAACTCAACGACCACCACTTCCACTACGGCTACTACGTGTACGCCGCCGCGATCGTCGCCCAGTACGACGTGGGTTGGGCTGCCGACTCCGCCTGGGGTGCCATGGTGAAGATCCTGGTCCGCGACACCGCGAACCCCAGCCGCACCGACAGTGCCTTCCCCTTCCTCCGCGGCTTCGACGTCTACGCCGGACACAGCTGGGCCAGCGGCCACCAGGGATTCGCCGCCGGCAACAACCAGGAGTCCTCCTCGGAGTCGACCAACCTGAGTGCTGCCCTCGTCCTCTGGGGCGCCGCCACCGGCGACACACAGCTCCGCGACCTCGGCACCTATCTGCTCACCACCGAGGGCGAGGCCGTCGCCCAGTACTGGTTCGACGCCGACCAGCAGGTCTTCCCCGCTTCCTTCCAGCACGACACCGTCGGCATGGTGTGGGGCAGCGGGGGCGCCTACGCCACCTGGTGGACCGCCAACCCCGAGGAGATCCACGGGATCAACGTCCTCCCGGTCACCGGCGGTTCGCTCCATCTCGGCGGGCACAAGGACGCCGTCCGGCGCAACATCGCCGAGATGGAACGCGAAAACGGCGGCTCCGCCGTCGAATGGCGTGACATCCTCTGGGAGTTCCAGTCCCTCGCCGACCCCGGCGCGGCCAAGGCCAAGTGGGACGCCGGCCACGCGGACTACGACCCGGAGGCGGGCGAGTCCAAGGCCCACACCTACCACTGGCTCACCGCGCTCGATGCGCTCGGCGCCCCCGATGCGACCGTCACCGGATCCATCCCCACGTCGGCCGCCTTCGCCAAGGGGGGCACCCGGACGTACGTGGCCCACAACCACGGCTCCACCGCTCGCACCGTCACCTTCTCCGACGGCGCGTCCCTGTTCGTGCCTGCGCGCTCCACCTCCACCGGTACCGGCGTGGGCGGCCCCGGACCGGACCCCGAGCCGGAGCCCGGCACGGGCAATACCTTCCAACTCCGCACCGGAGGGGCGCTCACCACCGCCACCGGCGCCGCGCCGGGCAGCGACACCATCGCCTCCGCGCAGGGTGCCAACCACGACGGCACCCCGAACCGGCCGCTCGTCTACGAGGCCCGGGGCGTCACCGGCACCCTGTCGGCGGGCGGCTCCACCGCTTTCCGCCTCCAAGTCGATGCCGGCACGGGCGTCGGATTCGGCCAGCAGGCCCGGATCAGCTACGACCTCACCGGTGACGGCACCTTCGAACGGACCGAGACGTACCAGTACTTCGCGACCGACCCGGTGACGGGCTGGGAGGAGTACGCCCAGTCGCGCGGCCTGAAGTCCGCCACCGGAACGCTCGGCAACCTGACCCGGGGAACGGTCCGTCTGGAGCTCTGGAGCGCGATCGGGAACGGCGACTCCCGGGTTCGGACGGGGACCGACCGCTCCGTGGTCGTCATCCCCTACAGCTGACCGATATCCCGAGCCCGGGCTCCCGCGGGGTCGGCGACCGGGCGCACCCCTCGGTGTCCGGCGGTGGTCTCGGGCACCCCCTCGCCGGGCCCGCCGTGCCACGGCCCACGCGCTCGGCAGGCGTGGGCCTCGGCCGGCGCACGCGGGTCGCGGCTCGAACGGGGCCGGCGATCGGCACCGCGCGGCGGCTCAGGCCGAGTCGCGTAGCACCAGCGACGTGGGGGTGATCACCGAGGCCGGGACCTCGGGCCCCGTCCCCTCGAGCAGTCGCACCAGCAGTCTCACCATCAGCCGACCCATGCCTTCGATGTCCTGGTGCACCGTCGTCAGGGACGGAGAGGTGCTGCGGACCACCGATTGCATGTCGTCGAACCCGACGACCGCCACGTCCTGCGGGACGCGAACACCGCGCTCCCGCAGCGTCCGCAAGGCGCCCGATGCCATCAGGTCGTTGGCGGCGAACACGGCGTCGACGTCCGGCCGCCGGTCGAGCAGCTCCGCCATGGCGCGAACCCCGCTCTCCTCGGTGAAGTCCCCCCGGCACAGCAGCGCCGGGTCGGCGTCGACGAGGATGTCCCGATAGCCGAGGATCCGGTCGAGCGCCGAGGTCTGGTCGCCCGGTCCGGAGATGTGGGCGATGGCGCGGCGGCCGAGCCCCACCAGGTGGCGGACGGCCTCCCGGGCGCCACCGCGGTTGTCGCAGTCGACGAAGGGGACCGTCGGGCCGGTCCCGGGCGCCGGCCGTCCGCCGAAGACCGCCGGGATACGAGCCCCGGCGATCACGGCCGAGAGGGAGTCGTCGTTGTGCAGCGAGAAGGCCAGCGCCCCGTCCACGTGCCCACCGCCCAGATAGCGTGCGATCCGCTCGTGGTCCCCGGGGCCCTCGACCCACAGCAGTACCAGCTGGGTGTCGTGCGCGGTCAGCTCCCGGCTGATGCCCCGCACCTGCTGCTCGAAGAAGGGGTCGGAGAAGATCCGGAACTCCGGCTCCGCGATGATCACCGCGACCGCGCCGTTGCGACGGGTGACCAGGGTGCGGGCGGCGTGATTGGGCACGTAGCCGAGTTCGTCGATGGCCCTGCGCACCTTCTCGACCAGCGGAGGGCGCACGCCCGCACCCCCGTTGACGACCCGGGAGGCCGTGGCGCGGGACACGCCGGCGTGAGCGGCGACGGCTTCCAGCGTGGGGCGGGACCCCGTGGTCTGCTCGGGCAAGGCGGGCGCTCCTCGACTGTGCGGGGTGGGCTGCGGTGAGGGTCAACGACGCACACGCACCGCGGGCGCGCGGCGCGCATCAGGATATCCGTACGCCGGCCGCCTTGAGAGCGCTCCCAGCCGGACCGGTCACCGCCACGCTTCCGATCGGTTCCACCGCGACGCACGAGTCGCCCGGCTGCTCCACCACCGTCGGCGCAGTGACCTGTGCCTACGGTCCGTCGCCCTTGAGGGCCACTGCACCGCGTCGGCCCCGTTGCCCCTGTTCCGTCGAGCACCCTGCTCATCGAGCACGGCGTGCAGCGGCGGCGCCGGCGCGTGCGGTGGTCCGGCCGGTGCCGCCGTGGAGGCGGTGGGTGACGCGGCCGCAGAAGCCGGTCATGGGCGGCCGGGGGGGCCTGCGCTCGGGGACGGACCGAGGCTACGCAGACTCAGGCCGAGACAGGTGTACGGGACAGCGCCGTGCGCAGAGCGAAGATGCCGAGCAGGCCTCCCGCGGCGAACCGCTGAGCGGCCATCACGCGGGGCCGGGCGGCCAGGAACCCCGACATCCGTGCCGCGCCCAGCATGATCAGCGCGTTCACGGAGAGCCCCACGATGATCTGCACACCACCGAGCTGGAGCAGTTGCGCCCAGTCCGGACCCGCCTGCGGATCCATGAACTGGGGCAGGAGAGCGGCGTACATGAGAGCGATCTTGGGGTTGAGCAGGTTGGTCAGGAGGCCCATCGAGAACAGTCGGGCGTCGGAGACCGGAGCCAGGTCCTGGACCGGGGCGAAGGGGGAGCGACCACCCGGCTTCAGCATGCCCCAGGCCAGATAAGCCAGATAGGCGGCGCCGGCGAGTTTGACCACCGTGAAGGCCAGCGGCACGGCGGCGAACAACGCGGACAGGCCGGCGGCCGCGGCCAGCAGATAGCACAGGAATCCCACGGCGGTCCCGCTCAGGCTGACCAGGCCCGCCCTGCGGCCCTGGGCAATCGCGCGGGACGCGAGGTGGATCATGTTCGGTCCCGGAGTCAGCGCCATGCCCAGTTCGACCAGGGCCACACCCCCCACTGCGGCCAGACTGATCACTGGTCAACTCCCCGTTTTCGTAACCGATTCGGTGTGGGCGGCGCTCGGCGCGATGTCTTGCGAGTGCCTGCCCCCGCCCGCCTCAGGGTACGGCCCAGGCGTGCGAGGCCTTCGAACACCCCTACTTCAGCCGTCAACGAGCCGTCGTCGGGGTCGCAGGAGGTGGGAACTCGCCGCGCTCTGTGAACTGCTCAGTCCGCCATCCGCGGCGAATGCGCCGACATCGCGGAGCCCCTTACAGGTTGAGTCGAAGCATGCACCGGCCGCGGATCAGCCGTCCCACCCGAGCGTTGACACCCGTGTTGGGCGTCCGGGTTCGCACGAGCCGCGCGTCCGGACGGCGCGCGCCAATCGCCCGCGTTCATCGAACATCGCGCGCCCGGGGGGCTGAGCACGGCTGGTGACGGCACACCGTCCGCCTCCGGCTGACGAACCGGCCTGGATCTTCCTCGCCGGGTGCCGCGCTTCACCGAGCAGGAGATCGAGTGGATTGGGTTCCCGCCCCTGGTCGGGCGTTGGTGTCCGTGGCCAGGGTGTGGTCGAGAACGGCTGCGGCCAGGGGTGCGTGGACGGCGCGGGGCAGGGCGTGCCCCATGCCCGGTATCTCCACCAGCCTTGCCCCGGCGATCACTTGGGCGACATGGTCGGGGTGCGGCGGTGGGAAGACGGGCTCGGCCGGGGCGGAGATGACCAGGGTAGGCACCTCGGTGCGCGCGAGCTCCTCGGTGCGGTCCATGCCGGAGTGGTCCGCGCGCCCGTGGGTCATGGGTGCCTCGTAGCGCCCGGCGTGCTCGATGATGCGGCGCTCCGAGGCCCGGAACTCCTCCGCGTCGAAGGGGATCTGGTCACCGTTGAGCAGCCGCCAGTGCTCCACGCGGTGGTCCAGCTCGCCCTCCAGCCCGCGGTCCTCGTGGGGCTGGGACCACAGTTCGAGTAGCCGTGCGTCGATGGACGGGAGTCCGTCCACGGGAGTTCGGGAGCCGTCCGGGTGCGATAGCGGGGTGCTGCTGAGGGCGCCGGCGCCCATCACTGTTGCGCTGAGCAGTCGTTCGGGGTGATCGGCGATCAGCAGTTGTGTGAGCATGCCGCCCATGGAGTGACCGACGACGTGCGCCCGCTCGACTTCGTGCGCGTCGAGGACGGCGATCGCGTCCGAGGCGAGGTCGACGATGCGGTACGGGTGCGTGTCGAAACTCAGGCTGGAGCGGCCGGTGTCCCGGTGGTCGTAGCGGATGACGCGGTGGCGCACGGCCAACGCGTCAACCAGTTCCTCCGGCCAGCCCAGCCCGGACGCCCCGGCTCCCATGATCAGCAGCAGGGTGGAATTCCGGGGGTCCCCCCGCACCTCGGACCACAGCCGTACCTTCGGGTCGACCTCAACGAACCGCTGATTCATGGCACCGCTCCCCACATCCACGACAAAGACGAGACGGCTCGTCTCGTGACCTGTTCAGCATGACGCACACCTCGGATGGATGCAATACGTTTCGTCTCGTCGCCGGTCGGGTGCTCGAAGGGTGCCGCAGCCGTCTCCCATCGCGGGAAGGTCGCGTGGGGGATCCGGGGCCCGGATCGCGCTCGGCTTGGTCGGCGAGCACTTGGTTGCCGCCGCCCCCGGCCACCCCCTCGCTGCCCGGGATCAGTCCTCGCCGGCCTCGGCGATGGTTGTGCGCATCAAGGAGGCCATGGATCGGCCGGCCACCCGCAATGGTTCCGGATCTCGGGCAGCCCGGCTGAGCATGAACGCACCCTCAAGCATCATGACCATCGAGCAAGCGAGGGACCGAGCCGTCCTCGGCTCGGCGACCCAACGACCGAACCACTGCGCCGCCGCGCCGACCCACTCCTCGAAAACCTCCGCCGTCGCGGTGCGCAGCACCTCGTTGCTGCTCGCGACTTCCAGGGCCACGGTCCCGATCGGGCACGCGTCGGCGTAGTCGGCCGCAGCGAGGTCATCTGCGGCCGCTTCGAATGCGTGCACGAGGGACTCGATCGGATCGGGCACGCTGTCCAGCAGAGCCAGGACCATTCGGCCGTACTCGGTTCCGGATGTGCGGATCATGTCCTCGGCCAGTTGTTGCTTGCCGCCGGGGAAGAAGTGGTAGATCGAGCCGAACGGTGCGTCCGCCTCCACCGCGATCCGTTTCAGGCCGGTGGCCGAGTAGCCGTGCCGGCGGAACAGCACCGTGGCGGCCCTCTGAATTCTGACTCGCGTGTTCGACTCTCCCATTGCCTTCCACCCCTTTCCCCGCCAAGATTACAGTAGAACGATCTATCAAGTGAGGGGCTGGGATGCCGAGGATCGAACTGTCGTCCGGACCGATCGACTACCAGGACACCGGCGGCGAAGGGCCCGTCCTGGTGTTCGGCCACGGTCTGCCGATGAACGAGACCCAGTGGCGCAAGGTGGTCCCGCTGCTGGACGGATACCGCTGCGTCCTGCCCACGCTGCCCCTGGGCGGTCACCGTCAGCCGATGAACCCGGATGCCGACCTGTCGCAGCGCGGCGTCGCCCTGCTGCTGGGCGAGTTCATCGAGAGGCTCGGTCTGGACCGGGTGACCCTCGTCCTCAATGACTGGGGCGGGGGTCAGTTCCTGGTGTCGGAAGGACGGGACCAGCACATCGCCCGCCTGGTGCTGGTGGCCTGCGAGGCCTTCGACAACTTTCCCCCGGGACCGGCCAAGGCCATGGCACGGGTGTGCAGGGTTCCCGGCGGCGTCCGGCTCCTGACGCGGCTCATGCGCGTTCCCGCCTTCCGCCACAACCGTGGCGGATATGGCGGGATGAGCCTGCGTGGGGTCCCCGACGACATCATGGACGACTGGTTCGCGCCCGCCACCCGCAGCAAGGCCATCCGCAGGGACTTCGCCAAATTCGCCACCGGGGCACCCGCACGCAAGACCCTGCTCGCCTGGACCGATCGACTGCGTGACTTCGACCGCCCGGTTCTGGTCGTGTGGGCGACCGAGGACCGGTTGATGCCGCGTGAGCACGGCCCCCGGCTGGCCGAGCTGTACCCGCAGGGGCGGTTGATCGAAATCGCCGATTCGTCCACCCTCATCCCTGAGGATCAGCCCGAACGACTGGCTCGAGCACTCACCGACTTCCTGATCCAGACCGGAGCGGAACCGGCCCGACGCGCCTGCTGAACCTGAGGGCGGCAGGTTGATCCGACAGACACCACCGCCGGCCTCCCAGGTCGAAACCGCAAGCCGATCCGGTACCGTTCGGCGCCGGGTGAAGTGACGCACCGGACCACCCGGCAGCACCGTCGCGTGCAGGACGCGAGGTGGTGGGTGTCACCGGCAGGGAGGCGAGGCTGCCGGCCCGGGCGCTCACCAACTGGACCATCACCGTCGGGGAGCCGATCCCGGCCCCCGGTGCGACCCGAGGGCCTGGCCGCCCGCCGGGAGGCCGCACGACTGCTCAGCGAGACCACGGCCCGCGCACTCCGAACGTGAACCGCGGGCCGCTACCCCGCCTGCTTGACGCAGGTCCGGTCCCTCGCCGGCAACGTGCCGGTGGCCAGGTACCGGTTGACCTGGTCGTCCACGCACGCGTTTCCGTAGCGCCCGAAGAGGGCGTGCCGGTTGGCGCCCTCGAGGGTGACCAGCCTGGAGCTCGGCAACTGCTTGTGCAGTTCCACGCTTCCCCTGTACGTCGTACGCGGGTCACCGGTGGCGGCGACGATCAGTGCGGGTGCATCGCGCCGCACCCGGGTGGGCTCTTCGCGCGGCGGGTCCCAGAAGGCGCACGGGTTGATGTTGTTGGTCAGAGCGCCGAACAGCGGGTGCGCGGTGCGGTTGCGCTCGATGTCCCGCCAGTAGAGCTCGGGATCGCGCGCGGCGGCCACGTCCCCGCAGATGACGGCGGACTGCGCGCCGGTGGGCTCGCCCTCACCGCGCAGCACGTACCGGAGCTCCGGGACGAGCATCGCCGGCACCGTCGTCGGCCGGCCCGCCGCGGCTTCGGCCAGTACGGAAAGCAGCTCGCCGAACGACGCCCGCGCCGGAGCGGTGTCGTCCGCGATGCCCGAGAAGAGGAGGAGCGGCACCTGGCTGTCGTCGACCCGGAAGGCATCGGCGCCGGCGCCGATGGTCAGCGGACCGCGCGCGGCCGCCGCGACGATGCGGTCGACGGAGGCGAGCACCTCGGCGCGACTGCGGCCGAGGCCGTAGGTGTCGTGGTGCTCCGCGGCCCAGGCGGCCCAGTCGGACAACGCCTTCTCGTTCTCGTACTCGGTGCCCTTCAGCAGCCGGGGGCGGTAGTCGCTCGGGTTGATCGCCCCGTCCAGCACCATCCGGTCGTGGCGGCCGGGGAACATCTGCGTGTAGACCGTGCCCAGGTAAGTGCCGTACGAGTAGCCCAAGAAGGAGATCTTCCGCTCGCCGAGCGTGCCGCGGATGACGTCCATGTCACGGGCCGTGTTGCGGGTGGTGATGTGCGGGAGCACCGCGGCGTCGGTGGCCCGGCACTTGTCGGCCAGGCTCTTCTGCAGGGCGACCTGGCGGTCGAAGCCCGCCCGGCCGGTGCCGGCGGACAGCCAGGTCATTCCCACGGGCAACCCGCAGTCCAGCGCGGTGCTGCGCCCGATGAAGCGCGGGTCGAAGCCGACGATGTCGTAGCGCGCGCCGACCTCCTTCATCGACGCGCGGGCCTGCGGCGGGGACTGGAGCGCGGGACCGCCCGGACCGCCGTTGTTGAGGAGGATCGCGCCGATGCGGTGGCGGGTGTCGGTGGCCTTGAGCCGGGAGATCGCCACGGTGATCGTGCGCCCCCGGGGGTCGGCGTAGTCCAGGGGCACGGTCACGTCCGCGCACTGCACGCCTGCCCGGTCCAGATCGCGGCCCGTGGTGTCGTCGGGGCCCTTGACGCAGCTGCCCCAGCCGAGGTGCTGGCGGTAGTACCGGTCCAGTCCGGCCCCGGAGCTGTCCTGCGCGGGGGTCTCGGCGGCCGTGGCCAGGACGGGGGAGGACGTGAGGCAGGCGGCGAGGGTGAGACCCACGGCCACTGCGCGGCGTGCGGCGGGGCTGACAGTGGTCACGGGGTCTCCTTGAGCGTCGTCCGCTTCGTGTGATCGCATGCCCCGAGGCTAGGAAACCGACCCGGTACGGCACATCGCCCAAGGGCAGGAGGACCCCGGTCCCATCCACCCCTGGTCCGGGACCTGCGGCCCGGTCCGGCCTCCTCCTCCGGGAGGAGACCGTCGGCGGGGCTCGCTGAGGGCCGTCCCGGCCACGCCCCTGCGGCAAGGGGGAGATCGTCGCGCTGGCATGCTGTCAGGAGTTCTTCGGCTCCAGAATCGAGACGACCCTGTGTCCGCTTCCCAGATCCTCTGGCTCTTCGCATCGGTGTTCACCGCCGCGGGGTCGGTCATCGGCGTCGTCGCCTCCCTCAAGATCCGACGCGTCCGGGTCCTGCTGAGGGAGGGCAGTACTGCGCGGGGCGTGGTGATCCGTCTTGAGGAGACCCGGATCGCGCCGGCCTCGGATGCCGGCAGCACCAGCCGGAGCGTCGGAACCACCGTGTACTACCCGGTCATCACCTGGAGCACGGGGGACGGCCGCGCAATGGAAACCAGGACGAACGTCGCTCGCCCCATGGACAGGACCCTTCCCGTCGGAGCCCGCGTCGAGGTCCGGTACGACGCGGCCGACCCGTCACGCTGGACCCTCCCGGCCGAGGGCACCGCCTTCTGGTGGCTGTTCGGCGCACTGGGCGCGTTGTTCGTCGCGATGGGGCTGGGGTTCGCTCTGGGGGGCTTCCGTCGGATCATCTGATTGTTGGTTTATGTGTGTAGGTGACTGACGCGCAGTGGGCGCGGAGCAAGCCGTTGTTGCCGGACCGGACGCCGAAGCGGGGTGGGCGGTGGCGTGATCACCGGCCGTGATCGACGCGATCGCGTTCAGGTACCGCACCGGCACGCCGTGGATGGACGCGTGGGATCCGGACCGCGATCCCGCAGCCCGCCGACCAGGCCGCGAACCGCAAGCGGCGCGGCCGGCTCGGTGGCCGTCCGCCGGCCTTCGACCGCGAGGCCTACAAGCAGCGCAACACCGTCGAGCGGTGCATCAACAAACTCAAGTAGTGATGCGGCCCGGCGACCCGCTATGACAAGACCGCCACCACCACCTCGCCGGACTCCACCTCGCTGCCCCATCTTCATCTGGTCGGCAAGATGACCCTAAAGAAGCTGGCCTAGTCGGTGAGGGCTGCCTTGACCACTGCCTCGACACGGGTGCGCTGCTGTTGGGCGGTGGCCAGGGGGTGGGGTCGCAGGGCGTAGACCGTCCGGCGGTGGTCGTCGCTGCTTGCGAAGACGCCGCTCGTCCAGCCGCCGCTGGAGCCGCTCTTGCCCCAGACCTTCGTTCCGTTCAGCTCGATTCCCATCAGCCCGCCGGCGCTGAAGCAGGCCGTGCCGGTGGGGCAGCTGGTGTTCTCGGGGGCGCCGGGGACCGCGGGAACCTCGAAGAGGTGCCGCTGCTGGGCCGGAGGGAGGAGCCGTCCTCCCAGCAGGGCCTTCAGGAACGCGTCGAGGTCGCCAGGGGTGGACGTCAGCCCGCCCTCCGACCAGGCCCAAGCGATGGCCGGGTCCTCGGAGAGCCCGGTGCCGCGCAGGGCCAGCGGGCGGAGGATCCGCCGGTCGAGCTCATGGACGTAGGGGCGGCCGGTGACTTCCTCCACGAGCAGCCCGGCGACGAAGCTGTTCAGCCCGTTGTACTGCTGGACGGTTCCCGGGGCCGGGACGCGGCCGGGGCGGCCCGCCGCGTCCGCCGCGAAGGAGGCGTCCACCACTCCACGGGGGTCGAGCGGCACCCGGGCCGGCCGGGGCAGGTCACTGGTGTGGTCCAGGAGCTGGCGTACCGTCACGCTGGCGTAGTCCGCCGGGAGCAGCTCGGGCAGGTGGCGGCGGACAGGCTCGTCGATGGCGATCCGGTGCTCAGCGACCAGCTGGAGCACCACGGCATCGGTGAAGACCTTGGTCACGCTGCCCACCGGGAAGCGCCCGTCCGCCTCCACCTCTCCGGCCGTCCCGGTGTACAGGCCGCGCATGCCCCGGCCGGCCACCCGCACCACGGCCGTGTCCGTCACCCCGTCCGGCAGGGTGGCCAGCAACGCCCGGACCGCGGTCGCGTCGTGCGTGTCGCGGAAGTTGTGGGAGGCGAGCACGCCGGGCGCGGCCGTGGCCGTGGGGGCGGCAGCCAGACCAGTGGCGAGTGCGGCCAGCGCCACGCAGCTGACGGTGAGACGGCGGGCGGCGCGGGGACGCTTGGGCATCGGTGGCTCCTGAGAACGGGGCGGGCGCTCGGATCAGTACCCGCGCAGGACCAACCTTCGCCCCGCACCGCCTGTCGATCATGGGTGATCACCCTGAACCACCCCTGAACTCACCCCGATCGGGGTGAGGGCCCGAGCGCCCCGGCATGATCCGGAAGACGCTGCCCAGGGGCCTGCCGTAAGGGTCACCGCCTCAGCGCCGATCCCGCGATAGTCCCCGGAACCCTGCTGGGCGACGACGCGGACGAGATCGGCTGGGTAGGCGTCATTTGCCTCATTGACCGCTGCGAATCTCGTCGATGTGCTTCGCCAGAGCCTGTGTCTCCGCGACCAGCCGCTCGTGCGCCTTCTTCTGCTCCTCGGCACCCCGGGCCCTGAACGCCTCGCTGAAGTGGGGTTGGAGCTGGGTCCACCAGCCGTAGTCCAGCATGGCCCACGCCTGTGGGCACAGGGGGGCGCGGGTCTTCGGGAGATAGCCGCTGTCGACCAGGGACTGCTGGTACTTCTTCGGGTCGCTGCCCTCCAGGTAGCACAGGAAGTTGAAGGCCCGCTGCTGGGTGACGGGGTGGTCGCTCGACATGCCCTCCAGGGTCGGCGTGCCTTCCTTGCGTGCGATCTCATCGAAGAGGATCGCGGCGGCCAGCGACGGGCCCGGCCCGACCTCGTTGACGGTATAGAAGGATGCGAAGCCGTCCGCCGCATCCTCTTCGAGACCGAGGTTGGCCAGGAGGAGTTGGCGCTGCAGGGCATGGCCCATCTCGTGGCCGAAGATGAATTCGGTCGACAGTACGGTCAGGTCGTCGGTGTTGTACTCGGACGCGGGGAACGGGGCGGGCCGTTCGACGGTCTTCACGACGTCTGCGAGGGCCTTCCCGATCTCGGTCAGGAACGGTGGCGGGACGAAGATCGTCCTGCCGTCGGGCTGGGTGACGGCGTCGGTGACGCCGGGCGGCACGGCGGCGGTGACCTTGACGACCATGTCGTGCGGGAGGGTGAGTGATCTGTTCACCCAGTCGGCCGTACGCTCCAGCACGCGGGAGTTCCGGATCAGTGCCACGGCCTCCCGGTCCTCCGGTTTGACCGTTCGGGCCTCGTAGACGACGGTGACCTTGCCGGAGGCCGCCGCCTGGGGGCGGGGCCCTGCTCCAGGCCTCTGCCCGGCGTCGCTCGCCTCGCCGCCGCACCCGGTCGAGACGACCCCGGCGAGGAGCAGCAGCACACCTGGCAGGACGATGCGCGCCCTCTTCGAGCGACCGGCGGTGTTCGGCATCCTTGATCGGCTCCCGTCATGTGTCCCCGCACTGATCCTCCGGCCGTCCGGAGGCGGGTGCCCGTCGAGCCGTCCGTACGGGGGACCGTTCGCTGTGCGGGCGACCTTCGGGAGGCCGCCCGGTTCGACCCGATCGACAACCGCAGCATCAGGGATCCCGACGAGGACGACCTGGACGTGCCGTCGCAGTGAGCGAGATCCAGCCCTGCTTGCCGGGGTTCCGGTCCCGATCGAGGACGGGGTACTTGACCAGCCCTTCGGGCGGCGTTGTTGGTGAGCCACTGTCCGACGGCCCGGTCGAGCGTGGTGACGTGCCGCGTCGCGCCGAGCGTTCCGTGGAGGTCGTAGGAGGCCCGGGCCGCGGCGCGGTTCTCGGCGAACGCGGCGTCGGCGGTGTCCCGCGCGATCCCGGAGGGCATCTCCTCGCGGCGTGATGATCGGCTTCGTCACCTGATGATCTGGTCCCCGTCAGGCACGTCCTCGACCGTGACAAGGACGCGGGGCGTTCCAAGGCCCCGCGACACCGCCTGGGCAATCCCGTTGAAGTCCCGGCCTTCTGGGATCGGCATCTGCTCCCCCTCTCCGTAGCTCTCCAGCGCTTTGACGAAGTAGCTCGGATGCCAGGCGCCAACGGCCCCCCTGACCTCGATCGCGGCCACCGGGCGCCCGCCGACGAGTTGCTTGAGCGCGCCCAGAATCTCATCGGATCGCATTTCACCCGGTACCTGGAACAGGCTGGCGTGAGCACCGGCGAGGCCGCCGCTCCTCAACCGCACGGTCACGGTGAGGCAGCTGGTGACGCTCGGATAGGTAATCACGCCCCCAGGTGCGACCTCTTTCACCTGCCCTTCCGTGACCGTCGCGGCAGCGGGTGCCGCCAGGCGGCTCACCACACGCGGCCCTGGGTAGGTGGGCTCGTACGGGGAGGTACCGGCGGCTGCACTGGGTGAGGTGAGGGTCGCGGCGCCGACAAGGGCAACTGCGAGGGTCGCGGTGACGCGCTTGAGTTCGATCACAACCTTCGCAACGGTCAGGAGGTGCGGCAGGTGCCCGGACACTGCCAACTGCCGCTCCACTTCGGCGGAGCGACAGCCCTGGGACAAACCGCGGGACGCGTCCGAGCGTCATGACACTGCGGAACCCGATCACACGCGCCTGCCGACCGGCCCGAGACGACCAGCCCCATCACCGGCAGAAACCCCCCGGCGCCGGGTGCCCTGGGCGGCGTGCGGACCACCGGTCCTGGGGTTCGTCGTTCGTGCTGCTCCTCTGCCGAGCAAGGGCAGCAACTGCCCTTAGGTGTCGGCCGGCTGCCCGCGAGCGTGATGGCCAGGGCAAGTCCCGACGCCGTGGCATCCGACCTCGACGCTCCGAGATCCCCGATCCAAGCTCAGGCGCCGCAGAATTCGGCGTCGACGAGCCGCTGTTCGTGGACGTTCCAGTCGCCGTTGAAGTTCAGCGACAGCACGTGACCTCCGTCTGCCGTCGCCATGGTCTGCGAGATGGAGCCCTGAATGCCGCCGTTGTGCCCCCATACCTCGGTACCGCACGACAACGTCATCCGCATCAGGCCAAGACCGTAGGAGAAGGTTGGCATGTCCTTGATCGAGACGGTCGTCATCATCTCCTTCAGCTGAGGCCCCTTCAGGAGCCGACCGGAAAACAGGGCCCGGTAGAACCGGTTGAGGTCTTGGGTGTTGGAGATCATCTCTCCGGCGGCGCCCGCGAAGGAGGGGTTGAGTTCGGTGACGTCGTAGATCGCGCTGTTCGGCTCTCCCGGTCCGGCGAGTTCCCCGGTCAGCTTCGAGTAGGCGCGTCCGCTGGGGCCGGGGACGCGGGTGCGGGTGCCCGGCAGAGTGGTGGAGTCCAGGTGCAGGGGGCTCAGGATGCGCTGCTCGATCTCGTGGGCGTAGGAGTGGCCGGTTGCCTTTTGGATCACCATGGAGGCGATGACGTAGTTGGTGTCGGAGTAGCCCCAATCGTCGCCGGGGGTAAAGGCAGGCCGGTGTGTCATGGCGAGCCGGACGATCTGGCGGGGCGTCCACGTGTCGTAGCGGTGCTTGAGGAAGTCGGTGCCGAACTCCTTGCGCTTGAATTCCTCGTCGTCGGTGTAGCTGTGGATGCCGCTGGTGTGGTTGAGGGTCTGCCGTAGCCGGATCTTGCTGCCGTCGTGCCCGTTGCCCTGCACGACGCCCGGCAGCCAGTGGTCCACCGTGTCGTCCAGGCTCAGCTTCCCTTCCTCCTCAAGCTGGAGCATCACCGTGGCCACGAACGTCTTGGTGATCGATCCGACCCGGAAGCGGTCATCGGCCCGCGGCTTGCGGCCGGTTTCGAGATCCGCAGTGCCCGCATGTCCCGCCCAGGTGTCGTGCCCCTGCTCGGCGCGCACCATGCCTCCGGGTGCCCCGTCCCGGACGACCGAGTCCAGGGCCGCCCGGGTGGCCGCGTGGCCGCCTCGTGCCGCCGAAGCGTCCGCGGTGCCGGCAGCCGACGCCGGCAGGCCGAGACCGGCGCTCATCACGACCGTGGCGACCGCCCCGACGACAGCGATCCGCAGCCTGCGTTCCCCGCGGCTGCGTCCACCCGTCGTGGACGTATGTGACCCGTTGGCTGCGTGTCCGTGCTCGTACACGAAAAACTCCTGTCGCTGGCGGGTGACGACCTGATCAGGGCCCAGTATTTGCGATCAAGGTCCCGACCCGGGATGCCGCCAACCACCCGCTTGAAGGTGGGGTTACCCCCCCGTCGGCTGGGTGGACGACCGGGGTTGGGGCTCAATGCCCGGTTGGTGACGACCGGCAGCCGGGCCTGGGCCTCGATCAGCGCGGCGTTCGCCGCGGCGATGGTCTCCGCGCGCGGGTAGTACTGGTCGACGTGGACGAGCCGGGCCGGGTGAGCGCCTCGTGGTTCGGGTGGATGACGGGGGTCATGCCGATGTTGCACGCTTCGCTCACGAGGAGCGCGACGACCGAGGTGGTCAGGTCGTTCATGCGGGTCCAGCCGTCGCCCAAGCGCCGAAGGCGTCCGGAATTCCGGTCAGGCAGGCTTCGCTCGCCCCTTCCTCCGCTGCCGCCCGCCACCACCCCGGCACCTTCGCCACCGTCCGACCGCCGGAGGCTGTCTCGGCCGCAAACGACCTGGCAACCCGGCTCGTGAGCGGCCCACCATCTGACAGCCGCAGTGCGACGGGACATGTGAGCCTCCACTTGTTCGCCGCACAGGGCCGGTCGCGGGTATCCGCCTCAGGCGGGAATGGGTTCCGCCTCGGCGTACGGGCTGAGCATGGTGTCGAAGTAGCCCTCCGGTGCTTCCTCCAAAAAGGTCGACAGATTCTCCAGGAAGGCCCGCAGCGGGGGCGTCGCGTTGTGCCGGTCCAGGTCTTCCTGGGAGCGCCAGACCTCGTAAAGGAAGAAGCGGCCGTCGTTGTGCTCGTGGAGGTGGTACTGCAGGTTGCCGGGCTCCTGCCGCGTGGGTTCCACGAAGGAGGAGAGGATGCGCCGGACCTCGTCCGCGCGCTCGGGCCTGGGGCGAAGGAAGCCGTAGAGGGCAATGGGGTGAACCGTGTTCGTCATGACCTCACGCTAAGATCTCACATCAATGTGAGGTTCAAGGGTTTGTGAGGGGCACCACATGAAGATCGGCGAGCTCGCCGCGGCGACGGACACATCCGTCCGGCTCCTGCGCTACTACGAGGAGCAGGGCCTCCTGGCGTCCTACCGTCTCGACAGCGGCCACCGCCGCTACGACGACAGTGCCCCCGCCGCAGTCCGTCGTATTCGCGCACTGCTGGACGCCGGCCTTCCGACCCGGGTCATCCGCGATCTCCTGCCGTGCGTTCGCCAGGACGGTACGGTCGCCGGCTGCAAGCTGGAGACCCTCCAAGAACACCTTCAGGGTCTGGATGACCGGATCGCAGCGCTGTCGGAAACTCGCGCCTCCCTGGCCGGGCTCATCTCCGCCTGCTGACCGCGTGTGTCTGCTGGAGCGGTTCCCGGAACTCGAACCCAGGAACCCAACGAGCAAGGGATCACGACGTCGCGGACATCTACGCGTTCTTCGCCGTCCTCGCCCTGCGCCACGCGATCGTGGCCAACAGCACCGGTGACGCGGCGGCTGCCATGTCCTGCGGCCACGCCGCGCTTACCGCGATGGGGATGCTGGACCAGAACGTCGCGGGCCACCCACCGGAACGGGATCGCCCTCCTTCAGGAAGCCGGTGTCATCCGCGATCAGAACCGCGTCCGGGTCGCCGAGGTGCTCGACCGCATGGTCCCGGACGTCGTCGAGGACCTCTTCGGCGTCCCAATCGATCCGGTTGAGCAACCGGTGAACGCGGTCAGGACCCGCATGCCCTGCCTCCTCAGCCGGCGCTCAACCGCTCTTCCGCTCCAACTGGGCTGTATGACCACGCAGATAGGCCAGCGCCGACTCCTACGGCTCCCCCTCGAGAACCGATGAGCGAACCGCTCATGCGCCTGCGACTGTCCCGCCGACCACACACGGGCATCCGCCGCTCTGACTCCCACCCCGTATCCGCCACAACGTCAGAACTGCCCAACCGTCAAGGAAAGACCCGTTGCGGTACTAGGTTCTGGAGGGTGACAACCGATCCCGTGGCTTTCGTGTCCGCTCTCGTCGCCGACGTCCTGAACGCGGATGCGGATGCGGACGCGCGCGCCGCGGTGCTGGAGCCCGCGCTGAGGGCCAAGTACGCCGCTGCCTTCGCGATGGGACGCAGGGAGGCCCGCGCCCTCAGCGCGGCGGACCGCGAGCGCTACCTCTGCGCCTTCGCCCCGTACTGGACCGCCAAGGTCGCCGCGGTCATCCTCGACATCGGACCGGTCACCCCCACCACCGCCTCCGCGGACAAGCCCACGGCGCACCGCGTGAGCGCGACGGCCGCCCGATACCCCGGGAATCCCTCCCGCACGCCGGTCGTGACCTACCGGCTCAAGTCGGACGCCGACGGCACGTACCTGCGACTTACCGACATGGACGTTGAAGGAGTCTCGGTGCTCGGCACGGAGAAGGAACTGATCCAGAGCATGCTGCGGAGCGACGGCTTCGAGGCGGTGCTGACCTTCCTCGAAGCCGGGAGCCGACACGAAGGCGGAGCGCCTGTAGCGAAGAGTGAGTAGCGGCGACCCGCGGGCCACTCCGGTGCGGTGTTGCGGGCCGACGGGGTCGGGCTGAGGGAGAGGCGGCGGCCCCAACCGCCGACCAGGAGCGGCGGCCATCGTGAGGACCCCGCCCGGCGGGTACGGTGAGCTCCGCGAGGAGCCGCGCCCGGGAGCGCCCGAGCACCCGGGACAGGGCCGCGCCGGCGGAAAGCCGATGTACCTGCGCACATCACCAGGAGCATCGACGCCATCCCCACCATCGGACAGCTGCATGTCTCCACCGGATGCCTGGGCGGGCCCCGCACTGCTCACCTCTCACCAGTCAGCACGGTGGACTTCGCCGCCACAACCTCGGCACCTACCTGCTGCGGACGAAAACCTCCACCACACCCATGATCCTCGAGGTCACCCCGGACGCCCCGATCCACCCCAAGGGCGTCGACAACCTGCAACTCGGCGCCAGTCACCTGCGTACGTACCTGCGCCACCAGAGTTTCCTCACCCCGGCCGAGAGTCACGGACCGGCCTACGGACCCTCTCCGCCGGCGGGGGCCATGTCGGAGCCGGGGGATCAGTGACCAACCGTGCCTGTCCTACTCCTTGCGAGGGGCGCGTCGATGGTGGATGTACCAGGCGATGCCCGTGAGGGTGGAGACGGCGATCAGGACGACGGCGATGACGGGCCAGTGGGAGCCGTCGATCCGCAGGTCGAGCGCCAACGCGATCACGATCGCGCCGATGGGGATCAGCAGTGCGAGCGCTGCCCTCAGCAGGGCTGCCACGACACCCAGTTGGGGGCGTTCACTCGCCAGGTGCTCGGCCCCGGCTCCGTCGCCGAAGTAGAACTGGACGGCACGTCCGGCAAGTTGATTCGTCGACTGGTGATACGCGAAGCCGAGATACGGCAGCCAGATCAGGGGAACCACGGTGCCGGCCAGGACAACCAGGATCAACGTTGCCCACTGGCGGGCCCGGGCCGGACGGCTCGGCCTGGGGACGGCGTCGTCGGGGGTGACCAGCCCCAGCAGCCGGGCCATGCGGGAGACGACGGCCCAGCCTGTCCGCGTCCTACCCCGGCCCTTTCGGTTCGTGCGAGGTCTTTGACGCGACACCGCGAGCAGTGCCGTCCGGGCCCGGTCGGTGTCCGGATGGACACCCTGCAAAACGAGCAGTTCGGCGGCCCTCTCCGGGTCCGAAGGATCGCGCCCGGCCAGGCAGGCCAGTTCCAGGGCCATGCGCAGCTGTTCGATCAGCGCCGCGCAGAACGCGACCGGTACGAGCAGCATGAAGGGTCCACCCACGCACGCGCCCTCGACCTGGCTGCGTCGTCGGCCGCGGACGATTACGGCCGCTCGGAGGTCCGTCAGGCTCGCGTCGGGCCGGCGTTCGCGCAGCTTGGCCACGCTTCGCCCGGCCGTCGTTCCGACTTGTTCGACGACGAGTGCGGCCAGTAGCTCCGGGAGGTGCGCAGGGTCCGCGGTGAGTGCGTGCAGGAACGAGCGCGGCAGCGAGTGCCGTTCGGGAGCCGGCGGCTCCGGTGCGCCCATCGTGGGGACCTTCCGTTGTCTTGACGCCGTTTCCGGATCGGGTGACCGACCCGTCCAGCCGCGTGGAGCGCTGTGACCGGCGGAGTCCTGGCCGGGTCGGGGTGCCTCGATGAGAGGGTCGACGCGCGCTTCACCTCTGACCGTCCTGATGTCTTCGCGGATCCTTCTCTTCCTCACCCGGGGGCGTATCGGTGTATGCGCGGCTCCGGTCGGGCGTGAGGGGGCGGCAGCCGTGTGCGGGCAGGGGCTAGGAATCCGATGAGCGTGGCTGGGCCGCCGGGATCCGCTGGGTGAAGAACAGGGCGAGGATGGCCGCGAGGGCCAGGATGGCAAGTGCCGCGCGCAGGCCGTCGAGCCTCGCCGCGGCGTTCGCATCCAGTGCCGCCCGGGACACCTCCGCACTTACCCCGGCCTCGGCGAGAGCCGTCTCGAGCTGGGCGTCGGACAGGAACGGCGCGCCGCTTTGGAGATTGACGGTCGCCTGACTCGTGACGCTGTCCGGAACGGCCGGATTCTGCTCGATGCCGGCCAGGAAGGATGTCGCCAGAGCGGCGATCATGATCGATCCGGCGAGTGCGGTGCCGAGCGAGGCGCCCAGGTTGGTGACGGCGTTCTGCACCCCACCGACCTCCGCACTCTGCGACTGTGGCACCGCGGAGACGGTGACCGATCCGAGCTGGGACGCCAGCGCGCCCATCCCCAGCCCGATCAACAGGAGCGGGGCGGTGACGATCGCCGCGCCGGCGTCCGCGTCGAGCGCGGCCATCAGGACCACCACACCCGCGAGCAGCGCGAGGATGCCGAACCTGACCACGCGCCGCGGGGAGATGTCCGGAAGGTAGCGCGGAATCAGGGTCGCCGCCGCCAGCAGGCTGACCGAGAGCGGCAGGAGACGGGCGCCGGTCTCCAGTGCCGACAGGCCCAGAGCGACGGACAGGTACAACGGGATGATGAAGAACACGCCCATCTGGACGAGGTACTGGAAGAAGAACATCGTCAGGCCGCCGGTGAGCTGCTTGTTCTGCAGCATGCCGGGATCGATGAGGGGATCCCCGCCCCGCTGCACGACCCTGGCCTCCCAGCGCAGGAAGAGCCAGAGCAGCATCAGGCCCGCCAGCATCAGCCACACCGTCAGGGAGACCCCGATCCAGGAGGGCGCGTCGGGCTTCGGCTGGAACCAGCCCCACTCGTCGGACCGGAGCACACCGTAGACGAAGACGCCGAGCCCGGCCGCGGACAGGACGGCGCCGGCGTAGTCGACGCTCGTCCGTTCGGCGGGCGGGGCGTCCGCGATACGGCGCGCGAGGACCAGGATGGCGAGCACCACCAGCACCTCCCCGGCGAACACCCACCGCCAGGAGAAGTACGTCGTCGCGATGCCGCCGATCAGCGGCCCGACCGCGATCGCGATCGCACCCGCCGCCACGACGAGTCCGTAGGCGGCGGGACGACGTTCAACGGAGAAGTTGCCGGCCACCAGCGCCACGATCGCGGGCAGGATGAGCGCCGCCCCGATCCCCTCCAGGAACGACCAGCCCAGCAGCAGAACGGGAAGGTTCGGTGCGAGCGCCGTGATGAAGGAGCCCAGGCCGTAGATGCAGCAGCCGATCATGAATGAGCGTTTACGACCGATCAGCGCCCCGACCTTGCCGCCCGGGATCATGAACATCGCCATCACCAGGGTGTAGGCGGTGATCGCGCCCTGGATGCCCGACACGGTCGTGCCCACATCCTCGGCCACCGTCGCGATGGAGACGTTCATGACGGAGCTGTCGAGGGCCATCAGGAACTGCCCGGACGCGAGCGTCAACAGGACCAATCGCGCCTTCGCCGAAGTGTCGGCCGTGCCTGCCCGGGATGACATGCATGCATGCTCCCAGCCGCCCAGGGGCCGGGAAAGCCGACCCGCCGCACTGTCGGCCGGACGGCTGGAGGCGCAGAGCTTCCACGCGCACCGCGCCGTCGCGGACCGGGAGTGGCCGGTGCTCGGCTCCGACCTGATGCCGGGGAGGCGAGGGGTCGCGACCAGCTCGCTGCCGCGCCCGCCGCCACCCCCTGCCCGCCCTTCTGGACCGACACATCCTGTTGGGCTCTGGACGGCCCCGGTGGCGCCGCGAAGGAGTTGGTACGGGTGCGATGAGTCGCCGCGGTCGGTCCGTCGGTCAGGTGAACCGTGTGGTGGAGGCTTTCGGTGGCTGGGTTTCCAGGAGGGCCCATAGCCGCAGGCCGTCCGCGTCGTCGGTGTCGGTGCCGCAGGCTGCAACGCTCCGCAATGCCCCGAGGGTGTGGAGCGTGGTTTCGTTGGTGTGGGCGGGGGTGTGGGCGAGGACGAGGGCGAGGAGTCGTTGGTCCTGGTCGGCCAGGTGGAGGCTGAGTCGACGCCCTCCGGCGGCGACGGCCGCTTCGGCGAGGATGCGCACGGAGGTGGTCAGGTCGTCGGTGTTGATGTGGGTGTGGCCCCACTCGTGGGCGGCTTTGATCGCGGCGGCGGCGGCCTTGGCCGGTGCCCATTGGTCGGAGCGGAAGGTGAGCGCGCGCGTGGGCCGGTTGCGGATCGTCATCCTCGGGCGGGGGCGTTCAACCGCCGCCGCCGGCTTCGTCGTCGGCTGTGGGCGTGGCGCCTCGACGGGCCTTTTCGGCGGGGGCGGGGACTTCGGCGGATACGTCGGCGGAAGTTGGGGGCCCTTGGCCTGGACGGCGTCGCTCATGCCGGACCACGGTACGCCGATGCCGGCCGGCGCGGGGGCAGTCCCGCAACAACGCGGGTCGGGCCGGGCCTACTCGTGCCGCCGGCTGCTGCGGGGTGGGGGTGGCCGGAATCGGGTGTGCAGCGTCGCCCAGGATCCGCACCTCTCGGGGACGTCCCGCCAAGCAGTTCCTGTCCGGAACTTCCAGTCGATTCCGTTGAGGACCGTCCGGTCGTCCAGCCCCTTCCTCCCTCGGTCCGACCGAGGCGACAGAGGACCGTTCGCGCGGTCCGCGGCCAGGCAGAGCGGGGCAAGCCTGGAGCGGCTGCTCGCCGACAGCTGCCGTACTTACGGCGTTTCCTGTCAGCAGGCCTTCGCCGAGCTCGCGCGCACGCACCGCGGCCGGCGGCATCGGCTTCCTCACCGCTGGCCCCTCCAGCCTCGCCGTGGCGGTCGGGGTGGCCGCCGTCCTGGTCGGTGCGTGCCTTGGCCTCGTCACGGCACGCTGTACGGGGCCGGCTCCGCCCGTAGTGCCGACGGGCGGTAGAGGCGGTGTGAAGCGAGGCCGGGCAGAGCCCGTGGATCGACGAGGTCGGTCCACGGGAGCGCGCTCACCCAAGGTTCAGGGCTGTGCCTCGGTCGCGGGCGGCGGCCGGGATGCGGGCGGTCGGCAGTTCGGGGTGGTCAGATGCCGGCGCCGGCTTCAGTACCGGTGTCGGCGAGCCGGTTGACGGTGTCGATCACTTCGGTGGCGAAAGTGTCGGTGTCGCCGATGGTGAGGTAGGTGACGTTGGCGACGGTGTGGAGGCCGCGGATGAGGAAGGCGTAATCCACACCGTCTTCGAGGAGGAGGACGATGGGCTTGCCGAGGGCGCTGGCCCAGCCGATCTCGATGTGGGTGCCGGGGGAGGCGGGGTGGCCGGGGAAGGCGACGAAGACGGTACTGGCGGAGATTTCCTCGTAGTCGAGGCGGGTGCACTCGTCGGGGGTGAGGAACTTCGCGCCCCAGGACTCGCGGCGGTGGGCGTTGTGGACGTGGTAGTGCTCCGCTTCGAGACGCTCGATGAGCGTCTCGAAGCGGGTACGGGCTTCGGTGTTCATCGCGCCGTCCGCGTCGACCAGGGCCTTGAAGGGGCCGGCGAGGAAAACGCTGCGGGTCTGCTGAACGGCTGTGGTGGTGGTCACTGCTTGACTCCCGTGACGATGTGGAACGGCGGGCGGGTGGCTTCGGCCGGATTCCATCCGGGCAGGGCCGAGGGGTCGGTGAGGAGGGGTTCCTCGACGGTCAGGTCGGTGAAGCCGGCCTCGGTCAGGACGTCGAGGTAGGTCTGGCGGGGCCAGTGATGGTCGATGAGTTCCAGCGGTTCAAGGCCGCCGGGCCGGTCGAGGAGGACTTGGCGGCGCTCGCCGGGGGCGTAGGTGCGGCCGGGTTCGCCGCTGCGGAAGGTGGAGAAGCGGACGCCCGTGGTTGCGGGATTGGTGTCGAGGACCGCGTAGCGGGCACCGGAACGCAGGACGCGGTGGACCTCCGCGGCGATCTCGTGGAGGACGGGGATCTCGCCGACGTTGATGAAGACGTAGCAGGACATGGCCGCGTCGATCGAGTCGTCGGAGAGGAAGGTCAGCTTGCCGCTGTCGATCTGCCGGTAGTCGATGCGGGGGTGCGGACGCAGGGCCTGGGCGATCTCCAGCATGCGCGGGGAGATGTCGGCGGCCACCACTTGTGCTTCGCAGGCCTCGGTGACGCGGGTGGCGACCTTGCCGGGACCGCAGCCGTAGTCGAGCACCGTCCGCACGGCAGGGGTGCCGATGCCGAGGGCGCGGAAGACGGTCGGGTAGCCGATGAGACGCTCGGGGAGGTCGTCGTAGGCGTCGAAACCGTCGGCGATCGACGGCGTGGACTGCCAGTGGGTGCTGGTCGTCATGGCGGGGGCCTTTCAGCCGGCGACGGGTGCGGGGACGGGTGCGGGTGCGGGTGAGATGCTCGGCCAGCGATCTTCGACCAGACGGCGATAGAGCGGCCACAGGAGGGTCAGGCGCTCTTCGCCGACGGATTCGTCGCTACGGATGCGGCGGTGGATCTCGAAGAGGACCAGGACCTGGGTCCAGTACTCGGGCAGACCATGGGTGCGCGGATCGGCGGCCAGCCGGTACCGGCCGGTGCGCAACTGCTCCTCCAGGGCCAGGACCTCTCGGACGTAGGGCCAGTTGTCACCCTCCGGCATGGAGGGGAAGTCCCGTGCTGGGGGCTCGTCGCAGGCCGGGTCGGCGAGGACTTCCAGGGCGCGGGCGTGGTCGGGATCGTAGAGGTGGAGGGATCCGACCTGGTGGACGTAACTGCCCAGCGGGACGCCCAGTTCACGGGCGAGCATCTCCTGAAGGAAGGTGAAGGAGAAGACGTCGCTGGTCATGCCGCGGTAGACGTCGTTGGCCCGCATGAACCCGACCCCGTGCAGGGCGCCTGCGCGCAGCAGGAACTGTAGGCCGAGGGTGCAGGAGACGTCCGGATTGCCGGCGATCCGGAGTTCCTCGCCGCGGAAGATCTGGATGACCGCCCGCTTGGAGTCGGGGTCCTCACGGAGGGTTTCCACGACGGCCGGCCACTGGTCGGGCCTGCCTTCGGACGCGCCGAAAAGCGAGCGTCCGTAGGCGGTGCCCGTCAACCGGCGCCCGTCGGCAGAATATTTGCGGATGCTGGGGGCGTAGTACGCGATGAAGTCGAGGTCGTCACGGCCGGCCAAATACCACAGTGCTTCGGCGAAGTTGAAGACGATGTTCAGGCGACGGGCGGGTACGTGCGGTACCCGCTGGTCGGCCCGTGCGAGCCGGAAGCGGACACCGAGCTGCTCGCGGCTGGCGTACCCGCGGGGAGCGTTGCGGTAGGCGGGTTCCTCGATCAGCGATCGCAGCATGTGCGGATAGGCATGGTGAAAGGTGTCGAAGTCCACGGGGTCGCTCTCTGCCGACGGTGATCCACTCCGTCGGAACGTACTGGCCGCCGGCCCTCGGCCCTCTCCTGCGGCAGGATCTGCGCATCCTCGAACCGGGGGAGGAATCCCAGGTCGGAAGCGGTCGGCTCACTCCGATGGCAGAGAGGAGCCCCTGCTCGACATGCGGGATACCGTCCGCCCATCGGGTGAACCAGTGATCCAGCAGCAGGACATTTCCGCAGCTCAAGAGCGGGAGAAACGTCAATTCAGCTACCAAGCGGTTGATATCAGGCGGTGTCGCCCCTGTGGCCGTGTGACGATCTTGGGCCGGAGCCCTTCGAATCCTCGGCGGGCGGCGGGCGGCGGTTTGGTGGAGGTCGACGATGGCCAGCGGTGCGATGTCGGCAGCGGTGCTGCGGGCCCTGGGCAAGCCCATCGAAATCGAAACCAGGACCCGGCCCGTGCCGGGCCCCGGCCAGGTCCTCATGCGGGTCAGGGCGGCCGGCCTGTGCCACACCGATCTCCACCTGGCCGACGGCTCCGCCGTGACCCCGCCGCTGCCCATCGTGCTGGGACACGAGATCGCCGGCGAGATCGCCGAGGTCGGACCCGGTGTCGAGGCGGCTGCCGGTGAACGGGTCCTCGCCCACTACTACGAAGGCTGCGGTCACTGCACGTGGTGCGCGGCCGGCTCGGAGAACCTCTGCCCGACACCCGCGGCCAAGGTCGGGTTCGACTCCGACGGCGGACTCCGCGAGTACCACCTGGCCCGCGCCCGCTCCCTCGTACCGATCGCGGACACGGTCTCCTTCGCCGAAGCAGCCGTCCTCGGCTGCTCGGGAACGACCGCCGTACGCGTCGTCCGGTCCGTCGCCCGTACCGCCTCCGGTGAGACCCTCACGGTCATCGGTGCGGGCGGGGTCGGCCTTGCCGTCGTCCAGGTGGCCGTCGCCGACGGAGCGCGCGTCATCGCCGTCGATCCCCACGCCCCGAGCAGGGAACAGGCCCGACGCTACGGGGCACACGCCGTCATCGACCCGCTGGCGGGTGATCCGGTCGCAGCCGTCCACGCGGCGACGGCGGGCGAGGGCTGCGACGTGGTGGTCGACACGGTCGGCAACAGGCACACCCCCGGCCAGGCCGTACGCATGACCGGGACCCGTGGCCGCGTCGTCCTCGTCGGCTACACCGGAAAGCCCTCCACCCTCGACGTCCTCGATGTGGTCGTACGGGAGACGGAGATCCGCGGCTCCGTCGGTGCCACCCTCGCCGACGCCCAGACCGTCATGAGGATGGCCGAAGAGGGCCTCATCCGCGGGTACGTGGAAGCCGAATACCGTCTGGAGCAGGTCAACGAGGCCCTGGCCCGGCTCGCCGCCGGCAACGTCACGGGACGCCTGGTCGTCACTTTCTGAGTGAGAAGCGGTCGGTCAGTCGGTGGGCGAGGTCGGTGACGTTCCGCGGCTTGCGGGTCAGAGCGGCACGACGGGTGCCGCGAGTGCCGCCCAGCGGCTACGCCGACGTCGAGGAGCGGCCGAGGGCGTAGCCGATGGATTCGTGGACGCCGTAGGTGCCGGACGCGCGGCCGCGTTCGGTGGCGGGTGCCGGCGGTGGCGGGGGCGCCGGCCGGCTGGGGTGCGGAGTAGCCCGTGCCGAGGTCCGTAGCGGACGCGGAGCCGCTTGAGCTGGTGCCCACCGTCTCGGCGGGGACATCGCGCCACGCGACATCGGTTCGCAGCACGTACGTAACACCCCCGAGGGCCGCCCGGTCCGGAACACGCAGTCGGCCCGGGTGGCGGCGGCGCCGTTCGGGAGCGGGCGGCAGCAGAGCAGCAACCCGCTCCCACACGTCATCCGGAACAAGATCAGTGCGCACCCCGGACGCCCTGCCGACCAAGATCGTCGAGCACAAGACCCCCACTCAACTCGTTCTGAAACGATCAGTAAATCCGTGGAGGAGGGTCTGGCATCGGCCTTGTGCTGGGAGTCGGCACTGCACAGGCTGCTGTTCGTCCTCGGCGGCTTCTGCCACCGAAACGGTGGACAGTGAAGGGGACCCGGCATCGGCTGACGCTGCAGTGGTCAGTGGGTGTCGTCGGTGGCGAAGTCGGGCAGTTCGGTGGAGAGGAGTTCTTCGGCGCCGTGTTCGAGGAGCTGCTGTGTGTGGGTGGAGCGGGGGAGCATGGTCTTCTCGTAGGTGTGGATGGCGTCGTCGATGGTGTTGCTGTTCACGATGGCGAGGGCGAGTTCGCCGGCGTCGAGCATGGCGAGATTGACGCCGACGCCGAGCGGGGGCATGAGGTGGGCGGCGTCACCGAGCAGGGTGACGGTGGGGTTGTGGTCCCAGGTGTGCGGGACGGGCAGGGCGTAGATGGGGCGGTGGACGTACAGGCCGTCGTTGGTCGTGAGCAGCCGGCGCAGGCGGGGTGACCAGTCGCGGTAGCGCTCCAGGAGGAGTGCGCGGATGCCGTCGGTGTCCTGGATGGTCAGGCCGGCGTCGGTGATCCAGTCGGCGGTGACACGCTGGATGATGTAGACGCGGACGTGGTCGCCGCTGTTGCGCTGGGCGAACAGGCCGCGCCGACCGTCGGCCGCGGCGGCGCCGCCCTGGCCGACGAGTTCGGCGATGTCGGGGTGCTGGCTTTCGACGTCGTGGAACCAGGCTTCGAGGAAGCTGATGCCGCTGTACTGAGGCGGGGCGTCGGAGATGGCACGCCGGACCTTGGACCAGGCGCCGTCGGCGCCGATGACGAGGTCGGCTTCGATGGTGGTGCCGTCGGCGAAGTGCAGCTGCCGGGGGCCTTCGGCGGGGCCGTCGACGGACTCGAGGGTGTGGCCCCAGCGTACGGTGCCGGGCTGAAGGGAGTTGAGGAGGAGGTCGCGGAGGTCGCCGCGGTCGATCTCCGGCTTGAAGCGTTCACCTTCATCGGGGATGTGGTGGAAGAGGATCTTCCCGGTCGGGTCCATCTGGCGCATCTCCTGCCCCTCGGGGCGGGAGAGCCGGAAGAACTCGTCGAGGAGTCCGGCGTCGCGCAGGGCGACCTGGCCGTTGTCCTCGTGCAGGTCGAGGGTGCCGCCCTGGTTGCGGGCTTCGGGGCCGGTTTCGCCGTCGTAGACGGTGACGGGTACGCCGTGGCGCTGGAGGATGCGGGCGCAGGTCAGGCCGCCGGGGCCGGCGCCGATGATCGCGATGCGGGGGGTGGGGGTGGTGGTCATAGTGGTGCTCCGTTCGGGTTCGTACAGAAATGCTGTGCGGGGTGGGTCAGTCGGCCGTGGCGGCCGGAGTGGTCTTGCTGCCGTCGGGGGCGGGCGCAGGCGGGCCCGCCTTCTTCAGTGGTACGTCGATGACGAACAGTGCGGCGATGAAGGCGAGGGCGCACAGGACGGCGGCGGTGGTGAAGAGGTGGCTGGTGCCCTGGGCGACGGCGTGCAGGTAGGCGTCCTTGGCTCCGGCGGGGAGTTTCTGCAGGGCGTTCGCGTCGGTGTCGGTACCGCCGGTGCCCTGGATGGCGCGTGTGAACGGCGAGTCACGGCGGTGGCGAGCGTGTAGGCGGTGACGACCCAGGAGATGTGCTCCGGGCCGCCCAGATCGCTGACGATCGTGGGCAGCGCGGTACTGACGACCATGTTGTCGAGCATCGACAGGAGCAGGGCGACCATGACGCCGAGCAGGACCCAACGCACGTTGTTCGGCACCGCAGTGGCCGCTGCCGTACTGGAGGAGGAGAGGGACGCAGGCATGGCTGATCACTCCTTTCGGGCAGAGCAAGCGAAGAAGAAGGGGAGCCGGGCAGTGCCTCGCGACCTGACTTCAGAAGAGCACATCAGTCCACTAAGTGCAACGGTTGTACTTTTGGAGTTGTGCAACTTAGGGGGGTAGTCTCTGGGTATGACCGAGACCGAGACTGGCCCCGCGCCGATGGGGCGTCGTGAGCGCAAGAAGGCCGCCACCCGCCAGGCCATCGCCGATGCCGCCCTGCGCCTGTTCTTGGAGCGCGGATACGACGACGTAGGCATCCGCGAGATCGCCGACGCCGCAGACGTGTCCACCACCACGCTGTTCAAGCATTTCCCGGTCAAGGAGGCCCTCGTCTTCGACGAGGACGCCGATCAGGAGGCCCGGCTGCTCGCCGCCGTACGCGAACGCCCACAGAGTCAGTCGATCCCCGCCGCCTTGTGCGAACACGCGCTGCGCTATCGCATCGCCGCAGCCGACAGCGACGCCCGCTTCACCGCCTTCGCCGACCTGGTGAACAACGCCCCGGCTCTACGGGACTACCTCCAGAGCATGTGGCTGCGTCACACCTCCGCCCTGGCCCAGGCCATCGCGGAGGACCGCGGCCTGCCCGAAGCCGACCCCGCGTGCACCGCCCTGGCCCACTTCGCCCTCGAAGCCCCCCGCGCCGCCCGCGGCCACGAGGACCCCCGTCAGGCCATCACCCGCGCCTTCGACCTCCTCGAAAGCGGCTGGCACACCCTCGCCTCTGGCCGATGAGCCACACCCCGCGCCCCACCGGGTAGCACAAGGCATCAGCGGTTCATGAGGACGCCGCGAGGCGGGGCGGACGGGCGTGGTACCGGGGCGCGCGAGCCGCGGATGCGGTGGCAAGTGGCCGTATGAACGCCACCTTCCGCTTCGTCCTCACCGGGGCCACGGCCCTCGGCGCGGCCTTGGCCCGTGCCGTCGCTTCCTACAGGTCTCCCGGCGCGGCCCTCTGGTCGGGCAGAGCCCTGCACTGCCTGACCTCCGTCCCGATCCCTGGTCTCCACGCTGCGGGGCGCCGCGAGCTCGCGCCCGTGGGGGCCGCCGTGGGCGCCCTGCGCGGATCCCGCCGGGGGAGGCGCCGTACCGCTTCGTGACGTGGCGCGGGCCCTCGGTAGGGGCAGGGTGGCGGCCTCCGGCCCGACCTTCACGCGCCACCGGCCCGACCTCCGCAAGTTGATCGGCTTCCGGTCCCGGAACCCGTCCGGGACCGGGCGGTCAACCGCCGGGCGAGGGGCGGCTGCCCCGCGTCGGGCGGAGTCAAAGTGTCGCCGTGCAGGGCGTCGCACCATTTTCTCGCGGGTGGTCGCGTGCCCCGCTCGCCTGCTGCCTCCGCGAAGGGCCTTCGCACGGTCGCCGCGTACCGGTCGTCCAGACAGCCCGCCACGGGCTCCAGCGGCTGCCCGGGGACGACGTACGGATCCTGGCTGACGATCCGTCCGATGGCGAGGGCCGTCTTGTAGGCGTCGCTGTCGATGTCGGCGCCGTGGGTGTGCGGCGTCCGGGGATCGGTCCAGTCGGGGGTCTCGGCGCGCGGCTGGGTGGCCGGGCCGCCCGCGAAGCCGAAGCCGTCGCAGTCCAGGAAGTGGACGCCCGGCTCGGGACCGAGGGTCCACAGCACGTTGGCATGAGAGATGTCGTCCAGAACGATCCCCGAGGTGTGGAACCAATGGACGGCCCGCGCGAAGGACAAGGCCAGCGTGCGCCGTTCCCCGGGCGTGGGCTGCGGAGCAGTACGGAATCCCGCCCCGGGCGGCCGCAGGAGGTAACCGAACTCGAGCAGCCTGGTGGTCCCCGCAGGAGTCCGCCACGACATGCGGGACGGGGCGCTGCGCATCAGGAGTCCGACACTGTGTCCCCGGTGCGTCACCCGGCACAACGGCCAGGCCGCGACCGAGTCGAGGTACGAGCGGCCCGATGGTGTCAGTCCCTGCCGGAAGGCGGGCAGGGCGGGTGGGGGACCAAGGTGGTTGAACGCGCGGACCGAGATGTCGGGGGCGGATGTGACGTGGTCGGTCAGAAGGGTTCGGCGACGACCCAGTGCTCCACCAGTTGCCCGGCGACGACGCGCACCATGTCCATCCCCGTCACCTCGAACCGCAGGCCCGTCGGGGGACGGCCGAAGAAGTCCCCGGTGTGGGTGCCGGTGATCCGGTAGTGGTTCGCCACCCATTCGCCGTCCTCGACACTGCGCACCGTGGCGATGTCGAAGTCGGGTACGCCCGCAAGGATGCTCTCCCACTTGTCGCGCCACCGCGTGCGGTCGCTCTCGGTTCCCTGGTCGAGGGACAGGGGCGCGATGTACTGCAGGGCGGTGTCGAAATCGCCGCGGGCGCGCAGGGCGTTGATGGCGTGAACCACCTCGGTCGGGCCAGGAGTTGACATGCGTAGTCCTGCCTTCCAGTAAACGGGGAGTGTCCCCGGTTGTCTGTCCGTGCCACAATACGAGGACAGTCCCCGGATAAGCAACGGGAGTGAGATGACAGGCCGACCCCCTCGCCAGGACGCCCAGCGCAACCGTGCGCGGCTGCTCGACGCCGCGTCCCAGGTCTTCCACGAAGCCGGTGCCGACGCCTCCCTCGACCTGATCGCGGAACGTGCCGGCGTCGCGAACGCGACGTTGTACCGGCACTTTCCGACCCGCCGGCTGCTGGTGAGCGCCGTCTATGCCCGAACCATCGACGCGCTCTGCGCCGAGTCCCTGACACGGGCCGAGGAGGGCGGCGCCGATGCCCTGTTCGTCTGGTTCGGCGCCGTCGTGGAACACATGCTGGCCAGCCGGGGCCTGCGTGACACCTTCATCGCCGCCTACGCACTCGCGCCCGACGAGTCGACCGCGGAGGTGGACGAGTGGCACGAGCGCATCAGTGTGGCCGCCGAGCCGCTCTTCATCCGCGCGCAGCAGCAGGACTTGGTCGACCCGGCACTGTCCTGGCCCGAGGTCCTCGCCCTCGTGACCGCCGTGGCCGGCGCCGCCGGGGAGGACCGCGGGGCCGCGCAGCGCATGCTCGCGGTCATCACCGCCGGCCTCCGCCCACCGCTGCAACTCGTCCCTGCGGTCGGGCGTTCCTGAGTCAGGGGCGGCCGTGGAGCCTGCTTTCCAGGGCGGTGCGGATGATCTGCCCAGTGGTGACGGCCTGGCCGGCGAGGTGGGCGCGTTCGTCCAGGGCTTCGGCGGTCATGGCCCGTCGACCGGCAGAGCCCCAGCCCCACTGGTCGGCCCAGGCTTCGAGGGCCTGGACGTGCGGCAGGCTCGTCCAGCACACACCGCGGGCCAGCGGGCCGGCCGGTCAGCGGGACCGCGAGCAGGTCGGGCAGGGCGACGCGCAGCCGGCCGGTGAGTCCGGCCCCGCCGTACGGACCGATACCGCCAAGGACTTGTCCGGCCCGTACGGTCACCGGTTGATCCGGTGACGGCCGTCCGCGTGAAGCCGGTCCCGCTCGGCCTGCATCCGTGTGAGGGGCTCCCTTCGGGCAGTGCCGCTTAGGTCGAGCAGCCCGACGTATCGCTCGGCGCCGGCCTGCCGCCGGGTCTCGGCGCCCCGGTGTGCGCCGACGAGTGCACCGACCCGGTCACGCCCGGCCTTTCGGCCCCAAACCCGTACGGCCCCGGATCTGTGCATCTCGGCCGGAGAAATGGCCGGTTCCGCACACCACACTCCGTCAGATCCGCTACCGGCGGTAGCTTGCCGAAGGGGGCCGGCGAAGGGCAGGTTCATGGACCACAACAGCGTTCAGCCAACACCGATCGATCTCCCCGACCACGACTGGCGGCCCCCCGCCCCCTCTTCCGGATGCGAGATCTGCACCGAAGCGGGCGAGCAACGCCGACTGGCCCGTACGTCCGGTGACCTCTCGGCCGTCACCGACCACAACATCACCCTCCGCAGCCACCCCCACATCCGCGCCAACACTCCACACTGACCCGGACCCCCACGACAGGCGAAGAACCAAGCCGCGCCGGATCCTGTGCCGGGGTTTTCGCTGTTCTTGGCCTGGGGCTGGGCGGTGCTGGGATCATCGGCGGGGTAAGCGCTCTTCTTGAAGCCCTGTGACGTATCGCCGGTGTCGGCACTCGGGAGCAGAACGGTGGAACCGACGACGCGCGCCCGCCCTTTGGCGGACTTGTTTCCGCTGAAGATTGCTCGGGTGCGGTTGGTGCCGGGCCGGCGCGGCCACTGGTGGAGTGCGGACGCTGCGCGCTGAGGGCGAGTCCCTGACAATGACTTGGCATGACCGTGCCTGCCCGCATCACGTGTCCGATCCGATCCCGGCCGACGACAGCTGACAGAGCAGCGCTGCCAGCAGCTGTCCGACCAAGCCGTTCCGCCCCACTGGTCGCGTCCTGGAAGCGGTGGCTCGCACGCGGGCCGCCCTCTCCACTACCGAGAGCGCCCGCGCCGCCGGTCTGTCCCTCACGTCGCCCCGGCCGGGGCGACGCGCGACGGACGGGCGCCAGCGCTCAGTCGGTGTCGATGCCGCGCGCGGCGAAGACCTCCGCCGCGTCAGGGACGGCAAGGACACCGTCTTCCACGAAAGTGACCTTCCGTAGGCTGGGCAGCAGGGCGAGGTCGTCGAGCGAGCGGACGTCGAACAGATCGTCCTCGCCGTCCCAGGCGGGGGCGCAGTGCCGGAAGGCTTCCGCCCCGGCGTCGAAGGACAGTTCGACGACGCGGGCGAGCAGCTCGTCCGGGATCTCCAGGGCCTCGAAGTGACCCAGGGACTCCGGCAGTACCTCCGCGTGGAGGCCGTTGTCCAGAGCGTAGGACGCGGGGTCGCCGATTCCTCGCTCAGCCAGCCGCGCGGGCAGGTCGTAGAGCGGGAGGAGCGGCTCGGGGCCGTACATGAGCTCCTCGATGACGAGCAGCTTGAGGTTGAAGTCGTGGAACTGGCTCATGGCACATCAGTACCACGAAGGTACGACACTGGTCCGGAGCGCCCGGCCCCTGGCCGAACCCGACCCTGCTCAGGTCGCCGTGGCGGTCGGTCCGCGGCCTGCGGAAGCGCATTCGTCGGACGTCACTGTCCTGGACCGCTCTGCCACACCTCTGTCGGACGGAGGCGGCCGACTGTGTAGGTGAGACCGGCGGCCTCGCGGTCACGCTGTGATGAGCCCCGAGGCCGGAGGAAGTGACCGACAGTCGCCGGCCCACCTCGGCCAGGGCGTATGCCAGGAGTTCCCCTGCGCGATCGGCGAGGCCCGCCTGATCACCCCGCTTCGCTCGCCGGGCGGTCACCGGCGTTACTCCACTACCAGCTGCGGATCGCGGCCCGCGCCCGCGAGCTGGTCGCCTCCTCGGCGGTCCGCCCGCACCGTGGTCCTCGCCGGCGGCTACGGCCTGATCCACCTCACCGGCTCGGGTCTGGAGCCCCAGCCGGTCGAACAGTGCCGCAAGCAGGAGGAAGGACGCGGGCGCGCCGCGGTCTCCGACACCGCTCATCACTCCCGTCGTGGGGTGGCCCTTCGGCATACCCCGGGAAGCTGCGCCGCTGCCGGCGTGCCGGACTCTGGCCGCCTGCGATCCGTCCGTACAAGGCGAATTCATCCACCCCGAACCCTTCGGCAGCATCTGACGCCGACGCGGCAGCGAAAAGGAATCCAGCCTGGCTCGGTGATCCAAACGACCCGGCCTGGCCCCATCGCCCGGTGCGCCAGCGCCTCCACCTGGACAGTCGTCGTCGCAGGCCTGGCTCCCGCCTCGGATACCGTGTTCCTTTACGGGGTGCCATAACGGATGTGACGCCCCCACCGGAGGTAGTCAGCGTATGAGCTCAAAGCGCAGCAAGAATCCAGCCCTGCCCGTACTTGACGACGCATATCGGCTCGCGTCGGTCAAGGACGCCGAAGAGTCCGCCCGTGACTTGGCCGCGCGGCTGGCCACCACCGAGCTGCGCCGCGTTTCCCACCCGGGCCGGGTCACCTGGGAGCCCGTCGATCAGGCCGAGCCCGTACCGGTCCCGCCGACTGTGGTCGACGGTGACGGGGACCTGTGGCTGCGGGACCGGGGCACTGGCACCTGGACCATGCCCGAGTTCAACCCGAAGGAGTTCCCTGCCCGCTGTGGCGAGGTTCTGACATGGAACCAGCTCGCCCGCGAGTTCGGCCCGCTGACCGCACTGGCCGACGACCGCCGTATCGGCGGCGGCCGGCGCTGATCGCGCAGCCTTCTGGGATGACCGCGCCCCTTGAAGCGCCCGTTACGGGTAGCTGGGAGCTCCGGCTCACCGCCGCGCTCGACGATGGCGGCGAGCCCCAGCCGGGCTCGGACAGAGCGATGCGGGCGACATGTGGCTGGCGCCGGCGCGCGCCTTCACGCCGCGCACCGCGACCCGGTCGGCCGCCTCGTGCCGTTCGAGCGACCGGAGGCGCTGCTCTCCCTCACCCAGCCGGACGACCTCCTCTTCACCGCACGGGTGGAGCTGTCCGGGAAGGAGACGATGGGCCACCTCCACGAACTCATGAGCACGGTCACCCACGCGTCACCACGGAACTGGGCTACGCCGGGCCTGGGGTCGCATTGGAGGTCCTGGTCGGCAAGCGCCACGAACTCGCCCTGCACCCGGCCCACGTCGATGGCCTCACCAGGCTCCTGCGCGACGCCGCCGGCGCCATCGCGGCCCGCAGCACGCCCAGGGGCGGTCGGTGTTTCCACTGCGACGGCACCGGCCGTGCCCGCCCGCTGTGGGAGCCGGCCGCCGGGCAAGCCTGAGCGCCTGGGCAAGCCCAAGGCGACCTTGGGCAAGCCACCCGCAAGGCGGCTTGCCCAAGGGGCCGGGTTACGACATCTCGGCGGCGACGGCCTCCAGGACGACGAGCTGCTCCGGGTCGACCGGGACGTCGGGCTGGCGTAGCGAGCGGAGCGTGGTGCCGTCGGCGCACAGCCTGCACAACCCGGCCAGGACGGAGCGGAACGCGGGCCGAACCACTTCGTTGGCTGCCTGCCTTCACCACGCGGCGCGCGCGGCTTGTGCAGCTTGTGTCGTCCCATGCTCCGCCTCGCAGACGTGATCCGCGCACGGTCCGATGGGTCCGCTGAACCCACACCCGCTGCCCGGCTGCTCAGGTATGCCACAGGTCCGGCCTTCACCCGTCCAGCGCACCTGGGCACCCCCCCGGCCGGGAGGTGTGAGAGGTCGAGGTAGTTGTCGCCAGGCGCACCGCACGATCTGCGCGTTCGCCCCTCGGGGGTCGCGCCACTGACACCAGTCAAGGCTTGTCCCGCAAACTGCATGCTCAGGGCCCGATGGCATGATCGAGGCGTGATCAGTGAACGCGGCCGTCCCGGTGCGAAGCGGTATGTCCTGTTTGATGTCGATGGCACGTTGATGGATGCCGTGGACAATCAGCGCCTGGTCTGGCGCACGTGGGCAGAGCGGTACGGACTCGACCCTGATGAGGTCTACCGAGTGGCGCTGCGGACGAGGCCGACGGAGACGTTCGCGCGGGTTGCCCCGGACCGGGACCCTCAGGAGTGCTTGGCCGCGCTGCACGAGCTGGAGGACGAGGACGTCCGAGCCGGCTCATATGAGGCCTTCGACGGTGCCTCGGAACTATTGAACGCCTTGGAGCCCGGGGGTTGGGCCCTCGTGACCTCGAACTACGAGCACCGGGTACGTGGACGCTTCGCACGGACGGGCTTGCCGGTCCCGAAGGTCGTCGTGGACGCAGCCGCCGTGGCGGACGGCAAGCCGTCGCCGGCGCCGTATCTGCAGGCGGCCGCGCAACTCGGTGCCGAACCGGAAGACTGCCTGGTCATCGAGGATGCCCCCTCCGGAGTGCAGTCCGGGCTGCGCGCCGGGATGACGGTGTGGGGCGTCAACACCCCCGCGGCAGTCGATGGCGTGCATCGTCACTTCGGCAGTCTGCGGGAGGCAGCCCCAGAGATCCTCGCCTTCGCGTCCGGGGCCCATCCTGACCGGCTGGAGGGCACAGCCGCAGTGGAATGATCTTGCTGTGGCTGGTGTGATCACGGCGTCGGAGCCGTCCTGGATAGTCCCGTGCACCGGGCTGAGCCCGCGCTGCTTCGGCGCCGCCTCTCCCCGGATGGGTGGCCGCCGGCCCGCGGCCGGGCCGCCGGTAGCCCCGCGGGTCCCAGATCTCGCCCTCGTGGCCCTGGTGGCCGCCTCGTGGCGGCTCCACAAGCCCCGGGCATGCATCTCCGCTTCCCACGTCTCCGCAGTGATCGCAGATCCGGGCGGATCGATCCACTATCCACTGGAGGCTGCGCTTCCCCCGGGTGAAATGTGTGCTGCGCTGGAGGAACTCATGTCGTCCACGGGCTCGCGCCCCGGCGTGATCGGCCCCGGACGGCGGAGTTCGGACACGTCGGCCGTCTCGACCGGCCGGTCCGGCCGGTCCGGCGCGGCGACCACCGAAAGACGAAGCTCGGGTAGCGCGACCAGGTCGGCGAGGTGGAGAGAAACGGACACAGCGTCCATCAGTCCGGAGGGGAAACGCACCGGTATCCATCGTTGTGAGCCCCGAGGCGGCATAGGTTGCTGCTGACCACCCCGCCTCCGCGACCACCTCAGGAGGGCCCCATGGAGAACAGACCTCACCCCCCGTCGCCGGTCGGCGACAGATCGGGCGCCAACGCCTCCGGCGGTCTGATCGAAACACGCTCCATCGACTACGTCCCCGCCCGCGAGCGGCACGGCAAGGTCTGGCACCAAGGACCGTTCTGGTTCACCGGCAATTTCGTGCTGACCACGATGGTCACCGGCTTCATCGGTCCCTCGCTCGGACTGGGCCTGGGCCTGTCGGTACTGGCGGTCGTACTGGGCGCCTGCTTCGGCACCTTCTTCATGGCCTTCCACGCCAACCAGGGCCCGCGCATGGGTCTGCCGCAGATGATCCAGTCGCGCGCCCAGTTCGGCATCCGCGGCGCGATCGTCCCGTTCGCAGCCGTCGTCTTCGTCTACATCGGCTTCAACGTCTTCAACGTGATCCTGGCAACCCAGGGCCTGCAGACGATCCTGCCCGGCGGTACCACCCTTTGGTACGCGCTCCTGATCGGCCTCGCGATCGTCCTGGCCGTGGTCGGCCACGACCTGCTGCACGCCGTGCAGCGGTGGCTCACCTACCTGCTGATCCTCGTTTTCGGCGTGCTGACAGTCGGTGCCATCGTCCAACTCGACCCGCAGGCCGCGGCCGCGAGCGGCTCCGGTGGCGGGTTCACCGCCTTCCTGGTCGTCTTCTCGGCCGCGTCCGGTTACCAGATCAGCTACGCCGTCTACGTCTCCGACTACTCGCGCTACCTGCCCAAGGACGTCCCGGCCAAGAAGGTCATCTGGTGGACCTACCTCGGCGCGGCCGGCTCGGCCGTCTGGCTCATGTCGCTGGGCTCCCTGCTGGCCTCCGCGCTGCCGAACCCGGACGCGATCACCGGCTTGCGCCAGGTCGGAAACGACATCCTGCCCGGCTTCGGCACCTTCGCCGTCGTCGTCTCCTCGCTCGCCCTGATCTCGATCATGGCTGTCAACGCCTACGGCGCGATGCTGACCTCCACCAGCGCCGTGGACGCCTTCCGCAAGGTCCGCCCGACGGTGAAGTCCCGGATCGCCGGCATCGTCGTGATCGAGCTGATCGTCTTCGTGGTCGCGCTGCTCCTGCCCGCCGACTACCTGGCGAACTTCAACAACTTCGTGCTGCTGATGCTCTACTTCCTGATCCCGTGGACGGCGGTCAACCTGGTGGACTTCTACTTCGTCCGCCGCGGCCGCTACGCGATCACCGCGATCTTCGACCCGCGCGGCATCTACGGCCTCTGGTCCTGGCAGGGCCTGACCGCCTACACCGTCGGCTTCGCAGCGATGGTGCCGTTCTTCGTCACCTCGTTCTGGACCGGCCCGGTCGCGAACGCGCTGGGCGGCGCCGACATCTCCTTCGCGGTCGGCCTGCTCGTCGCCGGCGCCCTGTACTACGCGCTCACCCGCGGCCTCGACCTGGATGCCGAGGCGCAGGCGATCGCCGCCAGCGAGCGCGAACTGGAGGGAGCGGACGCGGAAGGTCCCGATTCCCACAAGGGCTCCTCCCCTGAGGGCCCGAGGTGACCTTCCCGAACGCCGACACCGCTCGCGTCGCCTGCGCGCAGCTCACGCTGCGCGTCGGCGACCAGGACGGCAATCGCGCCGCCGCCCGCGAGGCCATCGAGCGGGCCGCGGCCGCCGGGGCCGACGTCGTGGTCCTGCCCGAACTCACCAACAGCGGCTACGTCTTCCGCGACGCGGTGGAGGCGGCGTCGCTGGCCGAGCCCTTGGACGGCCCGACCGTCGCCGACTGGACGACGCTCGCCCGGCGCCACCGGATGATCGTCGTCGGCGGGCACTGCGAGCTCGACGAGGACGGCCTGATCCGCGACTCGGCCGTCCTCGTCGACCCGACCGGACTGCGAGCGGTCCACCGCAAGGCCCATCTCTTCGGCACCGAGCATGAGTTCTTCGTCCCCGGCGCCGAACTGCCACCCGTGGTCGACACCTCCGTCGGCCGGATCGGCCTGCTGGTCTGCTACGACCAGGAGTTCCCGGAGTACGTGCGCACGCTCGCACTGCGCGGCGCGGACCTGCTGTGCGTGCCGGTCAACTGGCCGTTGTTCCCCAGGCCCGAGGGCGAGCGGCCGTCCGAGGTGATCCGGGTGCAGGCCAACGCGGCGATCAACCGGATGTTCGTCGCCGCCTGCGACCGCGCCGGAACCGAACGGGACGTGCTTTGGACCGGCGCTTCCGTGATCGTCGACCTGGACGGCTTCCCCGTCGCCGGTCCCGCGACCGAGACGGGCCAGGATCTGCTCATCGCCGACTGCGCGCTGGCCGGCGCCCGGGACAAACGCGTGGGCGAGCACAACGATGTGCTCGGCGACCGCCGCCCCGAGCTCTACCGAAGCATCATCAGTTCCGTGCCTCTCCCGACGGAAGAGGCACGATGAGCTGCCTCACCCTCCGGGTACCCGGTCAGCACGACACTCGCCCCCTCGACGGTGTCGCCGCCCCGGTCGGTAGCGTCCATTCGGGCGGCGCCGAGCCGACCGAACACTCCCAGGGGCGCTCCTGGCAGAAGGCGCTTGAGTCGACTCCACACGGGCCCGTCGAGCCAGTACGGGCATCATCGAACCGGCATTCGTCAGACGTGCTGAGGAGTGGCTAGGGGGGTCCGCGGTGCGGTGGTCTCTCGGCCACCGCACCCATCCCTGCCCGCCACCGCCACTGCTGCCCAGGCCGGCGGCCGGGATGACGGCCTGCGGGGACGTGCCACTGCGTTGCTGTCGCGAGGGTCGTCCGCCGTTTCGTCCGTTCGGAGGACGGGATGAACAAGGAGGGTCGGTGAGATGGAGGGGTCCGATTCCTCTCCTTCCGTTCGCCCTCAGGAGGTCCCCATGCCTACTGCCACTTCTCCCACCGGTCTTCGTGAGTCGGAACCCGCCTTCCTGGAACTGCTTCGGATTCCGGTGATTTCCAGCAGGTATTCACAGGAACAGGAACTCTGTGTCGCCGCTTGCGGTGCCTTCTGCTTTCAGGGCGGGAGCGAGCGGCGGTCGCCGAGGGCCCGAGCCCGAGCCGAGACGCCGGCCCTTGGTTGACCGGCCTACGGCCCTCAGCGCTCAGGGTGGCTCACCGGCCTTGCGGCCTCGCGTTCCTCCGCTCGGACGGCGTAGGAACGCAAGGCCGCACGGTCATCCGGAACGCGTCCGACTTCCCACTGAGGCGTCGTCCGCACCGGCCCCGACCGTCGCCCGGCTCGCGCCGCTGCTGCGCGGGTGTCCGAGAGCGCTCTGCGGCTACCTCGCGTACGCCGCCGGGCCGCACGGTCACCCGGCCCCCGGCCACGCGGCCCCCGGCCACCCGGGTACGCCCCTCTTGGGGGAGGGGCGCGCCGCCGGCGACGTCAGGCGGGCTGTGGGGTGAGGCGCTTGAGTCCCTTGCGGTCGTAGTAGGCGGTCATGGCGAACCCGAAGAGCAGGGCCAAGGCGGTGCCGATCGCGATCATGATCCAGGAGCGGGTGAGGCCGGCGTCACCGCGGGCGTCGAAGTAGAGGATCGCGCGCACGCCGTCGCTGAGCTGGCGCATCGGTTCGAAGTGCGACAGGAACCGGTAGAAGGCCGGCACCGCCTGCAGCGGCACGGTGGCACCCGAAGACGGCAGGCCCAGCACGATGAACACGAACATGGACACCAGTTGGCCGATCCCGCCGAACGCGGCGTTGATGGCCTGTACGCCCAGGCCGACGGCGAGGGCCGCACAGTAGGAGTAGATCCACAGCAGCGGCAGGTGGGACGCGTCCATCCCGAGGACGACGACGCAGGCCAGCATCACCAGAGCGGTGCTGACCAGGGTGATGCCCGCGGTCATCACCATCTTGAGGAGCAGCGTCTGGGTCCGGTTGACCGGCACGGTCGGGCGGCGCGTGTGCCAGGGGCCGATCTCGTTGTCGGCGTAGCCGAGGGCGGTGTCGACGCCGTTGCTGATCACGTTGCCGCCCATGAACCCGGCCAGCACCAGCAGCAGGGTGTAGTAGAAGGCCGTCAGGCCGAGGCCGCTGTGGGTGCCGATGGGGTGGCCGACCTGGGTGACGACCTCGACCGGATCGGCGAGCAGCAGTTTCGTCGTGGGGTTCGCCCGGTCGCCCGCGGCAGCGGTCAGCTGCCGGCCGATGTTCTGGGAGGCGCTGTGGGCCGCCCGGGTGGTGATCTGGCCGGCCAGGGAGGAACCGAGGCTTCCCTTGCCGGGGTTGGTGAGCACGGTGATGATCGGCCGTCCCGTTGCCCCGGGCGTGGTGAGCGCGGTGACGGAGTCCGTGAAACCGGACGGGATCACCAGCGCGCCGTAGATCTTGCCGGAGTCGAGCTGGTCCTGCGCCTGCGCACGGGTCACCGTGCGCCAGTCGGCCTTGCCGCCCGCGGTATCGGCGGCGATGGCGGCCGTGACCTGCGCGCCGAGGTTCTGCTGCTGTCCGGCCGGCGGTTTGCCGATGTCGTCGTTGACGAGGGCGATGGGCAGGTCGCGGAGGTCCGCGTTGGGATTCACGATGCCGCCCATGTAGAGCAGGGACAGCAGCAGGGCGAGCAGGCCGGTCAGGATCGTGGGGATCAGCCACAGCTGCGGACGGCGCAACAGGGCAGCGGCAGTGGCTTCGGGGGCGGCGGGCTCGGACATGGCTCTCCGTGACGTTCCGGCGGGCGGGATCGGACATCAGGATGGGCCCCGCACCGGCGAAGGCCGCTGTACGCCTCGCACACCTCCCCCCGTTGCACGCATACGACCCGGCACGGATGTTCCTCATCGGGACTCTTCGTCCCGGTTCCCCGGCCCCTTTCGCCCTTGGTCGGCGAACCCAGCCGTTCGATCCTCCACCTGGACCTGCGCGACGTCACCTTGGTCGGGCATTCGATGGGCACGCTCCAGGTGGTCCGGTACCTGACCCTCCGCGATGCCGGCCGGGTGGCGCGGGTCGCCCTCGTCGGCAGTCCGCCGGCACCTGGGCCAGTACCGCGGCCAGGTCGCGGCATTCCAGGAGCTCCCTCACCACGAACAGCCGGCCATGAAACATCGGGAGGAAGCGACCGCTGAGAGTGCTTGCCCCTGCCATCGCTCAAATGAACTCGGAGGCGTGACCGTGCGCCCATTGGCGGAAGGTGCGAGCTGGAGTTCCCGTTATCCGGTCGAGTGTGAGGTAGGCATCGGCCTCAGGAGCCCTCGTGTCATGCGATTCATCTGTGATGCCTTTGATGCCGTCGTAGCTTTCGAACCCGAACAGGAAGTCTGCGCTCGCGGCCGCGAAGCCCCCTTGGGCTCGGTAGAAGTCGCGGGCTTGTTCGGCGGTGACCTCATCGAGCGTGATCTGTTCTCCGATCGCTTCCGCGATCACTGCAACCTGTTCGCGTTTGGTGAGACTTTCCGGTCCGATGATCGTGTCGATCCGTCCGCGGCGGTGTGGTTCGAGCAGGTCGGCCAGGACGACGTCGGCGACGTCGGCCTCATGGACGGGATGCCCGATCTGATCAGGAAAGGGCTCCACAACTCGGCGATCCACCTTGATCGCTGGGCCCCATATGAGGAGTGAGTTTGTCGCGAACTCACCGGGACGCACGATGCTCCAATCCAGTCCCGAGTCCATGACGGCCTGCTCGACGACGGCGTTGTACGTCCTGTCGTAGCCGGCCGTGACGGCGGCGGAGGAAACCACGACCACGTGCTCGACGCCCGCCTCTTTTGCGCGAGAGACGACCGCCTCAACGGTCTCAGGGACCGCGATCAGGACGAGTTGCGCTGCACCGTCGAATGCGCGCACCAGCGTGGACGGGTCGTCCAGGTCGCCGAAGACCACGTCCGCACCATCCGGGAGTGAGGCACGTTGTGGGTGTCGCGTAATGCCGCGCACCACGTGACCGGCATCAACCAGCCCTGCGACGACCGGGTGGCCGATGGTCCCAGTGGCCCCGGTGACAACAATGGGAGGGAGCTTCTTTAAGTGAGACATAGTTTCTCACTGTAAGACGTCGACGTGTAGCGATGCATCCGAGAATCGGCCGCAGCCCGGACATGCAGAGCCGGTCGCGCGGCGTCTCGCCGTCACCTCGACCGTCCCGAACGCGGCCGTAGCCGCTTTGACATCCACCCCGTCGATACCGGCAGATACCAGTTAGTCCCACGATTCGGGCACGAGCAGTGCTCCGGCACACCGGATCGGCGATTGCGAAGGGCTGATCGAGGTGATCCGGTGGTTCGGCGCGGCCGTGCGTGCGGCGGGGTCGCGGCCGGCTAGCTCCGCGTGTGACGTGCGGGTGAGGGCCTCGCTCGCATCGCCCCGACCATCAGCAGCCGAGCACGCCGCAGGGACCGGCTTACGCGTCGAGCCACGGGAGCCGGTGGTGCGGCACGGTCAAGGGGCCTTTCGGGGCTCTGCGGTCAGCGTGAGGCTGCCGGGCACCGCGTCGAAGGCTTCGCGCAGGTTGGCCGCGAGGCCGGTTCGGGTGGGAGTGCCCGGGCGCGACGTCCAGGTGTCCAGCGCGCAGTGGAACGCGGCGATCAGTACATCGAGGGCGAGTCGCGGGCGTAGATCCCCTGGGCCGTCGAGGTCGAGTCTGCGGTGCAGGACGGTGAGCGCGGCGCGGCCGGTTCGGTCGCAGAAATGGAGGCCGTGGGCGCCGATCGAAGGGGCCTTCTCGGTCAGCCGTCGGCTGAGCAGCACCCGTTGGGCCCAGCCGTCGGCCGTCATCCGATCCAGGGCGGCGAGCAGCGCGTCCTGCAGCATCCCCAGAAGGGTACGGCCCGCTGGTTCGCAGGTTTCGAGCTCGTCGAGGAAGGCCGCCCACAGATCCTGGGTCGGCGCACTGGCGACGTCTTCCTTGCTGGTGAAGTTGCGGAAGAAGGTGCGCTTGGAGACGTCCACGGCGTCGCACAGCTCGTCGAGCGTCGTGCCGTCGAAGCCGCGCTCGGTGAACATCTCCAGGGCTGTGTCGATCAGGGCCTGCCGAGTGCGGAGCTTCTTGCGCTCGCGCAGCGGCAGCCGTTCGTTCGCGGCTTCGGACATGGCGGCAGTGTACTCGGAACAGCTACTGGAAAGCGATCGCCACTTGACGGCTTGTGCCACTGAGTGGCAGAAATGGACTGGCGCCTCGCTTCGAAGCGCCATGCCATCCCTGCCGAAAGGTGCACCCTCATGCGCGCTCTGCTGGTCGACCGCTCCGCTCCCGCCGGACTGCGGCTCGGCCGAAGTCCCGACCCTGAACCTGCTCCTCACCAAGCCCTGATCCGAGTGGCGGCGACGTCCTTCAACTACGGCGAGATCAGGCACGTCCTGGAGCACGCACCCGACGGTGCGGTCCTTGGCTGGGACGCGGCAGGCGTGGTGGAGCAGGCCGCCGCCGATGGCTCGGGGCCGGCCGTAGGCACCCCCGTGACCACCCTGGGCCACGACGGCGCCTGGGCTGAATTCCGCGCTGTGGACACCGGCTTGATCGGTACTGCCCCCGCGGGCGCCGACCCGGGCGCGATCAGCACGATCCCGGTGGCGGGTGCCAGCGCCCTGCGCGCCCTGCACCGCATCGGCCCGCTGCTCGGCAGGCGGATCCTCGTCACCGGGGCCACCGGTGGCGTCGGACGGTACGCCGTCCAACTGGCCCGGCTCGGCGGTGCGCACGTCGTCGCCGTCACCGGAAACCCTGAGGCACACGGCGACGGCCTGCGTGCCCTTGGCGCCCACGAAGTGATCGCGGGGCCGGGAGCGGTCGGTGCGCCGGTGGACGGCGTCGTGGATCTGGTGGGTGGCCGCCAGCTCGTCGATGCTTACCAGGCGCTGGCCGAGAAGGGCACTTTGGTCGCCGTGGGCCATGCGACGGACGAGAGCGAGCACTTTCCGTTCGGAGCCTTCTTCGGCGACCAGGGACGCCACGACCGCTCGATCACCACCTTCTTCCTGCTCGCCTGCACCGGCCTCGGCCCCGACCTGACCTGGCTCTCCACCCTTGTCTCCACGGGCGCACTCGATCCGCAGATCTCCTGGCGTGGCAGCTGGGACAAGGCCGCCGAAGCGGCCGAGGCCCTCCTCGGCCGCCGACTCCACGGCAAGGCGGTGCTCGAACTCGACTGACGCCCTGGAACGGCCGGCGCGCCGCCGGCCAACCGCCGACAACGTCGTAAGCCGGTGATCGGGAGCTCCTCGTCTTCCCGGGGCGTGCGCACCTCGGCTGTCTACACGGGTGTGGTGATGGGCCAGCTGTATTCCAGCTCGGGCAGCTCGAAGCCCTGATCGAACTGGCAGACACGTTCATCGGTACGGGCGGCCCCGTACCGCTCGTAGAAGGCGATGGCGCGGGTGTTGGCGCGGAGCACTTCCAGGTAGACCACCTTTCTCGGGTGCTCGTCGGCTGCCCACGCCAGCGCATGGCTCAGTAGTCGGCCGCCGATCCCCGACCCGGTGCGGCCAGGTCTGGCGTGGAGGTTGTCCAGCAATACACGATCGTCAGGTCGCGGCACCACGTACGCGAACCCGTCGATGCCGCTCGCCGTCTCCACCACGAACAGAGCGGCCCCCGGGAGAGGATCGTCCAGTCGCCCGGCCCAGAGCTCCAGACGATCTTCCAGGAGGGGGCCGTCCAAGAAGTCGGCGGGCATGATTCCCGCATACGCCGTACGCCAACTCTCGGCATGCAGTGCTGCAATGTCGGCGGCGTCATTCCGGCCACCCAGTCTGATTTCCATGAGGAACAGCCTCATCCATGACCAAGCAGAGACGCCATGTCCGGGCAGGTGAAACGGCTAACAACGGCATGGAGGACGCTGTGCAGGTCGGCCCTCTTGCGGCGCCAGGGTCGTTGCGAGTCCGCGCCGACCCGGGCGTGCGGGTCACAACCGGTGTCCAAGGCGCTCCGGGCGGTACGACCGGATCGCACCGCGGCCCCGGTACGCCACGGCGTACCGGGGCCGCGTCATGTCCGACACGCCCGCCCGCCTCGGTTGACCGCCCCTGCGGTGATTGCGTCGGGGTTGAGTGTGCGGGTCACCAAAGGGCGGACGATCTGCGTCAGGGCGGCCCTCCAGGCGGCGTGACCGAATCCGTCACCCCCCAACCCTGCACCAGACCCGCCCGTGAACCACCTGGTTTGGGGGAGTGGTTCCCATGGCTCCGCGATGGATCCATCCGGCTTGGGCCAAACGCGCCGGCTGGCACCGCGGAGCAGATGCGCTCCGCCCGCACTACTTCCGCGGTGCCGGAAGACAAAGGACAAGCTGAGACGCCGCCCCTGCCCCCGCTGGAGGCGGGTACGGGCCGGTCAGAGGCGCAGGACGCCGAGGTCGCGGACGGTGTCGGCGAGTGCGCGGATGAGGTCGTTCTCGAACTCCGTGCGCCAGACCAGGGCGAAGTGCATGGTGGCCATGTCGGGGAGCGGGAGCCACCGAATGTTCTGCATACCCCAGTGCCTGGTGACGTGGCTGGGAAAGGTGTGGACGATGTCGCCCATGCCGACGTGACTGATCAGCTCGTCGGCGTTGTCGGAAGCTGCTGAGCGGATGCGCTCGATGGTCCGGCCTCGCGGGGTGTGGAAGGGCAGGTAACTGTCCTCCCAGTAGTCCGGCAGACCATGCGCCGTGCCGTGCGGGAACTCGGCGAGCCGTTCCAGTGGAACGGAGTCCAGGCCCGCGAGCCGGTGGTCGGCGGCCACCGCGAGGATCCGGGAGTCGGCGCACAGGGTGGGTCCGACGGTGAAGTCGGGTTCTTCCACTGGTAGCCAGACGACGATGACGTCCATGGCGCCGCTGCGCAGTTGGCCGAACACATCGGTGAAGGTTGCCTGACGGAGCTGGAGCCCCCAGTGCGGGTGTCGTTGGCGGAACGCCTTCCAGTAGGGGTGCAGGTCAGCGACGTTGAAGGGCATCAGGCTGACGCGGAGCCGGGCGGTGATGCCCCGGGCGGCGAACTGAGCGCGTTCCAGCGACTCGTGCAGGCCTGCGTAGACCGGTTGCAGGTCGTCGCGGAGCTGTCGTCCGACGTCGGTCAGGCGTACCGTGCGGCTGGTGCGAGAGAAGAGCTCGGCACCGATGCGTCGTTCTTGTTTCTTGATCGCCTGGCTCACACGTGCCTGGGAGACGTGTAGCCGTTGCGCCGTCCGGCCGAAGTGGAGTTCTTCCGCCAGCGCAAGGAAGATTTCAATGTCGCGCAGTTCCACCGGCCCCCCGGCCTCCGTCGATGTCCCAGCAGCGGTCGAACCGCGTGGAATGCTTGATTGTACGGTTCTGCGAGTCAGCTGAGTCGTCCCCCATCAGGCCCGGGCTCTGAGCTTGTCCTGCCTTCCACGTGTGGAACCGGACCGGCTCAGGCTGGTTCTGTGGCTCGCTCTGGGCGGCGGCCTCGGTGGCCGGGACCGCCACGCGGAGGCCCTGACCGAGGTGGAGCGCGCCGACGTGCCGCGTCGCACCTTGTTCCAGAAACACCGCCGGCCGGCGACCGGCAGTGTCGAGCCGGCCGCAGTTGCTGGTCTCTTCGGACTGGGCCGCGGCGCCGAGGCCCGGCCGCGGGCCGCGGCCGCGTTCGACGCCTGTCCGGCCGCCGTCGGCTCGGATCACCGCCGCATCGGCAAGGCCGAGGCCCTGCGAAGCAGGAAAACGTACGGGCCCACCGGGGCGTGGCCCACGGCCACTCGGTGACCGGCTCCGCTCCCGCCCGTACCGCATGACCTTGGAGGTAATCGACCGCCCCGGTGGCACGAGGTCAGGATGGGTGTCGCGCCGGACAGCCGCTGACAGCCATTCCCTGAAGGGACCCTTGCCATGCCGTACTTCGAGTCTGCCACCGACCGCACCCGCCTCCATTTCGTTGACTACGGGCCCTCGGACGGCCCCGTCATCGTCTTCGTCAACAGCTCGTACTTCGGTACCGAGATGTGGGAGTACCAGATGCTGCCTCTGGCGGCCGAAGGTTTCCGCTGCGTGGGCTTCGACCGCAGGGGGCACGGCAGGTCCGAGGACGTCTGGGGCGGCTTCGACCTCAACACCCTCGCCGGGGACCTGGGCTCGCTCCTCGACCATCTGGATCTGCGCGACGTCACCTTGGTCGGTCATTCAATGGGCACGCTCGAGGTGGTCCGCTACCTGACCCTTCGCGGTGCCGGCCTGGTGGCCCGGGTCGCCCTCGTCGGTGCGATGGCCCCGGGGCCGGCCCGTTCTGAGGACCACCCGGGAGGACTGGACCCGGACCTGATTCGCGGATTCAACGAGACCTTCCGGCAGGACCGGGCGAAGTTCTTCTCCGACGGGGCCGACGCGTTCTTCGCCCGACACCTGCCCGGGCCGCAGGTGTCGGACGCATACGTGGCGTACATGGTGGAGCGCTGCCTCGGGGCAACGGCGCGCGCCGCCAACGCCTTGGGGGACATCCTCCCCTCCCTGAACCTCGTCCCGGAACTGGTGAACATCGACTGCCCGGTCCTGGTCATCCACGGATCGGACGACGTCTCAGCCCCCCTGGCCCTCACGGGCCGCCGCGCGGCCGACCTGATCCCGGGGGCGGAGCTGCACGTGTACGAGCACGCGGGTCACGGGCTGTTCGCGACCCACGCGGACCGCCTCAACGACGACCTGCGCGCCTTCGCCTTCGCCCCCCGTACGACGGTTGAGCCCACGCCCGTCCGGTAGTGCGTGGGCTTCCGCCCCGCCCTGCGACCGGGACCGTTCAACTGGACGGTGTCGCCGCAGACCGTGACCTCCGAAGCATTGCCCTCCTCATCCGCGACCGGCGACACGGACCTCCGTCGGCAGTCACGAAACTCGGCCGGGCCTGCGGCCTGACACTCGCCCAGCGGCTCGAAGGACCGGACGTCGTGGGCTTCGATGACATGCGCCGGCTCCGGACTCTCCTCTCCCGAGCCTGACCATTCGACGTCCGCCCCTCACTTGCTCCTCGGTGGGGGAGGCCTCCTGGTCGCCTCCGAGCTGCCGACAGCCCACGACGGACACCTCGCGGCAGCGCCGCTCCCGTAGCGGCAAGCTCCCCGATTCGAGATCAGTTGAGAGGTTTTGAAGAATGCATGACAGTCAGCTGGTCAGGCTCGAACAGGTCAGCCGCCATTTCGCGGCTGGATCGGCAGGGCAGGTGCGCGCCCTCGACGAGATCTCGGTGGCCTTCGAACAGGGCACCTTCACCGCGGTGATGGGCCCCTCGGGCTCGGGCAAGAGCACCCTCCTGCAGTGCGCGGCGGGTCTCGACCGCCCCGACGCGGGACGCGTCGTCCTGGACGGCGTCGATCTGGGGACCCTGCGCGAGAAGGCCCTCACCGAGCTGCGCCGAGAGCGGATCGGCTTCGTCTTTCAGGCGTTCAACCTGCTCGGCGCGCTCAGCGCCGAACAGAACGTGGGACTGCCGCTGCGGCTGGCGGGCCGCCGCCCCGATCAGGCCGAGGTACGGACGGCGTTGGACAGGGTCGGGCTCGGCGGGCGCGCCGGGCACCTGCCCTCTCAGATGTCGGGCGGCCAGCAGCAGCGCGTGGCCATTGCCCGGGCCCTGATCACCCGGCCGAAGGTGCTGTTCGCCGACGAGCCGACCGGGGCCCTGGACAGCAGCTCCAGCAAGACCGTCCTCAAGCTGCTGCGCGGCTTGGTCGACGAGCAGGGCCAGACCACGATCATGGTCACCCATGACCCGGTGGCCGCCTCCTACGCGGACCGCGTTCTTTTCCTCGTCGACGGCCGCGTCGCCGACGAGATGCACCGCCCGACGACCGGGCGGGTGGCTGAGAACATGGCGCGGCTTGAGGCCGCCCCGGACACCGACCCCGGCGACCGGAAGGCCGGTCCCGACGGAGCCGCGGAAGCCGGTCCGAACGGAGCCGCGGACGCCGGTACGAGGCCCGCCCCGGCAGCGGCCCGGTTCGACGGTGGCCACTGATGGCCGTCACCCCCCTGCTGCCCGTGGCCATTGCCACCCTGCGCCACCGGCGGCTCGGCTTCGTCGGTTCCTTCGTGGCGCTCACCCTGGGCGTCGCCCTGATCGCCGGGACGGGGCTACTCGTCAGCACCTCGACGGGGCTGCAGAGCGACGACCCGTCGGCGCCGTCGCTGAAGAAGCTGCTCACCTTCATGGCAGGCATGTCCGGATTCGTGTCCGTGTTCGTCGTCGCCTCGACGTTTGCGTTCGCGGTCGCGGGGCGGCGCCGGGAGACAGCCCTGCTGCGGGCGGTCGGTGCGACCCCGCGCCAGGTACGGATGCTCGTGCTCGGCGAGGCGGTGGTCGTCTCACTGGCCGCGTCGGTCTGCGGGGCGCTGCTGGGTACAGCCGTGGCCCCGCTGTTCGCCCGCTGGCTGGTGGCGCGGGGCGCGGCGCCCGAGGGCTTCACCGTTCAGATCAGCGCAGGGCCGGTGCTGGTCGCCGTTGCCGTCGAAGTGGCGGTGGCGGTGGTCGGCGCCTACGCGGCAGCCCGTCGGGCCGGCCGCGTGCGGCCGGTGGAGGCGCTCGGCGACGCGGCGGTCGACGGGCGGGTGATGACGCTCGGCCGCTGGCTGTGGGCTGTCGGCTACCTGTTGGTGTTCTCGACCGTGCTGGTCCTGTTCACGACGATGCCGCCGGGCATGGACCGGGACCCGCAGCTGCGCGATCCGCAGAACTTGCCCGTCTGGACGTTGCTGATCGACGTCATGGCCATCGTGGCGGTGGCCCTGTTCGCGCCGGTGCTGGTACCCGCGCTGGTGCGGGTGCTGACCCTGCCGGCCTCGGGCGCGGTGGGCCTGCTGGCCCGGCAGAACGCCCTGGTGGCGGTGCGGCGCACGATCTCCACGGCCACTCCGATGTTCCTGGTGATAGCCCTGACCGGCACGGTGATCGGCTCCACGCTGACCTTCGGGGTCGCGCGGACCGTCCAGTCGCGTGCGGCACTACGGGCCGAGTACGTCGTCGAACCCGACGGCGGGTCCGCTCTGACCCCGGACACCGTGGAGCGACTGCGCGCCCTGCCCGCGGTCGGCTCAACCACGGTACGTACGACCTGGCTCAACGGCCTCGCCGGCGGTTCGGGATCCGGGGACGGGGCCTCGGGCACGATCACGGCGACCGCGGTCGACGGAGACGCCGCCGCCACCTGGGCACTCTCCACCGAAGCAGGCTCGCTGGACGCCCTACGAGGTTCCTCCGTAGCCGTGTCGACTTCACTGGCCCGGGCCCATGGCTGGCAGGTCGGCGACCGGCTGCACACCGCCCTGGACGACGGCACTCCCCTCACGGTCGAGGTGGTCGCCTTGGTCAATACGCCGCTGAACCTGGCCGAGGTGCTCCTGCCGTACGGGGCCGTGGCCGGGCATCTCGGCGGCGACCCCGGTCCCACCGCCGCCTTCCTCACCCCCGCGGCGGGAGCCACGGCGCCGACCGCGATCCCCGGGGCCGTGATCGCCGCGACGGCCGCGTGGGGCGGGCACGACGACCCCCGGTCCCGCTCCGACTGGATCGCAATGATCGCCATCCTGGGGCCGGCCCTGCTGTACGCCCTGATCGCGATCGTCAACACGATGATGATGTCCACTGGCGACCGGCTGCGGGACTTCTCCATCCTGCGCCTCACCGGCGGCAACGACCGTCAAGTGCTCTCCATGGTGGGGGCCGAGGCGCTGCTGACGGCCGTAACCGCGACGGCCCTGGCGCTGCTGGTCACCACCGGCACCCAGGTCGCGACCCTGCTGCTGATCAGAAACAGGATCCTGGAGTCAGGCCCCGCGCTCACCCTGAGCCTGCCCTGGACCGCGATCGGCGCCGCCGCCGTCGCCGGGCTCGCGCTCGCGCTGGTCTCCAGTCTGGTGCCTGCCCGGATCGCGCTGCGCGCGCGGGCCCTGGAGTCGGCTGCCGTCCGTCAGTGACGCCTCCCGTACGACGGTGTGCGCACCCACCCGGGTACCACGGCTCTCGGTCGCGGCACAGGGCTTGGAGCGGACAAGGACGGAGAGGAGGAGGTGGCACCGTTGCGGGGGATTGGGTGCGTGTTCGGGGAGCCGGGGGCGGGGAAGACGGGGGCGGTGCAGCAGGCGCTGCATCTGCTGCTTGGTCGGGTGCCGGGTGCCGGGTGCCGGGTGCCGGGTTCCGGGTGCCGGGTGGCGGGCGGTGGCCGGGGTGAAGCCGGGTCTGCCGCAGATGCGGGCGTCGTTGCTGGAGGAGCTGGGGCTGGCAGCGGGTCCTTTGCCTCATCGTGGGCAGCCGGCTGTCCAGGCCCGCGGGGAGGTGCTGCGCCAGCCCGGGGTGCTGTTCCCTGACGACGCGCAACGCTTGCCTTCCCCGCTGCTGGATTGCCCGGAACATCCGGTACCGACCGGCGCCGGTGCGGTCGGGTCGAGGGCCTGAGGACGGCATCGTGATGCGGGGCGCCCGCCTGTCCCACGGGACGGGCGGGCGCCCCGCGTGCTGCCCAACCCGCGGGCCACTTCGGTCGATACCTCGCGTGACGAGTGCCGGTGCGGCCGTGCGGGCAGTTCGCGATATGCGCTCCGGCGGCCGCCGCCAAGGGCAGCGCCGTCTCCTGCGGCGCAGTGCCCCCCGCCCCCGTATTGATAACCGCTGTGTTAACTGTCGTTGCAAGATGAGACGTTGATCGAACGCCTCCGTCGCCCTGATGCTGTTCCTGTCGGAAAACCGGCCACAGGGAGGAGACCAGAACGTGAATATCACCGGGTCGGCGGTGCTGTTGACCGTTGACGATCCGCCTGCATCGAGTCTCTTCTTCACGACCCATCTGGGTTTCCGGGAGGTCCTGGTGTCTGAGGAGGCCATCCACCTCTCACGCGACGACGCGGCCACCGACCTCGTCGTACTGCAGTCCGAAGCCGAACCGCACGCGCCTTGGCGACAGCCGGACTCGCGCCGAGAAGTGCTGGTGTCCTTCACCGTCACCGGTCTGGCCGCCGAGTACGAGCGCCTGCGGCGGGACGGCGCACGGATCGCCACGCCACTTCGCCAGGAACCCTGGGGGGAGTGGACGCTACGGCTCGCCGATCCCAACGGGGTCGTGATCCAGCTTGTGGAGTGGGTCCCACCTGCGGGCGCCTGACGAATCCTCATCGCCCGCACCCGCACCCGCACCCGCACCCGCACCGGCACCCGCACCCGCGCCGTGGGCCACAGCGTTACGGGCGCCCGCACGCACCGAGTGCCCTCGTCTTCCCACCCCGTGCCACACGGGACTGCACACCATTGAGCCGCGAACGAGAGAAGCAAATGATCGCCTCTTCATCTGTCATGCCCACGTCGAATATCGGCGGGAGTCCACAGCCGACCGCCGCCGTCTCCGTCGTCGGTTTGCGCAAGTCGTACGGTGACAAGACGGTGCTTGACGGCATTGACCTGCGCATTCCGGCCGGGTCGGTGTTCGCTCTGCTCGGGCCGAACGGCGCCGGCAAGACCACCACCGTCCAAATCCTCTCCACGCTCATCACTGCTGACGGAGGGCAGGCCCAGGTCGCCGGCCACGACCTGATCGCAGACCCGCAGGCCGTCCGGGCCGCGATCGGTGTCACGGGGCAGTTCTCCGCCGTCGACGCCCTGATCACCGGGGAGGAGAACATGCTCCTCATGGCGGACCTGCACCACCTGTCCAAGCGTGAGGGGCGCCGTGTCGCGGCAGAGCTCTTGGAGCGTTTCGACCTCACGGAGGCCGCGAAGAAACCGGCCTCGACCTACTCCGGGGGCATGAAGCGCCGTCTCGACATCGCCATGACCCTGGTCGGTGATCCGCGCATCATCTTCCTTGACGAGCCGACCACCGGCCTCGACCCCAGGGCCCGGCACAACATGTGGCAGATCATCCGCGAGCTGGTCACAGGCGGCGTCACCGTGTTCCTCACCACCCAGTACCTGGAGGAGGCCGACCAACTCGCCGACCGCATCGCCGTCCTCAGCGATGGCAGGATCGCGGCCGAGGGGACGGCCGAGGAACTCAAGCGGCTGGTCCCCGGCGGGCACGTCCGGCTCCGCTTCTCCGTCCCGTCCGCCTACCAGTTCGCAGCAGCCACCCTGCGCGAGGCCACCAGGGACAACACCGGGATGACGCTCCAGATCCCCAGCGACGGCAGCCAGCGCGAACTCCGCTCCATCCTGGACCGGCTGGACTCCGCCGGCATCGCGGCCGACGAGCTGACCGTCCACACCCCCGACCTCGACGATGTCTTCTTCGCCCTCACCGGCACGGCCACCGCTGCGAACATCAGCTCGCTCGACCAGACGAAGGAAACCGCCCGATGAGCTCCCTCTCCCTCGCCGCCCGCGATTCGGCCACGATGCTGCGCCGCAACCTGCTGCACGCCAGACGTTACCCCTCCCTGACCCTGAACCTGCTCCTCACGCCGGTCATGCTGTTGCTGCTGTTCGTCTACATCTTCGGCGGCACGATGAGTGCGGGCATCGGCGGCGGGAGCCGTGACGCCTACGTCGCCTACATCGTCCCCGGCATCCTGCTGATGACCATCGGCTCCACCGTCGTGGGCACGGCGGTGTCCGTCGCCGGCGACATGAGCGAGGGCATCATCGCGCGCTTCCGCACCATGCCGATCCACCGGGGCTCCGTGCTCTTCGGACATGTCGTCGGCAGTGTGCTGCAGGCGGTCGCCAGCGTCGTCCTCGTCGGCGCCGTAGGTGTCGCCATGGGTTTCCGCTCCACGGACGCCACCGTCCTGGAGTGGCTCGGGGCCCTCGGGCTGCTCACGCTGTTCGCCCTGGCCTTCACCTGGATCGCGGTGGGGATGGGCATGGCCAGTCCCAACGCGGAGGCGGCCAGCAACAGTGCGATGCCGCTGATCCTGCTGCCCCTCATCTCCAGTGCCTTCGTCCCGACCGAGGCGATGCCGGGCTGGTTCCAGCCCATCGCCGACTACCAGCCTTTCACCCCGGCCATCGAAACCCTGCGTGGCCTCCTCCTCGGCACCGAGATCGGCAACAACGGATGGATCGCCGTCGCCTGGTGCATCGGCCTGACGCTCCTGGGCCACCGGTGGTCGCAGGCCCAGTTCAACCGTGACCCCAAGTAGCCGACGCACGCGCCCCGGCCGCACACCGTGGCCCGCCCCGACCGGGGCGGCGTACACCCCCACGCCACCGCCGTCGTATGCCGCCCCCACGCGGGTTGCTCAGAAGCTGAGCACTCCGAGGTCGCGGACGGTGTCCGCGAGAGCGCGTACGGGATCGGTCTCCGCTTCGGTCCGCCAGATCAGGGCGTAGGACAGGGCGGGCAGCCCGGAGACGGGTACCCATCCGATGTTCGACATGCCCCAGTACTGGGTGACGTGGCTGGGGAAGGCATGGATGATCTCCCTCATCGTGACCAGGTTGATCAGCTCGTCGGGGCTGGTCACTATTTGGGACCGTTCGATCGTCCGTCCTCGTGGGGTGTGAAAGGGCAGGTAGTGGTCCTCCCAGTAGTCGGGCAGGTCCGGAGCCGTGGCGTGTGCGAAGTCGGCGAAGTCCTCCACTGCCACCGTTGATCGCCCGGCGAGATCATGGCCCGCGGGCACGGCGAGCAGCCGTGTGTCGGTGCACAGGATCGGGCCGGTCGTGAGGTCGGGTTCTTCCACAGGCAGCCAGGTGATCAGAACGTCCATGTCTCCGGCGCGGAGCCGGCCGAACGGGTCGAGGAACGGGACCGGGCGGATCTGGAGTTCCCACTGGGGATGGCGGGAGCGGAAGGCCTGCCAGTAGTGGTGCATGGCGGTGACGTTGAACGGCATCATCGCGACGCGAAGCCGGGAGGTGACCCCCCGAGCGGACATCCGCGCCCGTTCGAGGGAGTCCTGAAGGTCGCCGTAGATCGGCTGCAGGTCATCCCGGAGCTGTCGGCCGATCTCGGTCAGACGCACAGTTCGGCTCGTCCGTTCGAAGAGAGCGGCTCCGATACGCCGCTCCTGCTTCTTCACCGCCTGGCTGACGCGTGCTTGGGAAACGTGCAGGCGCGCGGCCGTGCGGCCGAAGTGCAACTCCTCGGCCAGAACCAGGAAGACCTCGATGTCCCGCAGCTCCACTCGTCCCCCGTGCCTGGCATGGATAACCCCTCGGCTACCGCGTGGTGTGAACGTACATGTTGATCAAGGCAGAGACGAGCATCGGGTATCAGGGCCCCCCGAGCTGCTCCACACATCACCGTTGCCGAGGCTGCTACCGGAACAGTCGCGCTGCGTACCGAGACCGGCGACCTGCCGATCGCCGCCGCCGACGTCTCGGCCTCCATGGACGCGGCTACTTCCCACGATCGGATCCGCAACGCCCTGAAGAACACTGATGGATTCCCCGACCTGACCATTCACGCAAGCACGTCCCACGGCGGAATCACCGCCCGCAGCCTGCGACTCTCCGCCATCCAGGACGGTTCGTAGCCATTCAAGGAGCAGCACCCACATGACCGGCCTGGCGATTTCGGCGCACAACCTGCGCAAGTCCTACGCCGACGGCATCGACCTGACGGTCCCCGCCGGCACCGTGGTCGCATTGCTCGGCTCGAACGGGGCCGGCAAGGCCACTGTCGTCAAGACCCCGTCGACTCCCGGGCACCTTGCTCGCCTGGACAGGAGCCGATCCCCTCCGGCCATGAAACCAGTGGCGGAACAAGACCCCCGGGATGCTGCCGGCTCCGTCCGGCCCCCGGATTCTGTGCTGCTTCCTGCGGCATTTCTACCGATTGCTAGTAAAAGGAGCCGACTCATGAGCGACCTGACCAACACCGTCGCCCAGTACCTGGACCTCTGGAACGAGGCCGACGCCGACCGTCGCGCCGCCGGCATCACCGACCTGTTCACCCCTGAGGCCCCCTACATCGATCCGCTCGTCGCGGTCGAGGGCCACGCGGCCATCGCGGCCGTCCTCGCGGGCGCTCGCGAGCAGTTCCAGGGCCTCTCCTTCGAACTGCACGGAAACATTGACACCCACCACAACATCGCCCGCTTCCAGTGGGCCCTGGTGACCGGCCCGGGCGCCGAGCCCATCGCCATCGGCTTCGACGTCCTCGTCACCGACGGCGCCGGCAGGATCACGGGCGTCTACGGCTTCCTGGACAAGATGCCCGCCGCCTGATCCCCGCCGTTGGACCCTCACCCCTACTGCGAGGCACGTCCATGACACCGGGGTCGGGACGCGCACAGCGTCCCGACCCCGGCGCAGTGCCCCGTACCGTGCGTGGAAACGCCACCGTCGACGCCGGGCAGGCCCAGGTCGGCGACCACGACCCGGGCTCACCGCGCCGGCGCTCCTCCTGGCAATGCTGTTCTGCCTCAGCTACGGCTTGGTTGGCCTGTTCACGCACGACTTGGCGTAGGGGCAGCCACTGCCGACCGCAGGTCTGGTTGTTTTCCGAGATCCTCATCAATGGAGGGTGACCGCCGAGATCCCCCGGAGGCAGGCGAGCCGGCTGGGTCGACAGGCAGGCCGGAGCCCGGGCGGAGTGGACTTCACCAGCCGGTGAGGACCGGGCACGTGGTGGGTGGGCTGCGACCGTGAGAAGAGGCGATCGACCACGGTCACAGCCCGGCGGCAGAGGACACCCCTGCCGGTTTCACCAGCGTGCCGGCCCCGCCCTGGATCCGCAGCGTTGAGTCGGCGCCGCGCAGGCGCAACGACCCCAACAGCCCAGCCAAGCCTCTCGCGGAACCATCCGACGAAGAATGCCCCGGAACGGCGAGCTGCCCCCGCGCAGGGATCACCCTCACGGCCTCCGGACCGAAGTGCCGGCAGAAGATGGGCTGATGGAGTGGTGTTGACCGCCGGCCGGGCGCAAAGTGGCTCCGAATCCCTCACTGATCCCGCCTCAAGGCTGGACGGCGTCACGAGCCGTACCTCCCTGAGGGATGAACATGCGTACGCGCAGCACCGTCCTTGCCGCCTACGCCGTCCTCGCCGCTCTCTGCGCCGCCCCTGCCCCTGCGGCCACCGGCGCCGACACCCCGCGTCCCAGGACTCGGCCCGCGATGGAACACGAGAGCATGCGGGCCGTAGGCGTGACGTCGGATCAGCGCCTGGTGGAGTTCGAGGCGGTCGGTCGGACCGCACCGATCGGCCGCATCTCCGGGCTCGGCGGTTACACCAAGCTCATGGGGATCGACTTCAGGGTCCAAAAACGAGGGCTTCGCGACCATCGACGCCGGCACCGGATACGGCTTGTACGAGGTCGACGTCCTGACCGGCAAGGCCACCGGACAGGGCAAGTTCCGCGCACGGCAGCAGGTCACCGACATCGCCATGCCCCTCAACCACAACCAAAGCAGTACGTTTCACTCGGGTCGGGGCTGCTTGGGGGCGGCCCCGACCCGGGCCAATGGGTGCGGGCCCGGCCGTACCCGGCGACCCTGGAAGCGAGCGCGCAGCAGCCGCAGCCGCCCTCCTACCTTTGGTGCCTCGTCACTTGTACGGAGCATCAGGAGCCGTCCGGGCGTAGGTGTCCAGCCCGGCGGTGTGGCGACAGGTGAGCGGTCGGGGTGGCGGCACGGCGCGGGCGATGATGCTTGCCGGAGTGGTTCGGGCGGTTCGCCTTCCCGGTGCGGCGCTGGGTGGGGATCAGGGTGCCGTCGATCAGCACGACTTCCCCGCCTCGCCGGGCTGTCTGGCGAAGCGCCCGGTCCAGGCGTGGGGCTTTCGCGGGAGCAGGCCGATCATCTCGTCGCGCCGGCGCCGCTGGGTGGACTCGGGCACGCCGCTGCCGTCAGCCAGGTCCAGCAGCCGCTGGTCGTGTCGCAGCATCGCCAGCAGGAGCACCGCGATCCGGCCGGGCAGCAGCGACCTGAACGGGGAGCGGACCGCCCTCAGGCGGGAACGCAGCAGGTCAGCGAGGTAGACGATGATGCTCGTGGACAGGTTGAGCTTGCGCCGGTGGACAAGTGGGACGCCCTCGGTCGACGCGTTGGTTTTGGGCACAGCATCTCAACGGCCGCCGAGGGTAACGCGGTTACGCCCCGCAGTCCGCCGCGTCGCAGGTCACAGACGCGTGGTGAACTTGCCGTCCGGGAGTTTGCGCAGCCAGCCCCGCCCGGCGAGCTTGGACAGCTTCCCGCGCAACGGCTCCAGCTTGCCCCGCGCCGCGACCTCCAGCCCCAACTCCTCGCCGACCTGCTTGGTCGACACCGCTCCGCCCGCACCCCGCACGATGCCGAGGATGCGCTGGTAGTCCGGCGGTAGTGCGTCCTCGGCCACGGCGGGCCCGCGGTGCGGGACCAGCAGCACCGCGTGGCCCGCGACCTGCGCCGTTGGTAGCGCAGCCGTTTCCGTCTCCGCAGCGAACTGCTCGGCCATCCGCTTCCGTACCCGTTCCGCGACGGCGAGTTCGTCCCGCTCTGCCCGCACCTGGTCGACCTGCTTGACCAGCTGGTCTTCCGGTTCGTCCAGTTCCTTCGTCCAGTTCCGCGCGTCGCGCCGCGATCCATTCTGAGATCTCGGACTCCACCACGAACCGGATCGTAGGCGGCACCGGGCCGACGACGGGGTGGAACCGGCGAAACCGCCCCGGCCCGCCCCGTGGGCGGCGGGTGCTTCGTGTATCGCTACTTCAGTGTCTGCAGGAGTTCCCGCTCGCGCTCCGTGCTCAGCCCGGCACGTCGGGGCCGCTCAAGTCCCTGCTCGCGTTCCCAGCGCAAGGTTGCCTCCAGCAGTTGCGCTCGGGGCCTGTGCCGCAGACCGGTTGCGGTCGCCGCGGTGCCGTTGCGGGCTCCGAACCCGGCCCACTCCGGGTCGGCCACCCACAGTGCGAGCGATTCGGGCCCCATCGCCTGGACCACCTTCTGCTCGAGCAGCCAGTCGTCTTCCGCTTCCACCACCGGCCCAGTGTGTCCGCCGATCTCCCGCGACAGCGTGATCCACTCCGAAAGCGGCACGGCCGGCCCGACCGCGTTGTATGTCCCGGCCGTCCCCTTCTCCGCGCAGTCGAGCAGCCAGGCAGCAAGGTCCTGTGCGTCGATCACTTGCGTCGAAACATCCGAAGATGCCGGTACCAGCAGGGGGGACTGCGGCGCGCGGGCCGCGCGAGCGACCCAGTACCCGGATCGACCACTGTGATCGCCCGGTCCACCGATCAGTCCTGGCCGCGCCACAAGGAGCCGATCTCCCAGTACGGCGGCCGCGGCTTCCTCGCAGGCGACCTTGGCCTGCCCGAACTCGTCGTGGCCCACCGCCTCTCGCTCCGTGGCGGTAAGCAACCGCGCCGATTCATCAGCGCCCGGCTGGGCGTGCGAGGCATAGGCGCTGACCGACGACACGTACGCCCAGTGTCCCGCCCGCTCGGACAGAGCCCGCAGCGCACCGCGGACGAACCCCGGCTGCCATGACACCTCCACGACGGCATCCCAGTCCTGCCCGCTGACTCCTTCGTACGCCGCCGCATCATGCCGGTCCGCGGCGATCAAGACCGCGCCCTTGGCCGCGGCGCCGCTCTCCCCCCGTGCCAGACACGTCACCTGATGCCCACGTTCCACCGCCTGCCGCGAAATCTCGCGGCCGACCCACGCTGTTCCACCCAAAACCAAGATCTTCATCAACTCACTGAAACACGCGGCATGAGCCTGGGTGCACTTGCTTCGCCGAGGGCGTAGTGGTCATCACGCCACCCAGCTCCTGCGCGCCCTGCGCGTCCTGACCAACCTCGAACGCCGGGCAGGCTTTCGGAAGAGCCGGGGTGCTGGTGCCCGAGGTCTCGGGCAGTTGTTTCGACATCAGTCGTGTCGGATGACGGTGACTGCGCAGCGGCTCCTCGAATCGACATCGGGTCGCCTCACCGATCAAGTCATTCCACATCGGCTGCGACGGCAGGGACGGTCCAGGACGAGTGGGTGTTGACCTGGGAGACTGTCGCCCGGCCCAGTCTCTTGTACCGGGTTGAGATTTTCTCCGCCTGACCGGAGTGCAGTGCGTTGCCGGGCTCTTCGGCGAGCGTGATGATTCTTTCCGGTCCCAGGTTGCGGTTGGCGAGCACGACCGCGTTGACGGCGGGCCGACGCATCCGGTCGTAGCGGTGGAGCGCGGCCACGGGGTTGTCGTCCCGGGTCAGGCACCAGGCCAGGACCCGGGTGTCCACGATGGACTGCGAGCCTCCGTTCATGCCCATGGGGAACATCGGGTGTGCGGCGTCGCCGAGCAGGGTGATTCGTCCGAAGCTCCAGCGAGGCAGGGGATCGCGGTCGATCATCGGGTACTCGAGGATCGCCGGGGAGCGGTCGGCGAGCCCCGCGAGGTCGATCCAGGGCAGGTCCCACGACGAGAGTGCGGCGCGGGCCTCCGCCGCTGTGACGCGACGGCCGGGACCACCCGGCGGCGGACCGGACGGCCCGTGCCGTACCTCCAGGACCCAGTTCATCAGGGCATCGCCGCCAGCGGTGGAGGGGTCCGCGATCGGGTAGGCGACGAACTTCGCGCCGGGGGTGCCCCCGGCCACCACGATCGACCGGCCACCCAGGATGTGAGGGTGGTGCGCGACCCCACGCCACATGTGGACGCCGTTCTCCTTCGGGAGGGGCTCGTCCGGGTAGAGCTGGGAGCGAACCACCGAGTCGATGCCGTCGGCGCCGACCAGTACGTCGGCTTCCTCGACTACGGGCAGACCACTCGAACGGTCCATGAAATGGGCGCGGACGCCGTCCGGGGTTTGCTCGAAGCGCTGGAACCGAAGGCCGGTACGGACCGCGCCGGGCCCCAGCCGCTCGCGTACCGCCGTCAGCAGCAGCATCTGCAGACGGCCGCGGTGAACGGAGTACTGCGGCCAGTGATATCCGGCCCCGCGCCCCAGCGGCTCCACCCAGACCAATTCGCCCAGCCGGGTCCGGTAGTCAAGCCGTTGCGGGGGCAGTGCGATCGACGCCAGCTCCCCCTCCAGCCCGAGCTCGAAGAGCTCCCGGACGGCGTGCGGCAGCAGGTTGATCCCCACGCCGACCGCTGCGACCGTTCGAGCCGCTTCGTATACCCGCGGCTCGAAGCCCGCGGCCTGCAGGCTCAGAGCACAGGCCAGCCCCGCGATCCCGCCACCGACGATGCACACCCTCATGCGCCTGTACTCGCCCTTCACCGGAGCCACGGGTACGACCTACACCCTGCCATCAGCCTCGCGTCGCCGGTGGCGCACGTCCAATACACAGTGGTGATGGCAGCCGTCACGATCGCTGATCGCAGAGGCGATCGACCGACGCCAGGCAAAAGCCGGGCGGTGACCGCAACAACCAGAGCTTCCAGCAGCGGAGTTGGTAGCTTCTCCATCATGGAGCTCCGCACACTCGAATACTTCGTCGCGGTGGCGGAGGAGCGGTCGTTCACCAAGGCGGCGGCCCGCTGCCATGTCGTGCAGCCCGCGATCAGTCAGCAGATCCAGGCCCTGGAGAAGGAACTGGGCGAGCCCTTGTTCGAGCGGCTGCCGCGACAGGTGGTTCTCACCTCCGGGGGCGCGGCCCTGCTCCCGCACGCCCGGGCCTGTCTGGCCGCGGCAGCGTCCGCCGTCCTGGAGTTCGCCGACCGGTCGGGCCTCCTCAGCGGCACATTCGTCCTGGGGACCGTCGGAGGTCTGGAAGGCACCACCGTTCCACGGCTGTTGGGGGAGTACCACCGACGCTACCCCCGGGTCGCGGTGAGCCTCACCGGGGCATCGAGCCCGCTACTGCTGACCAAGGTCCGCGACGGCCGGATCGACGCCGCCGTGGTCGCCGGACCGCCGGAAGGCGCGCTCGACGCCGTCGCGTCACGAGTGCTCCTCGAGGACCAGATCGTCGCGGTTCTTCCCGCCGGAGGCCGGCCCGCGAACCGCCCGATGCCCCTGGAAGAGGCCGCCCGGAACCCACTCGTCAGCTACGGCCCCGACAGTGGAGTGCACGCGTACATTCGCGAGGCCTTCTCCGCCGAGGGCCTGCGGCTGGACATCGCCTACGCGACGAACGACGTCGCCCTCCAGTTGGCACTGGTCGCCGAGCGGATCGGCATCGCCCTGACCTCCCAGGCGAGTCCGGTCCTCGGACGGGACCCGCGGTTCGTCGTCGTGCCGCTGGAGCCCGCCATCCGGTTGCGGAAGACGTTCGTCTGGCGAGGAGGCAGGCCCAGTGCGCCCCTGCGGGCCTTTCTCGACTTGTGGACGGAACTGTCCGACCGGCCACCGGGCGAGGGGGCCGGCCCCAGGACCGCCATGGACGGGTGACGCCGGCGGGGTCGACGCATGCCCCGTGAACGCTGGAGCGAACAGCCCCCCACTCCTGTCGGCCAGATGAATCAACTTGAAGAGGAAGCCCGAACTGAGGGACAAATCTTCGTCCTTTCAGGGGTGTTGCCTGTCCGCCATCCCCATGAAACTCTTTCACCGCTTGCAGCAACCTCTTGCAAGGCGTCACGGTACGGCTCGCATCCGGCCACGGCCCACATGACTCCACGGCCGGGGCCCCTGAAGTGAAGGCGGAACCCATGTCGTTTTTGAGGAACAGCAAGAAGCGCCTGGCCGCGGCGGGCGTCTTGGGTGCCTTGGTCGCGACGACAGGCGTCATGGCCAGTGCCGCCCCGGCCGCCGCGCTCGGCGGCGTCTTCATCTACGCCAACCCCAACTACTCGATCCCCGTGTACCCCGGCGGCGCGCCCGTGCAGGTCGCGGAGCTCACAGGGCCGGCGAAGGACACCACCTCCTCCATCGGCAACAGCACGAACCTCTCCATGTGCTTCTACGAGCACAAGAACTACGGCGGCCTTGAATTCAGGATCGGCCCCGGCGAGTGGTGGGCCACGGTCCCCGGGTGGATCAACGACAAGATCTCCTCCTACCGGCCCTGCTGACCGAAGGCCATCCGCCCAGCACACCGGCCCGAACGCGCCACCACTCCGGGATCCGTCACGGCCGCGAGCGCGCCCGCCCTCCGAGGAGGTGAATTCGGACCCGGGCGGAACAGCGGACACGCCACGGGCCTCGGACGCGCAGACCGGCCGGCGTTGTTCCCGGCCTGGAGGTGGCGACCATGGTGGCACCGCCGCGAATCCCAATCGACCTGCAGGTCCGGCCCAGGGCCGCGCATCATTTCGCACAGCCCGGGCTGATGGGCCGATCGGGCGAACCAAGGGTTCCGTTCCTGCGCCAGTTCGGCCCACTGAGCCTTCCGGACCGAGAGTATGCCCGGACGTCGCAGCCATGGGAGACCGTCAGATGCTGACGGGGCCGACGTCGCCTTCCGGGCCCGGTCGGGCGAAGCGCTGAACCGGCTCGGACGGGTACGAGGCCCGGCTTTCCCGGGCCTCGGCAACCACGCAGTGCACAAAGTGCGAAAATCCCGCACCCGGATCTGTACCCGAACGGGTCGCACTGGTCGGGCCCGCAGAAAACCTCGAGGACTGATGACCGAGGCCGCAGCACCTGGAAACGTCGTGCTCGTCCACGGAGGATTCGTGGACGGCTCCGGCTGGCAGGGCGTCCACGACGTCCTGAAGGCCGACGGCTGCAACGTGGCCGTCGTGCAGCACCCCACCCTCTCCCTCGACGGCGACGTCGCCGCCACCCAGCAGATCATCGACAAGCTGGAGGGGCCGGTCACCCTGGTCGGCCACTCCTACGGCGGCGTCGTGATCACCGAAGCGGGCAACCACCCGAAGGTGACCTCCCTCGTCTACATCGCAGCGTTCGCCCCCGACAAGGGAGAGTCGGTCGCCACCCTCATCGCCGACCCGCCCCCCGGCGCCCCCGTCCCGCCGATCCTGCCGCCCGACAAGGGCTTCCTCTTCCTGGACCGGGACAAGTTCGCCGACTCGTTCGCCGGCGACCTGCCCCGCGCCCAGGCCGAGTTCATGGCCGACTCACAGCTGCCCTGGGGCATCGACGCCCTGGCCGGCACGGTCTCCCAACCCGCCTGGCGGACCAAACCGTCCTGGTACCTGATCGCCACCGACGATCGCATGATCCCGCCGCCGGCCCAGCACGCGATGTCCCAGCGGATCAGTGCGCAGACTGTGGAGGTCGCCGGAAGCCACTCCGTCTACGTCTCCCGACCCGACGCCGTAGCCGACCTCATCCGCCAGGCAGCCCGAAGCTGAACCACCGTGTCCGGAGCCACCCGCCCGACCCGGGCGGCCCCGGACACCTACACCGCGCGTGCGGCAGCCACGGAACCCCCGTCGAACCAATCCGCGAGACTGCCGCTACGTCGCCGCTTCGTCTTGGCCCTGACGCGACGACAGGGTTTCTACTGAAACCCGGACGGGCCAGGGAGAACACCGCTCCGGCCGAGAAGACGCCGACGGAAGAGGACATTGCTCCTCGTGTGCCGTCCGTACCGCCGTTTCCATCACCCTGAGGTCGAGAAGGGTGTGTGTTTCCACCAGCCGCCCGATGACATGACGGACGACGAGGTCGTCCTCGGAATCCGCCACCATGCACCTCACCCGTTTCCGCCGGAGCCACCTGACCTCAGGTTCGCGGTGCGGACCTGACCCCGGAAGCCGATCTTGCGCCCTTCCGTGTGACCGGACCTCGCTCCCGGGTGGCACTTCGCTTACGCGTGCTAGTGCCTGCTTCAGAAACTACGCGGTGACTCCCCGCAGTTCCAGGTCGTCCTGGGCCGCATCAGGGTTCCCCGGCTCGGCCCGGGACGACCGCGCACCTGCCCGAACAGGGTCCGCGCCGACAAGGCGTACGGCTCCCGCGCCAATCGCGGAGACCTGCGCCAACGCGGGATCCGCTGCACCATCCCGCAGAAGCGCGACCAGATCGCCAACCGCAAGAAGCGCGGCTCCCTCGGCGGACGGCCCCCGAAGTTCGACAAGGAGGACCATAAAGAGCGCCATGCGGTGGAGTGCGGGATTGATCGCCTCAAGCGCCACCGCGTAGTGGCCACAAGGTATGACAAGCTCGCCGTCCGCTACGAAGCCACAGTGCTGATCGCGGCCATCAACGAGTGGCTGTGACCAGTACTTTCGGTAGTCAGTCGAGGATGGCGTCAAGCTCCACTTCAACGAGCCATTCGGGATCGATGAAGCGTGAGACCTCAACGAAGGTGCAGGCCGGACGGACAGAAGCGAACCGCTCCCCGTGCGCTCGCGCGGCTTCTTTCCAACGAGTCACGTCGGTGAGCATGATGCGGGTCCGCACGACGTCCTCCAGTGACGCCCCCGTTGCCTTCAGTGCGGCGTCAGCGATGTCCAGACACCTGACAGTTTGGGCATAGACGTCGCCTCGCCCCACGGTCGTCCCGTCGTCCCCGATGGGAGCAGTCCCAGCGACAGCGACGTGCACCCCTTTGCGGACTGCCCGGGAGAAACCGATTTGGGGTTCGAGTGGCGAGCCAGAACTGACTATCTGCCGAACATGATCCATCGCACCATGCTCCCAGATCACCGCACTGTCGAAACAGGCCCTAGCGGCGCGGAGCTCTGGTGCGTCCTTTGATGGCGACGGCGAAGGCCACCACGATGACGATAGCGACTGCGCAGAGCAGCATGCCGCCGATTCCGATGGCGAGGAATCGAATCACTGACCAGACCAGTTCTTCCTTCGTGATCGTCACGGGGCTCCCATCCGAGCGAGACTGTCACGCGGCCTATGGATTCTGCCCGGTCGGGCGCCATGTTTGACGAGCCGTTACCGAACCGCTTCCAAGTACCGACCCGGCCCCGCCGGCACCTCGGATTGGTGGGACGCCGCTGGCGCAGAGCGGCCCGGCCTTGTTCGCCGGTCGCAAGGGTCTCGTCGATCACAGGGCGGAAGCCCGCCACCGCACAGATGGCCGGCAGCTCGTCCATCGACGCAACACCGTCGAACGCACCCCCTGACCCAAAGGCTTGCCGCGCCGTCGCCACCCGCTACGAGAAACGTGCCCTACACCTACCTGTGCACCGTCCCCCTCCCAGCCCTCATCATCTGGCTTCGCACATGATCCAGGAATCAATGCCCAGACGCGGTGCGCCGCCACACCCGCTGATATCGGGCTGTGTGGCTCACATCCTGTTGTTCCCGGTGAGCGGGCCGGCTGTGAACTGTTGGGGCGGTGGTCGGTGAGTTCCCGTCCCCGCATAAGGGTGTCCAGGGGATGCCGGAGTGGTCGGGGGAGAGAGCCCTGTTCGCCTTCGCGGGTTCGGATCGGGTCCGGTGGGAGGAAGCCGTGCGGGAACGCGACGGGCCACTGGTCGGTGGCCGCTCCCGCCACGGCCCCTCGTCGCTCGTACCCCCATGGCGGAGGCCGCCATAGGGGTACGAGCCCTGCGTCGTGCTACACGTCGTCCAGGCTGCCGGGCAGGCCGAAGAGCGGGAAGAGCCGGTCGGTGTCACGGTAGGCCGTGATGCCGCTGATCCGCTCGTTGCGGAACTCGACGACTTGAAGAGCCCAGGGCACGTAGCCGGTGCCGTTCGGGTGGGGGCGGTACTGGCCGAAGCCGGGGGAGCCATTGGCCATGGTCGGGACGAGACGCGAGCCGCGGCAACCGATCGCGGGACCGGTGAGCCATGCCTGGATGTCGGGGACACCGCGCATCCACTTCGTGTACGGGGGCAGGCACAGCGTGGCGTCGACATGGAGGAGCATGTTCAGCTCCTCCATGTCGTAGCGGGAAAAGGCCGTGGCGTACCGCTCGGCCAGTACCCTGCGGACGCTGTTGTCCGACGGCCGAGCGACTGGCCCGTTTGTGGTGTCGCGGCGGTCGGCCAGCGTGGCTCGGGCCCGCTGCAGGGAGCTGTTGGCCGAGGCGACGGTGCAACTGTGCAGGTCGGCGACCTCGCGTGCCGAGAACCCCAGCACGTCCCGCAGGATCAGCGTGGCCCTCTGCCGCGGCGGCAGGTGCTGCAGCGCGGCGACGAACGCCAACCGCACCGACTCACCCGCCGTCGCGGTCCCCTCCGGATCGCCGCCGGGACAGGGTTCCACCCACAGCATGGACTCCTGCGTGGGCTCCGGCGGGGTGTCGCTGCCGCTCGGGCTGGACAGGTCCATCGGCAGCGCCCGCCGCTTGCCCGAAGTGAGCGCATCCAGACACACATTGGTGGCGATCCGGTACACCCACGTCCGCAGCGCTGAGCGGCCCTCGAAACGGTCGATGTTCCGCCACGCCCGGATCAAGGCCTCCTGCACGGCGTCCTCGGCCTCGGCGTACGACCCCAACATCCGGTAGCAGTAACCGGTCAACTCCCCCCGATACTCCTCAAGCCTCTCGGCCACTGCGCCGGGCGCCCCGATATCCCCCATGCCACACCTCTTCAAGAAGACAGTCCCAGGCCGCTGACCTGGTACTCCACTGTAGGGAGAAGGGCTCTTGGTTGACTGGGTGGCGCTGCGGGCGCAAGCGCGGGCGGCGAGGCCCTCGCCGCGGCCCTCGACAACAATGGCTTCGCCACCTGCGTTGAGAGCCCGCGAGGCCGGGGCCCGGTCTATGGGACGTCCGTGGCGTCTGTGGTGGTCTGGTCGTTTGACGACAGGGTGACGCTGTCGAGGAACTCCAGGAGCAGGCGCTGCAGGATGGCGGGTTGTTCCAGGTGTACGTCGTGCCCCGTCCCGGGGATGCTCACGGCCGCCGTCCCTGGTTGATGCCGCAGCATGGCCTCGGACTCCTGCGGAGGGATGATGCCGTTCTGGCCGAGGACGGCCAGGACCGGACACCCGACCTTCGCCCATTCGTTCCAGAAGGCGCGTTGGGCGTTCTCGGTCACCGAGGCGACCATCACGTCGCGGTCGAAGCGGGGCCACCACCCGCCGTCGCGTTCCTCCAGCCCAGCGGCCCAGCCTTCGCCTACCCGGCCGCCGCCGAGGAACTGGACGGCGGTTTGCCGTGAGGGGAAGGGCATCGGCCAGGAGTCGAGCCATCCACCGATATCCGCGGGGGTGTGCGGGTTCGGGCCGCCGGGTCCGGCCTCGACGAGTACGAGGGCGCGGATGAGTCCCGGGTGCGCGGCGGCGGTGAGCATGGCGGTGTTGCCGCCCATCGACTGGCCTATCAGAACAGGCTGTTGCAGGTCGAGCTGATCTGCAACGGCGACGACGTCGGCGACGTATGCGGCGCGGGAGAGATCGAGTGGCCGGCGTTCGCTGGCGCCGTGGCCTCGCTGGTCCACGGCGACGACGCGGTACCGGGGGCTCAGGGCTCGGGAGATGTCGTCCCATTCGCCGGCGTGGCCGGCCAGTCCGTGCAGCAGGACAAGGGGGTGTCCGTCTCCGCCCCAGTCACGGCAGGAGATGCGGACGCCGTCGCGGATGACGGTGCGTTCGGACCAGGTCATGCGGCCTTCTCTCAAGAGGTGGTCGGGTGGAGGGCTTCGCCGGGTCAGCGGTAGGCGGCGAGGAAGGCGCGTGTGCCGTCGGCGGGCGTAGTGGTCGAGGTCGGCGTCGGTGTGCTGGGCGCTGCCGGTGAACATGGCCTCGTTCAACGGGATCCACGGAAGCAGGCGCCTGGTCGACCAGGGACTGCTCCGCATCGACGACGCGCTCCTGGCCGCGAATCGATCGGGATGGCCCGGGCATCGCCCCCGGTCGTCCCGAGAATCACCTCGCCCCGGTGTCGGATCAACACGAGTACGAGGCGCAGCGGCGCGGACGTCGGTCTCGCACAGTTCCTAGGGTACGAGCACGATCTTGCCCTGGACCCGTCCGGTTTCGCTCAGCTCGTGGGCCTTCGCGGCCTCGGTGAGCGGGAGGGTCTCGGAGATCGTGGGCCGTATTCCGTGCGCGTCGACGAGCTCGGCGAAGGCGCTCAGTACGGCGGGGGTCGGCTCCAGGAAGAACTCCACGAACCGCACGCCGAGTTCGCCGGCGCGAGCCATGACCGGGGTGCGGTCCACGCCGACGCCGACAACATCGACCAGGATGCCCCCCGGCTTGAGGGTGGGCAGGGAACGCGGGCCGTAGTCGTTGCTGACGGTGTCGAGCACGGCGTCGATGTCGCGCAGGGTCGAGAAGTCCCGGGCCGTGTAGTCGATCACCTCGTCGGCGCCGAGTCCGTGCAGGTATTCGTGCTTGGTGGCGCGCGCTGTGCCGATGACGTACGCGCCGCGGGCCTTGGCGATCTGTACGGCGAGGTGGCCGACGCCACCGGCCGCGCCGTGGATCAACACCCGCTGTCCCGGCTGTACGTCGGAGAGGGTGATCAGGGCCTGGTAGGCGGTGAAGCCGGAGATCGGCAGGGCGGCGGAGCCGACGTGGTCGAGAGTGCGCGGCTTGGGCGCGATGCGGTCTTCGGTCACCACCACGTGGTCGGCGTGACTGCCCTGCGGCGGGACGGTCCAGCCGTAGACCTCCTCGCCGATCGCGAAGCGAGTCACGCCCTCGCCGACGCCCTCCACCGTGCCGCTGAACTCGTGGCCGAGGACGAACGGCGGCGGACCGAAGAAGTCCACCTTGCCGATGCGGACCTTCCAGTCCGCGGGGTTCATACCGGTGGCCCGTACGCCCACGAGCACCTCGCCGGGGCCGGGGGATGGCGTGGGTGTCTCGGCGAGCTCCAGGACGTCGGAGCCGCCGATGGTCTGCTGGGTGATCACGCGTGTCATCGTCACGCCGAGCATTCTGCGCCAGATGATCATGAGAGGGGAAACGGTCTCGCCGCCCGGCGGTGTTCTGGCGTGCCGGGCATCACGACCCGGTGAACCTTCAGGTCACCGCACTACTGGCACGTCGGCTCGGGCACGCGTCGAGCCGCTGCTGCCGGACCGGAAGGCAGCGGCGGGGCGGCGTTGGCGGGGTCACCGGCAGGTGATCGACGCGATCGCGTTCAGGTACCGCACCGGGGATGCCGCGGATGGACCTGCCCGAGCGCCCACAACTGGCTGCAGGTGTGGGCAGCCTCGCCCGGGCCCAGCGGGACGGCGTCCGGGCCCTGCTTGCGGGTGCCCCGGCGGACCGGCCGTGGCCTGGACCCGCGCACTCCGGGCGTCGCGCCGTCGCGCCACGTGGCGGAGCGGGGCCCAGATCGCGGCGGCGTTGACGAGGGCGCTGACCAGGACCGCACCGTAGAAGCCGGCTTCGGCCGTGCACGGCGATCACACCTGATGCCCGGGCGGCGGCCACAGGGGACCCCAGGAGCCCATCAATGCCGGGTAGGTACACGTACATCGGGTCGTCGAGCCGGCGGTGCGCTTCCAGGTCGCCCCGGCCGGGGTGGCGATCGCCCGGCCCCAGGTGGTGCCCGCCTGCGCCCTGGGGTCGGGCGCGGACGGGCCGGGATGCTGGGTCAGTCCTGTACCGGCTGCGGGTGGACGCGTCGTTTGTATGCGACGGTTTGTGCGGTCAGGACGCAGGTGGCGAGGAGGGCGAGGATGGCGCCGGTCCACATGGCGGCGGCTGAACTGCTGTCGCCGGCGCCGCTGATGGCGACGCCGCCGATGGCGCTGCCTGCCACGACGCCGAGGGTGATGACGGATGTGTGCACGGTGTTGACCAGGTTTCCGGCTCCGGCGACTTCGACGACCCGGACAACGAGCGCGGGGTTCATCGTGACGCCGACGAGGCCGACCAGGAGTACACCGGGCAGAGCAGCCCAGGGCAGGTGGGCGAAGAGCGCGAGGAGCACCAGCGCGCCGGCCAGGACGAGATGGCCGATGCGCAGCAGGGTGACCGCGTGGCGGTCCGCGTGGCGGCCCACCAGGTTGTTGCCGATGACGGTGCACAGTCCGTAGCCGAAGAGGATCGCGGTCGTCGCGTTTGAGGAGAAGCCCGCCTCCTGCTCCAGCAGGGGGGTGAAGTAGGAGAACGCGCCGTAGGTCGCGCCGATGGTGAGCAGGCTGATGAGGTAGCGGCTCCACAGGCGGGGTGAGCGGAACTGCTGGAGCTCGTCGGCGGTGGTCTGAGCGGAGGCCGCGGGCAGGACGGGCAGGGCGCGCAGGTCGAGCATGGCGATGAGCAGGCCGGCGCTGCCGAGGGCGACGAAGCTCGTCTGCCAGTTCCAGGCAGTGGCGATGGCGTGGCTGATGGGCAGGCCGAGGACTGCACCGAGCATGAGCCCATTGAGCACGATGGTGATCGAGGACGCGATGCGGTCGGGGCTGGGGGCGAGCCTGGCGGCCATGGTCAGGGTGAGACCGAACACGGCGCCGCCGAGAGTTCCGGTCAGCAGTCGAAGCGCGGCGATCCACCAGTAGTGGTGTACCAGGGGGACGGCGGCTTCCATTACCGCGTAGGCGGTGACGACGCCCAACAGCGCGGTCTTGGGCGGGACCTTGCGCAGGGCCCAGGCGATGAGCGGGCCGCCGATGGCCATGCCGAACGAGTAGATCGAGATGAAGGCGCCGATCGCGGCGGTCGAGGCACCGAGGCTACGGGCCATATCGGGCAGCATGCCCATCGTCTGCAACTCGCTCATGGCCACCAGAAGCAGGGTGAGCATGAGCCAGTGGAGAGGTCGTTTGTTCACAGCAGGAACTCTTTCTGTATTCTGAAGTCCAAAATTAGGGCATGCCGAGACCAGGACTTGCCGCCCTCTTCGCTCAGGCCAGCAGGGAACGGAGCCCGCCAAGTGCGATCCGGCGCAGCATCTCGGGAGTGACTCCGGTCTGCGCGGTCACGCGGAGCCCGGCGATGAGAGTGTTGACCAGGACCGCGCCTTCAACGGCGTCAGGGCCATCAGGGATGCTTCCGTCCATGCGGCCGGCCCGGATGGTGTCCTCGAGGAGGCCGAGTCGCTCACGCAGGTCTCGCTCGAGGATCCGTGCGATGCGTTCGTCGCGCGCCCGCAAATCGGGATTCATCAGGGTGTGCACGCCCATGCACCCGGCGGCGTGGCCCTCATCACGAGCGGCGCGCTCCTCGTCGACGATCACATCGACCAGCTTCCGGAGCCGGTCGCCACCACTGAGGGAAGTGTCGGTCAAGATCGCCGCCTGAAGCCCTCGCGTCGTGGTCGCATAGTGCTCCAGTGCCCGCACGAAAAGTTCATCCTTGGACGTGAACGCGTTGTACAGGCTGCTGCGCCGCACATCAGCGGCCTCGCAGAGCTGCTCGGTCGACGTATCGGCGTAGCCGTGGACGCGGAACTGAGCCGCCGCCGCTTCGAGAACTGTCGTCTCGTCAAAGGTTCGTGGTCTGGCCATGCGTGGACGCTACCACATTCTGTACTTCGAAATACATAATCCGTCGGCCGCACCACGGCCCTGCGCTCGGATCAGGCCCGTCAGGTCGCCGAGTACCTGACCGCCGCCGACTTCGGGAATCCGTGGACGGGGGTTCGCTCCGCGTCCGCGTGGGGATCCCGCGACATCCTCGATGCGGTCCTGGTCCTCCCCGAGCTGGTGGCGGAGATCAGTGCCGACCGGGCCATCGACCACGGGAGCGGGCGTCCGCCGCCACCCGGTCCGCTTCAAGCGGCTGCGCCTGGACGCCTCGGTGGAGGACGTGCCGGGGTTCGGGCCCGGTCCGGCGGCTGCCGCCGGCTGAGCTGCCGATGCCCTCGGGTGTGGGAGGCGGTCGTGCGGCAGCGCGAGGACAGCGGCCGACCGGACACAGGTCACCAGTTCACTTACCGGCCGGCGGTTACCGTGCGGGGAGAGGTGACCAGCCGGGTGCTGCTCGGTAACGAGCCGATGTCGGCGGTGTTCACCGGCCCGATTCTCACCGGATTCGTCACCGGTTTCATCACCGCCCGCTTCCGGAGGAGATGGAGGGGGTCGGCGCCCGCGTGGTCTGCACGCGTCCCGGTGAGCGTGGGGATGCTGAGGGACCTCGGTGTGTTGTCGGGCGACAACCGCTTTGAGGTGGCTGACTGTCACCAGCGAGTGGTACGACGCTCTGCAGAAGGCCCTCAACGACCTGTGCGCCTCGATCTTCAACAGTCCGACCTGGGAGCCGGCGACGGGCCTGATGCCCGGCGCTGACCTGCTCGGTATGGCCGGTGAGGCGTTCAAGCTCGGGGCGTTCCTGATGGAGACCTTCCGCAACCAGGACGACCTGTCCAGCGCGCGGGTCATCGTCCTGGACCAGCGCGACCTGGCCGTCATGGACCGCCAGGGCAACGCCGAGTTGCACCTGAACGGTGACGGCCACCACACCCTGAAGATCAACTACACCGGTGACCCGGTTCCCTTCCCCACCGGCACCCTCGAGTACGCCGTCCGCTCGGGCGGCAAGTGGGGCAAGGCCATCAGCCTGCCCTGGCAGTCCATGAGCGCGCCTGCGCTGACCTCCTTCGCCGGATCGCTCCACGCCGCGTTCGTCGAACCCGGCACCGAACGGGTGATGTGGAGCCGGCTCACCGACGGCGTCTGGAGCACGCCCCGGCAGATCAGCAACGCCCGGAGCTACTGCGCACCGGCGCTGGCCGCCTTCGACAAACGCCTGTACGTGGCGATCACCGGCCGCGACAACACTGTCCACCTCGCCGAGCACTGGCCCGGCCAGGACACCTGGGGAAGCCTCGTCCACCAGCACAACCTCGAAACCCGGCTCGCACCGGCGCTGGCCACCTACGGCAACCAGCTGTGGATGTCCCTCGTCGGCACCGACGACAACATCTGGCACGGCCGCTGCTGGGTCGTCGCCGGAGACTGGAAGTGGTCGGAGGACTCCACCGACTGGACCTCACGCAGCCCCATCGGCCTCGTCTCCTCCTACGCCGAACTGTGGCGGACGATCCGGGGCGAGCAGAACGAGGTGTATCTCGGCAGCCTCGCCGCCGCCGTACACCACGACAAGCTGTACGTCATGTGGCACCGCTGACCAACCCCCCGACCCGCCTCCAGGCCCCCTGCAGTAACAGGGCCGGGAGGCGGGCCGGCCCCTCGGCCTCGACGTCGGCGACACGGTGACCGCGCGGGGTCAAGTCCATCGATGCGTTCATCGACATCGCCTGACCCACCCCCACATGCGCAACTTGCGGGCTCTGGGGGAGGTTCGGCCCGTCGGGCGGCGATGTTGCCGGCGTAGGGATGACTGCGTAGGTGAGACCGCCACTTGTCAGTGAGTACTGCGAGCGGTTGCTGGCTGGCTGTCATGAAGATGTCGCCGAGAGATGGGGAGCACCTCCGCGGGGCCGGAGGGTCTGCAGACGCCGCGTCTTCGTCGTGCTCCGGCCCTGTGTTCAGGCGCCGGTGCCCGTGCGGGCACCGTACCTCCCGCCGCGCGACGCCAGCTCCTTGATGACGACCGCGGTGCGCCCGGTGACGCAGGCCCGCCGGAGGGTGTCGTCGGGGCGGGTGAACTGGCCCACCGCGTTGTTGCGTCCGAGCGTGACCGCCCGGGCGACGTAGCGCAGGGCGTAGGGCTCGGGCTTGCGGCCCTGGATCAGGCGGGCCAGGGTGTCGGCCGCGTGAGCGGCCTGCGGTGTGGCGAGCGCGCAGGCGAAACGGGCTCCGGGGACTGCCGCGCAGTCGCCCACGGCGAAGATCCGTTCGTCGTCGACGCTGCGCAGGTATTCGTCCACGAGCGCCCGGCCGTCCGCATCGACCTGAAGACCGCTGCGTGCCGCAAGGTCGGGCACGCCGGCCACGATCGCCCACAGGGTCAGGTCGGAGGCGAAGGCGGCTCCCGACCGAAGGTGTACGACGGCGTCGGCCACCTCCGTGACGCCGTCGTCCACGATGTCGACCTTCAGCCGCTCCAGCCCCGCGCGGACCCGCTGGTACGCGCGCTGGGAGAAGCCGTCGGCGACCGACGATCCGACGATCCGAACCCGGAGGTCCGGCCTCGCCTCCGCCACCTCGGCCGCCGTCTCGATGCCCGTCGCGCCGCCCCCGATCACCGTGACCGTGCTGCCCGCGGGAAGCGCGGCGAGCGCCACGCGGGCCTGTTCGGCTCCCTCCCACGTGCCCACCGGGACCGTTCCCGGCATGGGCCGGGCCGTGCTGCCCACGGCGAGGAACGCGTAGTCGAAGTCGAGGCTCGTCCCGTCGTCGAGGCGGACGCTGCCGTCGCCGATCTTGTCGACGGTGGCGACCAGTGAGGTGATCCCGTCGCGCAGCATCGAGGTGAGGGGCGTGGCGGCGGCGCCGGTTCCCGCGAGCTGCTGGTGCAGCCGTACGCGCTCCACGAAGTCGGGGCGGGGGTTGATCACCGTGATCTCGGCGGTCTTCACCTTCTTGGCGATCCGGTTCGCCGCGTACATGCCCGCGTATCCGGCGCCCACCACTACAACCTTCATGTCGGCCTCCTGCCTTGGTGACTGGTCGGACATGAGATGCCGGCGGGTCGAGTCCTGTGACATCCCTGCGTACGTGTCGCACGTCACAGGGCGTGTGGTGTCACAAGACGGTGGGGTCCGGCGTCCTGTGGGTGACACCATCAGGATCGAGAACCAGGAGACACCGGCATGAGCGAGGACGCCTCCCGTCCCGACCCCGCCACCGAGGTGTTCGTCACCCACCGCAACCTGCTGTTCACCGTTGCCTACGAGATGCTCGGCTCGGCGGTGGACGCGGAGGACGTCCTGCAGGACACCTGGCTGCGCTGGGTGGGCGTCGATCTCGACACGGTGCGGGACCGGCGCGCGTACCTGGTGCGGATCGCCACCCGGCAGGCGCTCGGCCGGCTGCGTACGCTCGGCCGGCGCAAGGAGTCGTACGTGGGGCCCTGGCTGCCCGAGCCGCTGCTCACCGTGCCGGACGTGGCCGAGGACGTCGAGCTGGCCGAGAGCATGTCGATGGCGATGATGCTGGTCCTGGAGACCCTCGCGCCGACCGAGCGGGCGGTGTTCGTACTGCGCGAGGTGTTCGACCTCGGGTACGAGGAAATCGCGGAGGCCGTGGACAAGACCCCGGCCGCGGTCCGCCAGATCGCCCACCGGGCACGGTCGCACGTCGCCGCGCGCCGACCCCGCGGCGCGGTCTCCGCCGCCGAGACCCGGGCTGCGCTCGGGGCCTTCCAGCGCGCGCTGGAGACGGGCGACCTGCAGACCCTGCTCGACCTCCTCGCTCCGGACGTCGTCGCCCTGAGCGACGGCGGCGGCATCAAGCAGGCCATGCCGCGGCCCGTCATGGGGGCCGACAAGGTGGCCCGGGCCCTGGCCGCCGGCGTGGCGGTGTTCGGCCCCCGGGTGACGGTGGAACCGACACGGGTCAACGGCCACCCGGCACTGATCACACGCATCGACGGGGAGATCGACATGGTCGTGGCGATGCGGATCGACGACGGCCTGATCACCGGGCTCTACACCGTGCGCAACCCCGAGAAGCTGACGCGCATGGAGCGGGAGACCGCCGTGAGCCGCTGAGGTGGGGGATCCTGTTCCCCTCGCTGCACAACCATGGTCCCGAAGCCGAGGGCAGCCTGGTCGAATCGCTCCTGACGAGGCTTTACCGCACCGTGGTGAAGAAGGCGGTGAGTACGGGCGCGAGCGCGTGCGGGTCGACGTTGTGGTTCTGGCCGGGGAAGGCGTGCAGGGTGTAGTTGTCTCCGTGGGAGGCGAGTTCCTTTGCCCCGTTGGTCATGTAGGTCTCGCCCGCGCTGCCGTGGCCGACGAGGACGGGCACTTTCACGGACTGCCAGCGGTCGGTGGGCAGTGGCCGGCCGGACATGGTGTCCCTCATCAACTGGCCGTCGTAGGGCAGGGTGGGGGCGGTTGCCTCCCACGCTGCCCAGACGGGGGTGTCCCGCACGGCGGCGATGGCTTCGTGCGGCATGGCCAGGCCCGTGGTCAGGAAGTGGGTGAGTGCCTCGGTGGTGTGCCCCTTCGCGATGAGCGCCTTCATGCGGGCGACGTAATCGGCGGGCAGCGGTGGGCGGGTCCGGTCGACGATGAACGGTGGTTCGTACAGGGCCAGGGCGGAGACCGCGCTGCCCTTGGCCACGGCCTCCAGGGCCAGGACGGCTCCGGAGGACATGCCGAAGAGCCGCACCGGCCCGCCCACCCGCTCGATCAGCGCGTCCAGGTCGTCGATCTCGCGCTGCACGTCATAGACGTCGCTGTCACCGCTGTCACCGCTGTCACCGCGGCCCCTGCGGTCGTAGTTGATGACGCTGAAGTCACGTGCGAGCAGAGAGGCGAGTGGTGCGTGCCGGGCCCGGGTCATCAAGGTGCCACCGACGAGAATCAGGGTCGGGCCCGTGTCGCCGTTGCGCTCGAAGGCGATCGGGGTTCCGTCGGAGGAGATCGCCTTGAACATGTTGTCTCCGTGCTGTTGGAGTCGTTCGGGCCTCGTGGGCGCCGTCGGGTTGGTGCCCCCGGGCACGGCCGGCCACCGGCTCGGCAGGGCGCCCGTGTGATCAAGGCCTGGCAGTACGGTACGTCCGCCGGCTGCCGTGGCGACCTGTGCAGACGAACAAGATCATGCGCCCGCCACCTGGTCGAACCACCACATGGCAACCCGACTTCGCCACGTGAGGGCGAGGACGGCGCCGGCCCGCCTCCGGCTGACGGGCCGAACCGTTCAACAACGCATACGTGCGGCACACCCACCCCTGCTCCCGGGTGGCTGCGGGTAGGCGTGCCGCTCGGCGCAGCACCTCGTGGGAGAACCAACGGGCTCCCGTGGTGCGTCCCAGGATGGTCCCCGCCACGGAGCGGGGGCCGTGTCCGGAAAGCGTGCGTGGCCCGTGCCCCCGGTGGTCGGGGTGGCGGGCCACGCTGGTGATGATGTCAGGGCCTACTTCCCGACGACGACCGTTACGGATTCCCAGCCGGTCTCCACCGAGGAGTACCGGTGCGGGTCGTCGTGGCTGTAGGGGAAGTGGTAGCCGCCGTTCTTCTTCACGTTGCACAGGGTCAGGTCGTACGTGCCGGGAGGCACCTCCCACGTCACCTCGATGGTGACGTTGCCGTTCGAGATGTCCCGGGTGAAGTGATAGTCGGAGATCAGGCGGTGCGGGCTGGAGGCCTGCGCGATTTTGATCTTCCCCGAGACGTGGCCGCTGTCGCCCCACGCGGTCCCGGCGAAGTTCAGCGCCCACGCGTCCACGTACCACGTCGCCTTCACATGGAAGACGTTGCGCTCCGCGTTGTGGAACACCCGTGCCTGGAGCGTGTGGTTCAGCTTGCTGTAGCCGTCGAAGCCCTTCGCGACCATGCCTTCTCGCCGCGCTTTGCGGTGCGCGAGTTCCGGGCCGACCGGTGCCGGGGGCGGCGGCGGGGGCGGCGTCCACAGGCCGGGCCCGGTGTAGGCCAGCAGCAGACGGCCCTGCGTCGGGTCACCGGGCTCCTTGTAGACGACGGGGGTCGGCGGTCGGCTGGAGGTCACCGGAAGGACGAACTCACCCGACCACGACTTTCCGTCGTAGACCTGGTAGCCGATACGACCGACCGTCCGGGTGTAGGTCTCCGGGACGTCCTTGCCCTTCAGAGCGTCGTCGAGGATCTTCCAGGCCTGGCTGCTGTGGCTCTCGCGCAACGGTTCGGCCAGGTGGCTGGCGATCTGCCTCAGGACCTGAGGCTCGCCCTTGGCCGCGACGATGTCCGACAGGCGCGGCGAGATCAGCCCGAACAGGTGCTGGCGGATCTGGAAGTGGAGGCCGCCCTTGGAACGGATCAGTTCGTCGACGGCGTCCTCGGAACGGATCGTCTCTTCGGTGATCACGTTGTAGAAGGTGTAGAGCTTGCCGTCGTACTCCACCGTGCTGGGCGCGGACTGGGCCGTCCCGGTGGCCGGGCTGTCGGGAGCCTTCGCCCAGGAGCCATCGGTGTTGATCCAATGCTTGAGGTGATCGCCCTCGGTGTAGATCAGATGGAGGGCGTTCCGGTACGACACCAGCGACAGCCGTGACGACGGCGACTCCGCCGGGCCGTTCGACTTGACCTCCTCATCGGTGGTCCACGCGCCCGGGAACGGCACTGGAGTGGAGGTGACGCCGTCCTTGACCGTCGCATACCGCAGGCCGTAGACGCCCTCGCTCCACACGATGTGCATCTCGCCGGCGTGGACGGCGAGACCCGGCACCACCGGGCTCGACAGGGGTGCCGTCTCCGAGCTGCCCTCGCCCTTTGGTCGCTGGACAGCCCGGACCGTCCACTTGCCCGCGGGGGACAGGACTGCTTCGTTGATCTGTCCGTCGCTCACCGCCTTGAGGAAGGCGTGCAGGTTGCCCTGGTGGGAGACGAGAGCCGGCGGACGCACGCTCTTCACCCCGGGTATCGCGCCCAGGTCGGTCCACCCGGGCCGGCCCGGCGTGAAGTACCGCACGACCGGGACCTGCTCGTCGCCGCCGGTGAGGGTCAGGTACACCTTGCCGCCGTGCTCGACCAGACGCGGCGGGTATCCGATTTCCGTACGCAGGAGATCCTGCGGAGACCAGCCCACGGACCCGGACTCCGGCTTGTCCGTGGAGAAGTCCTGCGGCGCGGAGCCGTCCGGCTTCTTCACCTCGTCGGCGCGGGAAATGAACGAGGTCTGCCAGACTCCCCGGCGTTCCACCTGGTACTTCTGCTCAGCCATGTGCGAAGGCTCCCCAAGCATCGGCGTGCGTGTAGACGGAAGAGGCACAACGTGTGCTCGCCCGTGCGCACAACGTTACGTAGGTGCGGCCTTGTCGATCAGCCCAGAACGAGCCACAGGCGGAGCGACCGGGTGAGGTCTTGTCCTTGAAACCCCTTGTGAGCACGCGCGCATGACTCAAACCGAAGGACCGCAGCGTGGTCCTCCACCCCAGGAGGCACCAGAACCCTTGCCCCTTCCGCGAGCGCTGCCCCGGCCGCGGCTCGACGAGGCGCCGCTGGTCCTCCTGGGCGAGGGTCGGCACTCGGGCACCGAACGTATCGAGTACGACCTCCCGGAGGCGGACGCTGATCCGGCGAAGGTGCGGCGGGCGACGGTGCTGGGCAGGCCCGTCGGTGGAAGGGTTTCGAGGTGTAAGGGTGGACGAGGTTTGCCCAGGCGCCTTGGCCGGCTTGGAGCTCGGCGAGGTGGACGCTGTTGTCGCCGCGTACAGGCGGGGAGATGGTGCTGCGGTCGCCGGTGGAACCGGTGCTGGCGCAGGCCGCCGATGCCATCCCGCTCGCACGCCCCCGCGCCGCCGCAGTGGCGTACGAGCAGCAGTTAGGGACAGGAATTGGCCCCTGTCCGTTGTCCGGCGTCCGGGGTGGTGTGGCCGTCGGCGGTGAAGATGCGGTCGAGGTGGTGGCGGAGTACGGCGTTGGCTGACTCCGGTGTCCGTTGGGCGACGAGGATGCTGGTGCCCATGGTCGCGGTCATCGCGAGCAGGCTGAGCGCCTCGGTGCGTGCGTCGGCGCCGGGATCGGCCAGGCCTGCCGCCTGGGCTCCTTCGACCAGGCCGGTGAGTGCGTTCTCGGCCGCGTCGGGGTTGTCGATGAAGGGCTGGGCGGCGAGTGCTCCGTCGGTCACGGACAGGATCGAGTAGGAGCTGTACAGGAGGTGGAAGACTCGGCTCTCCTGATCGGTCGGCAGGGAAGCCAGCAGCAGCGCCTCGATCGTCTCGCGTGGGCCCGGGTCCGGGCCGACGGAGGCCAGGCGGGCGCCCACGCGGGCGGTGAAGCGGTCGGTCAGGTGCTGGAGTCCGTAGAAGAGCAGTTTCTCCTTGGTCTCGAAGTAGTACTGCACGAGCCGGAGGGATACACCGGCCTCGGCGGCCACGTCGCGCATGCCGACGGCGTGCAGCCCTCGCCGCCCCGCGACTTGGATGAGAGCTTCGGCGATCTGGGTGCGCCGTTCCTCGTGGTCCACGCGCTTTGGCATCAGTGCTGTCTCCGGCCGTGGGTGGGGTGGGTGGTTCAGCGCTCGCAGTCCGGCTCGCTCCGAACATTTTCATGGTACCGCCGTATCAACAATATGGTACGTTCGTATCACGAAGAACGGATCTTCCTGGAGGTACCCCGTGCCCGAGAACACGACCCGAGTACGACGAGACATCGGCCGCTACGTGAGCGACGAGCTGCGCGACCTCTATTTCGCCACCTGCGACGTGCTCTACGCGAAGGGAGCGCCCATCCGCTCCGAGACGGACGTCGAGACGAGCTTCGGCACCACCCACGTCTACCGGTACGGCCCCGCCGACCCGGCAGCCGAGTCACGTACGCCCGTTGTGCTGATACACGGTTCGGGCGGCTGCTCCGCGCAGTGGTATCCCAACACCCGCGCGCTGAGCGCCGAGCGCCCCGTCTACGCCCTTGACACTCCCGGAGACCCCGGCCGCAGCGTCCAGCGCGAGCCGATGTGGCAGCCCGAGCGCGCGGCGCAGTGGATGGACGAGGCCCTCGACGCGCTGGGCCTCGACAACGTCCACCTCGTCGGCTCCTCGTACGGCGGCTGGCTGGTCATCAACCAGGCCCACCTTCGGCCCGAACGCCTCGCCTCGGTCACCGCCCTCGATCCGGGCGGCCTGGAGAAGGTGGGGCTGCGCTTCTTCGTATGGATCTTCGCCAGCCTCTTCGCCACCTACGCCCCCAAGGCGTGGCGACCGCGCCTCGCCAAGTGGCTGGAGCAACCGGTGATCGTGGTCCCCGAGTTGCGCGCGATGATCCAGGCCAGCGTGCGGGCCTTCCGGATCCGCCGACCCGCGCCGCTGCCGCTGTCGGACGCGGAACTGGGTTCCATCTGGACGCCGTTCTACCTGGTCATGGGCAAGCGCAGCCTGCTCGTACACCCCAAGCGTCAGCTGGAGCGCGTACCGCGCCTGATTCACGGAGCCCGCGCCGAGATCGTCGCCGCGACCGGCCACGGGCCGCAGATTGACCACCCCGACCTGGTCAACGCCCGGATGCTGGGCTTCATGGAGGACATCGACTCCCTCGATCCGGCGGCGGCACGGGGCGCCGCGGACGCGTAGCCGCGGGAGCCGCAGACGCGTACCGTCCAACAGCGCTCAGCGGAAGTTCTCCGGGCACCGGACCGTAGCTGCCAGGCCAGACAGGCGGCGGCCGGGACGAAGAACGCCGCTGCGGTGACCGGCGCCGCGAAGGCGGCAACGGTCCGGCGCCGCGCGGCGGCCAGCCGGTCGGTGGATTCGGGGGCGGCGCCGCGATCGATGTGCCCGCCTGTCCCGGGGGCGGTTGCCCGCGTCGCAGGGCGCGCCGCTTGGTGCGGGAGGACGGCGGTGACACGGACGCCGCCCTGGTGCGGACCGGTCCGCAAGGTCCACTCGGAGGCGACCACCCCGGCGAAGCCGCCGGGCGCGCGCCGTCCCGGAGTGTCGTGCACGGTCCGAGGCGCACGTGTCCGCCCGCCGGATGTCGTCGCGCTGTTCAACGCAGTCCCCCTTGTTCCGTGGAGCCCGTCGCGTACTCGACGCTCCGCGCGGTCAGGTCCATGTACGCCTGCTCCAGCGACACCCGTACGTCGCTCAGCGCGTGCAGCCTTACGCCGCAGTGGTGGGCGAGGCCGCCGACCTCGGCCGCGGTCATGCCGCCCACGGCGAGTTCTCCCGAGGCGGCCGCATCGACGCTCACCCCCGTCGGCCGTCGTGAGACAGCGGACCAGCGTGGACCGTCCCTCAGGGTCGGGCACCGCGGCCCGTGTGGAGGCGGGCGACGCGGCGGCCAGGAACTCCGTCATCGAGCCGGTCGCTCCGGTTGCGGCCAGGGCGGCGCTGCCGCTGCCGTCCGGGGATCTGACCGCCGCTGGCCAGGACGAGCTGGTGCGGGCGGTTGATCGATTTTCGGCCGGGAAGTTGTCGGGCAATCGCAGCAGACAGCGTCAGGGCATGCGGATGATCACTGGTCTGCTGGCGCAGTATCCGGGGGAGACTTGGCAGGAGCGGTGGTTGGCATCCAGCATGGATGCCGAAGGCGCGGCGCCGCTGCTGCCGGGGATCAGAGGCATCAGCCGGTGACTGGGCCTCCTATGCCGCTGATGTCAGCCGCCGTGTCCCGGAGAACCAATGAAGCTACCCATCACCATCCACCAAGCACGTCTCGGATCCACGGAGTTCAAGGTCATCCGACCAGCCCGGCCCCTGCTCCACGCAGTGCTCATCGACCACGATCGGCACCTGGACACCTACCTCGATCAGGACGCCGCCCAGCGAATCGGTGGGCTATGGAAGCTCGCCGCCTCTTCACCGCGCTCGCTGGTCCACGTGCCGATGCGGGGGAACCGTGGCCCCTCCCGCGAACAGCCAGAAGACGGCACACGGCAGCTTGATCTCGTGCTGCTGCACCACTCACTCCAGTTCGCGCCTTCACGCTGGAAGGAAGTACGAGGACGGCTCGGCCCAGGACGTCCGCAGACCGTGACGCTGCCCGGCCCAGGACACACCGACGAAACCGTGATTGATCACGAGGCACGGCACTACCAGGAGAACCGGGATCTGTTTCACCAGCATCTCCACTCCGAGACCCTGTTCATGACCGGCAGCGCGAAGGTGTTCAGGGACACCGCCAGGCACTTCTTCGACGTCGCCCGAAACGGCCCCGAATACATCCCCGTCCATCCGAGCTACCCGCACTTCTGCACCGAACTCCACTCCAACGACGGCATTCTCGGCGACGCGCGCGAGATCCACATCGAGTACTGCGACCAGTGGCACTCATGACCCCGACTGACAGGACCCCTCCGACCATGATGTTCAACGATCACCTTGTGCATCTCGTCGAGAGGGCCCTCGCATCCATCCCGGCCGCCGACGCCGGCGACATCCACGCTGTCTCCTTCCTCATCGACAAAGAGGACGACGACCCTTGTCAGCCGACCTTGACGATCGGCTACAACACTGAAACTCAGGCCCGACGCAGCATCCAGGATGCCTCTGACCAGGCAGAAGCCGCTGAAACTATGCTTTCTGGATCCAAAACGAGCTGACTGTGTTCGGCGACCTGACCAGCGATCCCGCCGGGGCCACAGCTCGCCCGAACCCTCCATACGACCGGCGTCATCGAAAGATCTGTCGGCCGAACCATGCCGGTGATCGTCCACGCGCTGGAGTACTACGAGGCGATCGCCCGGCAGACCGAGGCCGTCAACCCGCCTGGTCTCGCCGACGAGTTCACCTCATGGGTCCGCAATGGCTGAGGCATTCGGACAGTTCCAATACCCGACTCCACCATTAGCGGGTTTCAACGATGAGGTGGTCCGGCACTATCAGAAGTTCCTGGACAACCGACGCAGCCTGCGGCCCGACGGCGAATACCGAACCCCGACCAGCACCGAGGGGAGCGAGTTCGAGGAGCACTTGGACAGCCGCAAGGTCGAGCTCGGCGACTGCGGCCGGCCGCGAGCAACTGCCGCCACGAACACGTCTGTATCCGCTGTCCGGTCCTGCGGGTCAACCCGCAGATGGCCTTCCGCCTGGAAGAGATCGAGATCGATCTGATCGCACGCCGGGCACGTGCCGTGGCCGAAGGCTGGCTCGGTGAGATCGAAGGCATCGACCAGACACTGATGCTGCTCCGGCAGAAACAGGCCGAAGCGGTACGGCTGACAGGCATGCCCCGAACAGTTGACCTGGGCATTCCCGCGCCGGTGCCTCGTGGTAGGCAGGAGAGGTGATCGCCTTCGCCCTCACGCGTATCCGACTCCTACAGAAGTCGCGGGAGAATCCGTTCGTCTCCAGGGGGAGGGCGTCGTGAGCGACGCGAGCGCGATATCGCGGGCATTTCCGACGGCAGGTATCGGGTGAGTACCGTCGCTCCGTGCCTACATCAAACGGCCTTTCAGAACACGATCGAGTGCTGCCCGGCCTGCGGGTCCCCAGGTCGGCTTGCCGCCTGGCAGGCCGCGGTCTCCGTTCTGGCCCATCAGCATGAGGAACAGGCTTTTCAGAGCAGCCAGCCCGCGGGCGCGCCGGATCGTCGCGTCGTCCGCATGCGCGTACGCGTCGAAGAAGTGTGAGGCGGCGCCCGCGGGAAGGATCACCCAGGCGGCTGCGAGGTCCCACGCCGGATCGCCGGCGAACATGTCACCGAAGTCGATCACGCCGGAGAGCGTCCCGTCCGAGACGACGACGTTCGCGGGATGAAGGTCGCCATGTACCCACAGCGGCGGGCCTTCCCACTCGGGCGCCGCGACGGCGTCGTTCCAGACGGCGCGGACGTCGTCGGCGAGGTCGTCAGGGGCGACGGCGTGGAAGAAGAAGTCGAAGCCGTCGGCGCACTTCTTGGGGTGATCGCCGCGATCCGAGCTGATGGGCGCGTCGTCGGGCGCCTCCACGTGGAGCGCGGTGAGGAAGGCCGCCAGATTGTCGGCCGCGTCGTCGCCGCGGCTGATGGAGGTCTGGTCCAGTGGCTCGCCGGGGACCCACGTCATGACGGTCCAGGGCTTGGGGAACCGAGCGGACGGTTCACCTATCCGTACGGGGTTGGGGACCGGGAGCGGCAGGCGCGGGGCCAGTACGGGTAGCCATCGGCACTCTTTACGCTGGAGGTCCGGGGCACGTTCTGTGCGCGGCATGCGCACGGCCAACTCGTCCCCAAGGCGCCACTGCTGGTTGTCCCACCCGCCCACTACTTCGCGGATGGCCAGCCCTGCAAGGTCCGGATGCTGCTCCCGCAGCAGGTCATGGACCAAGTCTGCGGTGATCTCGATCTCGAGGTCGGTCATACGAGGCCACAGTACTGGCGCAGGCGCCGACTCGGGGTCCGCTCGTGAACCACGCCTGACCAGCTGCCTGAGCCGGTAGCCGACGGAGGCACCTCGACGACGAACAACAGGAAGTTGGGATTGGCTGAAAGGTCATGGAAGCCGTCCGGGGAACAGTTCACGGGCAGCCGGATCGGGGTGCGGCTCGCTGATGACGGAAAGACGGAAGCCGGCGGTGGTGACGGCATCGGTCATCGCATGCCACGGCCTGCGCCAGAACTTCATCGGGACGGACTGCCCGTTGAGAATCCAGTCGAAGCTATTCTGTTCACGAGGAGAGGCTCATGGCCGGTCACGGGGCCAACCGTGCTCCGGCGGCGGCCCGTACCTCTGGTGCTTCCATCGGGTCGTTGCGGAGCGCGGCGATGCGGTGCAGGGTCTGCGGGTTGTGGGGTGCCGAGGCGATGGCCAGCAGCCGTGCCCGTTTCTCGCAGTCCCAGAGCGACTCGGAGTATGCATCGTCCAGGCCGCACGGGTCGATCGCGGCGAGAGCCATCAGGTAGTCGGTGCGCTCGTAGGAGTGCGGGGTGTGCCGCCAATAGCGCCACAGAACGGGCACCGCGTCGGCGGCCTCGGGTCCGAAGCGGGCCAGTCTCCTCGCTGTGGTGTCGGGTCCGCACCAGGCGCGGGCCGTCCACTGTTCGGTGAGTTCGGCCACCAGCCCCGGTAGTGCCTCAGCCCCGGGGTGGTCGGCCAGGACGTCCGCGCCCAGCCCGGCCAGCCACTGCCGCCCGTCCACGGCCCATCCGCGTGCCGCCGGCACGGCGAGGGCTCCGAGTCGGTCGACCGCCCGCCGGAGCACGGGCAGGGGCCGGCTGTCGTCCCGGGTTCCGAGCGAGGGTACGAGCGGGATCAGCCCCTCGGCCGGCTCGCGCCCGGCCAGCGCACGCAACGCATCGATCTTTGTGTGGAACTCCGTGCCGTCGGCGGCCAGGAGGGCGAGCAGTCCCTCGTTGCTGAGCCCTCCGAGGGACGGCCGCGGACGGAACGTGCGGCCAGGCGTCTCGATCCCGAACCGGCCCCACGGTTCGGCGGACCATGGAAGCTCTTCCTCCTCGCCGATCCGGGCGCGCGCGACATCGCCGAGGTCCTCCCACCACTCGGTCGGCCAGCTGTCCGCGACCGACTGCAGTACCGCCACCCAGTGCTTGCCCTTCCGAATGTATGCCCGGAGCCCGTCCCGGGCCTCGTCCGAACCGGCGAGGGCGAGCAGCTTCAGCACCGTGGCGGTCCGCGGACACTCCTCCTCATCCCTCGCCAGGTGGTCGACGGCCGGCGTCGGCGACAGCTTCAGATCCCGGAGCAGCCGCGCCTGGTAGAGGGAACGGTCGTCGCACTGGGAATCCCACGTCCAGTCCTGGCGGATCCCGTCGTACACGAACGGCGCGGTGGCCTTCGGGTCACACCGTGCGCGCTGCGCACCCAGCCCCCGGCCGCGTTGCAGCAGCCCTTCCAGCGTGTCGTGGCGGGCGTAGGACGCGGTGCGGGCCGTCTCGTCGTAATGACTCATCACGCCACACCCTGCCCGGCCGGGGGCGTAGCCGCCATGCATTATCGGCCCGACCCCTGGTGCGGTTAAGGAGCAAGTTCAGAAGACGGGACACCACCGAAGCCATCATCGGCGCGATCACCGGGACCCTCGCCCGCCCACAGCTCCTGATCCTCGGCCGCCACGACAGCACGGGCCGCCTGCGCATGTCGGCCGCACCGGGACCTTGCGCCCGGAGCCGGCCCGCCGGGTCGCCGAGCATCTCACCGCGGCCGACCCCGGGCACCCGTGGGCCGGCGCACGGTTCACGGCGGCGTGGGGCAGTCGTGACGTCCTGGACGTGCTGCCCGTGCGTCCCGACCTGGTGGTCGAGACAGCGGCACCAGGCCACGCCGCCGGCTCCCGAGGGCGGGCATGCGCTCCCTCGGGAATCGTCGTTCGGGAGATCGTTCGTCTGTTCGGGGGGCATGGGTGCGGGCAACGGGGGCGCGGGCGTGGGGGAGGGGAAGGTCTTCCCGGGTACGGCAGGGCGCCGCCTGGCCGGCGTGGAGGAAGGATGCTGTTGTGTCGAAGGTCGAGGAGTCCGTCGAGGTCGATGTGCCCGTGCGTACGGCTTACAACCAGTGGACGCAGTTCGAGAAGTTCCCCCACTTCATGGAAGGCGTGGAGCGCATCGATCAGCTCACGCCCACGCTGACGCACTGGGTGACGAAGTTCGGTGGGGTGGACCGGGAGTTCGACGCCCGGATCACCGAGCAGATCCCCGACGAGCGGATCGCCTGGACCACGTCCGCGGGCGAGGTGCAGCAGGCCGGCGTGGTCACCTTCCACCGGCTGGACGACCACAAGTCGAAGGTGATGCTGCAGCTCGACTACGACCCCGAGGGCTTCGCCGAGAACGTCGCCGACAAGCTCGGGCTTGTGAAGCGGCAGATCACCGGTGACCTGAAGCGGTTCAAGGAGTACATCGAGGAGCAGGGCGGCGAGGCCGGTTCCTGGCGCGGCGAGGTCTGAGCCTCCCGCTTTCGCGTCCGTGGAGTCCCGGCGGTGGTGTGCAGCAGCCGCCGGGAGCCACCGGCCGGGACGGAACGGCCGACGGCACGAGGAACAACGCCCCCCGACGAGTGTCACGAGCCCGGTGAGGACGTGGGCGCGGGACGTTCTCCCAGACGTTCATGTCCGATGAACCGGATACCCATGGAGACGCACCAGATGGATACAGGCGGCGACAGCGACCAGCCGGAGGATGTGCCTCAGCGGCCGTCCGCCTCGTCGAAGCTCCCGCGCACACCGGTCGCCGAGCGGGTGCGTGACGCGATCGGCAAGGCGCGGGCGGCGGGTCCACCGCCGGGCCCGGCACGCCCCGGGTTCTGGCGCAGTCCGCTGCGGGGACCGTGGCTGACCGGAGTGTTCGGGCTCATCCTGCTGGTCGGGGTCATCGTGCTGTTCGTGACGGGTCTGTTGTCATACGCGGCCTACAACCCGAACCTCGCCCCACGCAACGACCAGACCCCCGGCAAGGGCTGGCTCGGGTTCTACCTGTTCACCTGGCCCACGTCCCCGTACTGGCTCTACCGGCTCACCCAGGGCGTGCACACCGTCCTCGGCGTGGTCCTGGTCCCGGTGCTGCTGGCCAAGCTGTGGTCGGTCATCCCAAAGTTGTTCGAGTGGCCGCCGCTTCGCTCGGCTGCCCACGCCCTGGATCGCCTGTCGCTGCTGCTCCTGGTGGGCGGGGCCGGGTTCACGTTCGTCACCGGGATCCTGAACATCCAGCTGGACTACATCTTCCCCGGCTCCTTCTACACCCTCCACTTCTACGGCGCTTGGGTGTTCATGGCCGCGTTCGTCGTCCACGTCGCCTTCCGGCTGCCACGAGCCGTCCGCGCGGTCCGGGCCGGCCGTGGGTGGCAGCCCGCCGCGGACTCCGACGAAGCGGCGGGGCTGGTCTCGCCCCGTCCGGCGCAGGCCACGATCTCGCGCCGGGGCGCGGTCGCGATGGTGGGGGCCGGCTCGCTGGCCTTGCTGGTGGTGACGGCCGGTCAGAGCATCGGGGGCTGGTGGCGCCGGACCGCACTGCTGGCCCCGCACGGCCGCGACCCCGGTACGGGACCGAACGGCTTCCAGATCAACAAGACCGCCGCTTCCAGCGGAATCCGGCCCAGCGACATCGGCCCCGCCTGGCGGCTGACGGTGCGCGGGGCAGGCCGCCAGGAGGTGCTGACCCGCGCGATGCTGCTGGCGATGCCGCAGCGGGAGGCGGCGCTGCCGATCGCGTGCGTGGAGGGCTGGTCGACACCCGACCAGCAGTGGTCCGGAGTGCGCCTCACCGATCTCGCCGCCCTGGTCGGACTCGGCACCGATACCCCGCGGGTACTCGTGGAGTCGGTCCAACGCGGCGGATCGTTCTCCTCCGTCGTCCTCGCCGCCAACCAGGCACGCGACGACCGCTCGCTCCTCGCCGTGCGCGTCAACGGGGCGGACCTGTCTGTGGACCACGGATACCCGGCCCGCGTGATCATCCCGGCGGCCCCGGGCGTCCACAACACCAAATGGGTCACCCGCCTCACCTTCGGAGAATCCGCATGAATGATCTGCCCATGGGGGCGGCCGCGGCATTCCGCCGACGCTACGGTGCCTCCCCGCTCCACCTCCTGCTCACCCTGGCCTGCCTCGCCCTCGCCCTGTACGCCGGCATCCGCCTCCTGGCGGGCGACACCATGGGGGTGGCGATCTGGTTCGTCGGCGCCGCCCTCCTGCACGACCTGGTCCTGCTCCCCGCCTACTCCCTCACCGACCGCGCCGCCCAGATCCTTGTCCGCGGCCGAACCACCGCGCCCGCAGGCGTGCCGCGACCGAGCGTCAACCACCTTCGCGTCCCGGCCTTCGTCTCGGGTGTGCTGTTCCTGGTCTGGTGGCCCCTGATCCTCCAGCAAGGCGGAAACTACACCGCCTACACCGCCCTGTCCGCCGACGGCTTCCTCGCCCGCTGGCTCCTCATCACCGCCGCCCTGTTCATCGCCTCGGCGATCCTCTGGTTGGCGCGGATCCGGCTGCGCCCGCGGCCGGATCGCAAGGAGCGCCGAGCTCAGGGGCAGGCCCGCAAAACGGCGAAGTGACGCTCGCCCGACAGGCTGGTCCACTGCTCGAGGGGCGCCCAGCCGGAGAGCCGGCCGTGCCGGACCAAGGCCTGGGTGCCGACGGTGGCCCAGGGGAAGATCGGGCCGGCCGGGCGGCGGCCGACGTGGATCGCGACCCGGCGCCGCTCGTCCACATCACGAGCCGAGGTTTCCACGAGCAGCAGCCCAGCAGGGCGTACGAGGTCGTGGAGGCGGCGCAGGAGGCGGCGTGGATCACCGCCGATGCCGATGTTCCCGTCGATCAGCAGCGCGCTGTCCCAACGACCCTCGTCCGGTACCGGAGCGAAGACGGAACCGCTGTGCGCGTGGCCGCCCCGGCATGCTGTGGAGATGACGGCGGCCGGGGACACATCGATGCCCAGGACGATGTGGCCGCGTTGTGTGAGCGCTTCCACGAGGCGCCCGGCCCCGCACCCGACGTCCAGGACCCTCCCCTTGCAGCGTTCCAGGACGGCCTGGTCCGCCGGATCGGCCCCGCCCGACCAGCGGGCTACGTCCAACGGGAGGGACCAGCCCTCGCCGTCCCGCAGCGTGACCTCACCGATGGGCGCGTGGATCGCCTGCGCGTACAGGGCGCTGTTCCAGGGTTCCGGGCGGTCGGTATCCCGGTCGGCGGCACGGACACGGATTCCAGGCGCCTTGTGGGCGGGCGCCGTGGACGTTCGGGGGAGGCAGCTCGGCCCGGTGGCGGGCCGTACACCGTAGGGGCTGGGGAACACGCGCGTCATGACTCGGCCCTTTCGGAGCACGCCTGGAACCGACCCGCACGACGCTAGGACGACTACGCCCGAGCCGCCTGCCAGGAGCATCGGATGGCCGAGCTGCGGACAGCCGCCGCCGGCGTACCGTCGGCGTCCGGGTGATCTCCTCAGCCGAGTCGGCGCGGTGGATGGTCGCCATGACACCGGATGTTGTGAACGGGCGGAGCCTCGGTCCACCCGGGAAGGGTGGCTGCGGATCGCCGCCCCTCGCCCCTGGGGCTTGCCGTCCCGTCGCCGGCTCCGGGGCGGGGAGAGCGCTCCCGGCGAGAATGGATCCGACGTACTGAGCACTTCGGGCCGCCGGCCCGTGGTGTCGCAGTCGCACGTCGTCCTCTGAATCAGACGCTCGGCACACGCCCTGAACGTTCCGACCGCTGCTGCGGGAGGCCGACCGCGGGCGCGGCTCGACAACGGTGAAGGTGGCGGACCGCCGATCCGGCGCCCCCGGCTACGATCCGGCGAGCCCAACGCCGTCCCCCTCCGCATCCGCGATGGTGGGGACCACCATCGACCTCACGGGCGCCCGCGCTGGGGAGAGCCTCGCGGTCACCCTCGTGAAGGTGGTCGACCCGGCCGGCGCGAAGAACGAGTACTCCACCCCGGAGGCCGGCACACGATTCGTGGCCGTCCAGTTCCGTCTGAAGAACACCGGCACCGCCGTATACCAGGATTCCCCCGGTAACGGGGCCAAGCTCGTGGACACCCAAGGCCAACGGTTCGACACATCGTTCGACGACAGCGACGCCGGTGTGAGTTTCCCCGGGAGCATCACCGTCGCGCCGGGCGACACAGGACTGGGATTCCTCACCTTCGAGGTACCCAAAGCCTCCAAGATCGCGAAAGTGCAGTTCGCGATGAACAGCGGGTTCTCTGCGAACACCGGCCAGTGGAACGTGTCCTGATCGGCCCGACACCGCGACCGCGCAATACCGGGCCCGGAGCGGCTCGTCAGCGCCGCTGACACCGCGTGCGCGACGCCGGTCAGGTGACGTCGGCGAGGCGTGCGTCCATGGCGGCCGTCGTGCTGGGGAAGGACGGAATGGCGGTGCTGATGCCGGTGAGGTTGAGCATTCGCGCGAGGCGGCCGGGTACCGCGGCCGGTGTCAGTGATCCGCTCGCGGCGATCGCGCAACGCATGATGCCGATGAGGGCGTTGAGTCCGGAAGAGTCGCAGAAGGTGACGTGCGTCAGGTCCAGGATGACGTGCGGGTGGCCCCGGGCGATGAGTTCCAGGCCGTGTGTGCGCAGGGCAGGCGCGGTTGCGATGTCGATGTCCCCGCCGATCACGGCGACCGCCAGGCGCCCGCGGACGTGTGCGGTGGCGAGGGTGAGGTCGTCGGTCACGGGCTGTGCTCCTGCTCGACGCGGGCCGCGCCCTCGGCGGGGAGAGTGCGGGCCGTCGCGGCGGAGAACGGGTGACCTGTGGTCGGCCGGTGGGTGACGGACAGGGCGGGGAGGGCGATGAGGATGCGGTTCGCAGCCGGCAGGGGCATCCAGAGCTTTCCCTCGCCCCCTGCGCGGGGTGAATGCGCCTCCATCTGGCTGTGCTCGACGGGCCGGACCGGGACGTGACTGGTTGTGTCTGCCAGGTGACGCCCGGCTGTGCGGGCGGTTCGACTCAGTGGAGACCTCATGCGCAAGGCAGTCCTCGTGATGGCGCTCGCCGCCGCCCTGTCCGTGACCGGACCGGCGGTGGCCGCGGACAGCGACCCGCACGACCACGGCCGGGGCGGTCCGAAGGTGACCGGCCTGACCGACGACCAGCAACTGGTGTCGTTCCGCGCCGGCGACACAGACCGGGTGTCCACGGCCGGGACCGTCACCGGTCTCGCCGGCGACTCGACGCTGGTCGGGATCGACTACCGCGTCCAGAACGGTCTGCTCTACGGCGTGGGCAACGCCGGCGGCGTGTACACCCTCGACACCACGACCGCCGCCGCGACCAAGGTGTCCCAGCTGAGCATCGCCCTGACGGGCACCGCCTTCGGCGTGGACTTCAACCCGGCCGCCGACCGGCTGCGGATCATCAGCGACACCGGCCAGAACCTGCGCCACAACGTGAACGTCGCCACCGGCGGAACCCTCGCCGACACCCCACTCACCACCCCGCCCGCCACCACCCCCACCCTGGGCGTCACCGGCGCCGCGTACACCAACAACGACCTGGACCCGGCGACGGCCACCAGCCTGTTCGACATCGACACCGCGGCCGACCGCGTGGTGCTGCAGTCCCCGGCCAACTCCGGCACCCTCGCCCCCACCGGCAACCTCGGCGTCGACGCGGGACCCAGCGCGGGCTTCGACATCTACTTCTCACCCAAGGACGGCAGCAACCAGGGCTTCGCCGCGCTCTCCATCGACGGTTCCTACCGCTTCTACAAGGTCAACCCGCTCACCGGAGCGGCCCGCGACGCCGGCGCCTTCCCCGACGACCGACAGGTCTTCGACGTCGCCCTGCCCCTGAACCAGAAGTAGCCACCTCACCCCGCACCGTCGCCCTCCCCAGCCCGGTCATCACGTGATGGCGGGCAGGGTTCCCAAGAACGTTCCCCACCCCATGAAGGAGAGTCACCCGTGGCTGACATGTGGAGCTACAACCCCGAGTCGCACTACACCCCCGGCACCAGCATGGTCGGCTTCAAGGTCGAGGCCAGCGACGGCCACATCGGCAAGGTCGACGAGGCCACCGAGGAGGTCGGCTCCTCCTACATCGTCGTCGACACCGGCCCGTGGATCTTCGGCAAGGAAGTCCTCATTCCAGCCGGCACCGTCGTCCGCGTCGACGTGAAGGAGGAGACGATCAACGTCAACCTCACCAAGGACCAGATCAAGGACTCGCCGGAGTACGACAAGGACAAGCATCGAGGTGACGCCTCCTACCGCGATCAGCTCGGCCAGTACTACGGCCGCGGCAACGTCTGACTCGTATGCTGCTGCGGCTCCTTCACCAGTGGGGGAGCCGCAGCCACGTACGCACCTGAGCGTGCAACGCCCCAGTCAGAGGAAATCGACCCCCGTATGCTCGCCCTCGCTGCTGGCGGGACAATTTTCCATACAGAACTGCACACCGAGAGCGCCGAAGGCGCCGCGTTCCGGTCGAGGATCATCGGCGTCTGTCCGTTCCGCGTGGTCGTACGGCACTTTCAACGGCACTTTCAGGTGGTGCTCGCATTCCCGGTACCGCCACGCGGCCTCGGCGCCCCTGCGTCAGCCCTGCCCTTCGGTGTCGAACACCTGATAGCTGATCCACTTCGCGACCAAGGCCGGATCGCGGGGGGCTGCGAACCGGATCAGCAGCCGCGCTTCCTCCTCGCCGTCGCCCGGCGCCTCACCGACGAGCGGCGACGGGTCCACGACGTGCTTCTGGTTCTCCTGGGGAACGGCGAGCATTTCCACCGCGCGTTCATCGTGCGCCCGGAGCCCGTTCAACACCCGAATCAACGTGCCGTAAGACTTCGAGGAGAGCATGTCCTCGGGATTCTGGTCCTCCCGCAGTAACACCGGCACGATCAGCGTCGCCATGTTCCCCCGCCGGGCTTTGGCTGCAGGGCCCGGCCGACGAGGTGGGGGAATCCTCCGGTTCCGCCACCACGGACCAGCCTTCGCTCGGGGACCGACACACCCGGTCTTCCGGAGCCGGCCTCAGCCCGGAAGTCGATCTTCCGCGGTCTCTGCCGCGGTCGGCTCGAACGCGTGATGGGATCCCTGTCCATGAACCACAATCTCGAAGAACCTGTTGTCGCCCTCACGGTGTCCCAGGAACGCCTGGCCGCCGCGCGAACTGTTGCGGCGCACGCCGCCGATGCGGCCGAGCTTGCCCGGTTCCTGGACATGCTCGATCGGCGACCTCGACGGTGTGCCGCCCGTGATGGTGGTCCTGGATCGAGTCGTTGAGGCCTCCGGCACGGAGCTGGGCCGTTGGGGCGTCGGCGTACGGTCCCGGCTCCCCAGCGGCGTACAGCTCAGCGTCCCTGGTTGTCGGGCCGCTTTGCTCTTGCCTCTCTTGCTTTGAGACGGAGGCTCAAGGGGAGAGCAGCGCGTTGGTGGCGGCGCGCGTCAGTTCCGGATGGCTGAGGACGTCCGTGCTGTCGATGAACTGGTCGACGGTGCCGATGGTTGGCAGGGACCTGATGTTCGGGTCGGTGATGCGGTCTCTCAGCGCCGCGGTGAAGCGTTCGGCGTGCAGGACCTGGAATGGTCTGGTGTGGTAGGGCCGCGTGGCGGGGTCGACAGGATCGGTGAGGCCGAGCTGGTTGTGTGTGGCCGCGACGGCTTCGTAGGCGCAGGCCAGGTGGTGCTCGCGGGTGTGCCAGTCGGTGGCGGCGAGGGCGGCGGTGAGGACCGGGGTGAGAGCGGGTGCCTGGGCGGTGCGGGCGAAGGCGCTGCCGAGCCATTTGCTGTAGGGCGGGTAGCGGCGATCCATGAGCAGGCAGAGCCGCATCAGATCGCGTACCAGGCGGGCGGCGACGACCGCGGAGCCGATTTCGTCGCCCACTTCGCCGCAGCGGCCGACGAAGGCTTCCTCCCGGGAGATGCGCTGCCACTGGCAGGCGAGCAGGTGGAGCCAGAGGTCGTGGGGATACCAGTCGAGGTTGGCGCGGACCGGTGCGAGTTGGCCGAGTCCGTCGTGGAAGACGGCACCGGCGGTGACTTCGGCGAGGAGCTGGGTGGGGGTGGCCAGCCAGTCGGACAGGGTGATGTCGGTACGCGGGTCGAAGCCCAGTTGTGCGGTGAACCAGGTCCCTGGATCGGTGACTTCGACCCGGTGGTGGACTGGCCCGTCAGTGGTCCGCATGACCCGGATGTCCGCCTCGCCGGCGGGGGCGAAGTGCGTCGGGTAGCCGCGGAAGGTTTTCGGCAGGCGTTCGGAGAGCAGCGCCGTGATCCTCGCGCCGTGGCGGGTGACGTCCTGCGAGCGCAGGAAGATCTGCAGGCGAGGTCCCCACTCGTGGTCGGCGGAGCGGGCGGTGTCGAATCCGAGGACTTCCGAACCGCTGCCGAGACGAGCGGCGGAGTGCGTAACCCCGGGGGCGGCTTCGTCCAGCAAAGGCCGTACGGCTTCGCAGTAGAAGCGGTGGGAGAGTTCCAGCCCGGGAACGAAGGACGGCGTGGTCATGCTGGAGAGGGTGCCGGATCGGCACCCGGCCGGTCGAAGGCATTTCCCGCCCGGCAGGCTACGCCTGACCGCGCGTACGGCCGACCCGACCCGCCACCAGCTTCTACGGCCGGCCACCGTCAGGCATCGGCCGGCCGCAGACGGCCGAACAACGCCCAGCGCGTCCAAGAGCAGTCCGCATTCATCCGTACGCCGCTGAGGACCTTCACCGAGTACGCCGACACGGGGGATCTTTCGCCAGAACGAGGTCGCAGCTGCGTTCTGATGCCCCACCAGGTCACTGCTTACGAGAGCCGGGCCTCGACGAGGCCGGCCGTGTCGGCGTCGGCGGCCACGCCTCCCGCCGTCGTCAGGAATCCCTTCGACGACCCGACGGCCGCCACGGAAACCGCTGCGCCCACGAAACAGGTGGTTGCCCGTGCCGCTCGGGTTCCGTAGCCGTGCACCGGATTGCGAGGCCCAGCAGGCCGTTGGGATTGATGAGGTTGACGGGGCCACCCTCGGAGTGAGCGGTAGGGAATCCGGCCGAAGGGATCCCGCTGGGTGAAGCCGAAGGGATCCCGCTGGGTGAACAGGCCAACGTTGGGGTCGTGTCGGCGGCCTGGAAGCGGTGGACACCGGTGGGGTCTTGGTAGCCGTCGGCCAACCGATAGGGCTCCACGACCTCTCGGATGTCGCCGCCCGTTGGACGCCGCGGGGCCGGCTCTGTTCACGAGAACGGGTTCTGGCGCACCTTCGGTGGACCCTTTGCAGATCGTCACTGGTGGCGCCCCGGTGGCATCCGTGTGTGGGTGATCGTGCAGGCTGGTTATATGGACAGTCGCGTAGAGAAGTACCTCGCCCATCTTGATCGGCTCTCCGGGGGGCGTGAGCCGAGGTTCTTCCCTGTCGAGTCGACCAAACCGGGGCTCCGTGGTGTGACGGAGCTCGTGTACGAGGACCTGCCGGACGGGCTTCTCACGGCGCTCACCTACGGCTTGTCGCTGGCAGAACATCCGGACTGGCAGCACGGCTCACCGGAACTCTGTCTCAGCGTGAATTCGACCAACGTGATCTGGGCCCACGCGGTGGGCTTCCTCGCCGAGCAGCTCCGTGGCACCTGCCCCTTCAGCTACGGCAGCACCATTGATTTCGGCGAGCGAATCGTGCCGGAGTCGGAGATGACGGCATTCTGCGTGTTCGCGCCCATGGTCCTGGAAAGAGACGACTACCTGGGCATCGACGTCGGCGTTCCGGGACACGAGGGTCACGACGTGATCAACATCCAAGGGATGTACCCCATCCACGAGGTGGAGCGGCAGTTCATCAACGAGCACGGGCTTGAAGCCTTCTGGAAGAGCGATTGGGAGCCCACTGACGTGCTGCGTCGCCCCGCAATCTGATGTGGGGAGGGCGGCTGCCCTGGCCTGGATGACTCATGTGATGGAAAACATCAGGCGAGCAGGACTCGTTCTCGCAGGAGTGCGAAGCCGGCTCGGCCGAACATCTGGCGCTTGAGCATTTTGATCCGATTGACATGCCCTCGCCCTGGCGCTCGGTGAGCATGGTCGCGAAGGCCCGGACGTGCCTCCGGTTCGCGGCCCGTCTGTCAGCCTGTTCGTGCCGGGCCGCCCCTCAGTCGTCGGTCAGCGCGATGGAGGCGGTGATCCGTTTCCCGGAGGGTTCACGCTGGATTCCGAAGGCGTGGGTAACGGCCATGACGATCGCGAGGCCTTGCTGTCCGATGCGCAGGGGGTCGGGGGGCAGGATCGCAGGCGGGTTCGGGTTGCTGTCCCACACCATGACTTCCATCCGGCCTTCGCGGACTTCCAACGTCAGCCGGCTCGGTCCGGGGGCGTACTTGCGGGTGTTGGTGACGAGCTCGCTGACGACGAGCTCGACGACGTCCAGGGCGCGTTCGCTGACCGGGACACGGTGTACGTCCTGGATTTCGGTGAGGAATCGGCGGGTGAGGTGGCGGGCCTCGGCGACCGGCTCGCCGCCAGCGTATGCGGCGGAGCACGATATGGGGTTGGTGCGCCTCACGGGCTGTCCGGCCTCCTCAGTCCTCTTCGGCGGCCACGCTGCGAGCGACCACGTAGGGACTCTATCCGCCCGCATACCCGCGATCTGCCGGAGTAGCATCCGACGCCCAGCTGCCGCCTCCACACCGCCGCGAGGCCCCTCGCGCCACAACTCCAAGTGGAAGCGCCCCTGCCCACCTGAGGGTGGTCGATGTCAGCGTGGATCATGCTCCAAGGACAACGGATGTTGTCGGCGCGGTATTGTCCGTGTGACGGGCCGCGGTATCGCGCCGCCCACGGACGCTGGGGAGCGCAGATGGAACAGCGGGTGCAGGTCATGCCCGACGAGGGCGGTGTCCGCGTCATCGTGTGCGCGGGCGACTTCGACCAGGACACCCTGCAACCCCTCGACCAGGCCTGTACGAACGCCGCGAACGACCCGGCCGTACGAAGGGTCATCTTCGACGTCACCGGGATCACCTTCGCCGACTCCTCCTTGCTCAACCTCCTCATCCGCATGCTGCACACCGGCCGCTTGGTCCTGGCCGGACCGGTACCCCCACGGCTGGGACGGCTCCTGGACCTCACCCAGGTCCGCGACTTGCTGCCCTCAGCCGATGGCATCGCGGCCGCGCGCACCCTGTAAAGCCGAGGCGGTGCGCGGCTGCGGATCCGGATCGAAGGCGCAGGAGACGGATCGGCTATCGCTCGGCTCGCCCACGCCCTGACCCCTCTCCGTGATCGCCCGCCATGGGCCGGAGCCAGGGATATCTGACCCCGGCCGGGTCCGGCCCCCAAACTGATCGGGGTCGGATTCCTGGCGGTCGTCGAGCGCTGTGGTGCTCGGGCAGCGGCCCGGGATCGGTCAGGTGCCGGGCGTGAGAAAGAGGGCGTCGACGCCGGTCATCTCCAGCAGCCGCACGATCTGGGGCTGCGGGTTGCGCAGACTGATCCGTTTGCCGTGTGTTGCCGCGGTCTGCCGTGCCTGGATGAGGGTGTTGAGGCCTGCCGAGTCGCAGAAGGAGAGGTCGGACAGGTCGAGGACGATCTCGTCGCGGCCGTCCGCCTGAGTAGCCGCGGAGAGCAGGGCGTTGCGCAGCATCGGGGCGCGGTCGATGTCCATCTCGCCGCCGACGTGAATAACCAGGCAGCGGTCGTCATCATTCATCCACACGCCGCGCGTGCTTCCGTCTCGATCTTCCATGCTGCTCATAATGAAGGACGCCGTGCACGCGGGGGTAGCGGGAGTCCACAGTCCTGGGCTTCCATGCCCGCCGACTACGCACGGTCGAGGCTCAACCCTGACGTTCCCCAGCCCGATCCACCACCGTGGCGCACGGCCCGCACCCGGGGTTCATGTTTGGCCGCCCTGGTCACCGGCGTGCTGGTGCAGCTTGCTCGGTCGTTTACGGTGCTCGCGGTCCGCTGAATGCACGCAGTGTTGGGTTTGTGTGTGTGTGGGCGTACCGGGCCGGCTCGATTCTTCAGGGGGCGGGGTTGAGACGGGCGGTGAAGACGATGATGTCGTCGTCGGGTTCCGTGGCGAAGGTGTCGACGAGCAGGGTGCAGAGGGACTCGGGTTCGTGGGGACCTGCCTCGGCGGTGGCGGCGAGCAGGTCGAGGCGGTCGTAGAGGTCGCTGCCACGCGTTTCGATGAGCCCGTCGGTGACCAGAAGGAGGCGGCTTCCGGGCTCGATCGGGTGGCTGGTGGCGGGTGGGTGGGGCAGAGCGATGCCCAGGAGCGGCCCGTGTTTCCGCAAGAAGCGCGGCGGACCGGTGGGCGGGAGGAGCAGGGGCGGCAGGTGGCCGGCGTTGGCGACCTGCATGCGGGCGTTGCCCGGCTCGATCAGCACGATGCACACGCTGGTGGTCCAGCCGGGCTGGTGCAGGCCCAGGAGGTGGTCGAGCTGTTCCAGCAGAACGTGCGGGGGAAGGCCCTGGGCGGCGTAGGCGCGCAGGGCGTGACGTAGCTGGCCCATGACGACGGCGGCCTGGAGGGAGTGGCCGACAACGTCTCCGACGGCCAGGAGCAGGCCGTCGGGTGTGTGGACCGCTTCGTAGAAGTCGCCGCCGATCTCGGCCGTGGTGACGGCGGGCAGGTAACGCACGGCGAGCTCGACACCGGGGGAGGTGGGAAGGTACGCGGGCAGGAACGTGCGTTGGAGGGTCAGGGCGAGTTCGTGTTCCTTGCTGAAGCGTTCGACGACGTCCTTGTGCTCGACGGTGAGTTCCGCGTAGAGGGCCATGACCCCGGCGTTGGTCTCGGTGAGTTCCTCGTTGAGGCGTTCGAGTTCGTCACGCTGTGCGTGGGCCTCTTCCAAGGCTGCGATCAGATCGCGGGATTGGGCCCGCAGGTCGTCGATCGCGGTGGTGGGGGGCTCCGCCTCGACGAGCGCGTGAACCCGGGCCGCCGCCTGCTCACCCGACATCTGGGGCAGCGGGCAGGCGATCTCGATGCGCCCCCCGCGCAGGCCGCCCGCGCCGGTTCCGCTGGTGGCGGGCGTGTACTGGGTCTGCGGCAGGAGGCGGGTGACGGCGGCCAGGGATTCACCGCTGGGGACCCGGTCGTCATGCCATCGCAGAGAGGCGGTGAGCGCAGCCGGTTCGCGCAGGACCTCGAAGGAGGCGGTCATCGGGGCGGCGCGCAACAGGTCACGGCCCAGCTCGCTCACGGCGGTGGCCAGGCGCACCTGGTCGCGGGCGTCCAGACCCGCGGCCTGGGCAACGGACTTGGCACGCCGGCGCAGGGCGAAAACGTCCTGCTCGGTGGCCACCGCGGTGATCAGGGCGGGCGACTGGCCGCGGGTGCGGGCGGCGGGCACGTTCACCAGGCCCCCTTGGTGATCACCACGCTGGCGTCGTCGCGGCGGGTTCCCGCCAGGCGCAGCAGACCTGCCGCGATCAGCGCCGGAGGATGGTGCAGCAGCGACGCCAGATCACCGGGCTTCCAACGCTCGCTGAGCCCGTCGGAGTGCATCACCAGCGCCCCGCCCATGGGCAGCTGCTGTTCGTAGGTACGCAGCCGCCGCATCTGGTGGCCGACGATGCCCGGGTGGGACAGCAGGTTGGAACGGGTGTCGGCCCCGATGACGGCAGCGGTGATGTTCCCGATGCCGCAGAACAACACTCGCCCACCGGGCTCCAGGCGGGCGATCGCGACCGCCGCGCCGCGGGTGCCGCGCAGCGCCCGGTGGACTTCCTCCATCACCTGGGCGGGTGTGTGCCCGACTCCGGTGCGGAAGGCCTGGATGGCCGCCTGAGAGGCGGTGGCCGCCATCGGCCCGTGGCCGAGTCCGTCGCAGGACATGACCAGCACGCCCCGGCCCGATGCGGCGGCGGCGTCGTGGACGAGTTCCGAACGGCCGCCGATACCTGGCCGCAGGAGGCGATCCGGCCGTTGGATCCGTGGGTGGGAGGAGCCGCCGGGTCGGGCCGCTGTCATCGCCGACCAGTCCAGAACCGCGGGTGCGGTGTCCTTGGAAGCGGAGTTTGTTGCGGCGTCATCGACGGTCGCGTGCTCTGGGGTGGGCTCGTCGCCGCGTGCGGCCCAGGCATCGCCGCAGACCTCTTCGCCGCCGATGGGCCGGCTGATGCCCGCGACGAAGGCCTCGCCCGCCACCGAGAGAGGCTGAGGATGGGGCCAGAACCGGGCCAGTTGCAAAGTCCCGGTGCCCGGCAGGGAATGGATGTCGAACCGGTCGGCCAACCGTGTCACCGCGCCCAGTCCCAGCCCCAGAGTTCCGACCGTGGACACCCCGTCGCGCAGGGCCGCCGGCACGTCCGCCATGCCGGGGCCGCCATCGATGACGATCACCTCGACGCCGGCGACGCTCCGGTTGCGCAGAACCCGCAGGAGTATCGAGCCGTCGACGGTGTGCTTGGCGAGGTTGGTGGCCAATTCGGTCACGGCCAGCACCAACTGGGCGGTGCGGTGCTCTCCCAGCCCGATGCGTCGGCCCAGTGCGGCGGCCGCGCCGCGGGCGGCTTCGGGCCGGTCACGGAACCAGGCGGTGTCCTCACAGTCCAGCAACAGCGCATCCCCCATGGCGATCATCTCGCCCACTTGGTGATGGATACGGTGGTCCCCTGCCCGGGGGCGGTGTCCAGGACGAAGTCATCGACCAGCCGCTTGGAGCCGGACAATCCGAGCCCCATGCCGTTGCCCGAGGTCCAGCCGTCGGTGAGGGCAAGGTCCACATCGGGGATTCCAGGTCCCTGGTCGGTGAAGACCAGGCGCACGCCGCGCCGGCCGTATTCGCTGACCAGGGCGGCGGTCATGGTCCCGCCCCCGCCGTAGATCAGGGTGTTACGGGCCAGTTCACTGGCGGCGGTGATCAACTTGGTCTGCTCCACCAGGGAAAGCCGGCACTCCTGGGCCAGGGTACGGACCAGCTGACGGGCCTGAACGACGCCGGCGTTGGCGCTGATCTCCAACACGGTCGGACCCTGGCCGACCGGGCCGCTCACCGGCCTGCCGCAGGATCCGGCCCGACACCCGGATCACCGAATTCGGCGACGGAGGAGAAGGAATCCTCACCCAACTGGCTTCTGCGGGCCCGTTCCAGAACCTGCAGGCCCTTGTCCAGGGTCAACGCCGTCCGTACCCCGCCGAGCGAGAGACCGAGCTCGACCAGCGTGATCGCGACGGCCGGCCGCATGCCGACCACAACGGTCTGCGCGTCCAGCAGACGCGAGATCGAAGCGATCGTGGACAGCATCCGCCCCACGAACGAGTCGACGATCTCCACGGCGGTGATGTCGATGACCACCCCGTGGGCACCCGAGTCCACGACCGCGGCCGCGAGATCGTCCTGAAGAAGCATCACCGCCTGGTCATCCAGGTCCGTCTGGATCGACACCAGCAGAACCTGACCGATCCGCAGGACCGGAACGCGCTCACTCACCGGCTACCACCCTGCGCAGCGGCACGCGAGAAGGAGACACCGGAGCGACGCAACGCATGCCGCAGCGCGTCGGCCAGCGTGGCCTTGGTGACGATGTCACCGAAGTCGATGCCCAACGCCACGATCGTCTGCGCGATCTGCGGACGGATCCCCGAAATCGTGCACTCCGCACCCATCAGGCGGGCCGCCACCACCGTTTTCAACAGGTGCTGCGCCACCTCGGTGTCCACCGCGGGAACACCGGTGATGTCGATGATGGCCTGCTCGGAGCCCGTGTCGATCAGTGCCTGGAGCATCTTCTCCATCACGACCATGGTGCGGGCCGAGTCCAGGGTGCCCACCAACGGCACACCGATGATGCCGTCCCACAGCTTCACCACCGGCGTGGACAGCTCCATCAGCTGCTCGGCCTGTGCGGAGATCAACTCCTCGCGGGTACGGGTGTACACCTCGATGGTGAACAGACCCAAGGCATCCAACAGGGTGGTGAAGTGCAGGTAGGCCTGAACGTCACTGCCCTTGCCGGCCAGCGCCGGCTCCAGGACCTCCTTGAGCGCGAATACGCTCGCCGCGGTCTCGGTAGGGCTGAAGCCCTGCCGGGCCCGATTGCGCGACAGTTCGCCCAGCAGCGCACGGACTTCACCGAAGGCCTCCCCGCGCGCGTCCAGGCTGCCCTCGCCCAACGCGGCCACCAGCGATGTGTACAGCTCCTGCAGTTCGCGCTGCACTTCGCTGCGGCTCACGCGTCCGCCCAGCGAGCCGGTGACCTTGTCGGCCCACTCGGCCCCCAGATCCTCACCCCGCGCCGTCAACAGGCCGATCAGGCGGTCCGTAACGTTCCCATCAGCCACAACGCACATCCTTTTATATGAGACTCCGAACCCTAGGGCATACCCGTCCGCGCCGGATACCGCCCCGTTTTCCTGGCTCATGAGCGCCGCCGAAAGCGCTCAGTCCGTGCGAGCACGGGACAGTGGACACTCTGGGTCGTGGGCATCGGTCGACCTGCGGCCGCGCGGCAAAATCACGGCCCAGGAACGCCCCGTGCCTCGATGGCCTTGGACCCCGTTCCAGTTCCTCCGCGCATGCGAGTCTCGGCTGGACATTCACAGGTCGCTCCGGCGCCTGGGTGGTCTCCCGTGCGAGCGGCTCCGGTGGCGTGCACATCCACGTCGACGGAAACTCCATCGACCTGAGGTCGGCCACCACGAAATGCCGCGAAGCCATCTGGGTCAAGGCGTGGAGCACGCAGGGTAGCCACACGGTCAAGATCGCCATTGAGGGCACCAGTGGCCGCCAAGCCGTTACGACGGACGGCATCGTCTACCCCAAGTGCTGACTCAAAGAGTCCGGCGGAGCTCGTCGTTGCGACAAAAGGCCTGGCCACCGTACTGACCCCAAAGTCCCAGGACCGGCCTGCCATCCCCAGCCCCGGTCGGACAGGGGTTTCCCCTCCTTGATTCGTTCCGGCCTCCTTCCCTGTTGTTCTTGCGATTGCAGGTCCTGTGTTGTGCCCCCAGCATGGGAAGTGAGGGCTGACGTCGCAGGATCCCGCTGCGCGTGCCCCGCGGCACCGGGGCGGGAGCGGCGACCCGGACAAGGCCCATTTCCCAGTCGTCACCGGATATCTGATCCAGACCGTGCTCGGAGAGATGCTCCCCTTTGTCGAGCGTTTCCTGACGATTGCAGGACCCGGCATGGGGCCGGTCGTTCGTCTCCTACGACTCTTCCGCACCGCGTATCAGGGCTCGGGAATCCGGTCCGGTCCTACACGGTCTTCACGAAGAGGTGAACCCATGGCTGTCGAATACGCAGCGGAGTCCGGGGAGGTGCGGACGATCGCCCTGACGGGCTTCCAGCAGGTCGCCCGGCTCGCCGGGCGCAGCCTGGTGGGGGCTGCCGACACGTCGGCCCTGCTCACCAAAGACGCCCCGTGACCAGCCGCCCCCGCTGTTGAGAGGACCTCACATGCGGCGCTCCGAATTCATCGCCCTCCTCGTTGCCGAAACCGGTGATCTCCGGCCCGATCCCGGGACTTCCCTCGCCGAGCTGGCAGACCTCAGGCGCGCCGTCCTGGTCAGCGGGGGCCTCGGGGGACCGGGCGTGGACAGCGCAGTTGCCGAGGTGGACGAGCCGCTTCGGGCGGAGCTGGAGTATCTCGTTGACCGTCATCTCGCCGACCACGATGGTGACGGCAGCGTACGGCAGGGTGCCGCACGCCCGAGTCGGTTGGTGCGGCGCGGTTCGCTCTTCGCCGCGGAGGAGGGAGCGGCGCCCGAGCGGAGCTTCGGTCCGTTCCTGGACGGCGCCGGACGCCGGGTCTGGTACGACCTGTTCCGCGCGGCCGCGCGATGGTTCGACGTCCGGATCGGCCACACGGGCCCGGTCTTCCTGAAGCTGCCGCATCTCCTGCCGGAGGAACGCCTGCTGCATCCGCCTGCTGCGGCGGAGTTGCCCGCGGGAAGCGTGTGGATCGCGGCCCGGCGGCTCGCGGTCGGCGCACCGGCCAACCAGTGGGCGGGGCTGCGCATCACCGGCGGTGAGGTCCGCTTCATCGGCCCGGTCAGCTTCTCGCCCGGCACGGCGGAGGTGACCCGCGACTCCCGCGTACAGCTGACCCTCGACCTTGCCTCGCCGGCGAACGGCCCCGGCCCCGGCCCCGTTCCCGGCACGGGGGCGGGCGCGGACGCCGCCCACTCGGTCTGCGAGCTGCCCCGGACCGTCACCTTCCTCCTCGACCCGGATGGTACGGGCGCCGTCGGCGCGTTCACGGCGGCTCTCGAAGTCCTCGGCTGCCGGATCGGACTGCGGCACGACGAGGCACAGGAAGCGCGCTACGAGGCGGGAAGCGGCATCCGCGTACCGGCGTACTCGACACCGCGGACGTTCGCCGTCACCCGGGTCCGGTCCCGGCTCTTCGCCCCGTCGGGGGCCGCGCGGGTGGTGCAGGCCTCCTGGATGCTTCCCCTCGTCTCGCCCACCTTGTTGTCCGGGGCTGCTTTCGGCGAGAGTTCGGGAGCCGGCCGCCTGCTGCTCCGCCTCGGGACGGGTCTCCGCGCCGCATGGCAGGGCATGGACGGAGGTCCGATTCCGCTCCCGGGAGCCGAAGTTTCCTTCGACGGGTCGAGGCTGCGCTGGTCCGTGCACTCGGCCGACTGGCGCCGTGCCCGCCAGACGTTCCGGCTCTGGCCGCCGGTAGCGAAGGACCCGCAGACCCGTTCGGCTCTGGAGATCGCTTTTCCCGTGCCGGGCGGTCTTCTCTTCAACAGCCTTCGCAAGGAACAGGCCGACGTGCTCTCGCCCCCGGACGGCCTCGCCCGTACCCGGCTCGACCAGCCCCGCACCGCGGCCGGCGAACGCGTCGACAGCGCGCTCACCGTGAGGTATTCACTGGTGGACCAAGCCGACGACATCACGCTCACCCTCGAAACGGTCACCCGGGCAGGCGGCACGCCCGCACCGCAGACACGCATGGCGCTCGCTCTGACCAACGCGCTGCTGACGACCACGACACCGCTCGCCGTCTTCCTCATCGGGTCACTGGGCGCGCCCGGGCAGGTGGACACCGGCCGGCTCGACCTCTCGTTCGGCCTCCTCCACCTGCTCCCCATGCTCCCCGACCCCTATGCGGCCAACTTCGCCCCGCTGCCCACGGGCCTCGACCAGGACGGCGCCTCCGTCGTCCGGGCGCACCTCGCATGGGAACCGGGCAAGGACGCCGACCTGGCGATCGAGCTGCCGGCCACAGCCGAGGACGGAACTCCGCAGGAGTCCGTCCCCGCCGCGGGGATCCTGCCGCTCGTCGAATCTCCCGGGCGGGCTGATCGGGAAGCGGACCTTCCGGACGAGACTCAGGGGTGGCTGCGCCGAGCCCGCGGGCGGACACTGGGCCTGCTGGATCTCTCCTCGGCCGCCGACCGGCTGGGTGTCGCTGTCCTCGTGCCGGGCCGGAACCCCCTGGCGTCCTTCACGGTCGATGGCCTCACCCTCCACACGAAGGCGGGCGACGCGGCCGTCTTCCTGTTGCCCCAGTTCCAGTGGGAACCGGTCCGCAACCGTCCGAACCCGCTCACCAAGCACACGAAGCAGGCCGTGCTCACCTTCGCGAACGACGGCGGCCCGACCGTGATGGGCGCGAACTCGGTCGTCCTCGTGCCCGTGAGTCCGGTCCACATGGCCGAGGAGGTAGTAAGGGCCTACGCGCAGGACCGCACCCGCAGCGTTGTTCTGGCCTCGCTACCGTTCGGTATCCGTGCGCTCGCCTCGCTCGACCCGGACCACCCCGCCTACCGGATCCCGCCCGACCTGCGCCTACTCCGGGTCCCGTTCGAGGGCTTCACCGGTGCGCGCCGGCTGAGCCTGCGGGCCGGGGTCCGCTCGGGGGAGGACGGGGAGCCCGACCCCCTGCTGCCACCGATCCTGCTCGGTTGGGCCCGGCAGTCGGCGACCTTCCCGCAGAGCGACCCCACCGAGCCGGAGCTCACCTCGGTGCTCAGCCCCCTCGCAGACAGCTTCAACGCCACATTCGGCAGGGAAGTCCCCCTTTCGCGCGTCGACTTCGGCGGGTACGGGGCCGACATCGTCAGCCGCTGGGTGGACACCCACAAGTCCGGCGTCTCCATCAGTCAGGTCGCCTTCGACGGTTACCACGGACGTACGGCCTTCGAGCGGATCCAGCTCACCACCCTGCTCTTCCCCTGTGCCGCGATGCTCGTCCGGACCATCACCCTGGAGCGCTACGGCAGCGGGTCGGTCGTACGGTGGGACAGCGGCTGGGCCGCGACCACTCCCGGTCTCTTCAACCACCCGAACGCCGAACCCGTCTGCCATCCCGGTGTCGTGCAGGGCATGTACGACATCCGGGAGATCCGGGATACGGACGTCATCGTCGAACTCGCCGCCGACGGTACTGCGCCCAAGGCCGATGTGCAGGCCGTGTACTACGACGCGGACCTCGGGATCGACGGGGTCCAGCAGGGGCAGGGCGCGAACGGCAAGGTCCCCGTACACCACCAGCTGGGGTTCGTGCAGCGCATCCCGCTCGGCGCGGCCCTCACCGGCCTGGGTGTCGGGCCGCTCACCCCCGCACAGCTCAAGGAGCTCTTCGACCTCCAGGGCCCGATCGGCGGGCCGGCCGACTGCACCATACGGATCGGAGCCTCGCCCCACACGATGCGCGTCACCGGCGTCCGTGCGGACAACGCGGGCGTCAACCCGGCTTCGCACGAGCCGGAGTTCGCGGTGGCCGCGTGCGGCAGCCCGCACCTTCCCGCGGCCGGACAGTGGACCGTCGTACGCGTCGACCACACCTCGGGGACCGTCGGACCGGTCGACGGGCAGCGTGGCGTCCCGCTGATCCGCCGCAACGCTCCGGCGTCCTCGGCCGGGCAACCCTTCCGGTGGGCCGACCCGCAGCACCTGTTCACGAACAATCCGGAAACCGACTACGCCTTGCTCTGCGCCGGAGACACCCAGCGAATCCTGTACGCGCGCCCCCGGATCGGCGCCACCGCCACGAACATCAGCAGCCCCCTCAACCCGCTGCTCGCGGACCCGTACGCGATGCTCCGCACGAGCGGGCTCTTCCCCCGCCTCGACGAGGCCCTCGATCTCGGCAGAACGTGCCGGCTCACCATCTCCTCGGGACTCCTGCGCCTGTCACCGGACAAGACCGTGACCTTCACCCCGCCGCCCCATTCCCAGCGGCTGGTCAGCGCGTCCGCGTGGACGACGGACGCCCGGTACGAGGGGACGGGTTTCACGGTCCGGTCAGCGAACGACTGGACCGTGGACGCCACCCGCATCGCCCAGCGACTCGCGTTCCTCCCGTTCGGCACGATCCTGGAGTTCGTCCACGACATCCACGCGCCCGCCGTCGGCCCCACCGGCTTCCCGGCGCCCGAGGTCCGGCCGGGAGACGCGCTCCGGCCGGTAGCCGAAGTACTCGACCTCCTGCAGAAACTGGTCCCCGGCACAGCGGCTGACGCGGGGGAACGGGTGGAGGTCCCGGCGCTGCCCGGCCCGCTGCACGTCACGACCTCGTCCAGCGGCACCTCGTACCGACTGGCGGCCGTAGCCGACTTCCTGCTCCAGGGCGAGGACGGCCAAGGCGTCGAATGCGGCATCGGAAAGGTCCGCGGCGGCCTCAAGCTCGGCGCGGAGCTCGTCGCCGACGTGCTCTCCGCCCGGGTCGGCGGCTCCGTGTTCCTGGAGATCACCGGCGGTTACCAGCAGCTGGTCTTCCCGGAGATCTACGGCGGCGGAGAGCTGCGCTTCCGGATCCGCGGCGACGCCTCGGGCACCGCCGCCGTGGAGCTCGACGCCTGCACGGTCGGATCGGTCGGCGGCGACCTCATCCCCCATCTCATCGAGCTCGAAGCCACCGTCAAATACGGCTACTTCATCGGCGTGGACGGGGACCGGTTCCGGCCGGGAGCCATAGTCGGCATGGCGGGTCGCGCCAAGCTCCTGTCGGGACTGCTCGGATTCAGCCTCTCCGTCGAAGGGCGACTCGTCCTTGACCGCGTCCAGTTCGGCAGCGATCCGGAAGAGAACAGGGTGCGGCTGCGCGGCGACATCCTGGTCGCGGGCACGGTCACCGTCGCCTGGGCCATCAAGAAGCGGAAGTCTTTCCACACCACCTTCGACGTAGTCGTCGACTGGAAGACGCTCCTCGTGGCCGCCAAGGCCGGCATCTTGCCCGTCCCCTGACCAGGAAGACGATCCGATGGCCATCGACAGCGCACCCCTCAACCTCCTGGTCATGCCCCGACGCTGGCGCCCCCGGACCGGGCCGTCCTCACCCGCCACCCTCACGCTCGCCGTCCTCGCCCTGCCACAGGGCGACCCCCGGGCCTCGCTCCAGGGCACCCCCACGCCCTTCGCCGACGCCGACCTCTCCTTCGAGGCCGTCATCGTGCCCACCCTGGACGCGCTGCCGCAGCTCACCGCCGCCGCCAATCAGCGCAAACCCCTCGCCACCGCACCGGCCTCCCGGCGGCGCGCCCTGTTCGACGCACTGGCCCGCAGCTTCACCATCCGGTCGACGAGCGAGCCGCAGGAGCCGCCGCCAGGAGCCGTCAAGAAGTTCCTGCCGCACAGCTACCGGAACGCCACCCAGTACACGGAGTCGGACTCGCAGTACTTCGTCACCGACGCTTCGTACACCTGCGCCTTGAAGGACACGCCGTCGTCGTCCCCACCCGACCAGCCCGGAACCGGTCTCGAATGGGAGGAGATCCTCGCCCTGGTGCTGCGCCAGCCCCTCCTCGCGACCGGGCTCGGTCTCCTCCACACGACAACCCTCGCGCTGCCCGAAGACAACCCCTTCGACCGGGGCGGCTACCTCTTCGCCGACCTGGCCGCCGGGAGCGCCTACCGCGCGCAGGCGAACAGCGACCCGGGGCTCCTGGCCCGCTTCGCCGCGCGGATACCGCCGCTCGCGGGCGCGCCCGAGCGGTCCGTCTTCGCAGCCGTGCTCTTCCCCGCCACCGAGGGACCCGGCTCCGGCTCCGCGCCCGGCACCTTCGACGAGGTGTTCGTCGAAGCCGACGCCTACGACGACGGATTCGCCCGCGCCGTCCACGGCGACCAGGCGCACAGCGCCGCCCAGGTCGACCAAGGACCCGAGCCGGCGCCGGGGGCGCTGCCGCCCGTCAAGGACACGGGTATCCGTCTCGGCTGGGACGACGAGCAGGTCACGGTGTGGCTCAACCGCCAGTTCGGCGTCAACGCCCTGTGTGCCGGGCCCGCGCCCAATACGCCGTCGGGCGTGGCCGGTTACCGCGTGGATGTACGTGAGGAAGGCGCCACCGATCCGTCCTGGCACTCCCTCGCCGCGGTCCACGGCGACCGGTTGGAGCTCGACGGCATGGCCCTCGGCCCCTTCGACGGGGAACTGACCGTCGACACCCTGCCGGTCAACCACACCTTCAGTGCGGGCGGCGAATTCTGGCTGCCGAGCTACTTCACGGCCTGGACCGGTGGTTCGAACGTCCTCACGGACCCCGGTGCGTTCCGCATCACCGGCAAGCCCCAGCTCGGTTCCGACGGCGTGTACCGGGCGGTGACCGCCGGCATTCCTCCCCTGCGCTACGGACGCTCGTACCGGTTCCGGGTGCGTCTCGCGGACCTTGCGGGCGGCGGTCCCACGGTGGCCGACGCCGAAGACCCGGCGGCAGGGCCCGCACCGACGACGGTCGTTCACTTCCGCCGCTACGTACCGCCCGGGCCGGTCCGCGTCGACCCGGGCGGCGGCCCTCCCCCCGACGGGAAGAGCGCGGTCTACCAGATCCGCCGCCCCCTCCTCGGCTACCCCGACATCCTCTACACCGGTCTGCCACAGGCCATGGACCTGCTCTTGGCCGATGCCCCGGCGGCCCGGGCGGCCGGCCGGGAGGCCGCCCTGCCCGACCCGGACGTCACCCGACTGCGGGTCGACGTCCTGGTGCGCACCCTCGATGGCGACCCGGCCGCCGACTCCGACACGGGTCTGCCGTACGTACCGCTCTACTCGGTGACGCGCGAGTTCCCGCCCGCCGCCGACCAGCCGCTGGTCCTGGGCGCGGTCTTCGAGGACATCGAGCAGGCCGAGGAGCTCGCGAACCGGCTCCCGGGCCCCCTCGCCCCCCTGTGCCTGCCGACCGCCCGCGACGTACGGCTCGTCCTCACCCCCGTCGGGCGCCCCGACCCCACGCCGGCGTACTGGGGCACCCAGGAGACGCGGACCGGCACCACCCCGATCGGCCTCAAGCTGCGCGCCCGACCGGAGAAGGAGACGGGGCTCCTCGCCGGGCCGGCCGAGGGCCCGGACATCCAGGCGGTGTTCCTGCAACCCGACGAACCGCCGGGCCCCGTCCTCGAGGCCGCTCTCGCCGCCACGGGACGCCGGCGACAGGACGCCCCGTCGGATCTGCTGGACCGGCTCGCCCACCAGCTGAGGCTCGTACGTTCCGGGCTCACGCTCTCCGCACCCGCCGGCACCCGGCTGGTGCTCGGCGCGGCGAACAGCCTGCGGCACATCCTCGGCCACGACCGCTCGTCGCTCACCTTCGCCGCCGCGGACGACCTCGCGCTGCGCTGGCTGGTGTGCGTCCGGCTGAGCATCGAGCGGGACTGGACGTGGGACGGGCTCGACCCCGTCGCCTTCAGCGTGCGCCGCGACGGCGCGGTCATCGGCGAGATCGTGCTGCCACGGGCGGTCGGCACGGCCGCCGCGGTTACGGGCGCCGCCGCGCAACCGCCTGACAGGGAGCGCACCCAGCTGGTGTTCCTCGACGCCTACGACCCCAAGCCGGGCGGGACGGCGCCCCGCGAGGCTCGCCTGGGCTACACCCTGACGCCGATATTCCGCTCGGGGGAAGAGCCACAGCACCGGGATCCCGACCGGAGTTGGCGGCTGAACCTCCCCATCACCACCCCGCCCGCGCAGGTCCCGCGGCTGCGCTCGGCCGGTTTCGCCGCTGACGCCTACGTCCGTGATGCCGGCCGCTACACCTTCACCGGGGAGCGCCTGAACCGACTCTACGTGGAACTCGACCGGCCGCCGGACGACCCCGACGACCGGTACTTCGCCCGCGTCCTCGCCTACGGACCGGACCCCATGCTCCTCGGCCACGACCGGCCGCTGCCTGAACCCTCCGAGCCACCCCTCGCCGTCGACGAACCCGTCCGGGTCATCGTGCCCGGCAGCTCCAGGGACGCGGCGGGGCTCGCCCTGATGCAGCCGCTCGTTCCGGCGGAGGAGTCCCAGTTGCCGCTGGGTGGTACGGCGGCCGAAGAAGGCCGCCGCTACCTGCTGCCGCTGCCGGAGGGAATGGACCCCGACGCGCCGGAGCTGTTCGGCTTCTTCGTCTACGAGTTGAGGGTCGGCCACGACGGCACCCGCTGGACCACCGCGCACGGCCGGTTCGGTCCGCCGCTTCGGGTGGCGGGCGTCCAGCACCCGCCACCGCGACTGCGCTGCGCGGTCGCGCGCACCGACCGGGGCATCGCGGTCCGGGCCCCGCACGCCGCTCCCGTTCACCAAGGCGTCGACGTCCGCCCGTTCCCGCCGACGACGAGGATCGGCGCCCTGCTGTACGCCCAGGTGTTGCAGGCCGACGGCCGGGACTGGCGCAACGTACTGGTGCGGACCGGGTACGCCCCACGGCCCGACACCGGCGACGACGGGGACCGTCCCTTCCACCAGAGCGAGGTCGCCTTCGGCCAGGGCGACGTACGCACGAGTCTCCAAGCCCTCGGCCTCCCCGCCGACACCTCGCTCAGCGTCCTCGCCGTCGAACTCCTCCCCGAAGGGACCCCCGACGGGGACCCCCTCGTCACCGGCCTCGGCAGCACGCGCATCCTTCGCGCCTCGCGTCTCGTCCCGGTCCCGACCACATGCCCACCGCGCCACCGCCTCCGGAAGAAGCTTGAGGAGTGAAGCATGGGAATCCACGAACCCGAGCAAAAATTCGAGATGGCCGACGTCGCGCCCACAGCTCGCGGTGACAGGAGTGAAGGATTCGGTGCCGTCCAGCAGTTCCTCGTCCGCCACGGATACCTGCCTTCGGGCTCCTACGAACAAGGTCGCCTGGACGACATCACCGCACTGGCGCTGGACAGGTTCCAGGAGTACGAGGGGCTCCGGCGGACCGGCGTCTTCGACCCGCAGACGCGGGACCAGATGACACGTCCGCGGTGTGGGATGCCCAGCCTGAGGAACGGTACCGACGAGGGTCCCGATTGTGCATGGAAACGCAACCGTCTGACGTACGCCTTCGGCGGCGGCACCGCTCAGATCCCGGACGACAACGAATACAAGGCGGTACGCGAAGCCTTCGCCACATGGCAGAAGGTCATACCGGTGACTTTCACCGAAGTGGTGGAGAGCGCGAACCCGGACATCCTGGTCAGGTGGGTGCCGGCGGACCATCCGAACTGTGTGACGCTCGTGGGAGCCGAGAGCGCGCATTCGGCTCTGCCGCCCGGATGCCGGACGGGATCGGGCGGTTCGGTGCTCCCCAGACCCCTTCACTTCGACAACACAGAGGCGCTGTGGTCGATCGGGTACAGCCTGGGGCATTTTGATGTGCAGAGCATGGCAGTCCACGAAATCGGACACCTGATCGGCCTCACGCATGCCAGGTACATCGAGGGCTACATGGACGTCATGTGGCCGGTACTGAATCCGGGATATATCAAGCGCAACCTGGCACCGAACGACGTCAGTCGTGCGCGGAGCCTCTACTGGCAGCCGCTGGACTCGAATGCGGCGACCGCTCAGCTGGCCGCGTCCGGCATGTGGCTGTACAAGCGGCACAACAATGGGCGCATCTACGAGTACCGGCTGGACGATCCGGCGAGGGGGTGGGTACTCCTCGACTCCAACCCCAAGGCGATCGAGATCGTGGCCGACGGCGACGAGCTCTACCAGCGGCACCTCACGACCGGAGCCATCTACCGGTATACGGGCATTCCCATGGAGGGTTGGCAACTCCTCGACTCCAACCCGGCCACCGCACAACTCGCCGCGTCCGGTGGAAACCTGTACAAGCGGCACACCACCGGGAGGATCTACCGGTACACCGGCACGCCCATGACGGGCTGGGAACTTCTCGACTCCAACGCCAGGACGATCGAGATCGCGGCCGGCGGGAACGAGCTCTATCAGCGGCACCACACGACCGGAGCCATCCACCGGTACACCGGCACTCCCGGGACCGGCTGGCAACTCCTCGACTCCCATCCCGCCACGACGCAGATCGCAGCCGCTGCAGGAATCCTGTGTCAGGTCAGACTGGGTCCCGCTTTCGGGGAGGTTCTCCACTACACCGGCGGATCATGGCACTCCGTCGCCACACACGCGGACGTTCTGGAGATTGGCGCCGCCCCCGGGAAGGTGTACGAGCTCCGAAACACGGGAGAGATCAACAAATACTCCGTTTCGGGTGGTATGGAAACGATGAGTCATGCCCTCGGCTCCGGGACTTCTCTTCCGGTGCACCTGTGCGCCGCAGACCCGGAGCTGTACCAGCTCCGCCACAACGGAACGACGACGCGGTACTACCGCTAAGACAGTGTCGTGGCGACTTCGGCGCGCTTCTTGCGGCAGGCCATGACTGCGGCGAACCCGAGGAAGGCGAGGAAGTGGCGATACGGCGACTTCAAAGGCGCCTTGGCCGTCACCGCACTGATCGTGGTGATCTACCTGTCTCTGCTGCTGTTCAGTCCTGAGCTGATTTCACCCTCAGCCACCGCTGAAAGACGGGGTGACTGAGACGATGCCCCGGTGAACCACTTCTCGTATTTCAGCATCGGTCCTGGTCATGACCAGCAGCATCTCCCGGCCCGACGGCCGTTGGCACGGGAATCCGGTGAACGTGTGCGACCTGGAGGAGGGCGACCCGCCAGAGCCGGACGATGCGACGACGGTCCTGACTGTGGTCGCAGATGCGGCACAGTCGACCATCATGGAGTTGCTCTGGCGGGTCTGGCCGATCTGCTCGGAACACAAGATCGGAATGCACCCTCGTCCCGCAGGGACCACTGACGACTGGTGCCAGGGCGAAACGGACGCGGCCGGCGCACCGGTGTGGTGGTGCCGGGGCAGCCGGAAGGACGATTGCCACGACGTCTCCCTGGTGGGCGAGTTGGCCGCCACCCTGCCAGGAAAGCAACGTCGCGCACTGCGGCGCAGCGAGCGTAAACGGGATGGCCGCCGATAGCCGCGGGGCCAGACACCTGCGCATTGCCGCCAGAATCTACCTTTCGCCACCACCCACGAAGTACGGATCTAGCCAGATATCCGATCCCGCCCTCGGACGCCAAACCCTGGATTTGGTGCCCTTCGGCGTGGACCTCAAAACCGCAGGTCGGATGAACGCCGTCCACGGGGCGAGCCCGGAATGCCTTCCGTCACACACTGGTCATCCGGCCTGTCCGCCCCAGCGGCAGACTCTGAACCATGAACGCTCCCATCAGGAGCACGCCGGGCAGGCCTTGATCGACCATGCCCGCGTTCTGAGCGGCGAGATGGCCCATGCCCGCCGCGGCGGTGGCCCAATAGGCCACCTCGCGCCCTGCTCATCGCCCGGGGTGCCCATTGCACCGGTAGAGCGGCTCCGTCGGCTCGTCGCGGTCAGGGGCGCCCGCCGTTCGGGCCGATGAGGAACGGCTGCCCGCCTGGCACCGCCTTACGTGTCCGGCCCCGAAGGTCGAGGAGTCCATCGAGGTCGACGTTCCCGTGCGTATCGCCTACAACCAGTGGACGCAGTTCGAGTCGTTCCCCCACTTCATGGATGGGGTCGAGCGCATCGAGCAGCGCACCGACACCCTGACCCATTGGGTGACGAAGTTCGGGGGAGTGGACCGCGAGTTCGACGCGGAGATCACCGAGCAGATTCCCGACGAGCGGGTCGCCTGGACCACAGTGGGCGGAGAGGTGAAGCAGGCCGGCGTGGTCACGTTCCACCACCTCTCCGACAACAAGTCCAAGGTGATGCTGCAGCTCGACTACGACCCGGAAGGCTTCGCCGAGAATCTCGGGGACAAGCTCGGGTTCGTGAAGCGGCAGATCACCGGCGACCTCAAGCGGTTCAAGGAGTACATCGAGGATCGAGGCCGCGAGACCGGTTCCTGGCGCGGCGAGGTCTGAGGATCGGTTTTCCGTCCCGCGCACGGTGAGGAGGTCCCGGCGGTGGTGTCCGGTCGCCGCCGGAGACCGCGGGCCGTGATGGAACGGCCCGCGGCGCGGTGACCAGGACTCCGGCCCCGGGATGGTGAGGACGGCGGGAGCCGGGCGAGGCCGAGGAGGCACTCAGCCGGCCGGTCCGACCAGTGGCGCCCCGTCGGCGAGGTCCCGGGCCTGGTGAGCGCGTTCTTCGATGAGCCGGCGGAACCCGGCGAGCGCATACCGCTCGCCGGTCGCCGCACCGCGCCCGCGGATACCGGCGGTGTCGGCCATGAACTGCTGGGGCTGGGGCTGCCAGCCCACGACCAGGACCCGAAGCCCCCAGCCCTCCGCCCGACGGTGCAGGTCCAGCAGGTGAAGCAGCCCTTCACGGTCCATCAGGACCATGGCGTGCAGATCCACCATGAGGACCCGCTCGTAGCCGGTGACCTGTTCCAGTACCCGCCCCAGCACCGCGCCGCCGTCCGCGTCGAGTTTCCCCCCGACGATGGCCCAGAGGGTGTAGTCGCGGTGCTGGACGTCCACAGTGATCAAGGCGTTGCCTCCCGTCCCCCGGACGGCCGATGCCTTCCGGGGCCCTCATCTTGGCGTGACGGCCGACGCGGAGACCCCATGACCCGCTGGTGCCCGGCACTTCGTGTTGACGGCGGCTGCAGGTAAGGGAGTGTTCGGTCCGGCCGTCGCGGTATGTGCGCACCGTGGGCAGGTGGCAGGTGGCAGGTGGCAGGTGGCAGGTGGCAGGTGGCAGGTGGGTGTGCCCTCCGCAGGTATGGATCCCTCGCTCTCACCAGGCCTCTCCCGCCGATTCGAGGAAGTGGGTGAATGCCCACGGGTTTGCGGGCGGCGATCGTGAGCACGAGAACGTCACGACCAAATCCGGTACAACACGAGGAGGTCCCGATGTCGGGCACGGAGAAGGCCAAGGCGCAGGCCGAGCAGGCCAAGGGCAAGACCAAGGAAGCCATGGGCCGCATGGCCGGCAACGAGCGGATGACCGCCGAAGGCCGGGCCGACCAGGCCAAGGGCAACGCTCGCCGGACCAAGGACGACATCAAGGACAACCGGCGCCACTAGGCATGGGCGACGAACATTCGTCACCCGCTGGGCCCCGACTCCCTTCCCCGGGTGGTCGGGGCCCAGTCCCGTCCAGCGAGAGAGTGGCCGTGAAACTCGCCAAAAGGTTCTTTATCACCCTCATTCTGGCGCTGGGAGCCCTCTACGGCTGGGCCATTGCCGACTAGGGAGCGCCTTCGACAACCAGGCGCGCCCGCCCCGAGCCCGCCGTCGCCGCCGAGCTCACCCGGTGGCAGCGCCCCCGGCTCCGAACCGTGACACAGCTTCGGAGTTCTGGCCGTCCCATCCCCCCGGCTATGTCGGGGCTCGCCCCTGCCCGGTTCCATTCCCGCGGGGCGGTCGGGGCCATTCTCTTCCCATCGCGCCCGTGGCCTGCCGTCTGCCGCCTGCGGGGGAAGCCGGCTGCTGAGTTCGGGCCTTACCAGGGGGCGTGGGCGTGGATGGTCCTGCCGCCGCGGAGGGTGGCCGGTCCGTTGGTGTGGCGGATGGCGTTGGTGACGAGTTCGGCGACGATCAGGAGGACCGCGTCGAGGTATTCGGGTCGTGCGGGCGGTCGGGCGAGGGTGGCGTGGCGGAGGAAGTCGCGGGTGGCGTCACGTGCCGTGCTGGTGGGCTCGCCGGTGCGCGGGACCGACTGGTCGAGGAAGGGCGCGGGTGGAACCACCGGGCTCTCCTTCCGCATCGCGGGCGGGTACGGCCCCTGCCCCTTCTCCTTACGGATAGCCCCCTTTTCACCCCACCCGTATCGTTTCTTGCCCGCGCTCCTGGTCGGGTGTCCGTGAGGCGTCAGTCGTTGTGGGGTCCGTGCCAGTCGAGGCACAGGACGGTCGCGTCGTCCCTGGGCGCCATTCCGTCGTAGGCGTCGGAGACCGCGCCGACCAGGGTCCGGACGACTTCACGCGGATGCTCGGCGGCTGTTTTGCGTAGGAGGGCGGGGAGGTCGACGGTTTCGGCGTCGCGTTCCTGCATGCCGTCGGTGTGGAGCAGGAGGCGATCGCCCGGTCGCAGGTCGAGGTCCTGGACCGCGTACGGGCCTTCGAAGCCGGCGTAGCCGAAGGGCAGGTTCACGGTCAGGGGCAGTTCGGTGACCGCGCCCTCACGCAGCAGGAGTGGCCAGGGGTGGCCGGCGTTGACGAGTTGGGCGCCGCTTCCGTCGAGTGCGATGCGTAGGAGTTGCCCGGTGGCGAGGGTGTGGCGGCCGTGGTCGAGGAGCGCCTGGTGGGTCTGGCGTGCCTGCTCGGCGAGGTCTGCTCCGGCGCGGCGGGCGCCGCGGGAGGCGTTGACGAGGAGGGTGGCCATGAGGGCGGCGTCGACGTCGTGGCCCATGGCGTCGGTGATCGACAGGTGCAGAGTGTGGGCGTCGAGGCTGTAGTCGTAGGTGTCCCCGGCGATGTCGGAGGCCGGAACCAACGCGCCGGCGAGGGTGAACTGGGGGGCTTCGCAGGAGGCGGCGGTGGGTAGGAGCTGGCGCTGGATCTCCGCCGACAGACTGACCGGGGTGGTGCGGTTGCCCCAGTGGTAGAGGTCGGTGAACCGGCGGTCGGTGACGATGATGTACGCCAGCGCGTGCGCGGCCTCCTCCACCTCGACCAGTACCTCCGGCGTGACCTCGGGCAGGAACAGCTCCAGGACCCCGATCGTGTCTCCGCGGTTGGTCACCGGCGCCAGCACCCGTTGCCCCTGCCCGCCGTCCGCGGCCAGTACCAGCCGCTGACCGCTCAGGACCTCGTCGTAGACGCTCCGACCGGACAGCCGAGCCTCCTCCGCGCGGTCCTCATGCCGCTCCGCCGCCGTGTCGTGAACCCGCAGCAGACGCCGACCGACGACATCGACGAACAGGAACGACACGGACGCCGCGCCGAACCGATCCCGCAGACTGCGCGCCACCACGTCGAGTGAGTCCACCGGCGCGGCCGCCTCAGCGGCCGCCAGCACCTCCGCCAGACCGATCCGACCACGCCCCACATCAGCCTCCACAGACCACGCACCAACCCTCTCTCACCCCGCCGCCGACACCGGCACTCCCCATGCTGCGCCAGAGCCGATGCGGGACAGCTTCACCAGGCTCTTCGTACCCGGCCCACCCTCCGGATGCTCTAACGGCGTGGCCCGGGCAGACGGGGACTGCGACCTCCGGTGCCGTCGCTGGGCGGGCGCGTGATCAAGCAGCGGCCCACGAGGGTGCGCGGTGCGGTGGCCGGCACCGGCCGGATACTGGGCGTCCCCGCCGGTCCGGACGAGGACGTCGCAACAGACGATCGGTCCGGGCTCGACGTCACGCCCCCCTCGATCGGAGCCGGTCAAGTGCAGCTCCTTCCGGCGGGCCGTTCGGACCAGCCCGGATGCGCTGCGGGGCTTCCGGGGTGACGGTGACCGACACCGAGAAGAATCAGGATCACCGGCCCGACACCGGCCGGGCCGAACGCCACCTCTCCTACATCCAGTGGGTGGTACCCACCCTGACCGGCGGCCTGATCATCCTCAACGCCCTCCAGGGCGAACAGCAACGCCCCACCCAACAACTCCACGCCATCTGGAAGCGCGCACGTACCCTCGCCCCCTACGTGGTGACCAGCCGCCACTGGCCCCACTGAGCCGACCGACCAACACGCACAGGACCCGGCCGCGCAATCGCGACCGCGCCGTTCCGGTTCCGCCGGACGGGGCGACTTCGTCGCTTCGCACGCGGTGCCGACATGGATGCGAAACCTCTGCACCAGCTGGAGGTACGGCACTGCCGGTTGCATCACCGCATCGCTGGTTCGGATTCGTCCGGTTTTGCCTGTCATGCTGGCGGGGAACGGGATACCCCATGGGTGACTACGACACTTCGATCACCGTGGCGGTACCCCCGGCCACGCTGTTCAGCTACCTCGCCGACGTTGAGAACCTCCCCGCCTACATGCCGCGGCTGACCTCCGCGAAGCCGCACGACGGCGACCGGGTCACCGTGACCGCGCACATCGAACCCCCCGGCGAGCCGGAGCAGAACGTCAAGAGCGAGGCGTGGATCCGCGTGCTGGAGGAGGGCAAGTCCCTGGAGTGGGGTGCACCGGGACCGCACGACTACCACGGCCGACTGCACGTCACCGCCGGGGACCATGCCAGTAGTTCCCTGCTCTCGGTGGAACTGCACACCGACAGCGTCGAAGGCACCCAGGTCGACGACGGTCTCGCGGAGGCACTGCGGGGCATCAAATCCGCGGTTGAAGCCGCCGAAACGGGCCGGTAGTCGTCGAACGTTCCTTCGGCTGCCCGCCGGGGACTGCGTTCCTGCGGTGCTCCTCGCGCCCGCCATTCGAGGGCCTGCGAAGCGAGCACGCGAACACCATCGCCTGCCTGACCATCGGACTGTCCGTCGCCTCCTGGGTGACCGCGCTGAAGGTGGAGCCGGCGGGCATCGACCGGGCGGACCGGTGGGGAATCTTCATCGCCACGTGGCCGGCGACCTGGTTCGGCCTGGGTCAAGCCCTATCCCAATACGAACGCGCCGACGAACTGAACGGGGACATGTAGTTCCGCCACGGTGCTGTCGGCCGTCTGGCTGCCCGGGTTGCGCCTGCTGCTCGTGAACATCTCGTTGCCACTTCGCGTACCCGCTACTCGCTGCGTTGATACTGACCGGGCGATCGAGGAGTGGCGGGGGCAGTGGTGGAGTGGACGATCTGGGCCGGGTTCGCGGCCGGCCTGCTGATCTCGACGGTGACCGCTCCGGTCGGCGTGTCCGGGGCGGTCTTCCTGCTGCCGGTTCAGATCAGCGTTCTGGGCGTGCCGAGTCCCGCGGTCACGCCGACGAACCTGCTCTTCAATGTGGTGGCCGGGCCAGGCGCCCTGTGGCGCTACCGCCGCGACGGCGCTCTACGCGGCCCGCTGGCCCGGCGCCTGGCCCTCTGGACGCTGCCCGGAGTCATCGCCGGCGCCGCTATCCGCGTCTTCGCCCTTCCCGGCCCCGGCGTCTTCCGCATCCTGGTCGCCGCCTTCCTCCTGCCGCTCGGAACGTGGCTGTGCTGGCGCACCCTGCGCCCCGCCCGGCGACGGCCGGACGCGGCCGAGCCGTCGCCGCCCGCGCTCGCCACCTTGGCCCTGACGGTCGGAGTGGTCGGCGGGATCTACGGGATCGGCGGCGGCTCCCTCCTCGGACCGATCCTCGCCGCCCGCGGCATGCCCATGACCCGCATCGCCCCGGCCACCCTCGCCGCGACGTTCACCACCTCCATCGCCGGGGCCGCCACGTACACGGTGCTGGCCACGGTCAGCACCGGCCCGGTCGCCCCCGACTGGTGGATCGGGCCGGCCTGCGGGGCGGGCGGCCTGATCGGCGGCTACCTCGGAGCCCGCCTTCAACCCCGCCTCCCGGAAACCTTCCTGCGCCTGCTCCTGGGCACCCTGGCCGCTGCGATCGGCATCCTGTACGCCGTCCAGGCCCTCACCTGACCATGCCCTTGCTCTGCCCCCAACTAGGGTGGCGGCGTGCGCTACTACACCGTCAGCGAGGCCGCCGTACTGCTCGGCGTCAGCAGTGACACCGCCCGCCGCTGGGCGGACGCGGGACGGTTCCCCGCGACCCGTCAGGGCGGCAAGCGGCTGATCCCGGGCCCGGACCTGGCTGCGTTCTGCGTCGAGCTCGCCAAGGAGAACGCCGAGGAATCGAAGACGACGACCTCGGCCCGCAACGCGATGCCGGGCATCGTCACCCGGGTGATCCTCGGCGACGTCACCGCGCAGGTGGAGATCCAGGCCGGTCCCCACCGCGTGGTCTCCCTACTGACCCACGAGGCCGTCGAGGAGCTCGGGCTGGCGCCCGGCGTCTCGGCCACCGCCCGGGTCAAGTCCACCAGCGTCCACATCGACGTCGCCTGACCCGCCTCGCCGGGCACGCGGCCTATGTGGTGGTGGCCCTGCGCAGACCGTAGACGCCCGCGCCGACGGAGAGGACCGCGGCCCCGGCGACCACGCTGCTCAGGGGCAGTGCGAACCCGAGGACCGCGCAGCCGGCCAACCCGATGACGGGCACGAGCCGGTTGGGCCGGCCCTCGCCCGGGGTGAGGGTCCGGGCGGAGGCGTTGGCGATGGCGTAGTAGGCCAGGACGCCGAAGGATGAGAAGCCGATCGCGCCTCGTACGTCGGTGGTCGCCGCGAGCAGCGCGACGACGGCTCCCACGGCCAGTTCGGCACGGTGCGGAACACCGAAGCGGGGGTGGACCGTCGCCATGGCGTGCGGCAGGTGCCGGTCCCGGGCCATCGCCAGGGTCGTGCGTGAGACCCCCAGGATCAGCGCGAGGAGCGAGCCGAGCGCGGCGACCGCGCCGCCCACCCGGACGACGGGCACCAGCCAGTCGGCGCCTGCGGCCCGTGCGGCGTCCGACAGTGGGGCGGTGGCCTGTGCCAACCCGTCCGGCCCCAGCACCATCAGGACGGCGAGGGCGACGAGGGTGTAGACGGCGAGGGTGACGCCGAGCGCGATCGGGATCGCGCGCGGGATGGTGCGGGCCGGGTCGCGGACCTCCTCCCCGAGGGTGGCGATGCGGGCGTAGCCGGCGAAGGCGAAGAACAGCAGGCCCGCGGCCTGGAGGATGCCGCCGACGGTGGCGTCCGTGCCGATGTCCAACCGCGCGGCGTCCGCATCGGTGGAGGTCACGGAAGTGACGACCACGGCGGCGAGGACAGCCAGGACGACCGCGACGATGACTCGGGTCAGGAGTGCGGACTTCCGCACCCCCGCGTAGTTCACCGCGGTCAGCGCCACGACCGCGGCGACGGCCACCGCGTGAGCCTGGCCGGGCCACAGGTAGGCACCGACGGTCAGGGCCATGGCCGCGCAGGAGGCGGTCTTGCCGACGATGAACGCCCAGCCCGCCAGGTAGCCCCAGAACTGGCCCAGCCGCTCACGCCCGTAGACGTAGGTGCCGCCGGACTGCGGATACAGAGCGGCCAGCCGTGCCGAGGACGTCGCGTTGCAGTAGGCGACGACGGCCGCCAGGGCCAGCGCGATCAGTAGCCCGGAACCGGCAGCTCCCGCCGCCGGGCCGAGCGCGGCGAAGATGCCCGCCCCGATCATGGACCCCAGGCCGATCACCACCGCGTCCTGCACGCCCAAACGGCGCTTCATCACGCCTGCGTCCTCTGGATCCGCCACCGTGTTCACCGCTGACTTCCTCTCGCACGGGTCTTCGAACCGGGGCGCCGTAGCCGACGAACGTGTCCGACCGGGGTGGGCGTAAGGCAGCGCACGCTCCCTGCAGGGCCGCGCCCGTGCCGGACGGCGCGCTTCGACCCGGGCCCTGAAGCGGGCTCCCCGTGCTGCCCGGGGTGGCGGCGCCGCGGTCGTCCTCACCCTGCTGATCACGCTCGTGGAGGCGGTGGAAGCCGCCGCCGACTCTCCTGGTCGGCTCCCGCTACTGGCCCCTGCTCGCGGCCCGCATGGACCGGATCCGCGACCAGGGCGGCCCCGCACTCCTCGACGCGCACCTGGCCCGCCTCCAGGCCGACACCTCCTGGCAGGGCGGACCCGTCTCCACCACGGCCGGGCGGCTCGCGGACGCGACCCTGCACTCCCTGACGACACCACCCTCCGCGCCCGCCGCGCCCGTATCGGTCAAGAGGGTGTCCCGGCGGCGGCCCGTTCCCGCTCCACCACCACCTCGGCCGCCGCGGCACCCGGCCGGCAGGCCCCGACGGAAGCCGCCGTCCCCCTCGGGGCGACGACCTACCACTTCGCGACCCGCGAGGACCTCATCGCCGCCGCCCTCCACCGGGCCGTCGACCGCTTCGCCACCTACCTCGACACCTGGACCGCCCAACGCCCCGACCTCACCCCCGAGCAGTTCGCCGTCCTCCTCACCGTCGCCCTGATGACCGGCTTCACCACCGAGGGCCGGGGCCAGAACGTCATGGAGTTCGAGCTCTACCTCGCCGCCCTGCGCCACCCCGCCCTGCGCGCCATCGCCGACCGCTACACCGAGCTCACCATCCGGGCCTGCTCCCGCTACACCGACCCCGTCACCGCCGCCGCCGTCGACGCCGCGACCAACGGCATCACCCTGCACGGCCTGGCAATCAGCCACCCGCCCACCCGCGATGAGGTCGAAGCCATCCTGCGCCGCATCCTCACCCCCAACCCCAACCCCAACCTCCACACCGCCCCGACCCCGCCAACCCGGCCGGACACCCCGACCTGACCGACCCGCCCCTGGGCGCCCGCACCGGCCGACCTCAGGCGTCCCGCGCCCACTCGACGCCGAGTTCGGCGAGCTGTGCCGAGTCGAGTCGGTCGCGGCGAGCCTTCCTGTTCGGCCACCTCGGTCTGACGTAGGCGGACTTCCGTTTTGGGCGCGGGCCGGGGCGGACCCGGAGTGGATCGGTGCGGGGTTCGCGGCCCCCGCCCCCCCGGGCCGACCGGAGTGACGTGGGGGAGGCGACCTCGTTCACACGGGGTGAATACCTTTCGTGGTGCTGTGATCTGCGGTGTTGCCGTGTCAGCCGTTGTGCTCCCGCTCTCCTTCGCCGCTCCGGCGGGTGCCACGGACGTCGTTGGTGTCGGCAACAGCGCCCATGACAACCACTGCACCAACCGTGGGCGTTCGGTGGCCTCGGCGGCCACCGCGTATGCCGCCGGCGTGGTGAGCGCCCTCACCGCGGACGTCCCCCTGAGCATTCCCACCAACCAGTGCGGCGGCCTCGGCGCGCCCCTCGTCGACCAGGAGGTGCAGAACATCGCGAACTGCACCGGTGTCGTGGGTGCCTCGCAGTGCGCCGGCAACAACTTCCAGAGCGGCGGATCGTTCAGCGGGGGTGCCGTGAGCGGGGGAGGTGCCCTCGGCTAGCCCCGGCGGCGTCGGTCTTGGCCCCCAGCTGTACCCGCTACCGCGCCCCTGCCTTCGCGGGGGCCTTACGGGTCCATGCGGCATGCTTCACACCCAGCCTGCGATCTCTCGCTTTCGTGACAGTGGAGTGGGAGACAGTGAGGGTTTGTGGGTTGGCGCAGGTCAGCGCTACTTTTCGGGGTGGGGCCCACTGTCGTGGATGTGAGAGATCGAGGCGATTCCACTGTCACGAGGCGGTTTTCGTGCGGGTGGCGCACTGACACGAAACCGAGAGATCGCACGTGCGGTCTGCCGGGTCAACTCTTCGACATCCACGGGCATGCTCATCGACAACGGCCGGCAACCAGAGAGGCCGCCCTCCGACCCGCGACCGCGAGGTTCACACAACGGATCAGCCCGCGCCGGTCCAATGGAGTTGCGGCTCTTCCACCGCGCCGGGCAGCATGGTTCGACGCTGCGGAGCGGGTAGGCGGCGCCCCGCCCCGGAGCCCGATCTCACCCTTCGGAGGGAATGGTGGAGGAACCAGGGTTCGGCGTGGTGTTGACCGAGGTCGGAGCCCGAGGGATCAACGTTGTGCAAGTGGTTCGGTCGCTGACTGGCCTGAGCGCGTGGCGGAGCAGACAACTGCTTGACTCCGCCCCGGTGACCGTCTTGGAAGCCACCTGGTTCGAGCGGGCAGCGGAGGCAGTTACGCGCCTCACTGTCGCCGGGGCCAGGGCCGGCTTGGTCTGCGACTGGTGCACGCGTGTGATGTCGCCGGAGGACTGCCCCGTGGATCCGGGGCCCTGCTCCTCTCGTTACTGGCCGGCGACAAGCTGCTCGGCGAGTCGTCCCCTGCCCTGACCCGGCCGGGGGGTGTCCCCTTTGGTTACCCAGGACCACGGGTTTCAGAGTCCTTCAGTCGGCGAGTTGAGCGTTGGCACTGGCGCGCGGTGCGGTGCGATCCGGGCTTGGTGCCTTGACGAGCCATATCGGTTCCCTCCGAGGTTTCAACAGCCGCCTGTCACTCGTTCGAGTGGCAGGTCCGGTTTGCTTGCCGGAGGTGATCACACCGGAACGATCATGCTTGTGACACACCATCAGAAGTACTGCCACGGAAGGCGGAACATCCATGCCGGTCAACGGATCCCCCGATAGTCCGTTCGCTCTCAGCCCCGACGATGTCGCCAAGCTGGAGGCGATCCGCGAAGCACTGCTCGACCCGTCGCCGCGTCGGATCGGCAGGCTCGACCAGTGGGGTCTTGCCGACACATACGAGGTGCAGGCGGAGATCGCCGAGTACCGGGAGTTCCAGATCGCCATGGCGGACGGGACCCGGATCGATGGCGGGCTGAGCACGCCGCGCAACCTCGCGCCGGGGCAGACCTGTCCCGCCATCGTCATGCCCGCCCCGTTAAGCGACTTCGGCCGGCTGGCCTACTTCGGCACGATCCCGCGCTGGACGCAGGGCGGCTACGCCGTCCTGACCTACAGCCAGCGCGGTCTGGCCGGCTCCGAGGGCAAGATTCAGGTCGCCGGCCCCCGGGATGTCGAGGACGGAGTCGAGATCCTCGACTTCCTCACAGGGCAGGAAGGCATCGACGCGGACCGGATCGGATGCTTCGGTGCCTCCTACGGCGCGGGTACCAGCCTGTTGTTGGCGGCGCGGGACCCGCGGGTCAAGGCCGTGGCGGGCGCCAGCGCCTGGGGTGACCTGTTCACCTCGTTGTTCGAGAACGGCACCCGGCACATCAAGGCATTCGAGGCGCTCGTGGCCCTGTTCCACGAGGAGCGCTGCTCGGAGGAGTTCCAGGCGATCATCAGGAAGATCCGCGCCAACGTCATCGACGATGAGGTCAGGAAGTTCGCCAAGCTCCGCTCGCCGATGGAGCAGCTGAAGGCATACAACGACCGTGAGCTGCCGATCCTGCTGACCACTTCCTGGCACGAAACGATCTTCTCCGTGCCTGCTGTCGTCGACCTCTTCACCAAGCTGCAGGGACCCAAGTCGTTGCTGGTACAGGTTGGCGACCACGGCAACAGCGAACTGCCCGGCCTGGTCGGCGGCATCTCCAAGCCCACTGAGATGACCTACCGGTGGATGGATCACCACCTCGGCGGCTCCGCCGGCGACGGCGCCCTGCCGCAGTTCGGCATCCGCTCGGAGTACATGCACAACCTGCTGTCCGATCTCACCCACAACGACTGGGCGGACTACGCCCTCCCCAAGCAGCGCTTCCACCTCGGCGCCGTGCCCGCCGGCAAGCAGGATGCGCCGTTGACCCAGGGCCAGCCGCAGGCGGGCTGGACCCGCTCCGTTCAGGCCGCCGGCCCGGACACCGGGATCGTCGTCGCGCCCAAGCTCGTCCAGACCGGCCTGGCCGAGCGCGTGGGACTCCCGCACGTCTACAAGACCGCCGAGATCAAGCGCGACGTCGCCGCCGTCTGGACCACCGCGCCGCTGGAACGGCCGATGCGCGTCCAGGGCGACCTGGAGGTCCGACTCACCGTGAGGCCGCAGACGAAGAACTCGACCTTCACCGCCTACCTGCTGGACTGCGACCCGGCGACCGGCCGGGCCGCGATCATCACCCACGCCCCCTACACCCTGACCGACCAGCAGGCCGCCACGGTGACCTTCCGCCTGCAGCCCGCACACTACGTCCTGGCCAAGGGCCGCCAGTTGCAACTCATTGTCGACAGCTACGACCCGTTCTTCGCGGACGAGAACACCGTCCCCGCCGCCCTTGAGATCACCTCCCCCAAGGACAACGAGTCCTACATCGACATCCCCTTCGCCACCCTGCCGTAACACCCACCCGCCCCACCGGGCACCCGCGCCCACCACACAGGTCCGGTCCGCGACACACGCGGACCGGACCTGCCTCACACCCGGCCACGGCGCCGGCCCCCATCTCACCGACCTCGCGCACCCAGGCGGAGCATCGGTGACGACCAGCACGCCCAGTACCCGCCGCAATCCGGCACCCCCGGACAGTCATTGCTCGGTCCGCCACGTCCAGGCGCACTGGGATCCGCCTGCGGAGCCCCGGTGGCTGCGACCAGGTACGCGAGTCCGGCGGGATGAGTAGGCGTACTCAGGTGGTGTGTTCCGGTTCCTTCGACACTGGCTGCAGATCGAACGGAACGGCGATGGGGAGCAGGATGGAACGGCGTTGGGCGAAGGTAGAGATGTGGGTACCCGCCGGATACCTGGCGCTCGTACTCGGGTTGCAGGTCTGGGTGGAGGCGGTCGCCCGGACCGGGGACATCGGGTTCGGTGGGATCTGGCCGATGCTGGCCACCGCACCGATCAGCCTCCTCCTACTGATCCCCTTCGGAGCGCCCGACCCCGCCTCTCTCGGTGCGGCGCCGGTCGGACAGCCCTACTCCGGCGCCGAGCCGCCACCGCAGCCGGCGGACTTCTCTGCCTCCCCGGTTCCCGCCGACTGGGCCCCCGACACGTCGGTGCTCGCGGAGCCCGCGATTTGGACCGGGTTCGGCTTCTACGCCGTTCTGATGGCCGGTGCCCTGGCCAACGCCTCGCTGCTGTGGCTGATGGTGCGGGCCGTCGTGCGGCGACGGCCCGGCATGCCCGGCGCGCTGGTCCAGGAGCGCGGCGGGCGTGGCCGGCCGCAGGCAGGTACCACCCCCTAGGGTTGGATCCGCTCCTGACCGCCCCGACGAGGAAGCTGCCAGGAACTGATAGGCGATCACAGGCCCTGGCGTGAGAACTTGTTCGTCGGGGCGGCCCCTGGGGTGCGTCCGGCGTTGGCTGGGGCGTCCGCGAGTGAACCCTGGGAGGGGACGGCTTCGTGGCCGGCGGCGTTGTCGCCGAAAAGCAGCTGTACCGTGACCTGGCCGCCGGCATGCGGGCGCGCAACCGGCGCCTGCGCGTCACCAAGGTCGGCGAGGCGCGCGCCGAGCTCGTCGTCGAGCACGACCTGCGTTCCCGCCGAGGCCAAGCGGCCTCGAACCCGGCGCGCTCCGGTTCGTGGCCGCCGCATGTCCCGGCCTCGGCCGGCAGCCCGGCAGGGGTGGTCGTGCTATTCGAAGAGCATGGTGAAGCCGTGGGCGAGAAAGGCGGCTGCCGTCAGGAAGAGGAGGATCGCGGTGAGCGCGAGGAAGAAGGAAGCGCGTGTGCCGCGAGTCGGCTGGTGATCTTCCGGCTCGGGCCCCTTTCCTGCCGGGGACGAGTTGAAGTCCATATCAGGCCTATGTCCACTTCTGCACCTTTCAGTCTGGCGTCAAAGAGGAGTGCGTCAGTGTTCATCGACTGTTCCGCAACCGTTTTCGCCCTTTTTGGCCCAGAGGGCGCCATGCGGTGCCGTTCTGGTTCTTGCCGTCGGGACCACTGGTGGGGAGGCCTCCGTCGGGGGGTGAGTGGATGCGTTCCATGCTGTTGGCCGAGGGCATTGGCTGCGGACCGACCGCCTGCTCCTCGCGCCCGCCCGTGGTCAGGGTGAAGGCGGTTGATCGCCGGGTGGTAGGAGGTCTTTGGCGCGCCGCTCGATCAGCATGGGCAGGTAGGTCCGCACCCGTGCGTACCGAAGTTCCTCGTATGCGGTCTGTACCGCCGTCTCCACCAGATGGGGTTCCAATCGAGGGTGCGTTTCCACCAGTCGCCCGACGACGTGGCGGATGATGAGGTCGTCCTCGGAGTCCGCCACCCCACACCTCACCCGTTTCCGTCGAAAAGCGCCTGTGCCCAGTTTCGCGGAGCGGACCCGGGGCCAGGAAGTCGATCTTGAGCCCTTCCGGATGGCCGGACCCCACCCCCGAGCCGATCAGCCCTGATGGCCGCTTGCCCAACGTGTCCACGACGTACGCCGGTGGGTGGCCGGCTTCGTTGTGGGCCCTCGGCCGTGATCACCCGGCTGGTGTTCCCGGCGATGGTGTCGGGCAGGGCCTCACCGCCGGGGGCCGCACGGGCTACGGGGGAGCGCCCGTGCGGCAGCGGGGTAACGGCGTAGAACACCGGATGGTCACGGTCGGCCCGTGGTTTCGATCGAGGCAAGTTCGGGTCGAAGATCCACTTGATCGCCGAGCGGACCGGTCCGCCCCTGTCCGTCGCGATCTCGGGCGTCAACCTCCACGACAGTCAAGGCTCTCGAGCCCCTCGTCCGCGGCATACCGCCCATCCGCTCACGCCGCGGACGGCGACGACGCAAGCCCGGCAAGCTCCACGCGGACAAGGGCTACGACTACGTCCACCTGCGACGATGGTTACGCGGACGCGGCATCAGGCACCGCACCGCCCGCAGAGGCATCGAATCCTCACAACGGCTCGGCCGCCACAGATGGGTCGTCGAAAGGACCACGTCCTGGCTTGCCGGCTGCCGACGACTACACCGCCGCTACGAACGCAAGGCCGAGCACTTCCTCGCCTTCACCAGCCTAACGTGCACCCTCATCCACTACCGCAGAATCGCCAAATGAGATGACTTCTTAGCCCACGCGTTCGATGCGCGCCCGCCGGATCAGGTTCTTGCCCGGCTCCCGCACCTTGTCGAAGGCCGCGTTGTTCAACAGGACACAGCTGCCCGACGGGCCGTTCACCGTCACCGTGGTCGCCTGACCGTTGTCCAGATTCGTCACCTTCAACTTCGTCCCCACCGGGAATGTCCCGCTGCTTGCGGCCGGCGGCCCCGCCTCGCCCGACAGCGTCACCGTCGACCCCGGACACACCCTCTCACCTGTGGCAGGCGGCACTTGTCCACCCGCTCCACCCGCTGCACCCGCAAGCGCGTCACCGCCACCTTCCACGCGTTCGATGAGCGCCCGCCGGATCAGGTTTTTGCCCGGCTCCCGCACCTTGTCGAAGGCCGCGTTGTTCAACAGGACACAGCTGCCCGACGGGCCGTTCACCGTCACCGTGGTCGCCTGACCGTTGTCCAGATTCGTCACCTTCAACTTCGTCCCCACCGGGAATGTCCCGCTGCTTGCGGCCGGCGGCCCCGCCTCGCCCGACAACGTCACCGTTGACCCCGGACACACGACGTCAGGTATGGCGGCATTACTGGGCGCCATTGTGGCGACGAACCCTCCCGTCACCAGTGCTCCCGCGGCGACAGAGAGCACGAGCTTCTTCTTGGAACTCATGGTCCGCTTTCGGGACATTGGCACTCCTCGATCCGATGGACGCTGTCCTTCCCCGTCCTTCATACGGGCCGACATCATGGTCGAGTTCGGTGTTGTCACTGCCTTACAAATACTTCCCGCGAGGGGTTGCGCTGTGACAAGTCGAAGCCGGTATCAAGGCGATGGGGCCTTGACCCTGGGCTTTGGACACCGGAGACACTGGGATCTTGATGGTCCAGGAGAACGGAGTCCCTGTGGGTGTTGAGCATTGCGCCGCAGAGTTCAAGGCGGACGCGGTCGTGTTGTACCGCTTCGAGGCAGGGAGTGCCGATCATGTCGGTCGCCGGTGGTCTCGGGGTGAGCACCGAGACGCTGCGGAACTGGATCAGGGCCGCTGACGGGCGCCGGCCCGGCGCCCATGCCGCACCGCCGACCGCTGCCCGGACCGGTGGTGATGACGTTCAGGCGGAGCTGACCGCGACACGCAAGAGGATCGTGAGCTGGAGCCGGGCGGCCTTCGGGCAGCCAGAAGAGGTATTGGCGGAGGTTCTCCGCGAGGCCTCGGTCGATGTAGGCGACGTACTCCCGGGCTCCGCCGGCCGCCTCGCGTTCCTCCGCCCGGCCTGAGGCCGACCACCTATGGTCCAGGGCTGCGGCCCACACTCGCACGCGACCCCGCCTGCTCTACCAGTCGCGGACGAGCTCTGGGGTCCAGTGGTCGTCACCGTCGCAGGCGTACCCGGCCATCGGGTCCTGTGCGACCGCGCCCAGCAGTGCCAGCGCCTGTGCGATGTCACGACGAGCAACAGCTTCACCGCGGTCCTGGTCATCAAGAAGGGCCACGAACCAGGCAGCTTCTACGTCATGACCGCCTACCCCGTGTAAGGAGCCGAACGATGCATGATCTGGCAGATCGCGAGTGGGTGACCCTCGGTTTCGGAGTGACCGCCCTGGGCGCGTCCTTCCACAACGACTGGATCCTCCAAGCCGACGACAGGCGCGATTACCTCACGCGCCTTTACCTCCCGGAGGGCGACCCCACCCCCATCGTGCTACTGATCGAGGACCTGCTGCGCCTACGGGACTCGGGGCTCGGCGGAACCGAGATCGACCTGCTGTGGCAGGCCACCGACGTGTCGCTCGGCGTGCCGGGGATCGGCGGCGAGGAACGGGAATGGCTGGACGAGGTGCTGGCATGGGCCGTGCCCCTCGCGCGCGGCCGCGGCGCCTGCGCCGACTCCGTCACGACCTACCCGGCGTGCGTGCCCCACGGCACCTCACCCGCGGCAGCCGCGCACCGACGGCTGACGGCACAAGTACTGGACCTCGTCGAACTGCTCGACCAGGACGAACACGGGGACACGCCAGTTGACGGCACCCGGGCCGCGCTGCGGCGGTGCGCCACGACCGTCTGCGCGGACCTGGCCTTCCGCTTCCTGGTCAGTGCGCTCATGCGGTTCGCCGTGCGGCTGTCACCTGCGCACTACGGCTGCCTCGAACGCCTTGGCACGGCGTTCGGATACGGCCCGCACGTGGTCGACCCGGCCGCCTACCTCGTGATCTGACCGGCCCAGCACCCGACACCGGCCCCCTCGACGCACCACCGAGAGGGGGCCGACTGCGTTCCCGAGGACTGACTGCTGCGGATCGTCGCCGCGCTCACGGCCCCTCCAGCCCAGCCTGGCCGGCTCGGCGGCCTTGGCCTCCACCCGCGCTCCGATGGGGCACTCCGGCGCGTACGCGGGCCGCGCTCGATCTCCTGAATGTGAAAGAACCGCCGCTACCTGCGACGACGCGGAATCCGACACAGCATCCCCGAACGCCTTGACCAGCCAAGACACCGCAAGAAACCGCGGTGCACGCGGCGGCCGGCCCACCGGCTTCGACGGCGAGCGATACGAGAAACGCAATACCGTCGAGCGCGCCATCAAGCGCCTCAAGGGCTTCCGCGCCGTCGCCACACGCTACGAGAGACACTGCCTAGTGCCTTATCAGGCAACGTTCGCACTGTTGTGAGGTCCTGCCTGCTGAGGTCGGTAGTCACTGGCGATAATCGCCCAATGAGCGCCCTCGAACGTTCTATGCCGCCCCTGAAGGCCAACGAGCGCACGGGCCTGGTTTCGTACGGCGGCCAGCGCCATCATCGGAGATGTTCGCGAGGCCTGGGGGCGGTGTCGCGGCTACCGGGCAGGAATGAGGGGCGGCGGTGGTGAGACGGCGGAGGCTGGGCCACGAGGACGCCCATCAGCCGAGCGCGGAAGAGATCCTGGAGGTGATGGATCTGCTGCCGGGCCCGGAGGGGGAGGACCGGATCGCGCTGGCGATCGACGCGAACCGGTGCGCGTTGCGGGGAGATGCACCGCAGACCTCGGCGGCTGCCCTTCGGGCGATGCTGGAGCAGATGAAGAATGAGGGAATGGTCCGGTGCTTCGCCCCCGGTGCTCTCGATCTTCCGCAGTTCGGCCCCCGGTGGTGGTCAGCGGCCAAGGCGCGGCAGAGGGACGAGGAGCGCCAGGCGGCAACTGTGCGGCCCCTGGAGGCCGACGTGAAGCCGACGCCGGCGCAGGGGCGCCGCAAGGCGGAGATCTCGGAAGCTCTCCAGGAGGAGCGGGCCAGCGGAGGCAGCCCGTTGAAGAGGGCTGTCGACGCCACGCTGGAGGCGAATCGGCGTAAATACCAGGAGTATCGGCGCCGTTCAGCCGGGGAGGGCGGAGCGAACTGAGGCGTTCCGGCCCGGCAGACGGAGCCCGCCGCCCACATGATCACCCACGGCGAAGATCCCGGCACCGCCACGCCGGAGCGAACATTGCCTGATGCGGCACCAGGTAGCGGAAGGAGTGGCCGGCCTTGGGCGGCAGGATGACCGTGACGGCTCGGGTGCCGTCGGGGCGCGGGGTCTCCGACGCCGCTGACCGGCCCGGTCGGGGTGTCGGCGGGCAGGACGAAGGTGACCTCGGTGTGACCCTGCGTGGCTGGTGCTCAAGCATGTGTTTTTCTTCGGGGGAGGGGCGGGTGCGATGAACCGCCGGTCGCAAGACAGGAGTGAATCACTTTCCGTCATCACATGATGCGGTATGTGATGGTCGGGGCGGTGGAACATTCCCAGCGATCACGGAGTGAACGATGAGCGGTTGCAGGACGAGCGCCAGCAGTCGGGCAGGGGCCGCGAGGAGCGGGAAGAACTGGTCGGCGCCTGACCCACAGAGGCGGCCATGCGAATGACCACGACGACAGATCACCATCACGGGGCCGTCTGTGCTGTCCCCGGACCGTGCCCCGCATCGACGGGACGTGCTGAGATCGTCCTGCCGTCACGATCTGCCTCGGCGGCGTCGGCGAGGGCTTCGGCGGCGGCTTCCGCGGCCTTTGCCGCGTCGTCCGCGGCTTGGAGGGCCAGATCGCCGGAGGGTGCCTCCCGGGTCGCCGCGGACCGTGGCAGCACCTCGGTGAAGGCGCGGGTGACGTTCTGGAGTGCGGAAGTGACCTCGCCAGGGATCACCCAGAAGGTGTTGCCCGGGCCCTGAGCGAGCTGGGGGAGCATTTGCAGGTACTGGTAGGCGAGCAGTTGGGGATCGGGGTCGTTGCGGTGGACGGCCTGGAACACCTCGTCGATGGCTCGGGACTGGCCCTCCGCCTTGAGGATCTCGGCGGTTCGATTGCCCTCTGCGCGCAGGACGGCGGATTGCTTGTCGCCTTCCGCGGTGAGGATCTGGGACTGGCGTTGTCCCTCGGCGCCGAGGATCGCGGCCCGCTTGTCCCGTTCGGCCCGCATCTGCTTCTCCATCGCGTCCTTGATGGACTGCGGCGGGTCGATGGCCTTGATCTCCACCCGGTTGACCCTGAGCCCCCACTTGCCTGTGGCCTCGTCCAGGACACCGCGGAGCTGATTGTTGATCGTGTCCCGCGAGGTGAGGGTCTTCTCCAAGTCCATGGACCCGACGACGTTGCGTAGCGTGGTGACCGTCAGCTGTTCCACTGCCTGGAGGAAGTTGGCGATCTCGTAAGCCGCCGCGCGTGGATCGGTCACCTGGAAGTAGAGGACCGTGTCGATCTCGACGACCAGATTGTCCTCAGTGATGACCGGTTGGGGCTTGAAGGAGACGACCTGCTCACGCAGGTCGATCACCGGGTAGACACGGTCGACGAAGGGGATGACGACATTGAGCCCGGGCTTGAGAGTGCGGTGATACCGGCCGAGCCGTTCGACGTTGCGGGCGCGGGCCTGCGGCACGATGCGTACCGCCCGCACCACGGTCAGGACGGCAAGCACCGCGACGAGAAGGCCGGCTATGAGGAAGGCGGAGATCTCCATGGGCTCACTCCCGGGGATAGACGAGCGCGGTGGTGCCCTTGATCTCGATGACATCCACGGTCGCGCCGGGAGGAATCACCAGCGTTTCGTCATAGGCGCGCGCGGTCCATTCCTCACCACCGATTCGAACTCTGCCCCCCAGCGCCGACACCTCCGACGTGACCAACGCGCCCGCGCCGACCAGGGCGTCCACACCGAAGCGCTCGTCCGGCGATGAAGACAAGCGACGCAGAGCAGCCGGGCGCACGAACACCACCCCGACCGTCGACGCCACCGCGAACACCAGGAACTGCCAGGGAAGGGGCAGGCCCAAACCGGCGGACACGGCTGTGACCAGCGCCGCGCCGCCGAGCAATCCAAGTGCGGCGGTGAGCGTGGCGATCTCCGCCGCGCCCAGGACCGCGGCGGCGATCAACCAGATCAGCCATGGATCCATGCCTGACGCCTCCGGCTAGTCGACGCAAGTCATAATGTGAACTTTTATGAGCTTTTACCCGCTAAGTCCGCAGGAAACCGGACTGCAGCCCGCGTTCTTCAGCAGCACAATCTGGAGCCCAGAGCGTGCAATGCGGGGCTTGTTCCTTCGGCGGGATCACCGGCGCCGTTCGTGGGCACTCTTCGTCTTCCCGCAGGGGTCAATCTCCTCGGCCTGGTCGCGGGTGCCGGCGGTTCGATGAAGCCCGTCCTCGCGGCCCTGCTGCACAACACCAGCAGCATCGTCGTGGTGGGCAACTCCGCTCGCCTGGTCAACCACACTCCGCACCTGCCCCGCGTGGGTGAGGACGTCCTGCGGCGGGCCCCGCTGGAGGAGGGCCGCGTAGCCCACCGGGATCCGGCAGGGCGAGCCGATGACGAGCCCGAGCCGTAGGGCAGTCAGCGGCCCGCGTACGGGAGCAGGGCCATCTCGCGGGCGTTCTTGATGGCCAGGGCGAGCCGACGCTGCTGCTGGGCGGTGACGCGGCTGACGCGGCGGCTGCGGATCTTGCCCCGGTCGGAGATGAACTTGCGGAGCAGGTCGGTGTCCTTGTAATCGATGTACGTGATTCCTGCCGTGTCCAGAGGGTTGGGGCGGGACTTCAGGGGCTTGCTCGGGGAGGGGCGGCGGGCCATCGGTGTTCCTCAGGGGTGTGGGGCGTGAAGGGGGCGGTCGGTCAGGAGACCGAGTCGAGCAACGGGCCGAAGGCGGCGGGGAGTTGCTTCCAGCCTTCCCGCCCGGCCGTGTACTCGGCTTCGGTCAGTAGGCAGGAGTCCAGGAGCTGTTCGATCCCGTCGCGGTCCAGGCCCGGTGAGGTGAAGACGAGGTGCTGGCAGCAGTCGCCGTGTTCGGGGTCCCAGTCGAGTGCGGCCGCGGCCTGACGCATGGCGGGGACCAGGTCCCAGGCGGCGTCGGGGAGCGAGGCCAGCCAGGGGCCGGCGCTCTCCACGCACAGCGCGCCACCGGCCGCGTCCCACGCCAAGAGGGTGTCGGGCCGGTCCGCGAGCCAGAACCGGCCGCGGCTGCGGGCAGCGGCGCAGGTCAGGTCCTCCAAGGCCTCGTAGAGCCGCTCGGGGTGGAAGGGCCGGCGGCGCTGCCAGACGAGCGTGGCGACTCCGGCTTCGTCGGCCTCCTGGGGGAGGAGCGCGCAGGCGGGATGCTGGGCGGCCGCGGCGCTCTCCACGTCGAAGCCGGCGAACGCCAGGCGGGTGAGTTCGCTGGAGCCGGCGGGCACCTGGACGGCCGTCGGGTGCAGCTGGGCGAGCAGGGCGCGGTCCTCGTCGTCGGCCTCCTCGCTGTCGGCGATCGCGAGGACCGGCGCGTATTCGAGCTGACGGGCCCAGGTGTCCCCGACGGTCCGCTGGTCGGTGGTCGCCGCGGCGAGTCCGGCCTCGCTGAGGTCGTCCCCGTTGCCGAGACAGGGCAGGACGAGCGCGGGGTCAACGGCGGTGATCACGTTGGTGAGTTCCAGCACTTCACCGGCATGGGCGGCCACGACCTCGGCCATCGCCCGGGGTTCGACCGAGTCCCAGAGTTCCACCACGGCCAGGCGGGTCAGCCCGCCGGCGGCCAGCCGCTCCAGCTCGGGGACGAGGTCCTCGCGCAATGCGCAGCATGCACAGTCGTTGAACAGCGGCGTCTCGTCGGCGGAGATCGCGCCCCCGGAATCGCGCAGCGTGCGGAGCACCATACCGCCGGCAGCGGAGGACAGGTCGTGGTGCAGGGCGATGCTGCCCGGCACGGCGCGCAGCAGGTGCTCGACGGTCTCCTTGCGCGCGTCGGCGTGCATGCCTCCGACTATCACTACCGGGAGGGTCACTTGGGCCCTCCGTAGCGGCGCTCGAAGCGCTCGACGCGGCCGGCGGTGTCCAGGACCCGCGCGGTGCCGGTGTAGAAGGGGTGGCTCTGCGAGGAGATCTCGACGTCGATGACGGGGTAGGTGTTGCCGTCTTCCCACGCGACCGTCTTGTCACTGGTGGCGGTCGAGCGGGTGAGGAAGGCGAAGTCGGCGGCCTTGTCGCGGAAGACGACGGGTCCGTAGGCGGGGTGGATTCCAGGCTTCATGGGGTCGCTCTCTCTGGAGGGGGATTGTTCAGCGCTCTTCGCGGAAGTCGACGTGCCGGCGGACGACCGGGTCGAACTTGCGCAACACCATGCGGTCCGGGTCGTTGCGCCGGTTCTTGCGGGTGACGTACGTGTAACCAGTGCCGGCGGTGGAGCGGAGCTTGATGATCGGACGTACTTCGTTGCGTGCCATGGCGACACTATACGGGAATGGGAATCATTTTCAATAACCACTCCGGCTCTCTCCTGGGGGAGGAGCGTGGAACCCGAAAGCGATGTGTCCATGGAAGGCCGGGTCGGACGGTGCCGTGGCTGCGACCACCGTCCGGCCCGGAGTTTCAGGTCGCCTGAGGGGCGGCGGATTCGTGCTCGCAAACGTCGTCGATTCCGTACGTCTCCCACTTCGGGAAGTCGTCCACGGCGGGCACGGCCTCGCCCGGGGAGAGCAGGCAGGCTTCTAGGGCCGCCCGCAGTGCGTCGGCGCGCAGGCCCGTGCCGATGAACACGAGCTCCTGGCCCTCAGTGGTGTCCGGCCCGCGGGCGCCCGAGGGCTCGAAGCGGGCGACGGCGCCGGCCTGAGACCAGAGGCCGGTCACGCGGGGGCGGCTGGCCAGCCAGAAGAAGCCCTTGGAGCGCAGGATCTGTCCGAACGTCCCGCTGTCGAGCCCCTTGGTGACGAAGGTCCACAGTCGGCCGGGGTGGAACGGCAGGTCGGAGCGGAACACGAGCGAGGAGATTCCGTACTCTTCGGTCTCCGGGACGTGGTCGCCGTTCAGTTCCTTGACCCAGCCCGGGGCCTGCTGGGCCCGCTCGACATCGAACAGGCCCGTGCCCAGCACCTGCTCAAGAGCCACCTGCCCGCGGACGACGGGAACGATCCTCGCCTCCGGGTTGAGCCGCGCGAGCGTCGCACGAAACCGGGCGAGGTCGTCCGGCCCGACCAGGTCGAGCTTGTTGAGGACGATGACGTCCGCGAACTCGATCTGGTCCATGAGGAGATCGCTGACGGTGCGCTCGTCGTCCTCGTACTGATCGAGCCCGCGGGCGGTGAGCTCATCGCCGCCGGCGAGCTCCGGCAGGAAGTTCGCCGCGTCCACGACGGTGACCATCGTGTCGAGACGGGCCAGGTCGCCCAGGGTGGCGCCGTCGTCGCGCGGGAACGAGAACGTGGCCGCCACCGGCATCGGCTCGGAAATCCCGCTGGACTCGATGAGCAGGTAGTCGAAGCGTCCCTCGCGGGCCAGCCGGTCGACTTCCTCCAGCAGATCGTCGCGCAGGGTGCAGCAGATGCACCCGTTGGTCATCTCGACCAGTCGTTCCTCGGTCCGCGACAGTGCCGCCTCTCCGCCGCGCACGAGGGCGGCGTCGATGTTGACCTCGCTCATGTCGTTGACGATGACCGCGACCCGCAGGCCCTCGCGGTTGCCGAGCATGTGGTTGAGCAGCGTGGTCTTGCCGGCCCCGAGAAAGCCGGACAAGACGGTGACGGGCAGCGCGGCAGGCTTCGTGCCAGTCATCCGGCTCAGCCTTCGGGGCGCAGAAGGCCGCGCTCGTAGGCCTTCGCCAGGCGCTGGGGGACCTGGTACACGGAGCCGTCGACCGTGATCGGGACGAGCTGCGGGGTCGTGACCTTCCATTGGGCCCGGCGGTGGCGGGTGTTGCTGCGGGACATCTTCCGTTTGGGGACTGCCATCGGGATCTCCTGAGGTGTCGAGGGCGTGCGACGGAAAGCTACATGAAAACGACGACCATTTTCAATCCAGGGTGGTAGCCGTCCGGGAACCAGCAGGCCGGCGTGCGGCGTTGCGGGGTCGTGGCCTCCCGTGCGGCTGAGGTGAGGGTGTTGCCAAGGGGAGCGGCTGGGGGGCCGAGACCTATGCGGCCGGCGTGTGCGGCCGGGACCTCTGGCTCAATGCGGCCGCGCGCGAGGCCCGTTGGAGCCCCCCTTGGCGCCGCGGGGCATCGCGCGCGATCGTGTGCCACTTCCATCGTTGAAAACGCTGAGGATGCGGCGGTCGTCCTTGCCGCACTGGGGTGGCGCGGCGCTTCCGGCCGCGGGGCGAGCGTGAGAGGGGGGCGGGGCACGCTGCGGCCGTCAATGGCGTCGGTTCGGCCCCGGCGGGACCGAACTCGCGCACGCGGCGGACCTCGCGAGGCCGCCTCTTCCCGACCACTGAGCCAGGGGAATTGCCGTGGCATCTGTCATGGTTTGCGGGGGTGCGGGCGTAGGGTCCGTAGCCTGACGCAACGAACCTGCGTGCCCAAGGAGGAGGAAGCGGTGGCGGTGGCGGCTGCGCCTGGCGAGACGAGTGGTGCGCCAGTCCGGCAACGGTCGACCTGGCAGAGGGCCGCCGTCGTGGCGGCGCTCGATGACGTCGACGGGTTCCGGAGTGCGCAGCAACGGCATGATGTGCTCAAGCGTCGAGGCGACTCCGTGGGTCTGACCACCGTCTACCGCGCCCTCCAGCACCTGGCGGAAGCGGGTGGAGTCGACGTGCTCCGCACCGGCGACGGCGAGGCCGTCTGCCGGCGCTGTTCCAGCGGTGATCATCATCGCCATCTGGTTTGCCGCTCGTGCGGCAGGGCGCTGGAGGTCGACGGTCCGGCCGTCGAGAAGTGGGCTGCGGCGATCGCGGCCACACATGGCTTCGTCGGCTTCGCCCATGCCGTGGAAGTCTTCGGCACCTGCGCCGGCTGCGCAGCGGCCCCGGTTTGAACGGCAGCTGAACCAACGTCCGCACAGGTCGACGTACCCCACCGGATCTCATGGCGGGGTACGTCGCCGGCGGAGTGTCATCCGGGTGGGGCTACCACGAGGACTTGGTCACGCCGGGGAGGAAGCCGGCGTGCGCCTGCTGCCGGGCGCGTACGCGGGAGAGTCCGAACTTGCGCAAGTAGCCGCGAGGGCGGCCGTCGACGCTGTCGCGATTGCGTACGCGGGTGGCGCTGGCGTTACGCGGCTGTCGGCGCAGTTCCGCCAGTGCGTTCCGGCGCTCGTCCTCAGTGGACGAAGGGCGCCGGATGATCTCCTTCAATGCGGCCCGCCGTGCGGCGTACCGCTCGACGATGTGCTTGCGCTTCTCGTTCTGGGCGATCTTACTCTTCTTCGCCATCAGACCTTCACTCCTCGCGCCCGGATCCGGGCCACGGCGGCCTCGATGCCGATGACGTCGACCGTCTTGATTCCCTTGGTGCTCAGGGTCAGGCGGACATTGCGGCCCTCGCTGGGCAGCCAGAAGCGCTTGTTCTGAATGTTCGGGTCGAAGCGACGTGACGTGCGCCGGTGCGAGTGGGAGATGCTGTTGCCGAACCCTGGCTTGGCGCCGGTCAGTTGGCAGTGTGCGGACATGAGTGATTCCTGCCTCTCTCTGGCCATCACTTATTGGTAATGGAAACCATATCCATATCCTAGCGTCGCGACGTCAGTCCTCGCCCGGTGCCCCCGCAGGTAGGCTCCGAAGGCATCACCCCAGTCAGCCTGGCCGGCCCCCGCCTGGCGCTACGCGAAGTCGAGCCCGATGACACCGCCGCCATCCTGGCCGTCTGCGGCGACCCCGAGGCGGGCCACTGGCGAGGGCGGCCACTGGGTGGACTGCACCTGCTGGGTACGACGTCGCGCAGCACGTAGGTTGCGACCATGCGCCGCCGCTTGCCCTTCTTCGCGAGGGCTGCATGCTCCTGCCTGGCCTGGCCTGGCCTGGCCTGGCCAGGGTCGGGCTCACTTGCCGCTGATGACATGGTGGGCGAGTTCGGTCCTCGAGGCGCAGGCGGATGAGGCGCTCCAGCTCGGCCTGCGCATGGCCCATGTTGTGGCGTGCGGCTGTGTAGGCCTCGCCCAGGCTGATCCCCGCGGGCGTCGGCCGTGATCCCCGTAAGGCTGCGGATCCGTTCACTGTGAGTGTCCAGTACCCGCTCTGCGACGAACACGTGCCCAAGGGCGAGGAGTGTGGCGACGAGCCTTCCTCTCCGGCCGTGAACCCGGACGGGCCCGTTGCGGCAGACGCGAGGGCGCAGGCTGCCGGTCGATTCTCCCCAGATTCCCCCCAGAGCCTGTCGACGCCATATAAGGGCTGGTCAGGGGCCTGTCGGGGGCAAGGTGACGAGATCGCCCGCATCTATTCCCCCAGGAACTCCCCAGGGCTGCTTCTGGGTCGATCTGTGAGTGATGCAAAAGCGAGTGCGAAGGATGACTGGGTGCGATGCGAGAGGCTACGAAGTGCGACACCCTCGCTGGCAGCCTCGTCGGCAACCCCCAAGCCGTTGCCGACCTGCTGGCCAACCGAATCCCCGCGGCCATCGCCGACCCCGGCCACGCCCGCGCCCTTGCCGCAGTGGGACGCAAACCTCCGCCCACACGGACATGATCGTAGAGTCAGGCGAGCTCCGTGGCAGGGTGCCAAAAGGGATTGCAGGCGGTGGGGATGCCACGGTGCAAGCCTATTGGGGGCCAATTACGGACGATGCGGCAGCCGGAAGTTTTGAGTTTTACACATCCGTCGCTCCTAAGGCGCGAACCATGACGAACATTGCAGCCTGGGAAGAAGGGCGAACTCCAGGGGTGGCATATTTGAGATGGCAGAATGATGACTGGGCAGTAATTCCGGTGTTTGTTACGGAGGTGAGGTAACGCAAATGAAAAGGATCCCGGTGATGGAAATGCGAGGCGGTAGGAGGGCTGTCTACATAGCATTCCTCGATTTCGCGACGGAGGAACTGTCCTGCGATTGGGGGAATGAAGAAGAATTTGACGAGGAGTGGGATCTCGGTCACCGTCGAACTTTTGCGTGGCGTTTGGAATCGGGTGTCGATGTCTCTCTCACTACAGTCGATGGGCAGGCTGTGCACGGCTATAGTCTCTACACTCGCGCCGATGATTCAAATGGAGATGACATACGTCAGGTCCTTGCCCAGTTTCTGGAGGAGTCGAGGATCGAAAGTGTCAGGGTCCTGGAAGTGGCCTCTCCTTGAAGCGGGGAAATCGTAGTTCCGTGGTCCACTGAGACCATACTTCTGACTGTTGAAAGGTGATCTTCGGTATTTCAGGCGCAAGCTTTCCCGCCTGACTAGTGACAATCGCCCCGTATCCATCAGAGGACACCGACAAGGCCACGGGCCGTCACCCAGTACAGGGGTGATGGCCCGTGGCCTTGTGCATGGCGAAGCTGCGATTGGTAGATTCGCTCTGTAGATATCGCGCGAGACTCATGGGACCGCGATGACGGACACGTTCGGGAGCCGGCCTGCGCAGTTCGCCGACAGTCCCATCCCGCTCGGTGACCTTGCCCGGCTGGCTGCCGAGTGGGGTGTCACGCCCAGTCGACGCCCAGCTTCGCGAGGGCGGCGAGCTGATCGGAGGTGAGTTTGTCGCGCCGGCTCTTAGTGTTGGAGATTCACACGCCGAGCTTTACGACGACCGGCTCAGCCTCGCCCTCGACCACGATCTCCTCGCTGTGGCCGCGGGGGACCGGCCGGTGGGCGCCTTCCCGTTCCACCCACTGTCCGAGGGCTGTCAGCCCTCGCTGGAAGGCTTGCTGCGCCTTGCTAGGCCCCCCTTCGCCGTGCGCGCGACTGCGGGCGCGGGAGAAGGGGGCCTGGATGCCCAGCGCGGTCAGCCGTGCCTGCTGCTCGGGCAGGAGCCGCGCCCAGGTGTGCAGTTGCTTCTGCTGTTGGAGCCACTTGCAGATGTCGTCGCCGTCGAAGACGATGCCCGGCGCGATGTCGGGCAGGACGCCGTCGCGTCGACCAGTTCGGCCAGGACGCGGTACTGGCGCTGCCAGTCCAGCGGTCAGGGGCAGTTCCAGTCTTAGTCGATCGCGGTCAGCTGCGCCGCGCGCTCGGCGGCCCGCTCCGGATCTTTGCCGAGGCCGTTCTTGGTGCCTTTGCGGCGGAGGTTGGCCATGTGCTGTCCGATGGGCACCAACTCGTTGCCTTCGCCCCAGATGGCGTCCTGTCGGGGTGCTCCTACCGGCGGCCCGCCGGTAGGAGCGGAGGGCGGCGAGCTTGGCTTCCCATGCTTCCTCGCCGGGCTCCCAGACCATGCCGGCCTCCGCGGCGTCCAGGAGGGCCTTGCGTCGGTCTTCGAGCTCCCCGCCCCGCAGGTTCTTGCGTTACTGGTGCACCCACCGCCCCAGCGGGAAGTCCTTCGTGACGCCGACCTCGGTCTCTACGTCATAGGGCCGGCGTGGACGCCGGTGATCTCGTTTTCCGCCCGCCAGCGCTGCAGGGCCTGGTAGCCCTCCAGCCACACCAGGGATTCGGGTCGGTAGACGCGGGTGCGGAGGAACGCGGCGATGGTGGCAGCGTCCCGTGGGCTGGAGAAGTGGAGCAGTGCCGACTCGGCTGCCGCGTCGGCGCCGTCGCCCCTGCGATTACTCGCAGATTCTGCGAGTGACGCCCGCATGGCTCTGTTCACATCGCAGACGAGAACGGGCAGTGCCTCGCCCCTCAAAAAGGACGTTCGTATCCGGACCGGGGCGGACACGGCGCACGAGTTCGCAAACAGTCCACGTGGTTCCGGCTTGAAGGAGCCGTTGTTGGAGAGGGGAGGGGGCGCCGCCGAACACGACGGGCCAGGTCGGGATCAGCAGGACGGCGCGCAGTGTCGTGTCGCCTGCGGACCGGCCAGGACGTCGAAGCCGTATCCGAGGGCGGCGAGCCCCGCTAAGGCCGCCGCGAGGACGAGGGCGGACCGCCACCGGCCCCGTACGGCGGCAAACACGGCCAAGGCGGCGGTTGTCCCGGCTAGCACCAGGATCGGCAGGCCCAGCCAGAGCAGGTCCTGATTGGTCTCGCCTTCGAAGTCGCCGAAGAGGCCCCTGCGACCGTACGGGAGCCAGACCGCGGAGCCCGCCATGGCGCCGAGCACGGCGATGAGGCACCCTGCGACTCCGGTGACGGCCTTGCACCGAGTCGTCTGTTCGAAATCCACGTAGCGACGGACGCCTCGCCAGGGGCGCGCAGTTCCGCCGCTGACAGCGAGTGCCTCCCGTTTCTCGGGTTCTGGCTCAACTTCTGTGGAGCATCCACGCTCTGTGACTGTTGATCTTCTTAGTGGCCCTCACCCGATCGTCCGAAAGTGCCCTATGGCTGCCGTGCTGTGCCTGAGAGTTCGGGGCCGTGAAGGAAGTGCTGCTCCGGCTGGAAGAGTTCCTGTTCCTGTCGGACCCTGAAGTCGCGGTGATGTCAGCGGAGGACGACGGCGAGGTGTTCTGGATCGGCGTCACGCGCAAGTCTGCCGGTGTCGAGTGTCCAGGCTGCGGAAGATGGTCGAATCGGTGTCATCGGTCCAAACCTGCGGTTTCCCGCTGATCTACCCAGCGCTGGGAGGCGTGTAGTACTGCGCCTGCAGGTCCGCCGGTTCACCTGCGCGGACACCTCTTGCGGACGGCAGACCTTCGTTGAGCAGGTTCCCGGGCTGACCCGCCGTCACGCTCAGCGGACTGACCGGCTGCGTTCGGTCCTGGCCGAGGTGGGCCTCGCATTGGCCGGCCGCGCCGGCGCCCGCCTTGCGGACGTCTTCGGCATCTCCGTCAGCCGCAGCACGGTACTTCGGCTGGTTGATTCGATGCCTGACCCTCAGCCGTCGGTCCCGCGGGTGGTGGCATCGACGAGTACGCGATGCGCAAGGGCCGTGTCTACGGGACTGTGCTGGTTGATGTCGAAGCCCGCAGGCCTGTGGATCTGTTGCCGGACCGCGAGGCAACCACCGTCGTCGCCTGGCTTGCTGAGTGTCCCAGGATTGAGGTGGTCTGCCGCGACCGTGCCCCCTTCTTCGCCGAAGGCGCCAGCACTGGGGCACCCACCGCGGTGCAGGTCGCAGACCGTTTCCATCTCTGGCGCAACCTCGGCGAAGCCACCGAGCGATGCGTATCGCGCCATCGGACCTGCCTGCGAACACCATTCGCGGTGCCCGGATCCGAGAGCGTCACGACGCCACCAGCTCCTGAAGCTGGCGCGTCGCCCTGGCCGAAGAGGCACCGATTCGCCGACCGAACACGCGAGAAGCACGCCATCGTCCACGGGATGCTCGGCGAAGGACACAGTCGGCGGGCGGTCGCCCCGCGAACTCCGGATGACCTACCGAACCGTGCAGCGTCTGGCCGATGCGGCGACCCCGGAAGACCTCTTCCAAGGGCAGTGGCAGAACCGCAGGACGAAGCTCGACGACTTCAAGTCGTACTTGCACGAGCGGTGGGCCGGGGGCTGCACGAACGCCTGGACCCTCTGAAAGGAGATTCAGACGCATGGATACGCAGGTGGATACGGGGCCGTCCGCGCATACCTTCGTCCTTTCCGGGACGCGGTGCCAGGGGGTCGGCCGCCATCTCCCAGGACTGTTGCCAGCTGGATCTTGACCCACCCCGACGCGCTTCCGGAGAAGGAGCGACTGAAGCTCAAGTCCGTGCTGGCTGGCTGCCCCGAACTGGACGCCCTCGCTGGGCACGTCCGCTCCTTCGGGCAGATGCTCACCCAGCTCCAGGGAGAACGGCTCCCAGAATGGATCGCGGCGGTCCGAGCCGACGACCTACCCAGCCTGCACACCTTCATCAACGGCCTCGAACGCGACCTCGCAGCCGTCACCGCCGGCCTGACCCTGCCTTGGAGCTCAGGCATCGTGGAAGGCCACGTCAACCGCATCAAAATGATCAAGCGGCAGATGTACGGACGCGCTTGCTTCAAGCTCCTGCGCAAGCGGGTACTACTGGCCTCCTGACCTCGCTGTCGGTGGCCAGTGCGAGGATCCCCAGACGGCCACGCGAGGAGAGACATGGGCACCTGGGACATCGGCCCCTTCGATAACGACACCGCCGCCGACTTCGCCGGTGACCTGGACGAGGTAGCACTGGAAGAACGCGAAGCCATGATCCGCGGCGTGCTCAAGCGTGCCGCCGGGCCTGCGGACTTCCTGGGAATCTACGACGGCGAGCGTGCAGTGGCCGCGGCGGCCCTGGTCGTCGCCCAGCATCCTGACGGCGATCCGGCGTGTTCGAACTACGGCCCATCAGAGCCGCTACCGGAGTTGCCTGCAGACCTTCGATTGCTCGCCGTCGACGCCCTGGACCAAGTGGTCTCCAACCGGTCTGAACTCGCCGAGCTGTGGGCCGAAGCTACGAACGGGTCGAAGTGGCGCCAGGACATCACCCGCCTCCGCGACGTCCTTGACCCTCCGATCCCGCCACAAGAGGAAGCCCTCTTCGAGATCTAATTGGTGACACACAGTCACGGACCGCGGAACTTGAGCCAGAACCATTTCTCATGAACATCGACGTCGGCACCGGCCGGGTGCCTTCTAAATCCGTGAACAACGGACTTCACAACACGTGAACGAAGCCAACCGGGCGGCCAGGGCCGCACGGACCGCGACGTCTCCGGGCGCCGTCAAGTTCGGAAGGGATCCACCGCATGCCTTGACGGACGAGACCTGACGCCGTGCCATGGGAGGACGCACCGCGACGGGGGATGACACGATGGTGGACGAGGGACACGACGGCGCCGGTGGCGAGCCCGAGAGCCACAAGGAGGTTCCGCGGGGCGGAACACCGGAACCCCCGTATGGAAAAGACAATTCGTTCGCCCACATTGCGTGGATTATCCTGGCGATCCTCGCCCTAGGGATGATCTTGAGCTCGCTTGGCGACTGCACCGGCAACTGCGTCAGCGACTTCGTGCGATGACGAGCTCTTCCGCCGCGGCACGTGCATCCGTCGTGGTGCCGCAAACAGCTGACCGGTCAAACTTGCCTGTCAATCGGTCAAGACCACCTGTCAGAGGACAACCGGGTGCGTCTCTCCTTGACCTCGGCGCGTGTCAAGGAGAAACACGGTGCCTCCACCCGGCCCACTCCACGCACCGATTCCATCCGGTGCGCACCACTCCCGCGCGCCGGCCGCACCAGTGCGTGCACCACCCACCGAGTGGAGACCCGAGCGTGGGTAGGGGGCCGGGGATGAAGACACATGGTGATGACACGGACGTGCTCGGCGAATATCTACGGGCGGCCCTGGCACGCCTGGGCTCGGCTGATTTCGAGACGGTGATCCGCGCCGCGGACGCCACCTGCCAACTGCTGGCCGATGCGCAACCCGCCCTGCCGGCGGGCCCGGACGGCGCGGTCCGCGGCTCTCACCTGCAACGCGAGTACCTGTCCCTGCTCGCTGTCCTGATCACAGGTCGTGCCGACACCACATCGTGGTGCTGCCCGCCCCCGACGGGACACCTGGCTGGGCTGTGATCGAGCGCCACGTGGCCCGGGATCCGCGGGCTCTGGCGGATGCCCGGATCGCTGAGCGGGCCCGCGACAGCGTCTCCACCGGGACCGCACTGGAAGTGCTGTGGAGGGCGAGTTGAGCCCTGGCCCCGCCCTCAAGGCCAGTAGCCGCGAGCGACCCAGCCCATTGGCTTGTAGGACGATGGGGGCATGATGACAAATCAGAACCAGCACAACTCCGGCTCCGAGGGCCAAACCGATACAGGGTTCTCCCCCGACATACAGACTGCGGAGCCCACGACTCTTCCGATCCGCTGTGGCGCGAGTGGGCCGGACAGTTGGGACACCGACCCGCAGGGCAACTTCTTCTGCGCTCTGCCGCGCGGCCACGAGGGGCTGCATCACGAAGGAGGCGCACCCCGCCGCTGGTTCGACAACGAGTAGGAGGACACCCCTCCCGGACGAGACCTCGACCCGCGGGATGAGCTGGGCCGGTCGCACCTTCCGCGACGCCATGGCTGCCAACGCTGCCTGGTGCGAATGTCGGGAGGGCCGCGTTCGCCACTCACCAGTATCGCGGGATCGGCTCCGGGTCAGTGGCCGAGGCAGCGGATTTCCAGGGGTCGGAGACGTGCGGCCGCACTCACGCCGCCTCGACCCGTCGACGGACAAGAGCGCGGGTTGCACGACGGGCCTCCGGGGCCCGTCGGCGCAGGGGAAGGGCTGCTGCATGACGATTACGCTGCCTCGGCCCGGATCGGGCGACGCTACGGTGCACAGATGCGCATGTATCTCTCCTCCTTCCGCATCGGTGACCACCCGCCGCGGATGCTGGCACTACTTAGGCCGCGAGGCCACTCCCGGCCCACGTGGAGACCCACGCCCAGGGGAGTCCCGGGCCGTTTTCGCAAGGGGCGCTTACTCCCGTGCGCGAGCCGGCGATGGTCTGCGCTTCCTGGCGGTTGGAGCTTCCAGCGAACTCGGGGGATCGGCGGGTGCTTTGTGCGGCCGGTCGGCGTCACCCCGACCGGCCGGGCCACGATCACCCGACGATCTCCGACGGACTCAAAAGCAACGACTTTCTCGACGAGTTGGATTCCCTGCATCCGGGGTAGTCCGGCGTCCTCGGTGCGGCGGGCTGCGCCCAGCGCGTTCCTACGCGCCCGGGGGTCATGTCGTGTGGGCCTGCGGTACGGGGAGGGCGATGAACACACCGGGCGAGGAAGCCGACCTGCTCGGCGTCTACCTGTGGCAGGCCCGCGAGCGCCTGGGCTGGTCCGCTTTCGCAGCCGTGGTCCGTGCTGCCCAGGTCGAAGCGTAGAGGCTCCCTACCGTCCCGCGCCGCCCCGGACCCACGCCCCGGCGAAGCGGACCTGGTCGGCCGCCCAGTCGCCGTACGCCACAAGGGGCGCAGCCGTCCGAACAGGTAGCCGGTCGCGAGCCCGGCGGCCGCGGTGACGACGGCCATCATCAGGACCACCGCATCCCGACCTTGGACAGCTGCTCCACCCGCTCCGGGGACAGCGCGGCGGCCCTGTTCCGCTGGTTGTTGACCCACGCCCCCAGACGGAACTGGAGCTCCCCGCCGTCCTCGGCAAGCACGGTCTCCACGTGCCTACGCGGGACCGTGAGGTGGCCCCCGCGCTCGAAGAACTGCCGGGCGGCGCCGAGGTTGGCGGTCCACTTGAAGTCATTGAGAACCGCAGCGGTCGCGCGTCACCACCCTCGCGGGCCGTCGCTGCGCGCTGTTGCGGAGGGACGGAAGTGACCGAGGTTCAAGACTGCCGCAGCCTCACTCACACGTTGCCTCCACGGGTGAGTACACGGGAGGTGACCGCGTCTCGATCGGAGCGGATTGGGACACGGAGGCCGTATTCCCTTCCGCGGGCCACGGTCTCCATCACGAGCCGCTTGTAGAGGGGCGGCAGGGGCGAGCCCGCGCGGCCGAAGGGTCTTGCGGCTCGATTGCCGGCCGGGACCTTGTGGCCGTCGCCGGGGATGTTGCCGACCTTGTTGATGTCGACGTGCACGAGTTCGCCGGGAATCGGATCGCGATCAACGGGGTTGGTGGGGGTGAGCCGTTATTGGAGGGGTCATGCGAGCGATTCAGGTGTACGAAGTGGGCGGTCCCGAGGTGCTGCGGGAGGCCGAGGTGGACCAGCCGCGCCCGGGTCCGGGCGAGGCGATCGTGGAGGTCGCCGCATCCGGGGTCAATTTCCTCGACGTCTACCACCGCGAAGGCCGGTACAGCCTCCCGCTGCCCTTCACCCCGGGCACTGAGGGCGCCGGCACGGTCGTCGAAGTTGGACCCGGCGTCGCTGACGTCGCAGTCGGGGACCGGGTCGGTTGGGTGGAGATTCCCGGCACGTATGCCGAGCGGGCCGTCGTGGACTCCTCCCGGCTGGTGCCGCTGCCCGACGATATCGGCTTCGAGACAGCCGCCGCCGTGCTCCTCCAAGGCATGACCGCGCACTATCTCGTCAAGGACGCCTACCCGGTTCAGGGGGGCGACACGGTGCTCGTGCATGCGGCTGCCGGCGGCATGGGGCTGCTTTTGACCCAGCTCATCACCCATCTCGGCGGCAGGGTGATCGGCACGACGTCGACCACGGCGAAGGCCGAGCTGGCGAAGCGTGCCGGGGCCGCTGAGGTGATCCTTTCCTCCGCCGTCGACGATCTCGCAGCCGAGGTGAGGCGGCTCAACGGTGGTCAGGGGCTGCCGGTTGTCTTCGATGGCGTCGGCGCGCACACCTTCGATGCGAGCCTCGCCAGTCTGCGAACCCGCGGCCATCTCGTGCTCTTCGGCGCGGCAAGTGGTGCCGTGCCTCCGTTTGATCCGATTCGGCTCGCCCACGGCGGTTCGCTGACCCTGATCCGGCCCAGCCTCGGGGACTTCATCGCCGATCGGTCCGAACTGCTCCGACGGGCCGCCGATGTGTTCGAGTGGGTGCGCTCCAAGGCGCTTGAGGTCACCGTAACGGGCCGCTACGCATTGTCCGAGGTGGCTCGGGCCCACAGCGATCTGGAGGCTCGGCGTACCACCGGCAAGTTGCTCGTCGTACCCGATGCGGCCGCTGTTGGACGCCGCGAGGAGACGCGGAGCTGATCGCGGATGACGACGTCGGGGATCTTGGAAACTGAGATGTCGAGGGCATGGCCGACCGGCATCCCCAAGATCCCCGACCTCGTCAGGCACTCAGCAGGCCAAGATCAAGTTCTGGCGGGTTTCTGGCACATCTGGGTCACATCCCGTGACCCCCGTGGGTTCAGGGAAACCGAAGTATGTTCAGCGGGAACTCGCGGGTCGTTCCGTGTGCATCAGCTGGGCGTATCCGTGGGTTCGGCGGGAACCGTGGAGAGGTTCGCGAGGCGGCGGGCTTCGGCCGTGACCTCTTCATCGACCTGAGCTATTGCTTCGTCGCCGTCTTCGAGCATGCCGTACTCGTCATCGAGCTCGGCGAGCCGCTCGGTCAGAGGCAGCTCGTGCCCGTAGCGCCGATGAATCTGGAAAGTGAGCTCCCAGGGTTTCAACTCGCCGGCGAGCATGCGCCGTGCGAGCGCTCGCACGGCGGCTTCCTGGCCGGCCTCGCCGCCGACTGGATGGAGGGTGAGGCCGAGTTCGGCGAGTGCTGGGGGAAGCAGGTCGTGGACGTCGTAGTCCGCCTCGGCGCGGGTGCAGGCGGCGAGGATCCGAAGGTTGGGGGTGTCGAGTCCGGCGACGAGCGCATCGCAGGCGGAATCGACGACCTCGCTCGCACTGACCTCCCCCACACTCCAGAGGGCGGCTTGGTCCTGTAGAGCGATTGCTGCTGCTTCGGTCGGCGTCACTCGCTCATGATTCCTTCACGGTGCGTCCCCGGTCGAGCGGGTTTCACCGAAGCTGCTGTTCAGCGTCCTGGTCCAGCAGAGCGCGGGCTGAGTTCGCGCAGCGGATCGCGGTCTTCTCGTCCGAGCCGAAGACCTCGGCGAGGTGAAGCGGGTCGGGCCCGTGGGCGAGGGCCTCTTCGAGCTGCCGGTCGACGCGAAGCTCCTCCAGGGTGGCGGCCTGGCCGCGAAAGGGCTCAGAGGAGGCGCGACAGTTCTGGGCGCCCCGGCCTGCGTCGGCCGGGGCACGGACTTGCCTGTCGGTAGCCGAGGCGCGCACGAAGCGCCGGCTGGTGCGCGGCGCGGTGACGACGTGGACCAGGAAGACGAAGGCCTGCCGCCCCGCGCTGCCCCTAACCCACGCCCCGGTCGAGCGGAACAGGTCGGCCGCGCAGTCGCCCGCACGCCGCCAGGGGCGAAGCCGTCCGAGCAGATGGCCGGCCGCGAGCGCGGCGGCCGCGGTGACGACGGCCATCATCAGGACCACCGCATCCCGAGCTTGGACAGCTGCTCCACCCGCTCCGGCGACAGCGAGGCGGCCCGGCTGCGCTGGTTTTTGACCCATGACCCCAGCCGGAACTGGAGCTCCCCACCGTTTTCGGAGAGCACGGTCTCGACATGCTTGCGGGGGACCGTCGGGTGCCCATCGCGCGCGAAGAACTGTCGGGCGGCGCCGAGGTGGGCGGTCCACTTGTCGGCCGGTGTGGGGCGATCTCGTGCTCGGTGGTGGGCTCGATTTCCGAGGACCTGCTCGCACAACCACTGCTGCACCCCGGTGAGCCGGTCCCAGCCGAGCCGCACCGAGTCACCCACCGTCCGAGGTCCTCCTCGCCCATGTCCAGGTGCTGTCGGACGAGGTGGAAGGCGCGCTGCCACGTCACCGGCCAGCTCGGGCACCAGGAGGCGTCGATGTCCTCCAGTTGCTCGCGCCGCTTGTCCGTCAGCGCCCCGGCCCACGACTCCACCGGCCACCCCTCCACGTGCCGCCGCTCGTTTTCGACAGCCTTCCGGGCGGCGACCCGTGCGTCTTTCAGGCAGATGCCCACCGCCGCGCCCTGGAACATGGCGTCCAGCGGCGCCAAGAGGTGGCCGTGCTCGGCGGCCCACCCGCGCGCGGCGGCCAGGCCCTCGGCCCAGGAGACGTCGAAGTGGGATCAGATCATGCCGAGCCTCTCCAACTGGGTGATGCGGTCCTCTCCTGGTGGTGCGCCACCCACCCTCGCGGTGCCGCAGGCGCTCGCCGCGGGTTCGGATGCGGGCTGCCGTTCCCGTGCGGAGTCGGCTGCCCGTACGCGATCCGTATCCGTAGTAGGCGGCGGAGCTGGGCGAGCGCACGTTCTTCCTGAGGGCCGTTCGGACCAGCCCGGATGCGCTGCCGGGATTCCGGGGTGACGGTGACCGGAGAGCCGACGGACCTGTCGGTGTTCCTGCCGCGTCCCGCACGAGGAGTCACGCCGTGTCCGAACGCAACACCGTCATGCGCGGCCTTCATGACGTGGGCCTGGCCGCTTGGTTCGGAGGTTCCCTGATGGGAGCGGTCGGCCTCAACGGCGCAGCGAAGGAGCAGGGGACGAGCCGGCATGAAGGGGCCAGGATCGCAAGCGCGGGCTGGGCGCTGTGGACTCCTGTGGGCGCCCTCGCGATCGGCACGCACCTGGTCGGTTCCTGCGGCCTGCTCAAGGCGAACGCCGGCCGTGTGTTCACCCAGCAGGGCGTCGCCGCCTCCTCCCTGGCCAAGACGGTTCTCACCGGGGCCGCGCTCGCCGCCACCGTCTACGGCCGTGCCCTCGGCAAGAGGATCGAACTCGCCTCCTTCGAGCAACCAGACACCGAGAAGAACGAGGATCACCTGACCGACACCGGCCAGGCCGAACGCCACCTCTCCTACATCCAGTGGGTGGTACCCACCCTGACCGGCGGCCTGATCATCCTCAACGCCCTCCAGGGCGAACAGCAACGCCCCACCCAACAACTCCACGCCATCTGGAAGCGCGCACGTACCCTCGCCCCCTACGTGGTGACCAGCCGCCACTGGCCCCATTGAGCCGACCGACCCCGCGCACAGGACTCTCGGCAGCGGCCCCCCGGAGGCAACGCTGCGGGTAAGCCGGACGGGGCGACCTCACACACCGCTGCGCCCCGCGACTGGGGTGTCTTCCGCGTCGTGCGTGCCGGGGCCGCGGGCCGTGCGCGTGTGCTTGCTCCGTTCGGGTGGACGGGTGATCCCCGCGGCCTGGTGAGCTGCCGCGGGGATCATCGCCTTGGGTTCGGGTGCGGTTGTCAGCCCGGGCACTGCAGGCCGGTGCGGGCGGACTTCACCGCGGTGTCCAGCTGCTGGGCTTGCGGCTTGAGCTTGCCGGCGGCGTCGGTGCCGGTGGTGTCGTCGGGCAGGTCGTCCCAGGTCTTCTTCAGCCCGTCCGCCGCGGACTTGATGGCGTCCTTCTGGGCCGCGTCCCATGTCGCGGTGGATTCCGAGACGTTGTCCCAGCCGTCCTTGACGTCGTTGTACGCGTCCTTGACCTGGTCCTTCGTCGCGGAGGCCGGGTTCAGTCCGACCAATGCCGTCGCGTCGGAGCGGAGTTTGTTGAGGTCGGTGCACAACTGTGCGGCTGCCGCACTTTGGTTGGGGGTCGGTTCGGCCGCGAGGGCGGCCGGCGCGCCGCCGAGCGACAGGACCAGCGCTGCGGCCGCGGTCACGGCAGGACTCGGAATGTGCCTCATGGGTTTCCCCTCGTCCGGGATTCCTCGGGTCCCCGCCCCTGACCTCCCGAGCTTCCGGCTAACCACGCTGACACAGCCCATCGGCCCCCGCAATCCGCGACCACGACCAGCCGAGACGAGGGCGGCATGCGCCGAGCGTCGGCCGGCGACGAGTCGGTCGCGGCGTTGCCCGCGGTGCTGCCCGTGGAGCCGTTCGGTGCTGCATTCCGTCGGCGCGGGTACGCACGGGGTGGCTTCGCTCATTTCCAGGAACAGCGTTTGCCGATGGGTCCCCGAGGCTGTGGGCGATGAACCGGGCCGGGCCGTTCGATGAAATGTTCGATAATGCCAGGCTTCAGCCCTGCCGCGAGTGCCCGGAGTTCGACCGTGGTCCGGTGGTGGCGTGGTTGTTGGCTCGAGGGAACATGACCGTTCCGCTCCGAGGCGGCCGAAAGTTCACCGCATCGGCGTGTGGCGAGGCCGACCTACCGGTGCGCGAGCGGGCCCCGGCATGGCATCCGGCCGGGGCACGCCTCGCTGGTGGCCTCCGGACCGGTCAGGGCTGGCGCTTGTAGCGCCGCTTTGCGGTCACCGCGTTCGGGCCGGTGTACGCCACGTCGAGGCCCTGGTCGTCGGCGCTGTACACGACGGTGGTCTCGGAGTTGCCGCCCTTGCGCTGCAGGGTGACGTGGTTGAAGTCGCGGCGGGCGATCCCCTTGGCCTGGCGGTCGTCGCCGTACCCGTAGTTCGTGACGAACTCCTGTCCGAGGGTGAACTGAAGGACAGCCGCCTTGGCGGCGACGGTGATCCTGAACGTGTAGTGGTCGCCCTCCTGCACGATCCTCACCGTCTGGGGGTCCGCCGCGAGCACCTCACGGGTTGCCGCGTCGACCTCGATCGACTCCAGGTACTTCTCGTACCCCTCGCTGCTGACCAGCTCGTACGTGCCGGAGAAATCGGTGAAAGCTCCGCCTGCCATACGGTCTCCTCCATCGTGATCATCAGAGCGCGGCGCCCGGGCCGGACACGGCCTCCATGATTCACGAAGACCACCTGCGCCCGGGCGGAAACAGCCGAACGCCGGCATCTGCCACGCTTGTCTGAGTCGCCCTGACCTGGCGTCCGCCCAGGCGGAGAAGCAGGAGGAACTGGCGGAGGCGTTTCAGCGAATCGGCGGTATCGATGGGGGTGGTGGTCTGAAAGAGCTGCACGCGATTGTGGGTGAGCCTGAGTTGGTGTGACGCCCGCCAAGTCTCACGTGTGCAGGGGGCAGGAGTGCTGGCGCTGGATGCTTCCGATGATGTCGGTGTGGGGGCCGTAGTTGAGGGACCAACGTTTTGCGGATGGGAGTGATGAGGGTGCGTGCGCTTTACTGATCGTTCCAGAAAGAGATTCATTGAGGGGCTGGCAGTTGGGTGTGGATGTCGGCAGGATCTGGGGTGTGCCTGCTGATCTTGTGCCTGATGACCTGTGGGAATGTGTGGTCCCGTTGCTGCCGGAGCGGCCGGCACGGCGGTTTCGTATCCGGGACGGTTGCCGGTGGACGATCGTGCGGCGTTGCGGGCATCGTTGACGTGCTGGGCAAGAGCGTCAGTTGGCGGGACGTCCCTACCGGGCAGGTCGGCTGCAGCGGCGTGACGGCCTGGCGGCGTCTTCGGGGCTGGACCGAGGCCGGCGTGTGGCCCCGCCTCCACGAAGTCCTCCTGGCCGAGCTCCGGAGCGCCGGACTGCTCGACATGGACGATGCGGCGATCGACGCTTCGCACGTCAGGGCCCTCAAAGGGGGCTCACACCGGACCTTCGCCGGTCGATCGCGCACGTCCGGGCAGCAAGCACCGCCTCGTCGTCGATCGGCACGGCACCCCCCTCGCGATCTCCTTGACCAGCGGGAACCGTCACGGTGTCATCCAGCTCATGCCTCTCATCGACGCTATACCGCGAATCCGCGGGCTTCGCGGACGGCCCCGTCACCGGCCTCGTCGGCTCTTCGCGGACCGCGGCTACGACTTCGGACTCCTCCCACTCGCACGCAGCATCATCTGCTTACGCCGACTCCGAACCTCATTCTGAAACGGTCCGCTAGGGCCTGCCTTTCGGATCATGCCGGCCGGGAGAGCCCGGTCGGCGTGATCCGAGAAGGAGCGCCCTAACGGATGCCGGAGCGTACGCGGACGTCGAGGACCTTGGGGACCGCGGAGTTCCTTGAGGCCGCGCGGACCTCGACCTCCCGGACCACAGGTACCTCAGGCACCTCAGGGGCCACGGGCACCTCGGCCACCGGGTCCGGTACCGCCCCGGGGCGGTCCTGCTCGAAGGTCCGGAGCAGGTCCGCCGCCACGCTCACCGCGATCGTGGCCGGCTCCTTGCCGGTGATCTCGGTCATCCCGATCGGAGTCTTGATCCGATCGATGGTGGCGTCGTCGTGACCGCCCTCGGTGGCCAGGCGCTTGCGGAACCGCACCCACTTTGCGGCCGAGCCGATCAATCCGATCGAGCCGAGACCAGGTGTGCGCAAGGCGGCGTCGCACAGTGCGGCGTCCTCGGCGTGATCATGGGTCATGATCAGGACGTGGGCGCCGGGCGGCAGCTTCGCGAGCACCTCCTCCGGAAGCAGCGGCGTGTGGTGCACGTGGATCTGCGCCACCGCGTCCGAGAGCACACTCAGCCGTTCGTCGGTGAGCATGTCGGACCGGGTGTCGATCAGGTGCAGATCGAGGTTGTGGCGGGCCAGGATGCGGGCCAGCTCCAGTCCGACGTGCCCGACGCCGAAGACGGCCACCGCCTGGACCACCGGCAGCGGTTCGAGGAGCAGGCTGACGGCGCCGCCGCAGCACTGCACACCGTGGGGTCCGACGACCTTGTCGTTGAGGGCGAACTCCATCAGTTCCGGCTGCGGATCGGGCTCGACGTTGAGCTGGCGGGCCCGATCGACGGCGACGGCCTCGATGTTGCCGCCGCCGATCGAACCCCAGGTCTCGGTCTGTCCCACGACGAGCTTGGCACCGGCCCCACGGGGAGCATGGCCGCGCACGGTCGCGACGGTCACGAGCACGCCGGGCTCCCGGCGTGCTCGCAACCGCGTGACCGCTGCGATCCAGGTCATGTCAGGCATTGCTCAAAGCGCTTGTGTCGGTACGAATCCCGCTGTCGTCCGGAGCCTGGCCGTCGCCGCTCCGCACCTCCGCCTTCTCGCGGACCGACTCGATCGCCCAGAAGACCGCCTCAGGCGTCGCGGGGGCGGCGAGTTCCACGCTGACCCCGGCGGGACCGAACGACGCGGCCGCCTGGCGCAGCGCCTCGCGCACGCAGAACGCCAGCATCAGCGGAGGCTCGCCGACCGCCTTGGACCCGTACACCGCGCCCTCTTCGGTGGCGTTCTCCATCAGCGTGACGTTGAACTCCTCGGGCATCTCCGAGAAGCTCGGCAGCTTGTAGGTGCTCGCGGCCTGGGTCAGCAGCCGGCCGCGGTTCGGCCCGTCGCTGGTGTCCCAACGCATGTCCTCGAGCGTCAGCCAGCCCGCGCCCTGGACGAAACCGCCCTCGACCTGACCGATGTCGATCATCGGGGACAGGCTGTCGCCGACGTCGTGCACGATGTCCACCCGGCGGATGCGGTACGCGCCGGTGAAACCGTCGACCTCGACCTCGGCCGCGGCGGCGCCGTAGGAGAAGTACTTGAACGGGGAGCCTCGGAAGCTCTTCGCGTCCCAGTGCAGGCCCTCGGTCCGGTAGTAGCCGGACGCCGACAGCTGCACGCGCTGGAAGTACGCGGTGCTCACCAGGTCGTCCCAGGCCAGCTCCTTGTCGCTGCCCAGGGTGCGGGCGACACCGTCGACGATGCGCACGTCCGAGGCGTTCGAACCGAGCCGGCCGGCGGCCACCTGCAGCAGCCGCGCGCGCAACTGCTCGCACGCGTTCTTCACCGCGCCACCGTTGAGGTCCGTACCGGCACTGGCGGCGGTGGCGGAGGTGTTGGGCACCTTGTCGGTCCGCGTGGGCGCCAGTCGCACCTTGTGCAGCGGGATGCCCAACGTGGTCGCGGCCACCTGCAGCATCTTGGTGTGCAGGCCCTGGCCCATCTCGGTGCCACCGTGGTTGATCAGGACGGAGCCGTCCTTGTAGATCAGCACCAGCGCGCCGGCCTGGTTGAAGGCCGTGAGGTTGAACGAGATGCCGAACTTGATGCCGGTGATCGCGAGCGCCCGCTTGGTGTGCGGGTGCGCGGCGTTGAACGCCGCGATCTCGCGCTTGCGGTCGGTGATCCCGCCGTCGTTCTCGACCTGCTGCCAGACCGCGGCGATCCGTTCCGCCTGCGGGACCGGCTGGCCGTACGGCGTCGCCTGACCGAGACCCGGCTGGTAGAAGTTGCGCTTGCGCAGCTCCATCGGGTCCAGGCCGAGCAGCGGCGCGACCCGGCCCAGGATGTCCTCGATCACCAGCATGCCCTGCGGACCGCCGAAGCCGCGGAAGGCGGTGTTGGAGACCTTGTTGGTCTGAGCGATGCGACCGGCGACCCGCGCGTTGGGGATCCAGTACGTGTTGTCGATGTGGCACAGCGCACGGGCCGTCACGGGCTCGGACAGGTCCAGGCTCCAGCCGCCGTCCGAGGTGAGCGTGGCATCCAGCGCCTGGATCCGTCCGTCGGCGTCGAAGCCGATCTTCCAGTCGGCGTGGAAGCCGTGCCGCTTGCCGGACATGGTGAGGTCCTGGGTGCGGTTGAGCCGCACCCGGACCGGCCGACCGGTCAGCTTGGCGCCGAGCGCGGCGATGGCCGCGAAGCCGTGCGGCTGCATCTCCTTGCCGCCGAAGCCGCCACCCATCCGCAGGCACTGCACGGTCACCTCGTGGCTGTGCAGACCGAGGACGTGCGCGACGATCTCCTGGGTCTCCGAGGGGTGCTGGGTGCTGCTCTGGATGAACACCTGCTCGGCTTCGTCGATGTAGGCCAGCGCGGCGTGCGTCTCCAGGTAGAAGTGCTCCTGGTCCGAGAACTGGAACTCACCGCTGAACACGTGCGCGGAGTCGGCGAAGCCGGCGTCGATGTCGCCGGTCACCATCAGGGGCCGGGCGCCGTGGAAGCTCTCGGCCTCGATCGCTTCCTTCAGCGTCATGATGGAGGGCAGTTCGTCGAGTTCCACCTCGACGGCCGCCGCACCGAGCCGAGCCGCCTCGAGGGTCTCACCGAGTACCCAGGCGACCGCGTGGCCGTGGAACATGACCTCGTCGGGGAAGAGGGGCTCGTCGTGCTTCATACCGGCGTCGTTGACACCGGGCACGTCGGCGACGGTCAGTACGCGGACCACACCCGGCACGGCGAGCGCGGGCTCGGTGCGCAGCGCGGTGATCCTGCCCCGGGTCCTCATGACCTGGACGGGGTAGGCGTGCAGCGTGTCCTTGGTGCGGTACACCAGGTCATCGGTGTAGAGCGCGGCGCCGGTGACGTGCAGTACGGCACTTTCGTGCGGCATGGAGAGGCCGACCACCGGCTTCTCGGGACGCTCGGACAAATGACTCATGAAGACACCGCCTCGGTGGTTTGCGCGTACAGCTTCAACAGGCTCTGGCCGAGCATCGCGGAACGGTAGACGGAGCTGGCACGGTGATCGCTCATCGGCGTGCCCTCACCCCGCAGCACCCGGGCCGCGGCGTCGACCGTCTCCGCCGACCACGGCTTGCCCTGCAGGGCGGCCTCGGTGGCGAGGGCACGGATCGGGGTGGCGGCCACGCCGCCCAGACCGATGCGTGCCTTGCGGACGATTCCGCCCTCGATGTCGAGCGCGAATCCGATCGCCACGCTGGAGATGTCGTCGAAGCGCCGCTTGGCGATCTTGTGGAAGGCCGTGAGGGGCGACAGCGGCAGCGGGATGCGCACGGCGCGGATCAGCTCGTCGGGGCGGCGCACGCTCTGCCGGTAGCCGGTGAAGTACTCCGCGAGCGGGACGACGCGCTCACCGTCGGCGTCGGCGAGCACCAGCGACGCCTCGAGGGCGAGCAGGACCGGCGGGCTGTCACCGATGGGGGAGCCGGTACCCAGATTGCCGCCGAGGGTGCCGCTGTTGCGGATGAGTCGGGAGGCGAACTGCGGGAACAGCTCGGCCAGCAGCGGGACATCGCCGTCGAGGCGGCGTTCGATCTCGGTGAGCGTGACCGCCGCCCCGATCTCGATGTGGTCGGATTCGACGCGCAGCTCACGGAGTTCGGGCAGTCGTTCGATGGCGACCACGCATTCCGCCCGGCGGGAGCGGATGTTCACCTCGACGCCGTAGTCGGTGGAGCCGGCGACCACGACCGCGTCGGGTCGCTCGCGCAGCAGCCGCAACGTTTCGGCCAAGGTGTCCTTCCGCAGGAACGTGGCGCCGTCCTGCGTGTACTCGGTGGCGACCGGCGCGGGCGGGTCCTGCTCGCGACGCTGCGCCAGCGGGTCGTCCTCGGTGGGTTCACCGACCGCGAAGGCGGCGTCGCGGATCGGGCGGTAGCCGGTGCAGCGGCACAGGTTGCCGCTCAGAGAGTGCAGATCGAAGCCGTTCGGACCGTGCTCGGCGTCGTGGGCGTCGCCGGTGTCGGCGGACTCGCCGTGGGCGCAGCGGTCGGGCCGGTAGTACTCGGAGGCCATGCTGCAGATGAACCCGGGGGTGCAGTAACCGCATTGGGAACCGCCGCGGACCGCCATCTCCTCCTGTACCGGGTGCAGCGTGGGCCGAGTACCGGGTTCGCCGACCGTGGCGAGACCTTCGGAGGTGATGATCTCCTGGCCGTCCAGTGCCGCGGCCGGCACCAGACATGCGTTGACGGCCACCCAGTCGGTGGGCTTGTTCACGCCAGGACGGGCCACCAGGACCGAGCAGGCGCCGCACTCACCCTCGGCGCAGCCCTCCTTGGTACCGGTGAGGCCACGCTCGCGCAGGAGATCGAGCACAGTGGTGTGGGGTGCAGCCGGGGAAAGCGGTGTCTCTTTCCCGTTGACGGTGATCCGCGCCGCTACCATGGCCCATCCTCATTTCCGCGCATGGTCGAGCTGATTATGCTAATAGCCATTTCAGGGGCTTTCTATTTCGCTGGCGCAGCCCGGGGAAAATCCGGGGCGCGACTCGGCACGCGACGACGTGCCGCAGGCGGTGTGAGAAATCGAAAGATGCCGGGGCCACAGAAGGGCACGCCGGCGAAGAGGGCTGTTCAGCAGCCGTGTGCTACGAGACCCGGAGTCCAGGCGACCTGATGCGCGGGGCGGCGCAGTTCGGAGATGATCGACATCCGACTTCGCCTCCTCCATCAGTTCACGGGCCGGTCGGCTCGAAATTACGTTGCCGCAGACCATCGGTCAAGCCGCCGTGCGCAGAGCATTCGGGCCCGCCGAAATCCGGGCCGCCGGCGGACGCGTCCCGAAGCCCGGTCCGATAGATCGAGAAGCTGTCCGGAATCTGACGTATTGGCTGGTTTCGGGACGTCGAGCGGCCGGTGGCGCCGTGGTCCCATGCGTGCGCCGCTGTCCCGCGACGGTCACAGAGGATCCACAGAGATCAGCGACAACGGGAAGATGCTGCGCCTGACAGGTACCGCGCGGATGACGGAGGAGCAGCCGTACTGATCGGCACGCGCACGATGGTGACCGCGCGCGACAGGAAGACCGAAAGCTGGCCGCTGGTAGCAGGCGAGTTCAGGGGCGGCGCGAACACGGCGTGGCGCGATCTAGGCAGGCCCCCGGCGCGTGGTCGTCACGGCGTTGTCCTGCGGTGACCCGGAGCACAACGTTCAGGCGCTGAAGGTCCCGGGGCGCACCTTGAGACATGCAGGTCTGCATGAAGCATGTGCGCATCGCCATGTACGGGACCTGGAGGAGTCCGAAGCGAACACGCTACCTCGTACCGTCAGGGCTTGGCCGCCGCTGGATCGGGGTGGTCAGGGCGAGGCGTGAGCCGAGGCGGAACCGCATCTCGCCAGCGGCGGCACGTACCTCTTCGGAGCGGGTCTCTTCCTCGAGGACGCCGAGCGGCATCATGACCGCCCTGGCTTCGTCACCGGTCACCACCCCCTCACTGATCTGCGGCGACGGCCGCGCTACCCGCGGCAGGGTCTTGGTTGTCAGTGCCCGTCCGTACCGTCGAGGACGAGGGGCATGGACCGGCCGGCCCCGACGGGAAGGGAGCGGACATGGGCGAGATCAGCGTGAGCGGGGAAAGCCTGGAGCGGCTGCTCTCCGACAGCTCCGGTACCTACGGCACCCCCTATCAGCAGGCCTTCGCCGCGCTCGCGCGCACGCACCGCGGCCGGCCCGCCGCCGAGATCCTTCCCCTACTGGCCCACGCCGCGGACCGGGCCCTGCTCGGCTTCTCTCCGGCGGATCTGTGGGAGCAGGCCCACGCGATCAGCGGCGGGGAGCCGTACGTGCTGCGCGTCACCGTCACCTGACACGGGCGTGGCCCCCTGCCTGCGCGCGGCCGCCGCTTCCGCGGTTCTGCCCTGACCACACCGGCCAAGCCGTAGCCGGGCCAGGGCATGCATGGCGAAGATCATGGCCTATGATTGATCTTGAGCTCGCCGCCCGGTACCGGGTGTGTGGGTCTCGCGTTGGTGGTCCAAGGAAAGACACCCCACTTCCCGTGGGGGAATGCAGGTGCAAGGCCTGCCCAACGCTCCACCAGGTCCCGCCGCCTTCCTCACCGAAGGCGGTGGGATTTTTTCGTGTGCCCGCTGACCTGGCGCTTACAGGCCTGAACAGGAAAGCGGCGCTGGGGCCGTTGGAAGCGAAGCCAACAGTCGGGGGAGTTGGGTCGCCCGACTGCGGATTCGGTCCCGCACCGGAGCGGGCTGGGGCATGGTCGGAGGCGGGCGGGTCCGACCGGAGTCCGCTCGGCGGGCGGGTGGCGGGGGAGGGTGTCATGGTCGATCAGGACAATTGGACGGCGGAGGAGTTCGGCACCTCGCACGAGGGCCGGGGCAGTGTGCTTCTGGCCGATGGAAGCGTCCCCGCCCCGGTGTATTTCGACACCGGCTCGGGTTCGGCCGGCCGGTCGGTGACGCGGTGGAGCGTCTATGACGGCCGCTCCCCGCGCATTCCCCAAACCGTCGTAGTGCGCGCGGTGTGTTCCTGGGGCTTGACGGGTCCGGAGCACCGGCTCGACCGGGCGTCGATCAGGCGTACTTCCTCGGGAAATCACCGCACTCCGCACCCCCCTGCCTTCGCCCATCCACGGAGGTGACGTGATGTCGATGCGCACGGAGTCGTTCTTCGCCCACGTTCAGGAACGCGGCGAATACGACACCCTCGAAGAGGCCGACCGCGTTGCCCGCGTCGTCCTGTAGGCGACATCGTGTTGGTGTCGCTTCCCGACAACACCGCCCGGGTCCTTCGCATCACAGCGGCAGAGCATCGATCAGGGCGATCGCACCCCGCGCACGGGCGGCCGGAAGCCCATCGAGCCCTCGGGCATGCTCAGCGGCTCCACGCCGGGGATGGCGAGACCGCCGCGGGGGTGTCGGCTGCGGCGGGAGAACCTGACGCCTGCCCGCCCGCCCGTGCGCGCTCGGGGAGGGGCGGGGCCGGGGCGGCCGCCGATCGTTGGAGGTGAGCAGGTCCCCTGCTGCGTCACGGCAACCGTCCCGGCTGGTGTCCGGATACCCCAGTTGTGGCACTTCATCCAGCTCGGGAAACGCTCGGGCGCGCGGACATGCCGGTGGCCCGGACCCCCGTGCCAATCGGGGATCCGGGCCACCGGCACGCAACGTCTGAAGGTTGCGTTGATGTTGCGTACGGCTACCAGCGGTACCAGCGGCCGCTGCTGCCCTTGGGGCGGGCGACGAAGCCGACCAGCCACAGGACCAGGACGGCGATGGCGACCCACCAGAGAATCTTCACCGCGAAACCCGCGCCGAAGAGGATCAGTGCCAGCAGAAGAACGAGAAGCAGGGGAACCATAGTTATCAACCTCCGAGGCACCGTGTGCCCGACCCCGACCCCGCCATGCATTCGATTTTATGTGCTTCTTATCCGTGCAGGCGGGCACAAGGACGCACCCGTTCACGCATGGTCGGGCTCGGAAGACCGAGCCGACGGTACCGGGCCGCGGCCGGAACCGTCATGGTCCTCGCCGGCCCGCTGCACACTGCGGTCCGCCGCCTGTTCGAGGTCACCAACACCGCGCCCGCCCTCCTCTGGGCTGACAGAGTGCAGCAGGCGATCACCTGCTGAACACCGCACCCTCAGTCGATTCGGACCCTATCTCCCGGGGCAGGCGATACAGCATGAATCCGACTGCGGCCGTCGACGGCACCCCCGGCCGCCACCACAGCCGCCCCGTCGCGCGGGCGGCCGGCACCGTGGCCGCCGCCCGCCGGCGGGTCACCGAGCTGCTCCGGGCCGCGGACGCCGCCCTCGACAGCATCGCCGCCGGGGACGCCCTCCTGGTCGCCTCGGAGCTCGTCACCAACGCGATCCGCCACGGCGGCGGCATCACCGGCTTTCACGCTGCCCTCGACGGGGACACCCTGCGCCTGGCCGTCAGCGATGCCAGCCCCGAACACCCCGCGGCCCGCTCCAGGACCGAGCGCGGTCACCCCGGGGGATACGGCTGGCCCCTCGTGAGGCGCCTCGCCGATCACGTCGACATCACCCTCCTCCCCGGCGGCGGGAAGACGATCACCGCCGTCCAGCGCCTCACGGCGAACCTGGCGTAAAGGCAGCTGCCGTACCCGTGGGGTGCGGTGCCGGTGCCCGGGACGAGCGGAACTCACCCGGCCAACACCCTGTTCCAGGTCACCCGAGCAGGGCCCTCGTCCGCGACCGCGTCCAGGTTGCGGCCGACGCTTTTGAGTAAGAGGCCCATGCCCCGGGACCTGGGCCTCGAAAGTCGGTGAATGCCCACGGGTTTGCGTGCTGCGATCGTGAGCACGAGTGGGTCACGGCCAATCCGGTACAACACGAGGAGGTCCCGATGTCGGGCACGGAGAAGGCCAAGGCACACGCCGAGCAGGCCAAGGGCAAGACCAAGGAAGCCATGGGCCGCATGGCCGGCAACGAGCGGATGACCGCCGAAGGCCGGGCTGACCAGGCCAAGAGAAACGCCCGCCGGACCAAGGAAGACATCAAGGACAACCTCAGCCACTAGGCATGGGCGACGATCATCCGTCACCCGCTGGGCCCCGACCCCCGTCCCCGGGTGGTCGGGGCCCGGCCACGTCCAGCGAAAGAGGAACCCTGAAACTCGCCAAGATGTTCTTTATCGTCCTCATCCTGGCGCTGGGAGCCTTCTACGGCTGGGCCATTGCCGACTAGGGACCGCCTTCGACATCCGCGCGTCCTTGCCCACAGCCCACCGTCGCCGCCGATCTCACCCGGCGGCAGGGCCCCGGCCCCGAACCATGACACAGCTTCGGAGCTCACGTCGCTGAAAGCGGACCGGTGTCCGAGCGACACGCCTCGGTCGATCGCGGTGTCGGCGTGGATCTCCGCACCGAATTCGGGGCGGCCCAAGTGATGTCCGGGGCGTTGCCGGACCCCCACGCCGAAGCGAACCGAAATCCGTCCGAACCTGCTCCGCGGCCTATACATCGCGTTCCGCGGGCAATACGCATGAGGGAGCTGGAAGATGACGACGAAGGACATAGTGGTAGGAGCCTTCCTGCTGATCGCAGGGTGCGGGCTCATCGCGATGCGTAGCCAGTTCTCCCACCGCCCTCGGGGAGGCAGCGGGGTCGTCAGCCGGGCGAAGGCCCGTCACCCCATGGCCGACCGATCAACACCTTTGGTCATCGGCGGATTCTTGATAGTCCTCAGCATCCTTTGCTTCGCCGGAGTGCTCAGCGCTCAATGATCACGGTTCACCGGGGAAACGGCACTGTGCAGGGCTCGCCGACCGCCATGCGGGCCACCGGGGCGGGAAATACCTGCTCCGCCACGTCGGTCAGGGTGGTGGCCCTCACGACCGGGAACGCTGCCCGGCCCGCGTCCCAACACCCCGGCGCCGCGCACGATGCCTTGATCAGCTGACCGACTCGGGCGTTTCTGATTGTGATCCGCTCGTGGGGGCAGACGGTCCGGGCAGGCCATTCGTGCAAGGAGGAACGGTTTCATGCCTTACGTCGCTGCGGCCACCATTCCGGCCCCGGGGACGGCTGCCTCGACCCGTGCCCACCCGGCCGCCGTCGCCGGGCACCGTACGACGTCGCTGCCGCGGGTCGAGAACGCTCGCGATGTGGCGCCCGCGCATGCGCGGGAACTGTCGCGATTGTTCCCGGTGCGACCGAAGGCGTTGGAGGAGGGGACTCGTGAGATCGATCCGGCGATGGTCCTCCGCGAGGACATCCACACCCTCGCGCCGCTTCTGCGTGAACTCGACGAACGAGACCGCGAGGTTCTTCGGATGCGCTTCGCCCTGGAGATGACGCAGTCCGAGATCGAAGCCGAGCTCGGCCATCTCGCAGGTGGAGGTGTCCGGCCTGCTTTTCCGCACCCTGACCGGCCTGTGCGACGGCATGATCGCATGATCAGGCCGCCGTCGCCGCGGTCCTGTGGAGCGCCGACCCCGCCCAACGGCCGGCGAACGACGGGCGGGGCACATCCTTCGGACGGCAGCCGCAAGTCTCGGCGCGACGCCGCCGACTCCCTGAGGCACCAGCTTGTCCCGAAGGAGCTGACGTGACATTCGACTTTGCGCTCCCGCCCCAAGCCCGGGGCGAGTGGATACCCGATGGTTGGCATCTTCCGATGCTCGCGGCGTGCATGGCTGCGGTGGCGATCACCATTGTGGTTGCGCGCCTGCGTCGCAGACGGTGAATGCCCGAGGCGGCGGGGGAGGGGGCGCCCAGGACGCCGACGAGTAGTCCCCGGCTCCTGCGTCCTGGCGAGCGGCCTCGTCGCGGAGCGGAAACTCGACGGCCACCGAGCAATACTCCTCGCGCCCACCGGCCCGGGCTGCCGCTGCTCCTGAGGACCCGCGCGGTTTCCTCCTCTCCGGACCGGTTCCTCGACATGGTTGCCCTGGCTGCCGGGCAACAGGCTGAGCAGGGCCGGTTCGACGCCTTGACGGGGCCAGGACCACGGGCTGGTCACCGGCTTCTCGACCGCGTAGGTCCCTGTGGGTGCCGCCGCAAGGACGGGCCGACCCTCTCCTGCGTACGGAGCCGCACGGCAACGCAGGCATGGGTGCTGAGAAGGCGGACGATGCGGACCGGACCGCAGCCCGCCGGCCTGTTCAGGCGGCGCCGGAGCGGGCAGACGGTGTCTGCCATTCGTGTCCTACTCCTTCATCCCGGGAGCCCCTATGACCCTCAGCCAGGATTCCGCCGCGTCGGGGCAGCAGCCTTCTCCGCTGCTGAGAGTGCCGCCCGCCGATGCCCGGGTGGCCAGACTTCGGCGGCGCTTGGAACGATTGATCGGCATCGCCGCGACTGAAGGCAACGCCCTTACTCCGTTGCGCAACGGGGACGAGATCTTCGCCGCGATGTTGGCCGGCATCCGCGGCGCACAGCACACCGTGGACATGATGACGTTCGTGTACTGGAAGGGCGAGATCGCCCACGACTTCGCCCGAGCCCTCGCCGAGCGGGCCCGAGCCGGAGTACGGGTTCGGCTGTTGCTCGATGGCTTCGGCAGCCGCCTGATCGAGCGGGAGCTGCTGGACTCCATGGAGGAGGCCGGAGTGCAGGTGGCCTGGTTCCGTAAGCCGCTCTACCTCTCCCCGCTCAAGCAGAACCACCGCTGCCATCGCAAGGTACTGGTCGTCGACGAGGAGATCGCGTACACGGGCGGGGTCGGGATCGCCGAGGAATGGTGCGGCAACGCGCGCAACGAACGCGAATGGCGCGACACGCATGTCGAGGTCCGTGGACCCGCCGTCGACGGGATCGCCGCCGCTTTCGCGCAGAACTGGGCCGAGTGCCACGACGAGCTCTTCGACGACCATGACCGATTCGTCGACCACCGGCCGCAGGGCGACGCCATCGTGCAGGTGGTGCGCGGCTCGGCCAGTTTCGGTTGGCAGGACATGCAGACGTTGGTGCGGGTCATGCTGGAGTCCGCCGAGGACCGCTTCCGCCTGGCAACCGCCTATTTCTCACCGGACGAGTACTTCATCGAGCTGCTGTGCGCGACCGCCAGGCGGGGGGTCGAGGTGGAGATCCTGCTCCCGGGTCCGCACACCGACAAGCGAGTCTGCCAGCTCGCGGGCCAGCACCACTACGAGGCCCTCGTCGCCTGCGGGGTCAAGATCTACCAGTACCAGCCGACGATGATGCACGCCAAGGTCATCACCGTCGATGGTGTCGCCGCGCTGGTCGGATCCACCAACTTCAATCGCCGCTCCCTCGATCATGACGAAGAGGTCATGCTCGCCGTGCTGGACGAGCGATTCACCGAGATACTCGACGGTCACTTCGACGAAGACATCGCGGCGAGCGAGCTGATCCGGGAGGGCCGCTGGAAGCGACGCCCCACCCTTCAGCGGGCCCGGGAACTGGCAGTACAGCCCATCCGCCGCTTCCTGTGATCGGCACCGGCGTATCGGTTTCGCCCCCGGCCCGGAACGTACAGGGCGGCGTCGGTCGCCCAACGGGCCGACCTTCCGGCAGACGGCCCCCGTCTTCGTCGGCCTGGAGAGCGCAACGATGCCGGATCCCGAGCGATCGAGCACAGCTGTGGTGCGAGCCCCGCGCCGGGCCGGACCACGCGGCGTGCCTCAACGCCTTTGGACGGACTGCACGCTGGACCATCACAGCTCACATTCGACGAGATGTCGCGCTCGGGTCCCTCTTTGTGGGTGGTGAGTGGTTCGAGGCTGTGCGGCTGCCGTACCCGCCCGTGGGGAGGCGTTGGACCTGGCGGTCGCGGACGGCCTTCCCGTCGACCTGTCGAACGCCTTCGGTAGGGCCGGCGGGGACGTTGTGCGGGAGTCAAGAAGCCGGTATGTCGCCGTCATTCGAACGCAAGTGGGTGCCGGAGCGGCAGAAGCATGTGGTGCCTGCCGGCGAGTGGCGGGTGCCATCGATGACTGCAGGCCGCAGACGATGAAGGGGCGTGCCTCGGCGCACCACGCGCTCGTCCATCGGGGGGAGCGCCGGCGATCGAGAGGACCAACGTGAGCAGCAGTGCGGCCGACGTACGGCAGCGTGTCACGAAAGCGCTGCGGGGGCGCGCTGACGAGATCGCCGATCGCTGGGTCCGGCTGTAGCTGGACCGAACCGGCCTCCGCGCCGGCATCGGAGAGGCGGAGCTTCGGGAAGAGGCGGACGACCTCGTCGCCGCTCTCCTCGCGTGGCTGGGCACTTCATTGCCGGTGGACCAGGGCGTGCGATCCCACGCCGAACTGAACCGTTCGGTGACCCCACCTCGTCCCCCATTCGGTGCCCACCCGCGAGAACCACAACGACCATGTCGCCGGCGAGCAGAGCCACCGAGCCGTACCTCCGCGCCGTTCTGACATCCCACACCCATGGAATTATCCGATCGGTGTCCGTGACGACAGCGCGCCAACGAGCCTGCGTCACTCTTGCCAACTGCGGCAGCATCACGACTCACTGACCACGAACAAGACCAGGAGCCATTTGCCAACTGTGCTGCGTTGCCACAGCTGGTTGAGACTTCGATCGACAGTTGGCGGCTCAGACCGATAGTCGGCGGAATTGGTGGAACGTTCCGGGGGTGGCCTTCGGTGGCGCGGTTCATTCGGCTGTCCAGCATTCTTCTCGGCGTTCGCCGGCATGCCGACCGGCGCGGCGGCCGAGATCGACACGGCCACGAACACGTTGCTCCGTACCATCGAGGGCGTCACCGATGACATCGGGCACCTGGCGGTGAGCAGGGACGGCCTGTGCCTGTACGCCGGGCTGTCCCGGGGCCGCAACATGATGGCGGTGCGACCGACGATCCTGGTCGAGGGCAAGGCGGGTGAGGCAGTTGGCTTCGGTAAGGCGCTCGGGGGGCGAGGCGGGGGTTTGAGCGGTGTCGTCGTTCTGCCCGGCCCGGACGGTACCCGTCTCCTGGTGTTCCAGCACTACGAGGGCATCGTCGCCCTCGACCCCGCCACCCTGGCTGTCAAGACCCGCTACAAGTACAGGGAGTGGGGCGACATCACGAACGTCGCCCCGTCCCCCGACGGCCGCCACCTGTACCTCTCGGTCGTCGGGGAGGAGGGCAGGATCGTTGACGCCGAAACCCTCGCCGAAACGGGGACCTTCCCCGCCGGCGGGTACGGGATGTGCGTGGGCAGCGACGGCACGCTCTGCGTCGCCGAAGACGGAGTGGGTGTGCTGCTGCGGCCCGGAACAGACCCGCTGGAACGGCGGGAGATCGGCCTGCCCGCCCACCCGATGGTCGCGGTGCAGGCGGCGCCGACAACGTGGCGGCCGTAGGCGACCCTCTCCGAGCGGGGCGGATGCGGACATGCCGGTGGCCTGGACCCCCGATCGGGACGGGGTCCAGGCCACCGGCACGCAGCGTGGACTGCGGTCTTGCCGTACGGCTACCAGCGGTACCAGCGGCCGCTGCTGCCCTTGGGGCGGGCGACGAAGCCCACCAGCCACAGGACCAGGACGGCGATGGCGACCCACCAGAGAATCTTCACCGCGAAACCCGCGCCGAAGAGGATCAGTGCCAGCAGAAGAACGAGAAGCAGGGGAACCATAGTTATCAACCTCCGAGGCACCGTGTGCCCGACCCCATCCCCACCATGCATTCGATCTTATCTGTTTCTTATCCGCGCAGGTGGGCATATAGACCCGCCGCTGTTACGAGGTGGGGTCGCATGCCCCAGGGAGTCCGGCGGAGCTGCAGGTCATGCCATCGGCGGTATCTGGCCTCCTTCCAGACCGGGCAGTCACTGCCTGGCCCACGTGCGTGGCCTGCCGGCCGTTGGTCGGGTCAGGAGGTGCGCTGGTCGTGGCTGTTCTTGCGGAGCTGGTCGGTGCGCCGGGTCATGTCGTCGATGCGGTCGACAAGGACTGAGTCCCTGGGACGCAGGTGTGGACGGGTGTCGGCCAGTGGCCGGATGAAGCGGGCCGCGTCGTTGTCGCCGAGCGCCCGGTTGAGGTCGCCGATGGCGCTTCGTGCGCCGGTGGGGAGGTCGCTGAGGGCGATGACCTCGCCGGCGAGGCGTCGAAGGTCGGCTGCGTGGTCGCGGGCCCAGGCGGTGACGGTGCGGTCGCGGCGCGGGTGTCGCGGGTAGCGGGGCCCGCAGGTTGCCTGCTGCCGTGGGCAAACTGGCGTACTGGGCCCGGCAGGCCCGAGGACAGGTCACCGGCACCCTGCTCTTCGACACCGACCTCCAATACGTCGACCATCGGCTGCACTTCGCCGCCGAGGGCCTGCTGCGCCAGGTGGACGTCACCGGCGCCGCCTCGTGGTTCCTGCCCGCCGACATGCTCCCCACGGAGCAGGCCCGCCGAGCGGAACTGATGGGCCGACGTGTCGAGCCACCGGAGTCGGGCGGCACCCCCACGGACCTCGCGCCGGTCGCGGCGCAGGCTGCCCGCCTGGTGGCTGCCCGACGGCAGGGGACGGTGAGGGAGTCCGGGACGGTGCCGGAGCGCCGGGTGTCGTCAGCCTGACCGAGAGGCCGGTACACCATGTCGGCGGCCGTTCACGATCCGTCCGGATCGTCCGGGGTCGCCGGCGTGACGGTGTCCGTGGAAGCGACGCGGCGCAGGGTGCGGATCGCCGGGATGGAGAGCAACGCGACGCATCCCGCGAGGCAGGTGCCCGCCGAGACCAGGAGCAGCCCCTCCGGCGGGGCCAGTTCAGTGGCCGGCCCCGCCAGGATCTGGCCGAGCGCGATCCCGGACACCGAGCCGGCCAGCTCGTACGCGGTGACCCGGTTGAGAACCGCGGATGGTGTGTGGGTCTGCACGCTGGTCGCCCACATCACCGACCAGAACGCCCAGGCGCCCCCGCCGAGGACGTGCCCCGCCAGCAACACCGGCAGCCCCGCGCCCAACGCCACGCAGAGCGGCAGCACGGTGAACAACGCCATGGCGACGGCACCGGCGGCCAGCGGCCGGGCCGGGCGCAGTCGCAGTGCCAACAGGCCGCCGAGCACGGTTCCGACGCCCATGGAGGAAACGGCCAGGCCATAGGCATTCGGGCCGAGCCGGGCTCCGATCAGCGCAGAGCCCAGCGGCACCAGTGGGCCGAAGAGCAGTACGCCGTAAGCCACCCAGATCAGGATGACCGCCCACATCCAGGTGCGGGAGCGGAACTCCTGCCAGCCCCGGCGCAGGTCGCCGCGGAGCGAACCCCACGTGGAAGCAGTGGAGTCGGCGTCGGTCGAGGTCCCCTTGGACCCGTCGGCGGGGGCAAGTCGGATCAGAGCCAAACACAGGGCGCTGAGCACGAAGGTGCCGGCATCGATCGCGTAAACGGCCCCCGCGCCGGTCAGCACGATCAGCAGCCCCGCCAGGGCGGGGCCGAGCAGGTGGGCAAGGGCGTCGGCGACCTTGAGCGTGGCGTTGGCCCGCTGCGGTTCCCGCGCGACCAGCGGAACCATCCCGTTCACCCCGGGCTGGAACATCGCGACGGCCGCACCGGCCAGTGCCGCCATGGTCACCAGCAGCCAGAACGGCGGCGTGCCGGCGAAGAACGCGACAGCCAGCACACCCTGGGTGAGCACCCGGACCAGGTCCGCACCGACCATCATCCGCCGCGCTCCGACGCGGTCGGCGAACACGCCGCCGAACAGGACGAGGAGAACGAACGTCCCTGTCCACGTGCCGAGGACGAAGCCGACCCCGGAGATCCCGTACAGCGGGCCGACCGCGAGCGCGGCGGCCACCGGCATCATCGCGTCGCCGAGCAACGAGACCGCGCGGGCGGTGAAGTAGAGCGTGAACCGTCGGTCCCACAACGAGGTCGCGGCGGGTGGCGGATTGCTCGGGACGGTCGGAGCGCTCCGGGCCTGTGTCTGTGTATGCCTACGTGCGGTGGTCACAGGACGATGTTGGACCGGACCAATCGGCAACCCCAGTGTCCTGAACGACACGATGGGGTACTTTCGCGCCATGACGTCTCGTACGCTGCCGAACTCCCCGGCGCTGCACCGGGTCGTGGCCGTGCTGCGGTCTCCGCAGTCGACCTTCCCGCTGGCCTGCGCGACGGAGGTGTTCGGCGACCACAGCCCGGCGATTCCCTCCCGCTACGCCTTCGAGGTCTGTACCGAGCATCCCGGCCCGGTGCCGACCCGGGCCGGATACGACCTGCTGGTCACGACGGGCCTGGAGGCGCTGGAGCGGGCGGACACCGTACTGATCCCCGGCTGGCAACAGCCGATCGACGCCGAGGTGTCGACGGCGGTGATCGCGGCGGTCCGACAGGCGCACCGCCGCGGCGCGCGGGTCGTGGGCATCTGCTCGGGCGCCTTCGTGCTCGCTGCCGCCGGACTGCTGGACGACCGGCGGGCCGCCACCCACTGGGCCCAAGCCCCGGAGCTGGCCGCCCGGTTTCCGCGGGTCCGGATCGATCCCGCGGTGCTGTACGTGGACCACGGTGACGTCGCGACCAGCGCCGGATCGGCCGCGGGCGTGGACCTCTGCCTGCACCTGGTGCGTTCCGACCACGGCGCCGCGCACGCGCTGCGGATCGCCCGGCAGATGGTGATGCCGCCGCACCGTGAGGGCTGCCAGTTGCAGTACGCCGAACTGCCCACTTCCGGACCGGTCGCCGACTCGTTGGCCCCGCTGCTGGAGTGGCTCGCCGGGCGCTTGGACCAGCCGGTCGGCGTCGCCGAGATGGCGGCCCGCGCCCAGGTCTCGACGCGCACGCTGACCCGGCGCTTCTCCGAACAGTTGGGGATCAGCCCCGGGCGTTGGCTGCTGGACCGCCGGATAGCCGCGACCCGGGCGCTGCTGGAGGAGACCGACCTGCCCGTGGAAACGATCGCGCACCGGGTCGGCCTCTCCTCGGCCGTTAACCTGCGCCGGCGCTTCCACGAGGCCGTGCGCACGACGCCCGCCGCCTACCGGCGCACCTTCCGGGCGGACGAGACCGGGACGGAGACCAAAGCGGTGACACGGTGAGCCCCGTCCGCATCGTGTCTGCGCTGGCCGATGGATGTCGTCGCTCATCGGCGTTCCCCCGATTCGGTGATCATGTGGGCCAGAGTGGCCCCGCGCACCTGCGCGTGGTCGGGAGGTCCACCCCGCTCTCCGTCCTCGGCTCAGAGTTTCTCGCCCGGCTCCCGCGTCTACCGCTGCGCTGTTCGGCAGTTCGGATGGTGAGAGAGCCGATGGCGTCGGCCGTGCGCAGCACATGATGGGGACCTCGGAGGGCCGGATCTTCCCTCGTCTCGCCGGCACGGGCGGGCGACGCTGTGTGTGCTCGTGCGGGCGAGAGGGCGCTGGCAGCATGGTCTCCGTCAGGGCTGCCTGACGGAGCCGGGCGGTCAGACGGGGGGGCGAGGCGGAACTTCTGGTGGTCCTCGTTGGCCCACAGGTGCTGGCGCGCCAGTGCCCCGTTGCGGGTGCCGGCGGTAACCGTGGTGACCTGGAGGACCTTGCCGCTGTGCCGGGTGACCAGGCGGTAGCAGCCGTCGCCCACGGGCTCGGGGCGCCACTGCTGGTGGGTGCCGCCGCTCCATTCCCCCTGCTGCACGGCACACCGGCGCGCAGCAGGATGAGAGCGCCGTGGCACGCATGTTGTTCGGCAGCTGACCTGCTGCATTTACGAGACGTGCGATCGCGCCGCCGAACTGTGCAATCTCCCTCTTGACACTCTGTTGTGCCGCTTGGCCACGTGACCTGCTGCCTGGTGGAGTGTCAGGTTTCTGTTGGGTGACCACCTTGTCTTTGGGCTGTTGGTGACGGGCGCTAGGCGAGGGTTGCATGCCGAAGTGAGCGAAGTCGCCGCAGAAACGTAGGCGAGGGCTGTTGCTGGTTCAATCCCTGACCGTCGACGGGCCGTCACCCGCGCATGAACGAAGCCTATTTGATGATCCGTCAATGACGCATATCTTGTAGGAACCTACGACGCGCGTTATGTAGACGTCACGCGGATTGTAGGGATCTCACAAAGAAGGGGTGCCTAAACCGCCCCCAATGGTCAGCTGCGCTACAGAAGATATCGAGGCAACATTGTGTGAACGAGGAGCAGCAGGGCGGCACTTAACCGGCTCGGCTAGCAGGACCCTGCACTCGTGCGAAAGGAGCCCTTGTAACTCCGACACGGTTCCTAGGCCTCCGTCGGAAGGGCTCCTTTGCAAGGCCCCGTCACTATCACGGAGCACGCTATGCAGGATAAGGCAAAATCGACCGCGCCCGAAAGTATTGAAACGGGCCCGCGCGCGCTGTCCCTTATCGGGAGGGTGGGCCGGTGGTTCGCACGCCGACGCAAGTCGCTTGCGTTCCATCTCGCCCGCGGCGCGGCATACGGAGCCGGCGCCGGTGGTGTCGGGTTGATCGTCTGGTGGATCGAGAACCACTGACCCCTTGTGCCCCGGTCAGCCAGGCCGGGGCACAGCCTTGCCCTTCTCGTCCCCGCCCCTTCCCTTGAACTGCTTACCGAACCCGCACCGGCCCTAGCACGATTCCAGGGCCGTGGAAGTAGCCAGTACTGGACAGCTGGCGTATCCGCAGACGCCGCATCATGCACCGGTAAACCCGGAACCGGCTCAGGAACACCGCGCGAGGGGAATGCGCTCGCCCACAACGCGAACCCCCCGAAATGCACTGCCCGCCGCCCAGTGCGGGTGAGTCCCGGGGTGGAACGAGTGACGGGCGGCTTCCCGCCGCAGCCGACCTCGCCGAACGCCTCGGGGCCTCCCAGCGGACCGCCTCGGCCGGCGGGTTCGGGGCGGAGCGCGACCCATGGTCCGGATGCGCCTTCGCCCCGGTCGGCGCTGAAGTCACCCGAGCCCTGCGCCGCAAGCGCCGGTTGCTCCACCCGGACGAACCCGGAAACGTGTACCTGTCTCGGCCGACCACTTACTTACCTCTGGGGTAATCGACCGTTACCTCCTCCGCCGCCAGGATGAAGCACATCGACGGGGAGCCCGTCGCCAACGCAGCCGCGAGGAGAGCGTCATGTCCGTCCAGTCCACTGCGAACACGGCACGCGCAGGCGCCACCGCCACCACCACGAGTTCCGTTGCCGCGGTCACCCGGGCCGTAGTGCAGGAGTTCCTTGCCGCCCGGGTGGCAGGGGATACCGAGCGGCTCACCGGGCTCTTCGCCCGCGAGGTCGACTGGCTGCTGGCCGAGAACCCCGCCGTCCCGTGGATCCGCCCACGGTCCACGGCCGCCGAGTGCGCAGCTCAGCTTACGGAGTTGATGGAACACACCGTGCCCGACAAGGCTCGCGCCTCCGTCGACACCTTCCTCGTCGACGGCTCCGAAGCCGTCCTGATGGGACACCTGTCAGGAGTCGTACGTGCGACGGGAAAGTCCTTCGAGGGCCCGTTCGCGCTGCACCTCACCGTCGAAGGCGGCCGGATCACCCGGCACCACCTCTACGAGAACAGCATGTCGATCGCCGAGGCCTGCACCCCATGAGGAGTGCCGCCCTTCCCGCCGGCGGGTTCTCGTCGAACTTGCGCCGCGGCGAAGTCACCTCACGGCCCACGGTCCCGGCGCCGCCGTCTTATGGGAGCCAGCCGGGATGATCGTCCCTCACCTCCCTCACCTCCTTCACCGGAGCACGCTCTCGCGTCCTGTGCCGCTCCCCGCGACATCTTTTTACCGATCACTTCACCCGTACAAGGAGCCGACTCATGAGCGACCTGATCGACACCGTAACCAAGTACCTCGCCCTCTGGAACGAAGGCGACGCCGACCGCCGCGCCGCAGGAGTCGCCGACCTGTTCACCTCCGAGGCCCCCTACATCGACCCGCTCGCCGCGGTCGAGGGGCACGAGGGCATCGCGGCCGTTCTCACGGGCGCCCGCGAGCAGTTCGAGTGCCTCTCTTTCGAGCTGCACGGGACGGTCGACACCCATCACAACGTCGCCCGTTTCCAGTGGGCCCTGGTGACCGGCCCGGGCGCCGAGCCCATGGCCATCGGCTTCGACGTCCTCGTCACCGACGGCGCCGGCAGGATCACGGGCGTCTACGGCTTTCTGGACAAGGTGCCCGCCGCCTGATCCCTATCGCTCGACCGCCGCTGCGCGGCGAGGGTACCTCCGAGACATCGGGGCCGGACGCACCTACGGGTGGCCGAGCACATGGCGCGGCTGGAGGCCGACCCGAACACCGGCCGGACAGAAGGTCCGTACGACGACGCGCACCACGCCACCGAGCCGATCCGGATCGACGGTGGCCGCCCATGAGCGTCACCCTCCTGCTGCCCGTCGCTGCGGCCACGCTGCGCAAGCGGTGGCTCGGCTTCGCCGGTTCCTTCATGGCGCTCGCCTTGGGCGTCGCGCCGATCACCGCGAGGGGCCTGCTCGTCAGGCGCCTGGGGATCCTGTTCGCGGCCTGCGGCCCGAGCCTGGCCGGGGCCGGGGCCGGGTGGGGCCCACCCTCCGTCCGAAGCACCTCCAGCCGAACGGAGGAGGAACGGGCCGGCCCCGGCAGTTTCACCGGCAGAACTAATGTCTTGTCATAATTCTGCCGGATGGTTCCGGTGCTGTGCCGGGCCGCACGGATCAGAGGATGCTTCGAGGATGACCACCGGTACACCGGCCACCGGCGGGTTCGGTGAGCGCCTGCATGGTCTGCGGACGAAAGCCGGGCTCAGCCAGGAGGACCTGGCACACGCGGCGGGAGTGAGCGTTCGGGCCCTGTCCGACCTGGAACGCGGGCGCGCCCGCGGACCACAGCGCCGTACCGTGGAGGCCTTGGCCGCCGCGCTGAGGCTCGACGCCGCCGGTACCCGGGAGTTGGAGCGGGCCGCGAGTCTGGGCCGTCCCCGCCGGGCCCGCCGGACGGACGCCCCGCCGCCCGCCGCCGCCCCGGTCGCCGCGGCGCCCAGGAGCGCGCCCGATCTGGTGCCGCGCGCGCCGCGCGGCTTTCACGGCCGGACGGCGGAACTCGCCGCCCTGTCCCGGGCCACGGCGGGCGAGGCGCCCGTCTGTCTGGTCGTCGGCCCTGCCGGGGTAGGGAAGACGGCCCTCGTGCTGCACTGGGCCCACCACGACCCTGCCGGACCCACCGACGGACGCCTCTACGCCGACCTGCGCGGCTTCAGCGACACCGGCGTGTGGGCCGCCATCGAGGTGCTGCGCGAGTTCCTGCTGGCTCTGGGCGTGCCACCCGACCGGATACCGGAGTCCGAGAACGGCGCGGCCGCCCTGTTCCGGTCGCTGGCCGCCGATCGCCGGCTCCTCGTCGTACTCGACAACGCACGCGATTCCGAACAGGTCCGGCCCCTGCTACCCGGCGGAGACCGCTGCGTCACCGTCGTCACCAGCAGACACCGCCTCCCCGGACTGATCATCACCGACGCCGCCCGGCCCGTCGCCGTCGATGTCCTCACACCCCAGGACGCGACCATGCTCCTGGTCCGGATCCTCGGCGCCGACCGGGTGCACGCCGAGCCGGCCGCCGCGCTCCGGCTCGGCGAGCTGTGCGGCGGGCTGCCGCTGGCCCTTCGGGTGGCAGCCGCCCGCCTGGCCGGGCGGCCCGACTGGACCCTGGACGCGATGGCCGCCGAACTGTCCGACGAGACACGCCGGCTGAGCCTGCTGGACCTGGAGGACACCGGAGTCAGGGCCGCACTGCGGCTGACCTTGCGACAGTTCCCCGAGCACGTCTCCCACCTGTTCGCGGCCCTCGGCCGCCACCCCGGCACGCACGTCGACCGCTACGCGGCAGCCGCCTTGGCGGGCACGGACCCCGCGGCCGCAGAGGCCGCCCTGGAGCGCCTGGCCGCCGCGCACCTGCTCATCGAGACCACCCCCGGCCGGTGGACGATGCACGACCTCGTGCGGCTCTACGCCCGCAGCCGGGACGCCCACCCCGACACGCTCAAGCGTGTGCTCGACCACTACATCACCGCCGCCACCAGCGCCGTTGCGGCGGCCGAACCCGGCTCGGAGTACTGCTTCCCGCTGCCGGCGGACTTCCTGCCGCCCGCCGCCGTACGCGCGCTCGCCGACCGGTCCGCCGCCGTGGCCTGGTACACCGCCGAACGCCACAACCTCGTACTGGCGGTCGCCGCAGCGCACGCCACCGCGCTGCACGGCAGGACGTGGCGGATCGTCATGACGATGTGGCCGCTGATCGTGTGGCGCGTCCGGGACGGCTGGGCACCGCTCCTGGAAACCGCCCTGGCGGCGGCCCGGGCCGACGCCGACCCGCACGGCGAAGCACGGGTGCTCAACGTCCTCGGTTGGGTCCTGACCGAGGAAGGACGCACCTCGGAAGCGCTGACCCACCTGGCGGCGGCCGCCGCGCTCGCCGCCGAAGCCGCTGACGCGTTCGCCGAGGCCAACGCCTTGATCGTGCTGGCCACGACCCAAGCCGCCCTCGGCGACCAGGACGCCGCCGCGAAGAGCTGCGAACGCGCGGCCGAGCTGGCACGCGAGAGCAATGACCGGAGGATCGAACGCCTGGCTCTGCAGCACCTCGCCCGCCATCAGACCGACGCCGGACACTGGCAGCGGGCCCTCACCACCGCGACCCGCGCCCTGGCCTTCGACCACCGACCGGACACCACCGACATCCCCCACATCCTGCTGCTCACCATCCAGGGGGAAGCACTGCTGGGACTCGGCAACCGCACGGAGGGCATCGCCCAACTCGACCTCGCAGCCCGCGAAGCGGAATCTGCCGGTTACGACGACGGCGCGGTACGAGCCCTCGGCGCCCTCCTGCGGGCCACACCGAACGAGAGGGTCCAAGCACGCTACGACACGGCACTCGCACGCCTCACCACGCGCACCTGACCCCGTCCGATCCGGATCAGGCACGCCCACGCCCTACCGTGGTGCGGTGCGGCGGGGGACGTCCGAGGTTCGGGTCGGCGACGTGTGGGCAAGTCCCGAGAACGAGGGGCGGTGTGCCGTCGCCACCACCCCTCCGCCCCAGGGGTGGTTCGGGGCCCCATCAGCGGACACCCACGAGTGGATCGCCGACGGCTACCACGCCGAACGCCGCCTCGTGGAGAACTCGTTCGCCACCATCCGTCGACTGCGCCTCCGCGTCGCCGCGCACGCGTGCTGAACCCGTCCCGTGTCGCTCGTCCCGCCGGAACGCTCGTCGTTCGCCTCGCATGCGGCCGCGAGGCCAGGGCAGACGGCAATCACCTTCTGGAAGGAGCAGTGATGCTTGGTATCGCGGCAGCCGTCTTGTTCTTCATCAGCTTCTTGATCAACGCGGCGGAAATATCGACGAACCACGTGTTCTCGTCCGGCAATTTCATGATCCTCGGCCTCATGCTGCTCGCTCTCCAAGTGGCCGGCATCGGCAGCACCTGGACGAGCCGCCGTCGGCGTCGTTGAGCGCGTCGTGAGTGCTGCGGGGCGACGTCGACCCTCACGGTGGCGACAGCCATCGTGAGGGCGTCGGTGACCGTACGAACCGGTAGGCAATGGGGCCGGTACCGACCGGAGCCGGTGTGACGGTGCGGCAGCAGGCACCACCCAAGCAACCCTGACTCCCCGGGCACGGGAAGCCGGTGAGCACCCGGCCCGCACCGCGCCCGGGTCCCGGCCCGCACCGCGCCCGGGGACCCGGAACCTCTCCTCATCGGAAGCCGGCCCGGGGTGGCTCACGGGCGGGAGGCGCCTCAAGAGCGACCCGGCGGGAGAGTTCCCGAGCCCCGGGCGCCACGGACCTGCGTCTCGACTCGGCGGCAGCGAAGGGCGGCGCCGCACGGGCTGCCAGGACGAACTCGTCCGCACCAAGGTCCAGGACGATGAGGACCACGCAGTCGACGAGCTCGCCCTCGGCGGATGACCGTACGGGACGGACACGGGGCGACCTCACGGATCTGGAGGAACTGCTCGCTCGTGTCCATGCGCGGGGTGGTCGCCCGGGCTTGCACGCTGCGGCCCGCCGCAGCATCCACGCTTCACGTACGACAGCGCTCGCGCGTTACTCCCCCCGGCCATCCGCAGAAGTGCGCGGCACCCTACTTCTGCAGGTGAAACTTCCTGTCCTGCCTGGGGTCCGTGGGGTTGTCTGGTGGAGCGGACGAGGAACCGGAGCACCGACGTCCGCGAAGCCGCCACCTTCGCTTGCGCGGAGCCCTCGTCTCATCGAGCGGCCCGCGCCGACCACCTCAGGGAAACCACCGATGAATCCGATCTGCGCCATACGCCGCGCCGGCAGGCGCCTGGGCACTGTGTTCCTGGCCTTCCTGGCCACCTGCGCCCTGGTGACCGTGGGCGCCACCCCGGCCCATGCGGAGACCTCCAAGCAGTACACCGTTCTCGACTGGTACGTCTACGGTCTGGATACCGGTAACGGTGGCGACATGGGCGCGGACCGTGCGGTCCGGTACCGGGACTTCATCGCGCAACTCCGTGCGGCTGCCGGCCACCGGATGGACGGAGCCAATGGCGACGACATGCGTGACACGCCGACGCGGACGAACACGAACCGCGTCATCGAAGCCCGCGTCTGGACCAACGAGAACGGCGGAGCGCCGAGGTCCCACCTCAAGCTGTACTTCAGTGTGGACAACCTGTACCTCCTCGGCTTCACCAGCCGCGGTCAGCACTGGATGTTCCAGCCCGACACGAACCCCGCCTTCCCGTTGGCCGGCGAGGTCCAGCGCGGCCAAGGGCTTGAGCACGCGCCGCTCTTCCAGAGTCTCGGATATCGGGGGAACTACGACAGCTTGGACCCCCACGGGTTTCGCCGCGACTTCAGTTACACGGCCGCGAGCATGCACATGACCATGCAATTCCTGAACAACTTCACCGCCGCGAATCGGCCCAGCGCGCCCAGCGAGTTGGCCTACCTCATCGGCGCCACCTCCGAAGCCGCGCGTTTCGGCTGGATCGAACACCGTATCGCCGCTGCCCTCAACAGGGGATACGACGACACCGACCCGAACCGTCCGAGTCACCTCGGCAACTTCGGCCTCACTTTGCAGACCCAGTGGGCGGCCCTGTCCCGCGTCGCCCACCGAACCGTGAACGGCGGAACCGTCGCACCTGTGAACATCGACGGACGGACGTACGACAACTTCACGCAGATCCGCCTCGGAACCGGCGGAGTCCCGCGGCTCGCCCCTTTCCTCGCGCTCCACGGCAGCCGCTGACCACGGAACGTGGTGGCGGTTGAACTCCGCCGCCGGTGGTCACGACCGCCCGGCCCTGCCCACTGCGCAACCCCTCGGCCCAGAAGCTGTCGTTTGGGCCATCCGTCACCGATTGACGACAGACGTACGAACAGATCACAGCGCTGCGAGTCCCGCGCTCAACTCGCGGTCCACGGACAGCGCTTCCTCAAGTGGAGTGGAACAGTGAAGATCTCGATGAAGAACAAGGCCGGCATGGCCTGCGCCTTGGTCGCCGCGGCCTGTGTGACCGTCGTGGCCACGCAGACCCCGGCGGCTGCCCAAAGCACAACCAGTGGGCTCACCAATTGGCAGACGTCGGGGTGTCTCGACGGCGACACCACGGGATCCGTCTACACCAAGGGAAACAGCAACGGCTGCGGCAAGAACAACCCGTACCAGCGCTGGATCTTCCACGCCACCGGCAACGGAACGATGCTGCAGAGCAGCAAGACCAACCTCTGCCTCGCGGGCGGGGGAGTGGGAAGCGACCGCGTGACGGCCAAGGCCTGCAACTCGCAGGATCCCCAGCAGTGGTGGGATCAGCACTATGTGATGCAGGACGTGTTCACGCTGGTCAATCACCAGAACAAGCGCGCCTTGGACTCCAACTTGAAGGGCGACGTCTACACCAGCAACTTCTCCGATTCCAACCCTTACATGAAGTGGTACATACCGTACGCATAAGACCGCATCCGTCCGGGCGCCGCCCCACGGCTGCGCGGCGACCCGCCGCAGCCCCGGCCTGGGCATCTCGACCGTCCGCATGAGGAGCCGTGACCGTCCCTCGTCGCGCTCCGCCCCGGCCGCCGGAACAGGCCCCGCACCCGGATGCCTCGTCGGGCGGTTCGTGCGTGATCCTCCGTGTCATCCGGTCGCATGACGTCGGCCGGTCGCGGACGTGAGGATGATGGCCGTATTTTCCACTCGTCCCCGTTGGGAGGACATCTCATGGACAACGACCTTCCCGTCATCGGTGCCACGTCGCCCGGGCGGCCCCTCACCCTCGAACGGTTGGATCTCCAGGCATCCGAACAGGACGCCCGGGCGAAGGCCTCCTGCGTCTTCTGCATGGGAACCTGCATGCAGGTGAAGACGGACGTCCCGCCGCGCCGCAAGGGCCGCCCCTAGAATGTCGCCGAAGCCCGCCCTGCCCGCCTCTACGCCGCCCCCCGCCTGTCGACGTCGGGGCGGTGTACCGGCCACGGCACCACCCCGCCTGTCATCCGATGAACCGTCCGAAGGCACGACACCGGGCAGGCAGGCCGGGTGGTGTTCTTGAGGGTGCGCGACCCGCACCCTCACAGGAGGAATCATGAGCACCATCATCAGCGGAACGTCCACCCGCCCCGGAAGGGGCGCCGAAGACCTCGCCCTGACCCCATTGCCCGAGTGGCAGGTGATGGCCGAGGTCGTCCTGCGCAAGGACGCCTGCGGCGCCCTGTGCGCCCACGCCTGCTTCACGAACGCCCGATCCGTACCGCCTCGGCACCACCAGGCATAGCGGTCGACATCCACGCCCGGGCCACCGAGGCCCGGACACTGTCGCGTTGTCGCACGGAGGGGAAGGACCGGGTCGTAGGGGGCTGGTCGGACGAGCTCCTCGTGGTCACGCAGCCGTGTTCCACGCCTCGCCGTCACGAGGTGATATCCGGAGCTGGAACACAGGACAAGTGCCCAAGCCTCCCTCCGTACCCGGACCCCGTCCGCAGGATCCCCCCGAGTTGGTCAGCCACAACGGACGCCTCCGGGTGTCCGTCACGGTGGAGCGCGAGCGTGTGCGGGTCGGCCATCAGATGTTGCACGCGTTCATGTACAAGTCACCAGCCTTCGGGCCACAGCCCATCGGGGCACGGCCTCGTCGGTGGGCGGCGTACGGAGCCCGCACGATGGACCGCCCGCGCCCCGTAGATTCGCCTCGGGGGCAATCCGCAGGCCGCCGCAGCGCTGGGCGATGCTTCGCTCCGCGGCCTCGCTGGGGTTGTGCCACGAGTGCCACCGGTCGGCGACCTGAACGGACCGGGGGCTCCGGGGGGCGTACTCGTCGACTCCGACCACGCGCGGCGCCGGATTCGTTTCCGCGCCGCAGCGGCCGCCCCGAGGAGGGGCAGCCGCTGCGGTGGGGTGCTGGTCCTACCCGGTTACGGCAGGCAGAGCGGGCAGCCGCCCTGCGTGAGGGCGAGTACCTGGCCCCCGCTGTGCGCGCCCTGGGTGGGCGCCGCGGCGGAGACAGTCGGGGGGTTGGTGGTGACGGGCGCGGCCGAGGCGATGGACGCGGTGCCGGCGAGGCCCAGGGTGGCGAGGGTGAGACCGGCGGTGGCGAGCGTGCGGGTGATGCGCATGGTTCAAATCCTCCAGGACGACGGGGTCCGTCGGTGCCTCACCGAGTGGGGCGGGACCCCGGGGGTGGGGGTTCGATCTGTCGTGCACCGACGCCTCAACAGAACACCGACCCGCTCGCCTCCCGTGTCCCCCCAACGGTCCGCGACAGTGATGAACGGGTCGATCGCTCCGAGTCGGTGATCGACGGCCGGCCTACGGGGTCGCGGCCTCGGTCCCACGGGTGGGACCGGCGCGTGAACACGACGGGTCACCCTCGGTGAGCGGCTCGAGGAACACGGGCCGCCGGGCTGCCGCGGCTCAGAAGGCCGAGTGGGCGAACCAGTGGTCTAGGAGGTCCTGGTCGCCGAGCAGTTGGACGGCGCCGCTGCGCGGGTCCAGGCGGCCGTAGAGGAGCAGGAGGAGGTCGGTGGCGGTCCCGCGGACCGTGGCATCGGCCGTCCGGGCGGCGGTGCCGTCCGCCGTGTCCGCCGTCAGGGCGAAGCCGTCGGGGCGCAGATCGAACAGCCAGTCCTCGTCCGGGCAACTGAAGCGGATGGCGCGGTTCGGGGTGCGCAGTTGGGCGGTCAGCGGCGCGAAGGAGGCGGCGAAGGGCAGGTTGGTGAGGAACTCGTCGATGCCGTCGACCGCCGACGCCCGGTCGACCTGTGGCGTCAGCCCGAGCGCGAGCTGGGCGTCGACCCGGTGGACGAGGGTCTCGAAGAGCATGCGTCGCACCCAGAACCGGGCGTGCTGGTCGACTCCCCAGGCCCACATCGGAGCGTCCAGGTCGGTGGCGGCGAAGACCTCGGCGGACTGCGCCGCACTCTCGGCCAGCCAGTCCGGGAGCCCCTGGGGGCGTTCCGGTAGGTGCAGGTCCACCGCGCGACTCGTCGGCGGTTGCTGGACACGCCGACGGAGCAGCTCGGAGAACCAACGGTGCACGCCGCCCACGTGCTGCGTGAGGTCCCCGAGGGTCCAGCCGGGACAGGTCGGCACCGCGGTGGAGAGGTCGGCTCCGGTGACCGTGGCGATGAACGAGGCGGCCTCGGCCGCGACGGCTGCTCCGTGCTGGGCGGGGTCCATGTCTGCGCCCTTCCTCCGGTTTGACCGCGCCGGGCGGGCGCGAGTACCAGTACTTCAGGTAGTAAATAATTCAGGAAGCCAAGTATCGGTGTCAACTTCACCCTCGATCCCGCACTGCCACTGACCGTGACAGCCGTGGGAGGAGATCCTGGGTGCCAGGGGCATCCGGTTGGGTGGGAATGTGCCTGGCCATGACATGGCTCGCCGGCTCCCTTCCATCGCTGACCTGCGGAACCTGTGCCGCTCACTGGCGATGCTCGATGCGATCCTCAGCCCGGATCGGGAAGGCCGGTACTACTCCTTCAATGCCGGCTGGGCCGAGGACATCGCCGAGACCGGCTACCCGCAACCGGTCCAGGACGTGATCCGAGCTGCAACCGTCGGTGAGTCGATGAGGAGTCGAGCCGATGGTGACCATAGGTGGTCGCTTGCGGGGTGTCGGCTCAAGGCTCCGCCGGTCTCTCCGAGGAGGTGGCTGGTGGTTTTGTCGTGGTATCCGAGGGCGTCCGCGACGACGGGACCGGCCGGCCGACCCGGCGTCCGGGGGAGGGCCGGCGGGATGCCTGGTTGGTGGCGGTGTTCATGTTGGCGGGTACCTCGCAGAACGTGCGGGTTATGAGCGGAAATTTGCGATCGGCGACCTACGGAAGCGTGATCGCGGAGAGGGCTCTCGCGGAACTCCCGCAGGTGAACTTTGGTGAGACGGCCGCGGAGGCGAGGGGCATCGGCGGAGTCCGTTCACCCGTCCGGACGGGTGCCTTCCGAGACGAGCGCGCCTCTGCGGACACGGTGCGCCCATCGGCTTTGTCGGCGCGTTGGAAGAATGGCCGGAGTTGCCCCTCTGGGCATCCGCGCAAGGAAGGCCGGCCGCTGTGTGACGTAGTGTCATGCCCGGTGACGGAATGAGATGGCGTCCGGGAGGCTTTATGAGCATCACCTTCGTTGTGGGAAGCGGCCGTTGTGGGTCGACCATGCTGTCGCGCACGCTGCAGGCCCATCCTGATGTGCTGAGCATGAACGAGTTCTTCACGTCGCTGGCGTGCAGGGGCAACGCGGCGTTCGAGGGTGGAGTGCTCGACGGGAACGATTTCTGGTCGCTCTTGAGCGGTCCGGCCCGCCCTCTCGACGCGATCGCGGCCTCCGGCTTCCCCATGCCCGAACTGCTCTACCCCTACGGGCAAGGGCGCTTCGGTCCCGAGAGCGGCGTGCCGGCCATCTCCCACATGGCACTGCCCGCGCTGACAGCCAACCCCGACACGCTGCACGACGAACTCGCCGCCACGATCCCCGGCTGGCCCGCCCGGCCGGCGGCCGACCAGTACCGCGCGCTCTTCGCCGAGCTCGGACAGCGGCTGGGCGGCACGGTGGTGGTGGAACGCTCCGGTGCCTCGCTCGCCTTCCTCCCCGCACTGCGCGTCATGTTCCCCGAAGCGCGTTTCGTGCACCTGAGCCGCTCCGGACCTGCGTGTGCGCTGTCGATGAGCCGGCACATCGGCTTCCGCACCCTGCTGCTGCGGACGGAGGCCATGGTGCTGCTCGGCCTCACTTCCCCCTTCCAGATCGGCCCCGAACACGCCGACTCACTGCCCCAGCACCTGGTCCACCTCGCGGGCAACGTGGACTGCGAGTTCGTGATGCGCGCCCCGATCCCGCTGGCGGAGTTCGGGACGTTCTGGTCGGGTCTCATCACGCGGGGCGTTGAGGAGTTCATGCACCTTCCCGCAGAACGGCGGATGGCCCTGTCCTACGAGGACATCCTCGATGAGCCGGAGCATCACCTGGCCCGGCTGGCCACCTTCGCGGAAGCAGAGCCCTACCCGGCATGGCTGCGGGACGCGGCCGCGTCGGTCATCCGCACCGACCGGCCGCCGGTCACCGACCCCGATACCCTCGCCGCCTGCGCACCCGGAGAACTCGCACTTCAGCGCCAGAACCAGCCCTTCCACAGCACGGAAGCAACTTCCTGAAACGCTCGTGAACGAAGTACGGGGATCGGTCGGAGGGCTCCGTCCCGCCACAAGGAGCGCGGTCGGCGCAAACAGCCCTGTGATCGTGCATCGCCCGGCCCCATGGGGCTCGCCCTGGCTGCCGGGCCGGGCAACGCGCACGGCTCCGTGGCCCGGTCCGGTTCGGCCTGATCGGGTCTGCAACGGCGCCAGGTCCTGCGGGATGATCATGCGGCTGCCCAGGCCCCGGACACACCCCGGACGGACATGACGGCGTCCTGCCCTACCGCAGGAAGGCCAGGACGCCACCGGACCCGGGCGCGCTACCGGCCGTCGCCTTCCGTGCTGTGCAGGCGTAGCAGCTTCTCGTCGGGCTTGCCGGTCACCAAGGGCTGCGCACCCTCACGCCGAGGGCCCGGACGCGTTCCTGGGCCTCCGGCTCGAGCTTCAACAGCAGGTCCTCGCCGACGACCCCGTCGCGCCGCCAGATGGCGCAGAGCCCGGGAGGGCCGGTGTGGCTGACGACAGCTTGCTTTCAGTGGCTTGGGAGGAGTGGCCGCCCGGTCCTTCGGGGCGCCCTGGCTGCTGATAGGGTCGCCCGCTCGTTCACACGCCCCTCCTCGTTCCGTACGACATCCAGTTGGCCCGAGGAACACCCAGCCGGCCGTCTCCGTAATCACCGACCGCACGAAGCGCGCACATCTCAACTGGTCTGGGTCGGTGTGGATGCCGGCAAGGGCCACCACTGGGTGACTCTGGTCGACGAGACCGGCGCGACGCCGTGGTCGAGGAAGGTCGACAACGACGAGTCGGCGATCCTGACCGCGCTCGGCGAGATCCGGAATCCGGCGGGCAAGGTTCATTGGGCGGTGGACATCTCCGGCACGGGCTACGGTCTGGGCGGACTGGCTGTGCGGCGACCACAAGCCTCGTCGTGCCGGCGCCGCACCTCCTGCGCGAAGTGCATTCGGCCGACATCGTGGTGCGTGGCGGCGAGCCGGGCGGGTCTACCCTCCGATCCCAGGGGCATCGCCCATGCTTCCCTCATGTGTACGCGAATCTTGTGGTCATCGCAGGGGCACTCTCGCATGACGCAAGGTGCTCCTCCCCAGGGCGACGTGCTGGTCGCCCGGAGTATGGACTGGTACCAGGACACGGACACGATCCTGGCGGTGCGCCCGCGTGGCGTGGAGCGCCGGAGCATGCCCACCACACCCACGGCCCCGGGCAACTTCACCTGGACGTCGCGGTTCGGCAGCGTCGTCGCGCTCATGTACCGCGAGGCCGCCGTCGACGGCGTCAACGAGGCGGGGTTCCAGGTCAGCGGGCTGTACCTCTCCGAATCGGAGTACGGCGACCGTGACCCCGCGCGCCCTGGACTGGAGCTGTTCTGGGCGATCCAGTGGCTGCTCGACTGCTTCGACAACGTGGACGACGCGGTGAGGAAGATCGAGGGTGAGAACGTACAGCTCATCGCAAAGGACCTCGGCGGCAGGGCGGGCACCGGTCACCTCGCGCTCGCGGACAAGGACGGCCACTCGGCCATCATCGAGTTCCGCGCGGGCAAGGCCGTCGTCCACCAGGGCAAGCAGTACACGGTGATGGCGAACTCTCCCTGGTTCGAAGACCAGTTGGAACTGCAGAAGCGGTACGAAGGGCTCGGTGGCGATCAGCCGTTGCCGGGTGGCGTCGACTCCCCGGACCGCTTCGCCCGCGCCGCCTACTACTCCGCGCAGCTTCCCGGCACCTCCGACCCCCGCGAGGCCGCGGCGTACATGTTCAGCGTGATCCGCAATGCCTCTGCTCCGTTCGGCACCGCGGACGAGGTGCGGCCGAACATCTCCACCACGCGCTGGCGAACCGTCACCGACTGCACCGAACGCCGGTACTTCTACGAGTCCACCACGAGCCCCAATGTGGTGTGGGTCGAGCTGTCGCAGCTGGAGTTCTCCGAGGGCGCCCCGGAGCTGCGCCTCGACGTGGCGAAGGAGCCCGACCACGTCGGCAACGTGACGGGCAAGTTCGTCCCCATCCATCAGTAGGGCGTTCGGCTCCCCAAGGACTGCGCCACGATCCCCGCCGAGAGCAGGAGTCCCGGGTGCACCCCGGTGCACCCCGGTACGTGCTCGGCCCTTCAACGCAGGCTCGCGGGGACTGGCGCGGTGGCTCGGCCCGACGGACCGGGTGTGCGTCGGCGTCAGCGTTCCCGTGGACGAACCCGGAAGCGCCCGCCGCGCACTCGAGCTCGGAGCGGTGTGGGCGGCGGAACGGACCGACGTGCGTGAGACCCGCGCGCAGGCCCTTGTCGCGCGTGCCCCATGCGGTGAAGCGGACGCTCCGCAGCTCCCGGGCCTCGTCGCGTCACTGCATGACGGTGACCGGCAGGTGTCGGGGGTCGATGGGGCACACGTAGAACTGCAGGGAGTAGCCTCTGCCCACGGTGACCTTCGTCGGGGTCGTGGACGCGTCGTGCGCCTCCTCGATCGGCCGCCGGCTGTCCGTCTCGGCGTCCCACTCGGCGTGGGCGATGGTGAGCAGGGGCTCGCCGACGGCCGAACACCGGGCGCAGCGGAGTTCCTCCGGACCGCCGGAATCACGGAAGGTGAAGGGAGCAGCCCAGCCGCCGGTCTTCCACCCCGGCGCGACGGACAGCGCTCCGCGGTAGCCCGTGTCCCTGTCTTCCTCCCGGCTGTCGATCCGTGCGGCCAGGTCGGGGTCCAGATCGTGCGTGGCCGGGTACTCGCGGACCTGTTCCGGATGCAGCACGCACGGGACCGGCACCAGCTCGTCCGTGCCGACGTACAAGGGCTCGGGCGCGGCATCCAGGACCTCCGCCACGTCTCCGGCCCGTCGCCACCGCAGTTGGACGGCTTCCGATCCCCGCCGGTCCTCGATGTCGATGAACGGACACCACAGCACCTGGAGCAAGTCCGTGTCCTCGGGGAACGGCAAGCCGGGCACATCGCGGGCCCAGAGCTGCGCCACCGGTATCAGCGGGTGAGGACCCTCGGGCAGCAGCGACGGATCGTGGCCGATGTTGATCCGGGAGACCTCGGCGTGGTCCTCGGCCGTCCAGACCTCCTGGGCATGGATTCGCCGGAGCGTGCGCACCTCATCGGGTGTCTTCAGCGCGAAGGGGGCGTCGTGCTCCTGCGAACACGACGCCCAGGGCTCGTCGGCCGGCCACAGCAACGGTCCGCCCACCGAACTCTCGCGCACGGTGGGCGCACCGGGCCGGGGGCGCAGCCGGGTCGTGGTCCTGGACATCCCGGCGAGCTCCGGGAAGACCGAAGCGGCGTCGAACGGGCGGGGCGGCGTGGTACGGGGCATGCTTCCCTCTCTCGGAGCGGCAACCCGCATCCAAACAGAGCGTGCTGACACCTGCGAGAACTCCCAACGATCCAAGGCTCCGCTGATCAGGTCGGTGAGGCCCCGGACCGCGCCTCCCGTGCAGTGCCACCAGCCGCCGTCGCGCGAGGCCACGGTGACGGTCCAGTCGTCGGGACCGGGCCCCGTGGTGTTCCGGAGGAAGGAGCCGCCTTGGCACGAGGTGGCCCAGGGCAGGAGGCCCCCAGGGGCAGGAGAGGGGGTGGGCAAGGACGTTACCGGCCTGTCAGGACTGGCCCTGTCCGTTGCGGTCGCCGCACTCCTCTCCGCGCCGTTCGGCATCGGCGTCGGCGGGCGAGTGCGGCGACCGCAGGCGGTCCCGCCGCCGACCTCAATCCCGTCGAGGGGATCCGGTCCCTCGGTTACCGCCAGCCCTGTGTCACGTTGTCCGGAGCCGTGTTCCAGTTCTTCGGGATGAAGGTGACCATGTAGGCGCCGCGGTCGAAGTCGGCGTATCCGGAAGACCAGTTCTGGAACTTGCTCTCGTACACGTTCATCGGTCCCATGTCGCCGTTGGGGTTGTGGAAGTGGTTGGCGTGGGTCCAGATGGTCTTGTCGGCAGCGGGCTCCTTCTGGTCGCCGAACCAGCCGTAGTCGAAGTTGATGAAACTCTCGCCGGGCTTGGTGGCGCTGCGCGAGGTGTTCCGGTCCTTCGACATGTCGACGAGGCCGGTGGTCTGGTTGGGCCGGAAGCCCTCGGGGTCGCCGAACTTCCTCTTGTCGGCGGAACCGCGCGGGTCCTGGGCACTCCAGAAGTGCTTCGAGTAGATGACGGCCTTCATCCTGGAGGGATCGAAGTTGCCTCCGCTCTTGTCCCTGAACGACGGCGTGCTGCGCAGAGCGGCGAAGAAGTTCGAGCGGCCGTCCTCGTTGACCAGGGAGTCGTTCGCCTTGCCGAGCTCCGTCTTGAGCTTGGTGAGGTAAGCGTTCTCGTCGCGGGAACCTTCGAGGGCCTTGTTCATCACGGATGCGACATCGCGGGCCCGCTTGAAGCCCTTCTCCTCGTCGAAGCTCTGCTTGGCTGTGCGCCCCTCGAATTCGGCCTGGGTTTCACCCGGGCGGGGGCTGGTGTTCTTGATGGTGTCCTTGTATTTGTTCTCGTCGAAGAACGCAAAACCCAGCTTGTTCGTCGGGTAGTTGCCAGAATTCACCCAGGTGACGCCGACGCAGCCGTAGGCGAGCTGTTCCCGCTGCGCTTCGGTCATCTGCTGCCGCTGACCGTCGCGCTGGCCGTACACCTGCTGCCACTTGCGTATGTAGTTGCCGACCGAGGTCGAGGCCCTGCCGCCATAAGCCCGGTACGGGTCGGGCATCCGGTCCAGCGGCTCGGCCGCCGGGGTCTCCATCCCGCCGTCCGCCGCGTCCCTGAAGGACGCGGAGGCGTCCGGCAGTACGGAGCCCGTGGCCTTTCCGGGCCCGAGGCTCAGGGCCTTCTCGTTCAGGGTGTTGATGCGCTTGACATCGGCTGCGGTGAGTCCGTGGTTTTCGGCGTAGGAGCGCACCATCTCATCGGCCGGAATCTCGGCGGCGTGGCCGACCGACGGGACGAGACCGGCGGTGCACATCACTACGGCAACAGCGATGAAGGTGAGTGACTTCGAGCGTATGTACATGATGGTCAAGAACTCCACTATGGTGAAATCGAATGAACGGAGGCGTGAGTGTGCGAGGAGGCAGCCGTGTGGCAACGGATGGTCAGGCGGGAGCGCGTTCGGTACTCGCACCCATGGGAAAAGGGGCTCTGTGCCGTCTGCCGGCGCCTCGATTCGTTGGGGGGATGTGCGGCGGCTATTGCCGAACGCATTTCCTGCTCACGAACGAATGGTCGGACCGTACGAAGAAGGATGATGTCCTCGACAGCGCCCTCTGCCAACTCCCCTGCGACGCCCGGCTGCAGAATCGGCCAGGCCGTCGGACGGCCGCGATCCAGTCACGTATCCGACCTGGCGCCGAGGTGCGCGGGCACGGCGCCGCAGCGTTCCTCCCGCCGTACGAGGACCTGCGGACCGGCCGATATCGATGCCCCCGTATGTGCGCAGAGCGGTGAGCGGGCCGTCACTGACGGACAAGGGTGCAGCTCAGTAGAGGTGCTGCGGGCGGGAAAGCTTCGGTTCCGCGGGGCTCCGGGACGCCGGTCGGAGCAACCGATGCCTCTGCGGAACCGTCAGTTCTCTGCCAGAACGGCGGTGCCCCACATCGATCCGCGGCACGTGCCACCCGCCCTTGCCCCACAGGAAACGGCCGGTAATGGGCCGTCACGGGCCGCTCGCACACGTCGCGGACGGCACTGAGCCTCCGCCAACATGAAGTACCAGCTCGGGGGCCGGAGTAGGGGGCCCTGTCGAACCGGATCGGCTCGACCTCGTCCAGGTCCACGAAACCGGTGACCTTCGGGGGCGATAGCCGCCTGGGGCGATTGTCGCAGTGGGTGATCAGCATGGCGGAGCCCGGGCGGCAAGGCACGCCGAGCGCCAGGCGCACGGTGAAACCAGGAGGCCCTCCGCCGTCGCCGGCCGACTGGTGCCCGCCGGTCACGGGCGGGTCCGCAGCCTCACCGGTTCGAGTGGTTCTCCGTACCGGCCGACGGTTTACCGCACCCCCTCCCACCGGCACTTATGCCCGTCGGGCACCTTCGCGATGTCAATCCGCTCGTTTGCTCCTGCTGTTGCCGAATGCGAGAAAAGGGCGGCGCAGGCGAGATTGCCTGAGGCAACGAGGGGAGCAGTACGTGCGCGGTAGCACCTTGGTGACGGACGAGCAGGCCGCCCCGCACCCGACTCCGGTTCGGTTCGAGAAGCGGACCGCAGTCGCGCCGGGAGGCCTGGACGTCGCGGGCGGACCGCCGCCCTCCGGCGAAGGGGAACCGGGGGGCGTGGAGTTCAGTCCGCGCCGGGTCCGGCTGGTCTTCATCGGACTGATGCTGGCGCTGCTGCTCGCCGCGCTGGAACAGATGATCGTTGCCACGGCGCTTCCGAAGATCGTCGGGGAGCTCCAGGGCCTGGACCGGATGTCGTGGGCCATCACGGCCTATCTGCTCACCTCCACCATCGGGCTGCCGCTCTACGGCAAGCTCGGCGACCTCTTCGGCCGCAAGAGCGTCTTCCAGTTCGCCATCGTGGTCTTCATCATCGGTTCCGCGCTGGCCGGCTGGTCGCGCACGATGGACGAGCTGATCGCCTTCCGTGCGGTCCAGGGAGTCGGCGCGGGCGGGCTCATGATCGGGGTGCAGGCGATCATCGCGGACATCGTGCCGCCCCGACAGCGCGGTCGCTTCATGGGGCTGATCGGCGCGGCCTTCGGCCTCGCGTCCGTTGCCGGACCGCTGCTCGGCGGGTTCTTCACCGACCACGCGTCGTGGCGCTGGTGCTTCTACATCAACGTGCCGTTCGGGCTGATCACGATGGCTGTGATCGCAGTCGTGCTGAAACTCCCCAAGCCTGCGGTCCGGCCCCGGCTCGACGTGATCGGTGCCGTACTCCTCGCCGCCGCGTCGACCTGCCTCGTGCTGCTGACGAGTTGGGGTGGTACCGAGTACGCGTGGGACTCGCGGGTGATCCTGGGACTCGCCGTCGGCGCCGCCGGAACGTCCCTGCTCTTCGTGGTCGCCGAGCACTTCGCGTCCGAACCGATCATTCCGCTGCGGCTGTTCCGCGACCCGGTCTTCACGGTCACCGCTCTGGTCGGGGCCGTCGTCGGCATCGCGCTCTTCGGCGCCGCCAGTTACCTGCCGACCTACCTGCAAATGGTCGAGGGTGCCACCGCCACCGAATCCGGGCTGCTCATGCTGCCGATGATGGGTGGGGTCGTCGTCGCCTCCATCACGTCCGGCCAGCTGATCAGCAGGACCGGCCGCTACAAGGTCTACCCGGTCATGGGCGGGGCACTGTCCATCCTCGGCATGTGGCTGCTCTCCCGGCTGGAGACCGACACCACCCGGCTCGCGTACAGCCTGTGGATGGCCGTCCTCGGCATCGGCATCGGGCTCGTGCTCCCGGTGCTCGTCCTCGCCGTGCAGAACTCGGTGCGACCCACCGACCTCGGTACCGCCACCAGCGCCAACAACTACTTCCGGCAGATGGGCGGCAGCATCGGCGCCGCCGTCTTCGGCACGGTCTTCGCCGGCCGGTTGACCGACGCCCTCGCCGTCCGGCTGCCCGCCGATGCAGGGCTCCCGGACCCCTCCGCCATCACCCCGCAGCTGGTGCACTCCCTTCCGCCGGCCGTCCGGGACGCGTACATCGCGGCCTACGCCGAGGCCATGCCGCGGATCTTCCTCTACCTCGTGCCCGTGCTCGTCCTCGGCCTGCTCATCGCCTGCTTCCTCAAGGAGAAACCGCTGTTGTCCCACAACGCCCCCGCAGCCGATTCGCCGCTCCACGAGGAGCCTTCGCAGTCGCTCCCCGTCGAGGTCCCAGCCGCGCGGACCTGGACCGACGCCTCCTGGTCGGGCGGGCTGCCGGTCGGCGGCACCGTCCAGCACCCCGACGGCAGCACGGTACCCAGCGCCGCCCTGACCCTGATCGACGGGAGCGGCCGTCAAGTCGGTCGGGGCGCCAGCGGAGCCGACGGACGCTACGCGCTCAACGTGAGCCGCCCCGGAGCGTACGTCCTGATCGCTGCCGCCGGCGGCCATCAACCGCAGGCGGTCAGTGTGACCGTGGGCGAGCGGCCGGTGGAACTGGACGTGGTGCTCGGCGGCACCGGACGGCTGGCCGGCTCGGTCCTCACCGCCGACGGCACCCCGGTCAGCGACGCGACCGTCATCCTCACAGACATCCGGGGCGAGGTGGTCTCCTCCACCCCGACAGGCCCGGAGGGCAGGTACGTCATTCCGGATCTGGTGGCGGGGGAGTACACCCTGGCCGCGAGCGCCCCGGCATTCCGGCCGGCTGCCCTGCCGGTGACCGTGCGGGCCTCCCGCGAGACCCGCCAGGACGTGGAGCTGAGGGGCGGCGCGGTCCTTCGCGGCACAGTGCGCGCCGGCTCGGGCAAACCGGTCGAGGACGCCAGGGTCACCCTGCTCGACGCGGCCGGCATCGTGGTGGACACCCTGACCACCGGACCGGACGGGACCTTCCGGTTCGTCGACCTGTCATCGGGCGAGTACACGGTCATCGCGGCCGGCTATCCGCCGGTGGCGACGGTCCTGCAGGTCTCGAGCGGCGGTCACGCCGAACGGGACGTACGCCTCGGGCACGAGGACTGACGACCGGGCGAGCTGTCGGGTCACTGGGAAGTCGCCGACCTCCTCGGCGTCCACGAGAACGACATGCGGCTCGACGCACTGCCCAACCAGCCCCTGCACGTCGTCCTCGAACTCGCACGCCTCCTCGACCGGTGCCCGTCCCCTGTCTCCGGATCGGCTCCTCGGGCGCTCGCCGTTCATGCTGGGCCGGGGGCGAGCCCTGTGCGGTGGGCGAGGACGACGGCCTGGACGCGGTCGCGGAGGCCGAGTTTGGCGAGGATGCGGGATACGTAGGTCTTGACGGTCTCGGGGGTGATGTACAGCGTCATCGCGATCTCCGTGTTGGAGAGGCCCTCGGCGATGTGCTGGAGCACCTCCAGTTCACGGGGGGTCAGGGCGCGCACGACGTCGTCCCTGGCCGGGTGGGTGTTGCCTGTCGGGTGCAGGTGACCGGCGAAGTGGCCGATGAGGCGGCGGGTGACGGCCGGCGCGAGGAGGGCTTCGCCACGGGCCACGGTCCGGATGGCGTTGACCAACTCCGTGGGCGGTGCGTCCTTGAGGAGGAAACCGCTGGCTCCGGCACGCAGGGCGTCGTAGACGTGGGCGTCGACGTTGAAGGTGGTGACGACCAGGACCTTCGGCGGGTTCGTGTCCTCGATGTCGGGGCCGGCCAGTTGCCGGGTTGCTTGGATGCCGTCGAGCAGGGGCATGCGGATGTCCATCACGACCACGTCGGGGGTGAGCAGGCGTGAGGACGCGAAGGCCTTGTGCCCGTTGACCGCTTCGCCGACGACTTCCATGTTGGGTTGTGCGGAGAAAATCGTGACGTAGCCCGTGCGGACGAGGGCCTGGTCGTCGCAGACGAGGACGCGGATCAGATCGGGTGCAGTGGTCACGGGCCTCATGCCTGTCTGGGCTGGAAGGGAAGCGTGGCCCGGACTTCGAAGCCTCCCTCGGGTCGGGGGCCGGCCTCGAAGTGGCCGTCGAGCATCATCACGCGTGCGTGGAGTCCGCCCAGACCGCGCCCGCCGCTCTCGGGGTGCGGCTTTCCCGCCGCTCGTGCGTCACCCGGAGCGTCGGCTGGCACGAGATCACCGCCCGCGGTGACGGCCTCACCCTCACCAGCTCCACCGTCGCGGCGGCCTCACCCACCAACCAGCTGCGCCAGTACCCGCAGGATCCTCTCGCCGACCCGGTTGACCAGCGCACGGCCGAATTGCGGACGACTCCCGGTCAGGGGATCGCGGCCCGGATCGTGCCGCCCGGCCTGCCCGGCGCGGGCCCCGTCACCGCGGCGTTGAACAAGGTCTCCGCCCTCTTCGACAGCCTCGTCGGCAGCCGCGAATTGACCGTCCCCGTCGGGCTTCTCGCCCTGCTCCTCGCCGTCGTCCTCGGTGCCTCACACGCGGCGATGCCCGGCCACGGCAAGACGATCATGGCCGCCTACCTCGCCGGACGCCGCGGAACCCCGCGCGACGCCGTCACGGTCGGCGCCACCGTCACTCTCACGCACACAGCGGGTGTCCTCGTCCTTGGCCTGGCCCTCCCGCTCGCCACCCACCTCGCCGGGGAAACCGTCCTCACCTGGCTTGGCCTGGTCAGCGGTCTCCTCGTCACCGCCATCGGCATCCAACTCCTGCACTCCGCCCTTCGCGGTCGCCCTCTCCAACACGGCCACAGCCACAGCCATGGACACCACCATGGCGACCACGGCCACGGACATCACCACCACGGCGACCATGAGCACGACCACGACCACGGGCATGGAGGGGATCACGGGCAAAGCCACGAGCCGCCGACCGGCCTGCCGTCCTCACGCCGAGCCCCGGACAGCGCGCCGGCCTACGGCACCACTGTGGTCCTGACGAAAACCGCCACCGTGCTCAGCCACGATGCTCATCACCACGGTGAATCCGACCGCCTTCACACCCACGAAGCCGATCACCACCACACGCACGCGCCGGCACGCCGCAGGAGCTGGTCGCTGATCGGTGTCGGCATCGCCGGCGGTCTCGTCCCCAGCCCCTCGGCCCTGGTCGTCCTCCTCGGCGCCGTGGCCCTCGGCCGGACCGCCTTCGGAGTTCTCCTCGTCGTTGGCTACGGCCTCGGCATGGCGGTCACCCTCACCCTCGCCGGACTACTCCTCGTACGGCTGCGCGACCGCATCGCCGCCCGCACTGCCGAACGGGCCTCCGCACGCCTGCGGAAGCTCGGGCGCATCGGACCCGCCGCCACCTCGGCCCTCGTCCTCCTCGTCGGGCTCGGCCTCACCGCCCGCGCCGTCACCGGATGGTGAGGGAGGCGGAAACCGGCTGCGCGAAGAGCATGGCCGCTCGTGCGGAGGCTGTGTCGGCCGGTCCACGCTGCTGCGGTCAGGGAGAGGGCAGCAGCTCCGGCGGCACAGACCGCGCAGGAAACCCTCGCAGGCGGGCAGGACGCCGCGAGGGTAGAAGCCGTGGCTGACGCCGGAACCGCTGTCCCGGTCAGGCGGGAAGGGAGAGGAGGACCAAGGGGCTGGTGGTGGGCTGGGCAGAGCCGCCCGCGGGTTCGAGGGTGAGGCCGACGGCGAGGGCCTGGCCGGGGTCTCCCTGCATGAGGATGGAGCCGTCGCCGGGGATGAGGCCGGCGGGGCGCATGGTGCCGTGGTCGTTGAACCACAGCTGGTAGGTCCGTCCCGCGGGCGCTGGGGGGAGCCCTGAGGCGAGGAAGACGGCCTGGTTCAGGCGGGCGGAGGTCACAAGGGAGGCCAGGGCCCCGGTACTGGTGCGGCCACGGATTGTCCGGGCGTCGGGGGCGGCCATCACGGCGGTCATGTCCTGGACCTGCTCGCCTGCGCGTTGGGCCTGGGTGCGGGCCTGCTCCGCCTGCTGGTGTTGCCAGAGGGCGGTACCGCCGAACCCGGCGGCGGCGACGATGCTGGCCGCGACCACGAACGCTTTGGCCCTGCGGGTGAGACGTGTGGTGAGCCGGACCGACGGGACGAGTGGAGTGCGCGCCGGCAACTGCCGGACACCGTCGATGCGTTCCAGGACCACCTGCCGTATGGCGGCGGGCGGGGGCAGGCTCACCGCCGCGGCCAGGCGTGCCGCCGTGGCAGCGAATTCGTCGACCTCCTGGTGACAGCCTTCGCAGTGCTCAAGGTGCGCGGTGAACGCGCGGAGTTCCTCACCGGTGAGCGCGTCGAGTGCGTACGCACCGGTGAGGGTGTGCAGTTCTGCTTCGTGTTTCATGTGGTCACCCCCATGCAGTCGCGCAGCCGGATCAGTCCGTCGCGCATTCGGGTCTTGATGGTCGGAAGCGGGGATCGCAGTTCTTCCGCGACCTCGCGGTAGGTCAGTCCCCCGTAGTAGGCCAGCGTCACGGCCTGGCGCTGGAGCTCGGTCAGACCGCTTAGACAGCGCCGTACCTGCTCGCTGTCCAGCCGGTTCTCAACCTCCTCGGCGACTTCGTCGAAGGGCCGCACCTGATCGCGTACGCCCGTGGTGTGTTCGCGGTTGACGGCTGCCTGGGCGGAGCGGACCCGGTCCACGGCCCTACGGTGGGCGATGGTCGCCACCCAGGTCATGACGGCGCCCTGCTCGGGTCGGTAGCGAGCGGCCTGACGCCATACGTCGATCATCACCTCCTGTGCCACCTCCTCCGATTGGGCCCGGTCCCGCACGACTTTGACGACGATCCCGAACACGGTCGCGGCAACCGCGTCGTAGAGAACGGAGAAGGCGTCCTTGTCGCCCTGACCCACCCGCTCCATCACCTCCTGCAGCTGCCGGCCGACGGGATCATGGGCACGGGACTGCTGGGGCTGGGTCATCGGCGTCCCGTCCCCTGTTGCCGCGTGCGATGCTGCGGCCCGGCCGTGCGCAGGCCGTACCCGCTTTCGTGCCTTGATGTCATCAACAGCTCTTTCGCCGCGAGAAGGGCCGGCCCCTCGGGGACCGGCCATGTTTCTCCGCTGTCTACCGCTTCTTCGGAGCGGCCATTTGTGCGGATTGCCCTGAGCGGCTACCCAGCACCTGGGCTGTCATTCTTTCGAGTGATTCCGGTGCCGATCGCCCCACGGCGGGGTGAGCGGCAGCGAAGGCGGGCCTACCCGTTCGACAGCTTGGTCGACACCGGATCGCGGAACCGCTCCATGCGCGAGATTCAACTGATCGCAGAAGCGACCAATCCGCCGGACGGACCACAGCGAATGACCGTTGTGAGCACCTTCCGCAAGTCCCTAGCCCGCAACACGCTGGGCGCCGTGTCCGGTCTGTTGGCCGGGTACACGGCGCTCGCGGTGGCCGAGCTCGTGGCCTCACTGATCCGGCCGCAGGCCGGACCGGTGACCGTCGTGGGTGGCGCCGCCATCGACCGGACGCCGGCCGCGGTCAAGGACTTCGCGATCCGCACGTTCGGCGAGAACGACAAAGTCGTCCTCCAGCTCGGCATCCTCGCCGTGCTCGGCCTCCTCGGCATCGTCCTCGGCATCGTCTCCCTGCGCTACCGACGAGCTGGCGCAGCGGGTGTCCTGCTCTTCGGTGTGATCGGCGCGGCTGCCGCGCTGAGCAGGCCCGACACCCAAGGGGTCGCGGACGCACTGCCTTCCATGGTCGGCGCGCTCGCAGGGGCCGCCGTCCTCTACCTCCTGGCCGGCAAGCTCACCTCCAGCAGCTCTGCCCCCGGCACGCAGCCCACCGAAGGGGGCTGGTCGCGGCGGGGCTTCCTCACCGCGGCCTCCGTCACCGCCGTCGCCGCCACCGGCGCGGGCGCCTTGGGACGCACACTCATCGGCAGGAGTGGCCAAGGAGCCAGCGCCTCCCGGGCCGCCGTCAAACTGCCGGCACCGGCCTCCGCCGCTACCGCGCTTCCGAGCGGTGTGCAGCTCAAGGTGGAGGGCATCAGCGCCTTCACCACTGCGAACAAAGACTTCTACCGGGTGGACACCGCGCTGGTCGTCCCGAAGGTGGACGCGGACACCTGGCGGCTGCGGATCCGCGGCAAGGGCGTTACCCGCCCGCGCACCTACACCTTCCAGGAGTTGCTGGACCGGCCTCTCATCGAGCGGGACATCACCCTGACCTGCGTCTCCAACGAGGTCGGCGGGCCCTACATCGGCCACGCACGTTGGCTCGGTGTGCGCCTGGACGACCTGCTCAAGGAGTGCGGCGTCGTCCCGCCTTCCCGGGGCGGCAAGGCGGACCAGCTGGTCGCCCGCTCGGTCGACGGGATGACGCTCGGCTCACCGGTCGAGGACGTCATGGACGGCCGGGACGCGATCCTCGCCGTCGGGATGAACGGTGAACCGCTGCCCTTCGACCACGGCTTCCCCGTCCGGATGCTCGTCCCCGGCCTGTACGGCTACGTGTCGGCCTGCAAGTGGATCAAGGAGATCGAGCTCACCACCTTCGACTCCTACGACCCGTACTGGGTCAAACGCAAGTGGGCCCGCAAGGCGCCCATCAAGACGCAGGCCCGCATCGACACCCCCAAGCCCTTCGGACGGCCCACGGGCGAGGTGGTGACGGTGGCCGGAGTCGCCTGGGCCCAGCACCGCGGCATCGACCGCGTCGAAGTCCGCATCGACGACGGCCCCTGGCAGACCGCCGACCTCGCCCCCCAGGCGAACAAGGACACCTGGCGCCAGTGGTCCTTCCCCTGGAAACCGACACCGGGCGGCCACAACCTCACCGTCCGCGCCACCGACGGCACCGGCCAGGTCCAGACCGAGGAACGCAAAAGGACCATCCCCGACGGCGCCAGCGGCTGGCACAGCGTCTTCGTCACCACGTAACGACCGGCAGGTCATGCCCCGGCCACTCGCCGCCGGTCAGACCTCCACACCCCACCCGGCCCCCAGGCCGACCCTTGACCCAATCCGAGAACAAAACAGGAGATTCTGATCATGTCGAACACTCTGCGCTTCCGCCGTACCGCCCTTGCTGTTGCCGCGGCCGCAGTCCTGCCCTTCTCCCTGGCTGCCTGCTCTGACTCGGGCAGCGACTCCGCCTCCGGATCCGCCGCGGACAAGAGCAGCGACGCGCCCGCCGCTTCCCAGCCGGCCACCCCGGACGCGTCGATGGCGATGGACAAGCCGTTCGGCTCGGCCTGTTCCGGTGTCCCGGCCGACGGCGCTGGCTCCTTCGACGGCATGGCCAAGGACCCGGTCGCCACCGCCGCCTCCAACAACCCGGCCCTGTCGACGCTGGTCACCGCCGTCAAGCAGGCCGGCCTGGTCGACACCCTCAACAACGCCAAGGACATCACCGTCTTCGCCCCGACCAACGACGCCTTCGCCAAGATCCCGAAGGCCGACCTCGACAAGGTCCTCGCCGACAAGGCCATGCTCACCAAGATTCTCACCTACCACGTCGTCGGCCAGAAGCTCACCCCGAAGCAGCTGGAGAACGGCTCCTTCGACACCCTGGAGAAGACCAAGCTCACCACCAGCGGCTCGGGCGAGGCCTACAAGGTCAACGACACCTCCAACGTCGTCTGCGGCAACGTCAAGACCGCCAACGCCAACGTCTACATCGTCGACACCGTCCTCATGCCGAAGTAACCACCAGGGATTGACGCCGAACGGCAACGCTGTGGGGCGGGCCCCCCCCCCGGGCCGCCCCCCCCCCCCCTACCACCCACAAAACCCACCCAGAGGCCCCCCCCAGAAAAAAT
>NZ_JBIAVF010000011.1:0-19361 GCF_042893755.1 Streptomyces sp. NPDC001568 | reverse complement strand
GCAAACTAAACCCCCGCAACCCAAACGTTAAAAACGGTCCAAACGGACCAATGCCCTAATAAACCCCTGGGTTTTGCCGCCTACGGCAACCGTTGTGGGCCGCCCCCCCCCGGGGGCCGGCCCACAGCCGTTTACGCAGCAACTTCCCACAGCATGAGGCCGACCAGTTCAAGAGTGTGACCAGCCCCGAGTCAGCTCTCCCCATCCACCAGGTCGGAGAGCGGGCTGACGATGTCGACCTCGGTCACCGACTGCCTGCGTCTCGTGGACAGCTCCCTGCCGGACGGCGTGGATACGGCCGTGAGCCCTCGAGGGCATGAGTGGCCAGAACACGAACTCCTCGCGCGGCGGCGTCGGAATCTGCACCCGCATCACTCGGCACTGCACGCGCTCGCCGTCAACGCCGCCTTGCCAGGGGACGGCCGAGCATCCGCATGAGTTGCGTCGACGCGCCGGCCGACAAGCGAACTATGGCGCCGTCCGGGTGGGCTCCTCGCGTTCGGCCCATCCAAGGGCCCTCACGCTGCGAACCCCGTCAGCATCCCCCGCTCTTGTCGAGCGGGACAGCGCTTTGAGGAGCGGTAAGGGAAGGTTTCGTGGCCCCTTCGGTGAAGACGCACGTCCCGCTCGTTTCGCTGATCGTCATCTGCGGCTGGATCCTCCTGGCCTTCATCAGCGCTCCTTTCGTCTTCGGACCGGACTCCATGGCCGGCACACAGCGGTCCTCGCTGCTTCCGCGCGGGGCGGAGTCCACCGCGGTGGCCGCAGCACTGGAGGCGGCGCCGGCGAGCGCGGGCTCGGTCCCCTTGGTCGTCGTTTGGACCGCGACCCGCGATCCGCAGGGTCTGCGAGCGCGCGCCGCCCGCTCCCTGTCCTCACCGGATGTGCGCGCCCTCACCGGGGGCGCGCGGATTCCTGTCCTGGTCTCGCGGGACGGATACGCCGCCGCGGGGGTGCTCCCGATCCGGACGGGACCGGGCAAGCCGTCGCCGGCACGGGCCGCGGCCGGGGTTCGGGCGGCGGCGGCCCGTGCCCCGTGGACGACGGTCGCGCTCGCGGGTCCGGCCGCGGTGCAGGCCGACCTCGACGGCGTCTTCGACGGGGTCGACAGCCGGCTGCTCGTCGTCGCGCTGGTGGCGGTACTGCTGATCTTGCTGGTGGTCTACCGCAGCCCCCTGCTGCCGCTCCTGGTGATCGCCACCTCCCTGTTGGCGCTCGCGGTCTCCTGTGCCTTCCTCTACGGGCCGGCCCGAGCGGCGGGCCTCCTCATCGACGGCCAGGTCCAGGGGATCCTCTTCGTTCTGATCATCGGGGCCACCACGGACTACGGACTGCTTCTCACCGCCCGCTACCGCGAGGAACTCGGTCGGGGGCAGACGGGCGAAGCCTCCCTGCGTCTCGCGTGGCGCCGGTCGTTGACCCCCTTGTCGGCCGGCGCTGCCACGGTGACCGCCGGGTTGCTCGCCCTGATGCTCAGCGATCTGCCCGTCCACCGCTCCCTGGGGGCGGCGGGCGCGATCGCCATGGGATCCTCCCTCCTGTGCGCGCTGACGTTCCTCCCGGCTGCCCTCGGGCTGCTGGGGCCGGCGGTCTTCTGGCCCCGGCGCAAGCGCGCGGAACCCGTGGACGGCGCGTGGCTGTGGCAGCGGATCGCGGCCGCGGTCGTCCGCCGCCCCCGCGGGATCTGGGCGTATGTCCTGGGCGCCCTGGTCCTCGGCGCCGCCTTGTCACCTGTGCTGAGCATGCAGGGCATCCCGCTCGACCGGGCACTCGCATCGACGGCGCCGTCCGTCAGGGGGCAGGCAGCCCTGGAGCGATCCTTTCCCGGGGGGCTGGGCAACCCTGCGATCGTCCTGACGGATCCGGCGCACATCGACGGGGTCACCTCGGTTGTCGCGCGAACCGGCGGAGTCGCCCGCGCCGACATCGTGGCGGGCCCCGGCGGGCGCCCGGAGACGGTCGGGGGCCGCGCGCAGATCGCGGTCACCCTGACACACGTGGCGGACAGCCAAGCAGCCATGACCGCCATTCGTGACCTGCGCACGTCCGTGGACGCGATCTCCGGAGCCGCCGTTCAGGTCGGCGGCCAGGCCGCCGAGGCGTACGACATGCGGGCGGCATGCGCCCACGACCGGCTCGTGATCATGCCGGTGGCCCTCGCCCTCATCGCGTTGATCCTCGTCCTGCTCCTGCGCTGCCTGCTCCTGCCGCTCCTCCTGGTCCTCTCCGTCGTCCTGAGCTTCCTGTCGGCGCTGGGTGTGTGCGCGGTCGTGGCCCACCTCGTCACGGGATCCGCCGACACCGAGCCGACGATCGTGCTCTACTCCTTCGTCTTCCTCGTCGCGTTGGGCGTGGACTACAACATCTTCCTCATGCACCGCGTCCGCGAAGAGGCCATGCTCCACGGCACCCGGGTCGGCGTCAGGCGGGGACTCGTCTCGACCGCAGGCGTGATCAGCTCGGCCGGGATCGTCCTGGCAACGACCTTCGCCGCGCTCACGGTGATGCCACTCGCCTACCTCGTCCACATCGGCGCGATCGTCGCGATCGGCGTCGTTCTGGACACCCTTGTCGTCCGGCTCTTCCTGGTACCCGCTCTCGTCACGGACCTGGGGCCGACCGTCTGGTGGCCCGCAATGTTGCCCTCCGACGTCGCGGCCGCCGTGCACCGCCTGATCGGCCCCCGCAGCCCTGTCGTGGCCACATCACAGCAGCGTCTACGCGGAAGGTGAGCCAAGCGACAGTGGTCCACGTCCCGAGGGCTCCGAGTCCGTCATCGGTGCGTCACCTGGTCCTTGCTCCTTGGTCTCGCTCGCGGCGATCACGGGACAAGCCCATGACTGGCCGCAAGGACGGCCCCGCGGCGCATCGAGGCGGGATCGGTGGTTCGGGGCTGTCGAGCAATCTCGATCAAGAGCGGCAGCGAATAGTAACTAGAAGGGGCAAATGCCTCATCGTTGATGCCGGCTCCGCGCCGGTGATTTCCCCGGAAGGGGATGCGTCACGATGGCAACCACGCGTTCAGTCCGTCTCACCGCTCTCATGGCGGTGCCCGCAGCCCTCACTATCGCCCTGGCCGCCCCAGCCCTGGCCGGCAACGGCCACAACGGCGGAGCGCCGACCCGCCATGGGCAGGACTATCAAGTCGGCCTGCGGCAACTGAACAACTCGGGTGCCAGCGGCACCGCCTACCTCAGCCTCCACGGCCGCCAGCTCACCGTGAAGATCGACGCGCACGGGCTGGTCCCCGGACAGCCGCACGCCCAACACATCCATGGCTCCACCACCGGCCATGACTTCCGCTGCCCCGACGCGAGCGCCGACAAGAACGGTGACGGCATCGTTACCACCGCCGAGGGCCTGCCCGCATACGGCGACATCAACATCTCGCTGACGACCTCGGGCGACACCTCCAAGGCCAGCGGACTCGCCGTCGACCGGATGCCCGTCGCCGACGCCAACGGGAACGTCTCCTATGCCCGCACGATCCCGGTCTCCCAGGCCGTTGCCAACCACTTGCAGAACCTGCACGTCGTGCAGCACGGCATCGACCCGAACGGCAACGGAAAGTACGACTTCGGCAAGGGAAAGAGCGAACTGGACCCCAAGCTGCCCCAGGAAGCCACCGCACCGGCCAGCTGCGGAATGCTCCACGGCGCCACCGGCAACACGACGCCGATGAGCGGACACTGACCCACCAAGGACCGGCTCCCGCCCGACCGACAGACCCCCGCCTCCTGGGCCGCAGACACCCAGGGTGCGGGTCCGCGTTCGTCGGTCATCCGGCAGTGAGCAGCCCGGTCAACCTTGCCAGGCTTCATGAGCCACGAGATCACCGCAGCGCCTGCTGCTCGGACCTTCCCCACGCCAACAGAGCTACGCCGACCGGCACTCGGCTGAAGGAAGGCCGTGGTCTAAGGACAGCGGTGTCCGTGGTTCACATCTCGGCAGGCGCGACCACGGGGGCGGGTTGCGGCGGGGGCTGAGCATCCAACCCGGCACTGTCCACGCTGGTCACCGCCGTCAAGCAGGCAGGCCTGGTCGACACCCTCAACAACGCCAAGGACATCACCGTCTTCACCCCGACCAACGAGGTCTTCGCCAAGATCCCGAAGGCCGACCTCGACAAGGTTCTCGCCGACAAGGCGACGCTGACCAAGATCCTCACCTACCACGTCGTCGGCCGGAAGCTCACCCCGAAGCAGTTGGAGAACGGCTCCTTCGAGTCCCTCCAGAAGGGCATGGTCACCACGGCCGGCTCCGGCGAGGCCTACAAGGTCAACGACACCTCGAACGTGGTATGCGGCTACGTGAAGACCGCCAACGCCAACGTCTACATCGTCCTCATGCCGAAGTAGCACCTCGAAACACTCCACCGCTGTACAGCCCTGCAGGTGGTCCGGACCCTCTCCCGGGCCCGGCCCACGGCTGTACCCAGGCGAGCGCCCAAGGACCCTGAGACGCGAGGGGACCGGCCGCGGCTGGACACAGGCTGGCAGCGCCACATCAGTGGAGAGGACAGCCGGTGCAGCAGGACGCTTCCGTGCGCTGATCCGACAACCGGAGAGCCTTGTGGACGGCGCGCTGCTGGGCGCCCCAACGCGGTCCGCCAAACAGGCGGGGTGACCGGGTTCAGCGTGCCAGGAGAGGCCGGCGCGGTGGTCAGTGAGATCGCCAACGACTCTCCCCGGCACCCGCAGTCCCCCGACAGGCCGTCCACGTGCACGGTAGTTTCGGCTGGATGGTGGTCAACCGCCTCAGCCGGCGGACGGACCTCCGTTGCTGCCCCACGGCAAGACCATCACACCCACCTCGCAGCCTGAACCGCGCCGAACAGCAGGACACCGACGCTCACCGGCTCGTTGCCCCGCTCGACAGAAGAGGCCTTCGAACAGGGGGCGTCGCAGTCGTCGGACCGCTGATTCGGCCGATGGATATGGTGACGTCTGTGCGGCGTCCGGCCCTGAGCTTCCTTCGATGCCGCCACGGGGAGCCCCGTCGTGCGGTTCCGTCAGCGGTTTCGTACCCTGCCGCCATGGAATCAGCTCTCGTTTCTCCTGTTCAGGCCCTGGATGCACTGCTCACCGGGAACCAGCGCTTCGTCTCTGGAACCCCGCTGCATCCCAATCAGGATGCCGCGCGCCGTGCCGAGCTCGCTCCGGCGCAGAAGCCCTTCGCCGTACTGCTGGGATGCTCCGACTCCCGCCTGGCCGCGGAGATCATCTTCGACCAGGGCCTCGGTGACCTGTTCGTCGTCCGTACTGCCGGGCACGTGATGGGTCCCGAGGTGTTGGGAAGCATCGAGTACGGCACCAGTGTGCTGGACTGCCGTCTCGTGGTGGTCCTCGGCCATGACTCCTGCGGTGCTGTCGCGGCCGCGCGTTCTGCCGTGGAGGGCGGGCTGCCCGCTCCGGGATACGTTCGCGACGTCGTCGAACGCGTCACCCCCAGCGTGCTCGCGGCCCGCGCGGCCGGTGCCACGGCGGAGAACGACTTCATCGACGCGCACATACAGCACACCGTCAGCCTGCTCCTGGACCGCTCCAGGCTTCTGGCCGAGCAGGTCGCCTCGGGGCACACGGGCGTGGTCGGCCTCGCTTACCAGCTCGCCGACGGCAGCGCCCGCCTGGTGACCTCCCACGGCGTCCCGACCGCTGAACTCTCCGCAGCCCGAACCGCCTGACGCCGCCCGCCCGGCCGGAGTCGTGGTCACTCTGCCGGCCGGCCGGGCAGGCAGCAGACGCAGGAACACAGAGGAATTGCGGGGCAGCAGTCGGGAGGCTGTGCGACGCACTGCCTCAGGCCGGCCGTTCGGCCCTGGGCCAGCCAAGGGCCTTCGCCGCTCTACGGCATTGCGCTCGTTGTACATCTCGGCGTCGAAGCCATGCTGGAGACCTCCGGCACCGCCGCGACGGAGACTGCGAGCGGTCCGCTCGGCAGGCTGAGTGATGACCCGCCCCGCGGTCACCTCCATCGACGCGCGTTCGTGCGGGCACCCGCACTGGTCGTTATCGCAGTACAGCCGCCGCACGGTCAGTTCGATCCGCACCGGCTGGTCGCCGACCGGAGTATCGGCCAGCCGACGTTCGTAACAGCTGTGCACATGACCCGACGGAAGCCCACAGTCCGGGCAGGAAACGCTGCCATCGAGGGTTCTCGCAACGATGTGCACCACACCGCACTCCGTGAACACCCGCTCCACCAGAACCGTCCTGAAGTGCGGAAACAGCACCGCTATGAGGTCATCACACCGCACCACGGTCCCAGATGACGCCACGTCACCGTGGGAGAACGCCACTGATCGTCCTCACGGAATGTGTGTCAGAACCCCGTTCGGTTCTGGCTCAACTTCTGTGGTGGATCGCTCTCAGGCTGAAGGTTGGCCCGCTGACTGCACGGTTTCGTGGACCAGCTCAGCGAGCTGGAGCAGGAGTCCGTACGTTGTCAACCGGCCGTGGATGCGTATGAAGTAGGACCGGCTGGAGCACTTGAAGATCTCTCGTCGGCGCACTTTCCAGAGCCTGTGCTCGTACGTGCTCGCCGCCTTCAAGAGGGCCGTCTCGGCTTCCTCGGCACTGCCGTCGAACTCCGTGAGGGTCCGTGCATCTCGATCCGCCTCACTGATACCGTCGACAGGTATGGCCAGCACGATCCATCGGGACACTCTGAGATCCGTTCTCCCCGGCACCGCCGGTCGCGACGCGCACGGCGCAAGTGTGGCAGGCGCACTCCGACGCTGAACCACCACCACAGAGGCTGTGCCAGAACCCGTTCTCGTGAACAAAGCCAGACCGGAGCTGTGCCGGCTGTAGCCACCCCCGACGGCAGCTCATGGACGTAGGCGACACTGGAGCGAGGCCCGGCGGTGCCGACGTTTGCCCACGCTGCCGCCGCCGGGCCCTTTCGAATGCGCCGTCAGCCCCAGGCGGAATCCCGGGGCTCCGCCACTACCTGGTCGCCGTCGCGGATCGTTGGGACCTAGAACACGGTTACAGGCCTCCCGGCTTCGCTCAGGACCCAGGGTCGCCGCAATGGGTGGATTCCTACAGCGACCTACACGACGTCACGACAAGGCACGGTGGGCGGACGCGAGCAGCTGCGCCCGCCCACCGTCGGGCCGCCCACGTTGTGGCCCGTGTTCGGTGAAGGCCGTCAGCAGTCTTGAAGGTATGCGCGGATCTGGGCGCAGAGCGTCTTGAGCTGGTCGCTCGGCTTCAAGTGATGGCGGTCTTCGAAGACCGTCGTGAGCCACTTGCTCTTGTCGCCGGAGGACACGGAGGGGACCCAGGATTCGAGTTCTCCGACGGGCACGACGAAGGCGCCCAGGCGCGCCAAGGTGGCTGTGAGGCGCATGGCTGGGGTGTAGGCGGGTGTGCCGTTCAGGGCGCTGAGACCGGCCCTTTTGAGGGGCTTCCACTCGGTTGAGGCCTTCGCGAGTTCACTGATTCGACGTGCTGCGTCGGCCGGCACTGGGTCACTGTCACGGGCCCGTCCGAGAACATCGTTCGTCGCCTTACGGAACTCGGCGACCGTCATGGCAGTGCGCATTCCGTTGGTGTGTTCGTTCAGTGTTTTGACGTCGGCGGCGAGGTCCTCCCAGGCGCCGTTCAGGACGGTGATGGCCGAGCGGACGGCCGCGCCGTTGTTGAGGAGGCGTAGTCGCGGGCATGGCGGCGGGCGTGCATCATCCAGGCGATGCTGCGTTCGACGACCCAACGGCGGGGCAGGACGACGAACCCGGTGGTGTCCTTCGGCCGGCTGATCGTCTTGACCGTGAGGTTCAGGCGTCGCTTTGCCCAGGTCACGAGCTTGCCCGCGTAGGCGGAGTCGGCCCAGACGAGGGTGATCTCGGGGGTGGTTGGGACGGAGGCGGAAGAGGATTTCCTTGGCCGCGTCGCGGTCGCTGACGGAGGCGGGGGTGACCATCACCATCAGCGGCAGGCCGCGGGTGTCGACCACCAGGTGCCGTTTGCGGCCGTTGATCTTCTTGCCGGCGTCGTAGCCGCGGGTGGCCTTGGAGACGGTCTCGGCGGCCTTGACGGACTGGGAGTCGATCACGGTGGCCACCGCCATGGGGCCTTTGCCCATGTTCCGGCGGATGCGTGAGGCGAGGCGACAGTGAGTAGTGGTGTGTTGGTCAGAGCCCCCATGCCGCTGTCGATACGGAGCGGTTCAGTGAGGCCATCGATGGTGTCGGTGACGACGGTTGCCGAGCATGACCAGAATTGAGGAGTGCGGGACCACCATGCGCCCCCGGGTCGGGAGGCGCGAGGGTGCCATTCCAAAATTTTGGAATGGCGCCAGGGGCGGGCAGCCGGCGCGGTCCGCCTCCTCTGGATCGAGTGGGGGCGGAGCGAGGCCCGGGGGAGCGTGAGCGCCCCCGGGCCTCGCTGCTGCTGGGGCGGCCACCCGGCCCCGTGTGACTACTGGGCGAACTCCTCGAATTTGGCCTTGAGGTCGTCGGCCACCATCCCGGCGTCGCGTCCCTCGATTCGGTGGAGTGGCATGAAGTAGACGAGTTCACCGTCCTTGAACAGGGCGAAGGACGGGTCGGACGGCGGGATCTCCGGGATGTGACCGAAGAACGTCGTGCCTGCTTCCACGTCATCGCCGGGAAAGACGGTCAGCAGCCTGTCGGGAAGCTTGGAGTCGGCGACGTCCTGTAGGGCGAGGCGGACTCCCGGGCGGGCCATGCCGGCCGCGGCCTTGTTGGTGGCGTTGACGGCCACCAGAGTCAGGCCCTTCTTGGCGTCCTCCATCGCGGCGTCCACATCCTGGGAGGTCCGCAGTTCCGTGAATCCGACCTCGGTCAGCTCCTCGCGCATCGGCTTGACCAGCATCGGGTTGTAGTACGCCATCCCAATTCCTCACTTAGAGCGATCGACATGGATCTCAGCGTAATGGATCGCTGGGCGGTCAAGACGCCCTCTTGATCTTGATGGCCGAGAGCCGCAGACGTGGCGCCACCACGTTTCGGTTCATCAACCGGATCGGAAACGCGCACGGGGCACTCCGTGACCCCGAGGGATCACAGCCCGTTCGTCCCGGCGGGCGGGCCGGCGTTGTGAGCTGCTGGCGCGGTGGTCGGTGAGTTCCCGTCCCCGTCTTGCCGTGTGGATTGTTGACAACCCACGAATCAGCAGGCGACCACCCCCCTCCGCAGCCGCATCCGTATTTCCGTCGACCGGACTTCCCTGGGCGATCGCTCTCGACTACCCACCCGACGGCGGCGACAGATTTCACTGCCTCTATGTCACCGGAGGTATTGACTCCATCGGCGGTGAGCGAAAGAACTGGGGGTGCAACCGAAAAGGTCGGAGCCTGGCGGGTAGTGAGGACTTCGATGGGTACGCAATCGGCGTGCCCAACGCCACGACTCGGCCGTGGACCATCCTGTTCCGCACCCGTCACACCAGCAAGATCAGTCAGGCAGCCATCATTGAGGCCTGGCGATGAGCCTGCGTCAGCCCCGCACACCACGCAGGGCCGGACCTCCATCGCTTCCAACAGGTCAACGGTCAGCGGCTGAGCCTGCCACGGCTGACGCGCGAACGGCGCCCGGGCCGTCCCGGGAGCCAGCCGCCCTGCGGTGCCGAGTTCGGTATCGGTTGAGTGGGGTTTGAACGGACTTCGTCCCCGGCTGTGCTGACGGACCGCAACGGCGACACGGAGCCAGGCACCCCGTCGATGTTCAGTGGACAGGGCGGAAGGGACCGTGGTTCAAGATTGCTGGTTGACCGCTGATTCGGCCGACAGCGACAGGCGCTGTCGGATCGTTGGAGGGCCCGTGACCAAGACTTTGAAGGATCCGGTGGCCAAGGCCGCCCGCGCGGCGCGGCACCTCACGTTGACCGTGGAGGCGTGGACGGCCTGGAAGGAGCAGGCCAGTCCTGCGCTGCGCCGGCACGCTGAAGCGGTCGAGCACTGCGCGATCTGCGTACTTTCCGTCGACCGGGTCGCGAGCGGTTTCATGAACGCGGCCGTCGACACCAGGAAGCCCCTACAGCACCAAGCAGGTCAAGCGCCGGTATCACGAGCTCAAAGAGCAGCGCCCGGCTTTGGGCGAGGAGTCCGTCCGGTTCGCTGCGGCCTTCCGGGCGGAGCACGGTCACGGACCTTCCACCAAGCAGCTCTGTGTCGGTCTGGGGTGGGGAGGGGAGACGCGACTCGTGTGGGCCCACGTCGTCCACCGGCTCCTGCACAACGGCTGGCTCACCTCGACCGCACCTGTTCCGTGGACGCTCCGCCCGGACCTGCGTAACCCGCTGGTCGCCCAACTCGGCCTGGTGTCGGCCACAGCCTTGCCCGCAGCGCGCACCCGAGCCCCGCAAGCCGCCTGAGTGCCGGACTCGTGGCGCGGGGACGATGGCGACCTGGCGGTGGTCGCGGCAACCGCCGTGTTCGACGGGCGCCGGATGCTGATGTTCACCCCGCACGGCCCGGGTGGGCGAGTGCTGCTCCAGACCCGCCGCGGCACCCTGGTCCAGGACCCGTTCCCCGATCCGGTCGCGGTGGCCGAGCAGTGGGTAGAGCCGGTGCAGGTCGGTGTCGTTTGGCAGGTAGTCGGTGTGGCGTGTGTATAGGTCCAGCTTCTCGTGAGGGTTCCTTGCATCGACCACCAGCCCAGTCCCCATCCACGCCGGCGGGCGCCGCCCGCCGGCGTGGACGCTCTTGGGGCCCGCAATCCAGCCGGTCGGGGGGGCGTCTCGTGGGAGAACCAACGGGCTTTAGCAGTGCGTCCAAGGGAGGTGGGGGCCAGCGTGTAGTGGCCTTCCGTGCGGGTGCTGTCACGCGAAGAGCGAGGGGGAGGCAGCGTGCCTGATTGGTTGCTTGCTGTGTGCATACCGGTGGGTCTTGCGGTGGTCGGTCTCGGTGGTTTCCTGCTCTGGGTCCGGTTAGGTACTGATGACCCGGTGGAGCACCACAGCTCCATGCCGGACACCTGGGATCCGCCCGAGGGATGAGGCGTGGGCGGCGGGTGGATCCGTCGATCACGGTCGGGTCCCAACGGGCGGGGACCTTCGGTCGCGGGGGCGCGGCTGGTCGGCTGGCGGGGACTGTGTTCGGTCAGGGCGAAAGCGGTTGATCGTCGTGGGGTAGGAGGTCTTTGGCGCGGCGCTCGATCAGCATGGGCAGGTAGGTCCGCACCCGTGCGTATCGGAGTTCCTCGTATGCGGTCTGCACCGCCATCTCCACCAGATGGGGGTCCAGTCGGGGGTGCGTTTCCACCAGTCGCCCGATGACGTGGCGGATGATGAGGTCGTCCTCGGAGTCGGCCACCCCACACCTCACCCGTTTCCGTTGAAAAGCACCTGTGCCCAGTTTCGAGGAGCGGGCCCGGGGGCAGGAAGCCGATCTTGAGTCCTTCCGGGTGGCCGGACCCCGCCCTCGAGCCGATCAGCCCTGATTGCCGCTTGTCCGGCGTGTCCACGACGTACCCGCCGATGGGTGGCCCGCTTCGTTGTGGGCCCCGTTCGGGATCACCCGGCTGGTGTTCCCGGCGGTGGGGCGCGGTCACCGGTTCGCCTCGTCGGGAGCGCGGAGACGACGGTGATGTGGGACGGTGCGGTGGGAGCCAGTGGATGGCAGCCCCGCGGGCAGGACCGGCCGGTGCCCGTAGTCACATCGGCCGGGTCCTTTGTCTTGGGCGGACCGCGGTGGGGGCCTGCCCGGCCCACCGGGCAACCGGACTCGTGGCCACGATGCCCTGGGCGGGCGGCGGCGTGCGGGAACGCCGGGTGGCTCGCTGTTGTGGATCAGGGCGTTCGCGTTCCAGGCCCGTTGTGTTCACAAGGAGCCGCACGGTCGGTGGCTGTTCGTCGTTGGGCAGTGGTGACTGACGCGACTTTCCCCACCGGCAACGTCAGGCCCTTACGGCCGGCGATGGCTGCTCCCGTCTGCCATCTGTGCCAGGCCGACGATCCGTCCCCGCCCGATCCGACGGTCACCGTCACCTTTCGACCCGCGGTCGGCCCGATCCTTCGTGTGAGTTTGCGCGGGCACTGCCACTCCGGCAGGCCCAGTCGGCGACACGATGAACTCGGCCCGGCCGATCAGGCTTGGCGGGCCCTGGACCATGACGCCTCCCGCTTGCTCGCCGCCCATGAGCAGGGCCTTTGGGTGCCGTCGGGCGGGGAGGCGGAGTTCGCTGCGGGCTTGGCGCCAATGGCGTGGACGGAGGAGTCGATGCGCACGGCAGTGCGCGAGGCCGACAACCTCATCTACGCCGGTCGCCTGCTGAGAGCCTTGGACAACAACGCGATCATCGTCCTGCGCCACGTCCCCGCGGACGACCCGGCGCTGCACTCGCTGCGCCGCTTGATCGATGTCCTGGCCACCGGCGGGGAGCCGGGTTGGGGAGGCTACCGGCCGGGCGCCGCCTGACCTCGGGACAATCGCCACCGCGGTGGAGGGCGCGGGGTGGTGGTCGGTGGACGAACTGGTCGTCAGGGATGCCGAAGCGGAGCACTTGTCCTTCGAGGTGCTGCAGCGCAGGACCGCCATTCGCGCTGCAGCACGGCGCGGACGCGCTCGAGGCCGCCGTCAACGCCCGCGCCCTGGCCGCCGTCGGCGACCTCCCCCGGCGCCCGCCGAGTGGTCGACGACGTCCGCAACCTGGCGGAACAACTCGACGGCGCCCCGAGGCGGCGGACACCTGGTTCGGGTACCCGCCCCAGAAGCACGCGGTGCACCTGCGTGCACGCTGCTCGGCGACACCCGCGCCGAGTACCGGGCGCAGGACGATGCCTTGGCCCTAACGACATCGCCGTCGGTCATGACGCGCCCTGAACGCCATGGATATCGCCGCATGTCGTGGCCGCGCGGCGGGCGAGTTCCTCCGCCAGGGCCACGGTGTGCCCGTTGAAGTCGTGATCGCCGGTGGTCGACAACGTCACGGTGGCGAAGGTCCGACCGCGAGTCCAGCCAGCGGTGTGGCAGACCAGCGAAGGTGTTGGACGCCGTGCAGCACATCTGTGCGCCCCGGGCCGGCGTGGGCGGAGCGGCATCCGCCACCCCGGGCCTGCCGCTGCCGCTCCCGTGTGTCTTGAGGGATGCCCGCCCCGGGCGATGCCCCATTGCCTCCCTTGGACCCCCCTACACGGCCCTTCGCCACATTGGGCTCGAGGCGTGATGGGATCCGTGTCCATGGACCACGACCTCGAAGAATCCCCTGTACCCCTGACGGCCTCCCAGGAACGCCTGGCCGCCACGAGAACGCTTGCGGCACACGCCGCCGATGCGGCCGAGCTTGCCGGGTTCCTGGACATGCTCGATCTCCAGGATCCGGACAGTCGGCGACCGAACCCGGCCAAGGCACTGCAGGCGTTCAACATCCCCCTCTCCGAGCTCCGCTGACGGCGGCCGGAAGGGTCGGTGGTCGGCCGTTCAGCAGCTTCAGGGCCTTGCGCTTGGATCTCTCGGGTGGTCCGATCGGGCCGAGTCCTGTGCGGCTGCCGGGCCTGGGGTGGTGGCCTTGCCGTCATGCGCTCGCGAGTCCTGCGTCATCGCGTCGCCGTCGAGCTGGACCAGGCGGTAGTTGCGCCCCGGAGTGTTATGGCGGCGTCCCTGCAGGATCGCGGTCTCGATGAGGCTGTTCAGTTCGGTGTTGGCCTTGCGGAGCCGTTTCAGCTGCGCGGGTGTGAGGCCCACGACGGCCGCGGCGGGGCCGAGGCGAACGCCTTGGGCGAGGCATCGCAGGAGCACGCCCAGGCCGAATCCGTTGATCCGTCCGCGAGGAGCCACCTGATGGGCGTCCGCCATCGCGAACGCGGCTTGAAGGGCCTTGTCGAACGAAGCATCCTTGCGCCAGCCGGCCAGAAGGGCCTCGGAGATACCGGCCGCGGCCGCGCATCCCGCGGGCCCCAGGCCCATCGCCGCCGCGTGCAGAGCGCGGGCGCGCCGCTGGCCTGTCTCGGCGGCCAGTCCTGCGAGCCGTGAACCACGGCGTGCAGCGCCTGCTCAAGGTCTTCCCGGGCACCGAGTCGGCTGTTCGCGTCCTTGGCCCGGAGGAGTGCGGACTCTTGATCCGCGTCTTCTTCGGAATCCGTCAAAGCCGTTGCCTCCCGCACAGTCTTCCCGCTTTCGACGTTCAGTGTGCGCGTGGAACGGCCGGTCGGTCAGAGCCCTGAATCTGGCTCCATGCGAACGGGGCACGGCACGCGCCTTGTAACGGTGATCGCCTCGGAGCGCGACGACCCGATGCCGGCTGGTCAGGCGGAGGACGGCGGACGCCCGGTGGGCGGCCGATGCATCAGGCGGTGGGAGCGGTAGATCGTTTCAGGGTGAGGTTCGCAGCGGGCAGGGGCATGGCCCATGCCCGCCGCGGCGGTGGCCCAACAGGTCAGGACCTCCCCGCATGACGGAGACGTCAGTCGGCCTTCCCGCAGCTGCTGTTCCACCAGCAGCACGTCCGAGTCCACGATCAGCACCGGCAGCCTCCGCGGCCAAGATGTGCTCGGCTCCGAGCACGGACGAAGTACCGCCGCCAGCCTGCCCAAACGTCAGAGGATCATGTTGTTCAAGGCGTCGTTGGTCCTGGACGTAGGAGGTCAGTTAAGGCTCGTGATCCTTGCTCTGGCACGCTGTGCCGATGGACGCTCTCATCGGCACTCAAGTACCTCGTCAGCGACTGACTGATCCGGCCTCGGCGGTCGCGGCTTTGGAGCAGGCCGTCCCCGGCCTCGCCCTCCTTCGACGCACGTCGCCAACCGGCATCGACTGGGCAACGGTCGAGGAATGCCTGACCACGGAGCTGCCTTCCGACTACAAGCTGCTTGCCAACAGCTACCCGTCCTTGGCCTTCGGCGACTTCCTTTGCGTCGGCTTCCCGAACCCCGGGCAGGAGAGGGCCTGGTCAGAGGACCCCGAAGACCTTGAGATCCTCGCTGAGTGGTGTGCGGATGCAGAGATGTCCATTCCTCTGCACCCCTTTCCTGCCCCCGGGGGCCTGCTGCCCTGGGCCACGTCGAACCAGGGCGACTACTTCCTCTGGAGCACCACAGGGTCTGGTCCCGATGAGTGGACTGTCACTGTGGCTTCACGCAATGGCGGCTGGTGGCACTTCACGGGAGGCGCGGTTCAGTTCCTCGCCGACCTGGTCAGCGGAGCCTTGGAACTGTGGGAGCTGCCGTCGGTACGGCCTCACGTCGAGGCCTTCTGAGCGAACGACGGCTCTACGACTGACTCGTGTTTACCGTGTCGTCGCACACGAAGAGGCAGGCCGGTCCCGGATACGACTTCATCCCGTGTGCAACGGGAGTGTCGCCGCCACCCCGATTCATCAACGCTGAGAGTCGTCTAACAAGGGGCGCCCGCCGTTCGGGCCGATGAGGAACGGCTGCCCTCTGGCACCTCCTTTCATCGCGAATGGGCTCGGTTCTGCAACAAGACCACCGCCCGTTTGGTTGCCGAGCTTGCGGAGCTGGTCCGCCCCCGGCGACCACGACACATGAGACGTGAGCGGAGTCCGGTGCGTTTTACAGCTCATGCCCGGTACGGGTAGCAAGCACGCGACAGGAGTTGGACGTGCATCACTGGTGGCACATTCAAGCCCGTCGCCCGCAGGCCCGTGGTCAACGCCAGCGAATTCCGGCCACTGTCTGGCTGACAGCCAGCTTCGTCACGCCGTTGAACTGGGAGATCGTGAGCTCCATATCGGAAGCTGGTGGGGACTCCACCCGGCTGTGACCAGCTCATTTCTCGGAGGACACGTGCCGCAGGACATCGAGTTCCACCTCCCCTTCCCGAGCTCCCTCAGCCCGGATCTGGAGGGCGCGCGGCAGCGCAATCTGGCGTGGGTGGCGCGTATGGGTCTTGTCGGGGAGGGCCGCTCGCTGGAGTGGTACGCGTCGTGGGACATGCCGCTCCTGGCCGCCCACGGCTTCCCCTATGCCCAAGGGCCGGCCCTGGACCTGTGCGCGGACGCGATGGCGTTCTTCTTCGTCTTCGACGACCAGTTCGACGGTCCAATCGGACAGGACCCGGCCCGCGCCGCGACCGTGTGCCGGCAGCTGATCGACATCGTGCACGGCGCTGCCCCGGCCGCGGGGGCGGATGCGTGCTCGGGGGCGTTCGCCGATCTCTGGGCGCGCAGCCGCGACGGCGCGCACCCGGGCTGGGTGGCCCGTACCGCGCACGAGTGCGAGTACTACTTCGCCACTCAGGCCCACGAGGCGATCGGTCGGCTCCGCGGGACTCCCGCCGACATGGAAACGTACCTGCAGGTCAGACGGGGCATAGCCGGCACCGACCTGCCCCTGTCCCTGGGCGAGCGGGCCGCCGGCATCACCATCCCCGCAGCCGCCTTCCACAGCCCGCAGCTGCGCATCATGCGCCAGGCCGCCATCGACGTCACCTTCATGTGCAACGACGTCTACTCGCTGGAGAAAGAGGAAGCCCGCGGCGACATGGACAACCTTGTCCTCGTCATCGAACACACCCAACCGTGCACCCGTGACGAAGCCATCACGGCCGCCTGCCGGGAAGTCGACGGGCGCGTCGCACGGTTCCAGGAACTCGCACTCCAGGTCCCGGCCATGTGCCTCCAGCTCGGTCTCACCGGCCCGGAGCGAACCACTGTGGTCACGTATGTCGAGGTTATGGGAGCCTGGATGAGCGGCTACCACGCCTGGCAGACCCAGACCCGCCGCTACACCAGCGCACTCCAGATCATCCCCACCACCGGGCCCGGCTACTTCGACGAAGTCCTGGGAGCGTAGGCCCGGGTCCTGGCCGGGGCCCGGAGGAGACGACGCTGGCCGCGGCTCACGGCAACCCGGGGCGGACAGGACGTCCAAGAGGTCGTCAATCCCCAAGGCCCGTTGCCAACAGCAACCGACTGGGGAGCGAAGAGCAGCCTTGGGGAAGGGAATTCGGGATCCTCGTCAGAGGTCGAAGCCCTCGGTGCGAGAGCGGCTCCGCCGCGGGGATCGGGGGCCCTGGTGGACGACGTCCGCCAGTGGAGTGTCGAATCCAAGGCTGAAGACGCCGAGCGGGAGCTGCTGCGCGCCCTGAAAGGAGGGGCGAGGAAGATCGTCTGGGGCGAGTCAGCGATAGAAGACGATCAAGGCGAGTAGCTTCGTGCACCACACCTGTTGCATCCGCTACAGTGCTCCGGACCGCCCCTGATCTGCGGAAACTCCAGCCGCACACTCGGGAAGCCCCGGAGTGGCTTTAACGCTTTGTTCCGGGGTCTGGCGCGAGTTCCGTGATCCAGCTACGGAACGTGACTGTCCTACCGGGTTGAGCGTGGGCTGAAGTTGCCTTGAAATCGGTCCTCGTGTGGGTGGTATGGCGGACATTCGGTCGCCGTGGACGTGAAGTCGATTTCGCTGCTGGACCTGCTGTTCCCGTCGGTGTCGGGAATCGCCGTCGTGACCGTGGAACCAACCGCGGAGGTGATACGCATCGAGGCAGGGATGACCTCCCACTGGAACTCCGGACCCGTGGAAGGAGCAGTCAACCGGATCAAGATGCTCAAACGGCAGATGTTCGGCCGCGCCGACTTCCCACTCCTCCACAAACGCGTTCTCCTCGCGTGACGCTAGGTAGCGTCCTCACGGAACTCGTGCCAGACCCCGGATCAGACCGTCAAAGCCACCCGGCATCGGTGGCATCCAGGTCCGCCTTCGCGTCCGGCTCTCGGCCCTCCTCGGTCCGGCACATCACTGCGAGGCTCCGAGGAAACCATCGGTCGCGCTTGCGGTGGCCTCGCCGTCCAGCGGCCGTAGCGCCGCTCGACGGATTGGTGTCGATTAGCGTAGTAGGCGGATTCAGGCCCTAGCGTGGCCTTATGACTCAGGACGATCCTGTCCAGGCCCCTTCGCCGCCTACTCGTCGCGGTCGCCTTTGCGTCAAGATCAAACAATGGTGGGAGCGTCAGTCCATCGGGGTCAAGGGTCTCATCTTCTCTGTGATCGGCGGTGTGGCCGTCTTCGCTGTGACCAACGGAGTGGTGCCGGGTGTGGCTGCCTTCGTTCGGTGGGTTTCCGGCAGTGAACAACACGGCCTGATCATCATCGGCGAAGAAGTTGTAGCGAGCGACCGAGCCGGATGGGTATTCGAAGGGAAGGCGTATGTCGACCTTGCGCCGGACCCGGCGCACGTGAAACGCGAGGATATGGACGCCTGGGCGCAGCAGAATGACGGTACGGCAGTATCGCAGGCTTTCTGGTTCACCCTTGCCGGGAGATCCAACACGGCGGTGGACGTCACGAAGCTTGTGCCGGAAGTGAGCTGCGATCCCAGCATCAAAGGTGTCCATGTCTATGACGCCACCCACTTGTCCGTGATTCCTTCCACCTCGACCGTTCTGAAGGCCGATGGCGATCCTCCAGAAGTTGTATTTCGGGATGAAAATCACAAAGAGATCAAAGCTCCAAAGTATCAAGTGACGGAGAAGGATAAGGAAGAGGTTGGCATCTCTGTCAGTGCTGCCTCGCACCGATGTACATGGAGCGTTGTCGTGGAGTGGTCTGTGGGAGAGGGAGAGAGTCGCACGACGCGGATTCCCGAGAAGGGGCAGTACGTCGTCACCGGCAGCAACGCAGCCACTGAGCATTGGAAGGCAGACGGCACGCCGACCCCCGACTTCTGACGCCGACAGGGTGCCCGGGCGGCAGCTCGGCAATCTGTGACGTGCAGTGGCGGCTTTACGTCAGCAAGGGTGTCGCGCCTCAGTTGAGCAGGATCAGCACCTGCAGTCCCGCCACCTGGCCGCTGGGCTTCGAGCAGTGTCCTGGTCCCTCCCCGACGGACCAAACGAGAACCTTGTGTCGATCCGGGCGGTGTACGACGTCTTCGAGATCGACCTGCCCGCCACCGACGGGACCGTCACCATCACCACGCCCTTTCCCCGGGCTCTTACCGCCTGACCGTCTCCGAAGCGGCACGGGGCACGAGCGCCGCGGTCACCGTCACCATCGCCTGGTGGCGGGCGGGTGCGGGCGGCGGAACGGGGGCGGAGTGTGGGCGTATGGCCGCGAAGCTGATCGTGTATCCGCCGGATGAGCACGGCTGGCGCCGAGTGCGCTACGACGGGACGGCCATCGGCGGGGCACACCGGCCCTCTGACATCCGCGTGTTTCTTGAGACGGCGGGGCTCCAGGACGCGGAGGACATCGACCTGACCGACTCGGCCCTGGTGGATTGGCGCGGCGGCGGTCCCGAGGTGTGGGACCCGCTTCAAGGTCACTAACGCGGTGGCGTCCCCGTGACCTCGACGTCGTCGAAGAGGTTCAGCATTCGGCCCAACACCTTGACGCAGGCGGCCACCTCGCGGTCGGTGAGGCCGCCGCCGGTCTGGCGCAGTAGGGCGTGTTCGCGGGCGGTGGCGGCGGTGATGGCCGTGAGGCCGGCGTCGG
>NZ_JBIAVF010000010.1:0-339099 GCF_042893755.1 Streptomyces sp. NPDC001568 | reverse complement strand
GTGGCGACCTGGTAGCCGTCCATCGCGGCCTGCAGCGCGCAGATCGGGTCGATCTCGGTGATGATCACGCGGGCGCCCTGGCCGCGCAGGGACTCGGCACAGCCCTTGCCGACGTCGCCGTAGCCGAAGACCACGGCGACCTTGCCGCCGATCAGGACGTCGGTGGCGCGGTTGATGCCGTCGATCAGGGAGTGGCGGCAGCCGTACTTGTTGTCGAACTTCGACTTGGTGACGGCGTCGTTCACGTTGATCGCCGGGAACAGCAGCGTGCCCTCGGACATCATCTCGTACAGGCGGTGGACACCGGTGGTGGTCTCCTCGGTGACGCCGCGGACCTCGGACGCGAGCTGCGTCCACTTCTGCGGGGTCTCGCCGAGGGTGCGGGTCAGCACCGCGAGGATGTGGGCGTACTCCTCGGAGTCGGCCGTGGACGGGTCCGGGACGGCGCCGGCCTTCTCGAACTCGACGCCCTTGTGGACGAGGAGGGTCGCGTCACCACCGTCGTCGAGGATCATGTTCGGGCCGCCGGTGGGGGTGTTCGGCCAGGTCAGCGCCTGCTCCGTGCACCACCAGTACTCCTCCAGCGTCTCGCCCTTCCAGGCGAAGACGGGGACGCCCTGCGGGTCCTCCGGGGTGCCGTTCGGGCCGACCGCGATGGCCGCGGCCGCGTGGTCCTGGGTGGAGAAGATGTTGCAGGAGGCCCAACGGACGTCGGCGCCGAGGGCGACGAGGGTCTCGATGAGCACGGCCGTCTGCACGGTCATGTGCAGGGAGCCCGTGACGCGCGCGCCGGCCAGCGGCTGCGCCTCGGCGTACTCGCGACGGATCGACATCAGACCCGGCATCTCGTGCTCGGCCAGGGTGATCTCCTTGCGGCCGAAGGCGGCAAGGGAAAGGTCTGCGACCTTGAAGTCCATGGGTGCTGCTCCTCATGGTTCGAGAGGGTGGGTACGGCTGAGCCGCGCGCCGTCCTTGCCTGGGCAGGGCGGGGCACCGAGCACAGTCCGTCGGGGGCCCTCTCTCCCCTCGGCCGGTCACGGGGACCGCCCGACCGCCATCAGCAGCGACGCCTGACACTGATGACGAATCTACACCGATCGGCGGAGCGTGCCCCAGTCGGCCGGGAAACAAGTCGCCGCTGTTTCGGGGACCTCCGGCGGAACGGTTCGGGGCCTTTCGGACTTTTGATCGGCCCCTTATGTGGGAGAGGATGCCAAGGGATCGGGGCGCAAGCGCGATCTCGTTGGCCCACGGCGTGAAGGAGATTCCAGTGACCAGTCCAGCCGGCCGTTCCGGTGACGCGGGAGCAAGCGGGCGCGGGCGCCCGAAGCTCGTCGCCGTCACGGCGTGCCCCACGGGCATCGCGCACACGTACATGGCCGCCGAGAAGCTCCAGCAGGCCGCCGCCGAGCTGGGTGTGGACATCAAGGTGGAGACGCAGGGCTCGATCGGGGCCGAGAACGTGCTCTCTGACAACGATGTCAGGGAGGCCGACGGGGTCATCATCGCCGCCGACAAGGAGGTCGACCGCGAGCGCTTCGCCGGTAAGCGCGTGCTGTCGACGGGCGTCGCGGACGGCATCCACAAGCCGAAGGAACTGATCGAGCGGGTGCAGGACGCGCCGGTCCAGGAGGGTTCGGCCGCGGCGGCGGGCAGCGGGGGCGGCGGCAAGGAGCGCAGCCTCGCCTACAAGGCGCTGATGAACGGCGTCTCGTACATGATCCCGTTCGTGGTGGTCGGCGGGCTGCTGATCGCGATCGCCCTGGCGCTGGGCGGTCACGCCACGGCCGAGGGGTACGCGGTCACGCCGGGCACCTTCTGGGACCACGTCTTCCAGATCGGCGCCCTCGGCTTCACCCTGATGATCCCGATCCTGTCCGGCTACATCGCGTACGCCATCGGCGACCGGCCCGCGCTGGTGCCCGGCATGATCGGCGGGTTCATCGCGAACACCGGCGCCCTCTACGACTCCAAGTCGGGCGCGGGCTTCATCGGCGCGATCGTGACGGGTTTCCTGGCCGGCTATCTGGTCCTGTGGATCAAGAAGGTCAAGGTCCCGAAGGTCGTCCAGCCGATCATGCCGATCATCGTGATCCCGATCGTCGCGACGACGGCGCTGGGCCTGTTCTTCATCTACGTCGTCGGCAAGCCGATCTCCTGGGTGTTCGAGAGCCTGACGAGTTGGCTGTCCGGCATGACCGGCACCAGCGCGATCCTGCTCGGCGCCCTGCTCGGCCTGATGATCGCCTTCGACATGGGCGGCCCGGTCAACAAGACGGCCTTCCTCTTCGGTACGGGGCTCATCGCCTCCGGCAACTACGCGGTGATGGGCATGTGCGCGGCGGCCATCCCGGTCATGCCGCTCGGCCAGGGTCTGGCGACGGTGCTGCGCCGCAAGCTGTACTCCGAGCAGGAACGCGACACGGGCATGGCCGCGCTCTTCATGGGCGTGTTCGGCATCTCGGAGGGCGCGATCCCGTTCGCGGCGGCCCGGCCGGCCATCGTCATCCCGGCGAACATGCTCGGCGGCGCGGTGGCGGGTGCCATCGCGGGTGTCGCGGGTGTCGGTGACCACGTACCGCACGGCGGGCCGATCGTGGCCGCGCTGGGCGCGATCGGCGGCGTGGGCTGGTTCCTCGTCGCGATCGTGGCGGGCACCGTGGTGACCGCGCTGACGACCAACGCGCTGATCGGGATCAAGGAACGCCGCGCCGCGGGCACCGCGCCGCCCGCCACCGCGCTGCCCGTACCGGCCGGTGCCGGCGCGGGGCCGGTAGTCGCCCCGGTAACGGGAACGGGAACGGGCGCCGCCCCCGTGGGCGCCGTCGCGGCCGGAGGGACGGCCGTGCTGACGAAGACCGCGCCCGCCCCGGTCGAGGTGGAGCCGCAGGAGGTGCTGTCCGGTTACCTGACGGAGCGGACGGTCAGGACGGAGCTGGTCGCCGACTCCAAGGAGGCCGCGATCCGGGAGATGGCCGAGATGCTGGCCACCACCGGCAACGTCCGCGACGTGGAGGAACTCGTACGGGTCGCCCTGGCGCGGGAGGCGCAGGGGACGACGGGGCTCGGCGAGTCCATCGCGATCCCGCACGCCAAGACGGACGCGGTGGCGCGGCCCACGGTCGGCTTCGCCCGGTCCGCGGAGGGCATCGAGTGGGGCGCCCTGGACGGGACGAAGGCCCGGCTGGTCTTCATGATCTCGGTGCCGGAGGCCGCCGCCGGTGACGAGCACCTGCGGATCCTGGCGCTGCTGTCGCGCAAGTTGATGGACTCCGCGTTCCGGGACCGGCTGCAGAGCGCGCCGGACGGGCCTGCCGTCCTGGAAGTGCTGCGCGAGATCCGCTAGCAGCCGCGGCGTCGTGGCGCGGGTGGGGATCCGGACGTACGAGGGCCCCCGCAGCCGGTCGGCTGCGGGGGCCCTCGTACGTGTGCGGCGCGCTCCGGGTCACTTGCCTTCGGGGACCGCGGCAGCCGGGTCGAAGATGTCCGGCTCCAGGTAGATCACGCGGGCGATCGGCACGGCCTCGCGGATGCGGGCCTCGGCCGCGTTGATGGCCCTGGCCACCTCCGTCGCGGTGTCGTCGTGCTCGACGGCGATCTTCGCGGCGACCAGCAGTTCCTCGGGGCCGAGGTGCAGGGTGCGCATGTGGATGATGCGGGTGACGACGTCGCCGTCGACGATGGCCGCCTTGATCTTCTCGACCTCGTCGATGCCGGCGGCCTCACCGAGCAGCAGCGACTTGGTCTCGGCGGCCAGCACGATGGCGATGACGATCAGCAGGATGCCGATGCACAGGGTGCCGATGCCGTCCCAGACGCCGTTGCCGGTGGCGAGGGCGATGCCGACGCCGCCGAGTGCCAGCACCAGGCCGACGAGCGCGCCGAGGTCCTCCAGCAGGACGACGGGAAGCTCGGGGGCCTTGGCCCGCTTGATGAACTGGCTCCAGGTCTGCCGGCCGCGGATCTCGTTCGACTCCTTGATCGCGGTGCGGAAGGAGAAGGACTCCGCGATGATCGCGAAGACGAGGACGCCGACGGGCCAGTACCAGGCCTCGATCGCGTGCGGGTGGTTGATCTTCTCGATGCCCTCGTAGATGGCGAACATGCCACCGACGGTGAAGAGCACGATGGAGACGAGGAACGCGTAGATGTAGCGCTCGCGCCCGTACCCGAAGGGGTGTTGCGGGGTCGCCTCGCGCTTGGCCTTCTTGCCACCGAGGAGCAGCAGTCCCTGGTTGCCGGAGTCGGCCAGCGAGTGGACGCTCTCCGCGAGCATCGACGAGGAGCCGCTGAAGAGGAATGCCACGAATTTGGCTACGGCGATGGCGAGGTTGGCGGCGAGTGCCGCCACGATCGCCCTGGTACCGCCCGACGCGCTCATGGGTGCTGGATGTCCCTTCCTAGCCACTGACTACGGCGGCACATTGTGTCAGGCGATCGTCCTCGTGGGCTGCGTCAGATCACCACGGTGGCGCGGAAAACCGTGCCCGATCCTGACAGTTCGACCTTTTCGCCCGCCGGGACGAAGACCGACTCCCCCGGTGCGAGAGTCAGTTCACCGACCCCGGGGGCACCGGCCGTGCAGAGCAGGATCTGCGGGGTGGCGTCGGGGAGGGCCTGCGGGGCTCCGCCGGGGGCCAGCAGGAACCGGGAGAGCCGGAACTCGTCGACGGGGGTCTCGTACACCTCCTCGCCGTCGGCCTCGGGGCGCATGATGCCCGGGGCGCTCGGCTCGAAGACGACGACCTTGAGCAGTTCGGGGACGTCCACGTGCTTGGGCGTCAGCCCGCAGCGCAGCACGTTGTCCGAGTTGGCCATCAGCTCGACGCCGAGGCCGTCGATGTAGGCGTGCGGGATGCCCGCGCCCAGGAACATGGCCTCGCCGGGCTGGAGCCGTACGTGGTTGAGCAGCATCGCCGCGATGACGCCCGGGTCGCCGGGGTAGTCGTGGACGAGTCCCGCGTACGGGGCGTAGGGGCCGCCGAGCCGCTCGGCGGCGGCCGCGGCCTCGGTGACGGTACGGGTCATCTCGGCGCGGTCGGCGGTCAGTACGGCGGTGAGGACCTCGCGCAGCGCCGCCTCCTGCGGGTGGGCGCGCAGCAGGTCGGCGTACGGCTTGAGGGAGTCGACGCCGAGGCCTTCGAGCAGCGCGGCGGCCTCCAGCGGCGGGCGGAAGCCGCACAGGCCGTCGAAGGGGGTGAGCGCGCAGATCAGTTCGGGCTTGTGGTTGGCGTCCTTGTAGTTGCGGTGGCCCGCGTCGACGGGGACGCCGCGGCGCTCCTCGTCCGCCCAGCCCTCCTTGGCCTGGGTCAGGTCGGGGTGGACCTGGAGGGAGAGCGGGGCGCCCGCGGCCAGGATCTTGAGCAGGAAGGGCAGGCGGGGGCCGAACTTGGCGACGGTGGCGGCGCCGAGCTCGCCTTCGGGGTCTGCCGCGATGACGTCCGCGAGGGTGGTGCCGACCGCGTCGCGCTCCAGGCGGGACGGGGCGCCGGGGTGGGCGCCCATCCACATTTCCGCCTGCGGTTCACCGGTGGGCTCGACCCCCAGGAGGGTCGGGATGGCGGTGGTGGATCCCCAGGCGTAGGGGCGGATCGTGTTCGTCAGGCGGTCCATCGTCGTCTTCCTGGGTCTGAGGTGTGAGCGGGCACGGGTTCGTGCCTCAGCCGTGGCCCCGGGTCGTCAGCGCCAGGTAGGCGGTGGCGAAGTCCGTGACGGCGAGGAGCTCGGCGAGCTGTTCCAGCTCCCCGCCCTCCTCCGGTTCGAGCTCGCTGATGGCCGTGTCGTGGCTGAGGGCGAGCTCGCGGGCGGCCGGTGCGGCGGTGAGTCCGCCGGCGGGCCGGTCGCGCAGCAGGACGATGCGGGCGCGCAGGGCCTGGGGCTCGTCGACGCGGTCACGGAAGAAGTCGTCGGGGTCGGCGCCCGCGGCGAAGGACCCGGCGAGCAGGACTCCGTGGGCGGGCAGCGCCTCCGGGAGTTCGGCGGCGATGGCGGGCCGACCGGCCAGCTCGGCGAGGGTGGCGGCGAAGCGGCGGCCGGCGGGGCCCGCGGCGCCTCCCTCGCTCCAGATGAGCGGGAGGGAGTCGGCGAGTTCGGTCGCGAGGGTCTTGGCCGGGTTGGAGTAGGTGACGATGGCGGGCCCGCAGCGCTCGGCGGTGCGGTCGAGCCGGTCGGCCACGCGCTGGAGGACGTCGGGGGCGGCGGCGACCAGGCCGAGCTTGTCCAGCAGGACGAGCAGCGGGGTCAGCAGCGCCCACAGGGCGCCGGGTCCGGCCGCGGCGGACTCGTCGTACTCCTGGTACGGGGCCTTGGCCATCGGTACGAGGACCCCGTGCGCGCCGTCCACGGCCTCGCTGAGCGGGGAGCGTTCGGGGGCGACGGCGACGACGCTGCTGCCGCGCCGGTAGGCCTGCTCGGCGAGGACGGCGAGGCCGGGCTCGGTGCCGTCGGTGGTGACGATCAGCAGCAGGTCCACGGGACCGGCCCAGCCGGGGAGCGCCCAGCGCAGGGCCCCGGCGGCGTGCGCGACGCCGGTCGGGTGGAGCCGGATGACGGGCGCGGAGGCTCCGGCGAGGGCGCCGAGGAGGTCGGCGACGCCGGTGGCGGCGGTGCCGGGACCCGCGATGAGCACCGCGCGGGGGCGCCCGTCGGGGCGCAGGTCGGCGAGGCCGGCCTCGGCCGCGTGCCGTGCGGCGGTTCGGACTCTGGCGCCGGCGTCGGCTGCGCCGCGCAGCAGGCCGCGGCGGTCGGCACGGGCGAGATCGTCCGGTGCGTCGAGGAGTGGCTCGTCGAGCATGGCGGCCTCCGGCGGTGTTGACGGATCCGGGGTGGTGGAACCGGTCTCAGCGTCTGCGGTCTGCGCGGGGGGTGCGGGAGCGGGATCCGGCTCGGGGTCAGGCGGGGCGGCGGGCCTCGTCGACGAGGAGCACCGGGATGCCGTCGCGGACCGGGTACGCGAGGCCGCAGTCCTGGCCGGTGCAGATCAGCTCGGGTGCGCTCTCGTCGGCCGACTTGTCCTCGAGGGGCGAGTGGCAGGCGGGGCAGGCGAGGATCTCCAGGAGGCCGGCTTCGAGCGGCATGGGGCGGTTCCCTTCGGGGTGCGGATCGGGCGAGGTCAGCGTACCGCCGAGTGACCCGCGGCGCGGCCCTGAGGGGTGGTCCGGTGCGGCCGTACCGGACCCGCGGCGTCGGCTGCGCCGCGCGGCGGCCCGCGACGGTCGGCACGGGTCCGGCGCGGCCCCCGGGCCCGTCCTGGGAAGGAGCCGGGGGCCGGGGGCCGTGCGGTCGGGCGCGGACGGCCGTGCGCGACGGCCGTGCGGTCAGGCGCGGACGAGCGCGAGGACCTCGTCGCGGATCTTCTCCAGGGTGGCCTCGTCGCGGGCCTCGACGTTGAGGCGCAGCAGCGGCTCGGTGTTCGAGGGGCGCAGGTTGAACCACCAGTCGGCGGCGGAGACGGTGAGGCCGTCCAGCTCGTCGAAGGTGACGCCCTCGCGGTCGGCGTAGGCGGCCTTGACCTCGGCGGTGCGGGCGGCCTGGTCGGCGACGGTCGAGTTGATCTCGCCGGAGCCGACGTAGCGGTCGTACTCGGCGACGAGCGCGGAGAGGGTGCCCTCCTGGCCGCCGAGGGCCGCCAGGACGTGGAGCGCGGCGAGCATGCCGGTGTCCGCGTTCCAGAAGTCCTTGAAGTAGTAGTGCGCGGAGTGCTCGCCGCCGAAGATGGCGCCGGAGGCGGCCATCTCGGCCTTGATGAAGGAGTGGCCGACGCGCGTGCGGACGGGGGTGCCGCCCTGCTCGCGCACGACCTCCGGCACGGACCACGAGGTGATCAGGTTGTGGATGATCGTGCCCTCGCCGCCGTTGCGGGCCAGCTCGCGGGCCGCGACCAGGGCGGTGATCGCGGACGGGGAGACGCCCGCGCCGCGCTCGTCGACGACGAAGCAGCGGTCGGCGTCGCCGTCGAAGGCGAGGCCGAGGTCGGCGCCCTCCGCGAGGACGCGGGCCTGGAGGTCGACGATGTTCTTCGGGTCGAGGGGGTTGGCCTCGTGGTTCGGGAAGGTCCCGTCCAACTCGAAGTACATGGGGACGAGGTCCAGCGGGAGGCCCTCGAAGACGGTGGGGACGGTGTGGCCGCCCATGCCGTTGCCCGCGTCGACGACGACCTTGAGCGGGCGGATGGTGGTGAGGTCGACCAGGCCCTTGAGGTGCTCGGCGTAGCCGACGAGGGTGTCCTGCTCGGTGATGGTGCCCGGGACGGTGCCGGCGGGGATCGCGGGGGCGCCCTCGTCGGTCCACTTCTCGGCGAGCTCGCGGATGGTGGCGAGGCCGGTGTCCTGGCCCACGGGCGCGGCGCCGGCGCGGCAGAGCTTGATGCCGTTGTACTGCGCCGGGTTGTGGGAGGCCGTGAACATCGCGCCGGGCAGGTTCAGCTTCCCGGAGGCGTAGTACAGCTGGTCCGTGGAGCACAGCCCGATGAGGGTGACGTCGACGCCGCGGGCGGCGGCGCCGCGGGCGAAGGCGGCGGACAGACCGGGGGAGGAGGGGCGCATGTCATGGCCGATGACGATCGCCGTCGCTCCGGTGACCTCGACGAATGCGGCACCGAACAGCTCGGCCAGGGGCTCGTCCCACTCGTCCGGTACGACGCCACGTACGTCGTATGCCTTGACGATGTTCGAAAGATCTGCGGCCACTGCCTGCCCTCCTGAAGGTTCTGTTCGGTGGGGCAAACCTACCTTGTGGGCAGAACCGCTCATCGGACGATCCGTTGGTCAGGAGTCGGGCGAACGCAGGACGCGCAGGTGTCCGCGACGGGTCTCCCCGGTGCTCTGCGGGCCGGATCCGGCGCCGCCGGCCCCGGCCGCGCGCTCCGGCGGACGGGCCGCCTCCCGGACCGCGTTGGCCAACGCTTCGAGGTCGTCCCCGCTGGGGCGGGAGGGGCCGGAACCGTCCGAAAGGCGTACGACGTCCCAGCCGCGCGGGGCGGTCAGGCGCTCCGAGTGCTCGGCGCACAGGTCATAGCAGTGGGGTTCGGCGTAGGTGGCGAGCGGACCGAGAACTGCGGTCGAGTCGGCGTAGACGTACGTCAGTGTGGCGACGGCAGGGCGGCCGCACGCGGTGCGCGAACAGCGACGTACAAGGCTCACGACGTTGGACGGTACCGCACTCTTGACCGGGCCGCGACGACTCACCCCCCGGCCGGGGGGCCGTGTCGTGCTCACCGGGCCCCGGAATCAAGGGGCTTCGGGTTCGCTGCGGGTCCCGATCCCGGCCGTACCGTCGGGGTCCCGAGGGCGGCGCGACACCCCGTCGCGGCCGGATCGAAGCCCTGCCGGACGACCGGGTGAGGGCTACGCTGCGGGGGTGACGGACAGCGCCCTTCCTCCCCGCCCGACCCCTTCCGCCGAGACCCCGCACGCGCCGGGTCCGCGGCGCCGCGACCGGCACGGACGGGGGATGCGCGGGCCGTTGGCGCCGCCCCAGGTGCCGCTGGCGGCGAGTCGGGCGGAACTGTTCGGTGACCACGTACGGGATTCGGTGGAGCGGCTGGAGCGGCGCTGGCCGCAGCTGGACGAGGTGGAGTTCGTCGTCGCGGACGTGCCCGGCCCGCCGGGCGGTCCGGAGAGCGGCTGGAACGACGAGGCGGTACCGCTGGGCGGGCTGATCGAGGCCCGCGACGGCCGGCCGGCGCGGATCGTGGTGTTCCGGCGGCCCGTGGAGATCCGGGCCAAGACGCGGGACGAGCGGGCGCTGCTGGTGCACGAGATCGTGGTGGAGCAGGTGGCGGAGCTGCTGGGGCTCTCGCCGGAGACGGTGGACCCCCGGTACGGGCAGGACTGAGCCCGCACCGGGCGACGCACCGGCGCACGGCCGGCGGACGTCCGTCGGACCCGGCGAACCCGGCGGACGTCCGTCGAACCCGGCGAACCCGGCGGACCCGGCGGGCCCGATCGGCCCTCAGCGGACCAGGATCGACGGGTCCTCGACGGCCTTCGGGACGGAGACGGTGGACTGGTCGTCGGAGAAGGTCTGCACCGTGAACATCGGGATCCCGTCGTGGGGCAGGGTCAGGGTGCGGGCGGCGTGGACGGGGCCCCCGGAGAGGGTCTCGAGGGTCAGGGCGTAGGAGCCCTTGCCGCCCGCCGGGGCGGGCGGTGGGGTCACGGCGAGGGTGGTGCCCGCCTTGACGGTGAACTCCCGGACCTCCGCCGTGCCGCCCTCGGTGCCCGGGGAGGCCGTCATCCGGACCTTCGCGTCGGCGCCGACGGCGGTGAGGGCCGGTGCGGTCGTCTTCTCGTTGCCGTCGGGCCTGTTGTCCGCGACGGTCGCCCGCGCGCCGACGGGGCCGCTCGCGGCGATGAAGCCGAGTTCCTGCTTGGCGCCGGCGCCGCGCACCACGCGCAGGGCCGCGACGACCGGTACGGCCTTCTTCGGGTCGGTCGGGGCCAGCAGGAGCGAGCCGGCCTCGCCGCGGGTGACGTCGCCGAGGTCGACGCTCGCCGTCATGCCGGCCTTGAGGTGCAGCTGCTCGTTGCCCGCGGGGCTGATCGGCCCGGTCGGCCCGGCCAGTTTCACGGAGAGGTCGGCGTCCTCCTGGCCCGGGGCGAAGGCGACGAGGCGGACCGAGGTGGCGTCCGCGGGGATGCCGGGCAGCACGAGGCTGCCGGAGGGGCCGACCGAGGCGGGCAGCCAGTCGGCGCCGACTCCGTCCTCGGCGATCTGCGCGGAGGCTCCGACCCGGCCCGAACTGGTCGTCACGTGCGCGGTGACCGCGGGCAGATGGGCCTCCTGCGCGAGGGAGGACAGCAGGACCTTCACGGTGGAGCGGGGCTCGACGGCGATGACGGTGTCGGCGGTCCCCGGCTTGCCCTTGACCAGCCCTTCGGGGCCGTACAGCTTGATGTCGACCTCGGCGACGGTGTCGTCCGGGTTGGTGAGGTGGACGTAGTCCTGGCGGCCCTTGGCGGTGCTGACTCCGGGGAACCAGAAGTCGGTGCCGGGCGCGGTGCAGGAGAGGCCGAGCAGGCCGCGGGCCTGGCCGACGGAGACCTTGGTGGTCTGCTGAGCCGTCCAGCCGGGCGCCAGGACCCCCTCGGCGACTCCCGTCAGCGCGGGGGCCTCGGCGCCGGAGGCGCCCGCTCCGACGGGCTTGCCGGGCTCCTTCGGCTCCAGGACGGGCTTGCCGTCCTTGGTCAGCAGCCGGGCCGCGCCGTGGCCGTCGCCCTTGCCGGGGGTCAGGGAGGTGTACGTGGTCTCGGCGATGTCGGAGGAGCTGGGCGCGGGGCACACCAGCAGGGACCGCTCCACCGGCATGCGGGAGGCGGCCTCCTGCCGGGCCGCGACGGCCGGGGCGGAGGCGGGGGCGGTCAGGAAGGCCAGTCCGGTGACGGCGGCCAGCGCCAACGTCACCGCCGCCGGCGTCAGGAGGGCGCGCTGCTTCACTGCTGGGGGCTCCCGTCCGGACGCGGGTCGTGCTGTCCGTAGGCGTCGTACCGCTGGTCGTACTCGTACGGGTGGGGCTGCTGTTGCTGTTGCTGCGGGAACGGGGGCTGCTGCTGGGGGTGGGGGTACGGCTCGGCGTACTCCTGGTACGGCTGTTGCCGCTCGGGCTGCCCCTCGTACGGGTAAGGGGCGTCGTAGGCGTACGCCTCCTCCCCGTACACCTGCTGCGCCGGGATCTGCGCGTACGGGTCGGCGACCGCTTCGGCCGGCGCCGGCTCCGGCGCGGCGCCGGCGCGCAGCCGGCGGGCGCGGCGGCCCTCGCCTGGCTCGCCCGGTCCGGCGCCGGCCGTGGGGGCGGTGTCCTCGTCGGGGAGGTCGTCGTCGAGGCGGGCGGCGCGGCCCGGGAGGGCCATGACGAGCAGGACGAGGGCGAGCAGGCCCTGTGCCCAGTGCCAGGCGTCGCGGGTGAGCGAGTCCTCGTGGACGAGGTCGAGGCGGCCGCCCTCGCGGGGCAGTTCGAAGCCCTGGGCCCAGCCGTCGAGGGTCGTGGGGGTCAGCGGCTTCCCGTCCAGGGTGGCCCGCCAGCCCGGGTCGGCCCGGTCCGCGATGCGCAGGGTGCGGCCCTCCTCGCCGTCCGGGATCTTGGCGTGGGCCTCGACGGGGCCGGCGTCCACGGCGATCGGGGCCCGGCCCTCCTTGCCGTCGAGCACCGAGACGCGGGCGGGCAGCCGCTGGACCTCCCAGAGGGCGGTGCCGTTCTCCTGGTGGCGCTGCTTGAGGCCGGGCGTGCCGTCGAGGACGCGGCGCATCCGTTCGGGGCCGCCGGGCGGGATCATCACGTAGCGGACGGCGAAGGCGCCGAGTTGCTCGGAGTGGTTGGCGCCGGATCCGGAGACCAGGCCGGCGACGGCCTTGGCGAGGCGGGGCTCGCTGCCGGCGGCGGCGAGGAGTTCGGCGTCGCCCAGGCGTGCGCCGGAACCCCGGACCAGGGTGTAGGAGACGGTGGCGGGCGAGTCACCGCCGAGGACCAGGGTGCGGGTGCGGTTGCTGTCGGCGGACTGCTCCGCGACGACGGCGGGGACCTGGACGGCGTCGCGGCGCCGGAGCGGTCCGTCGGCCCCGGCCGCGCCCCACAGGGCGGCGGCGCACAGCGGTCCGGCCGCGGCGGCGAGCGCGACGAGCACGGCGAGCGGTTGGCGCCAACCGAAGCTGCGCGCGGCGACCCGTTCGCGGGCGCCGTCGGCGCCGATGGCGGCGGCGGCCAGGAGGCCGAGTCCGTAGAGGAGGGTGCCGGGGCCGGCCCAGCCGCCGCGGTTGAGGACGACGGCGAGCAGCAGTCCGGCGAGGGCGACGGTCCAGGCGGTGCGTACGGCGAACCGCCGGTCGGCGCGGAGCAGGGCGGCGAGGGCGGCCAGGACGGCGCCGGCGAACAGCGGGGCGCTGCCGGCACCGGGGCCGCCGGGGCCGGCGCCGAGCAGGTCGAGGGGGTCTGCGGGGCCGCCCGTCCAGGGCAGTCCGGCTTCGTCGAGGAAGCGGCCGGGGTGGGTGAGGAGGCCCAGGGACCAGGGGGCGAGGACGAGGAGCGGTACGGCGAGGGTGACGAGGAGCCGCAGGGCGTACGTGGTGCGCCGGACGCGGCGTACGAGCAGTGCGGCCGTCCCGAGGACGGCGGCGAGCGGCCACACGACGGGGGTGAACGCGGTGGCCAGGGTCAGCAGCAGGGTGTAGGTCCACAGCGCGCGCCGTCCGCCCTGCGGACCGGCGCCGTCCGCGAAGCCCGCGGCGGCGACGGCGGAGCGGGCGATCAGGGGGAGGAGCACGGCGAGGACGGCGGTGCCGAGGCGGCCGCCGGCGAGGGCGCCGGTGACGGCGGGGAGGAAGGCGTAGGCGACGGCGGCCCAGGCGCGCAGCAGGCGGGACGTGACGAGCGGCCGGGACGCGAAGTAGGCGGTGAGTCCGGCGAGCGGCACCGAGCAGACGAGCAGCAGGGTCAGCGCGGCCCGGGTGGAGTCGAACAGCAGGACGGAGAGGGCGCCGAGGACGGCGAGGTAGGGCGGGGCGACGGCGGTGGTGCCGACGCCGGCGGGCTGCCAGTCGCCGGTGTAGCCGCGCCACAGGTCCAGGCCGCTGCCGGGGGCGGGGAGCAGGGCGCCGCCGCTGAGGGAGCCGCCGCCGATCAGCGCGCGGCAGGCGACGAGGGAGACCAGCAGGAGCAGGGCGAAGAGGACGGGGGCCGGGTTGCGGGCGATCCGCCGGAGCCGGCCGGCGGGGGCGTGCTCCAGGTGGTCGGCGGCCTCGGAGCCGGGCGCGGACTCCGGGGCGCCGCCGTGGCGGCCGGCGGCGGGCCGGTCGGTGTCGCGGTCGGAGCCGAGGTGCCCGAGGAACTGTTCGGCGTTGGCGCGCAGGGTGGCGCCGGGGGGCGGGAACAGGGGGCGCAGTTCGGCGGCGGGGACGGTGGGCTTGCGGCGGGCCTTGCGGGCGGCGAGGACGCGGCCGGGCCGGAGCAGGGTGGTGAGCAGGCCGGTGATCTCGTCGACGGCCTGGCCGGGGGCCTTGCCCACGAGGTAGCCGAGGGTGCGCAGGAGGGTGCCGACGAGGAGGCGGAGCAGGACGTAGGGCAGGGCGCGGCCGGAGGCGTTGGCCAGCACGGTGTAGACGGCGCCGGCCTTGTCGACGCGGTGGGCGCCGACGGCGGAGCGGCCGGCGCAGTCGACGGTGCGGCGTTCGCGGGCGGCTGCTTCGGCATGGCGCAGGACGGCTTCGGGGGCGACGAGGACGTCGTGCCCGGCGCTGTGGGCGCGCCAGCAGAGGTCGACGTCGTCGCGCATGAGGGGCAGCCTGCGGTCGAAGCCGCCGAGGGCGTCGTAGGCGTCGCGGCGTACGAGCATGCCGGCGGTGGAGACGGAGAGGACGGAGCGGACCTGGTCGTGCTGGCCCTGGTCCTGTTCGCGGCGGTCGAGGCCGGTCCAGCGGCGTCCGCCGCGGGCGATGGTGACGCCCGCTTCGAGGAGTTGCCTGCTGTCGTACCAGCCGCGCAGCTTGGGGCCGATGACGGCGGCGTCGGGGTTGTCGTCGGCGACGCGCAGGAGTTCGGCGAGGGCGTCGGGCTCGGGGGCGCTGTCGTCGTGGAGCAGCCAGAGCCACTGGACGGGTTCGCCGTGGGGGTGTTCGGGGAGGTCGTAGGCGTCGTCGCGCCAGGTGCGGCTGACGGGGTCCCAGCCGCTGGGGCGCTTGAGGTAGGGGAGGTCCTCGGGCGTCAGGACTCCGGCGGTGCGGGCGGCTTCGTCGACGGCGGCGCCGAACCCGGTGCGGCGGGCGAGGTGCAGGACGCGGTCGCGGCCGAGGGCCTCGGTGAGCAGGCGCGCGGATTCGTCGGCGCTTCCGGTGTCGGCGGCGACGTGGTTCTGCGCGGGGCGTTCCTGGGCGAGGAGTCCGGCGAGGGTCCGGGGCAGCCAGCGGGCTCCGTCATGGGCGACGAGGACCGCGGTGACGACGTGCCGGGGGAACTCGGGGGTGGCGGGGCTCCGGTGGGAGGCCGGCGAGTTGCTGTGCAGGGACATCGCGGTACAGGCCCTCCGGCCGGGGATCCGGGGGTGGTGTGCCCTCGGAGGCTGCTGGACAGCGCCCCACACTAACGGCTGGAAAGACGACGGTCCGCCTCCTGCGGGGAAGGTGCGGGAGGCGGACCGTTTGCTCTACCGGGGTCCTGCGGGTGGTGCCGTTCGATATGCAGTGGCCGGCGCTGCGGGTGCCCGGTCGGCGGTGCTCCGGGGGGTTCAGACCGCTGCCTTTTTCAGCCTGCGGCGCTCGCGCTCGGAGAGGCCGCCCCAGATGCCGAACCGCTCGTCATTGGCGAGGGCGTACTCAAGACATTCGGAGCGGACTTCGCAGGCGAGGCAGACCTTCTTGGCCTCGCGGGTGGAGCCGCCCTTCTCGGGAAAGAAGGACTCGGGGTCGGTCTGGGCGCACAGAGCGCGCTCCTGCCATCCGAGCTCCTCGTCCGCCTCCTCGACCAGCAGTTCCTGAAACAGCTCGGTCATGTGCGCCCCTCGCTCTGTCTGTGCGTCCCCGTGGTGACGTCGTCACTGATCGCTACGTAACGACACGAGTGAAATTACAAGTGTGTGGCTCCTACGCAGTCAAGCCGGGATCTGCTATTGGGCCCCTTATTCACTCTGCGGAACCAAGCCTATGCAGAAAGTGTTCATATCGCCAAAAATCGTGACACAAGCCACGGGTGCCGCGACGATGCGCTCTTTCCCCTTGATCGACGTCCCACTCCGAAGGAGGGGTTGCGATTCGGCCGAACATGCGGCGCGGATCACATTCCGGTCACGAGTCGAGGCGGTGGGTTTGAGGGCGGTTTCGGCGGTACTTGAGCGGCACATCCCCTGGTGCGGACTGCACAAACCTTTCTCCGCGCACGGTAACCGGATGAGGTGAAACTTTTCTCGTAAAACGGACATTGGGTTGACAGTCCGACCCTTCCCCCGTTCTCCTTGTCTTCATGTCAGCGCCCGCAGCCGCCACCCGGACCCCCATTCGTGGGTTCCTGCGCGCTGCCCAGGTTCGCTGTTGCTGTTGCAGCTGTTGATGCCCCAGGAGCTCCGGCTCCCGTAGAGCACCGGCTCCCCCACAGCAACCGCCCCGCACGACTGACATCCGTCGAGGAACCCCCACGATGAACAGCGCAGCCGCACCCACCACCGCCCTCGCCCCCACCGCCGCCGCCCCCACCGCCCCGGCCGTCGTCGAGAGCGACCTGCAGATCGCCGGCGACATCCTCGCCGTCCAGCACCTCCTCCAGCCCGCCCGCGAGCACCCGAGCACCATCGCCGAGTTCGTCGGCCTCGCCCGGTCCGTCGCCGCCGACCGCGCCGGCTGGGAGCACTTGGTCCAGTACGACGCCACCACCCGCTGGTACCACCGTCTGCGCACCGGCCCCGGCTACGAGGTCTGGCTGCTCAGCTGGGTCCCCGGCCAGGGCAGCGGCCTCCACGGCCACGGCGGCTCCTCGGGCGTCCTGACCGTCCTGGACGGCGAACTCACCGAGCACAGCGCGCGCGGTTCGCTCACCCTCGGCCCCGGCTCCCAGCGCGTCTTCGCCCCCGGCTACGCCCACGAGGTCGTCAACGACAGCCTCGAAGGAGCGGTCAGCCTGCACGTCTACTTCCCCGGCCTGACCGAGATGCCGATGCACAGCTGCTCCCCGGCCCACCAGGCGCACGCCACCGCCTGACAGACTGCGCTGCATGCGCATTGTTGTACTGGCCGGCGGCATCGGCGGCGCCCGTTTCCTCCGCGGACTCAAGGTCACGGTCCCCGACGCGGACATCACGGTCATCGGCAACACCGGTGACGACATTCACCTGTTCGGGCTGAAGGTGTGCCCCGATCTGGACACGGTGATGTACACCCTCGGCGGTGGCATCAACGAGGACCAGGGTTGGGGCCGCACCGACGAGTCCTTCACCGTCAAGGAGGAACTCGCCGCCTACGGCGTCGGACCCGCCTGGTTCGGCCTCGGCGACCGCGACTTCGCCACCCACATCGTCCGTACGCAGATGCTCGGCGCGGGCTACCCGCTCAGCGCCGTCACCGAAGCCCTCTGCGACCGCTGGCAGCCCGGCGTCCGGCTGCTGCCCATGTCCGACGACCGCGTCGAGACCCACGTGGCCGTCACCGACGCGGAGACCGGCGAACGCCGCGTCATCCACTTCCAGGAGTACTGGGTCCGGCTGCGCGCCTCGCTCGACGCCGAGGCCGTCGTGCCCGTCGGCGCCGAACAGGCCAAGCCGGCGCCCGGCGTCCTGGAGGCCATCGCTGCCGCCGACGTCATCCTCTTCCCGCCGTCCAACCCGGTCGTCTCCGTCGGCACCATCCTCGCCGTACCCGGCATCCGCGAGGCCGTGGCCGCCGCCGACGCCCCCGTCATCGGCCTCTCCCCCATCGTCGGGGGCGCCCCCGTGCGCGGCATGGCCGACAAGGTGCTCGCCGCCGTCGGCGTCGAGTCCACCGCCGCCGCCGTCGCCCTGCACTACGGCACCGGGCTGCTCGACGGCTGGCTCGTCGACACCGCCGACGCGGACACCGTCGCCGAGGTCGAGGCCGCCGGCATCACCTGCCGCGCCGTGCCGCTGATGATGACCGACCTCGCAGCGACCGCCGCCATGGCACGGGCCGCCCTCGACCTGGCGGAGTCCTCCCGGTGACGGTTCCCTCGTACGAGGTACGGGCCGTCCCCGGGATCCCCGAGATCCGACCCGGCGACGACCTGGCGGCGCTGATCGCCGCCGCGGCCCCCGACCTGCGCGACGGTGACGTCCTGCTCGTCACCTCGAAGATCGTCTCCAAGGCCGAGGGCCGCATCACCCGGGCCGCCTCCCGGGAGGAGGCCATCGACGCCGAGACCGTGCGGGTCGTCGCCCGCCGGGGCCCGCTGCGCGTCGTCGAGAACCGACAGGGCCTGGTCATGGCCGCCGCCGGGGTCGACGCCTCCAACACCGCCCCCGGGACCGTCCTGCTGCTGCCCGAGGACCCGGACGCCTCCGCCGCCGCGATCCGCGCGGGGCTGCGCGCGGCCCTGTCCGTCGACGTCGGCGTCATCGTCACCGACACCTTCGGGCGACCCTGGCGCACCGGACTGACCGACGTCGCCATCGGCGCGGCCGGCGTACGGGTCCTGGACGACCTGCGCGGCGGTCACGACGCCCACGGCAATCCGCTCGGCGCGACCGTCGTGGCCACCGCCGACGAGCTCGCCGCCGCCGGAGACCTCGTCAAGGGCAAGGCCGCCGGGCTCCCCGTGGCCGTCGTCCGCGGCCTGGGCCACGTGCTGGACGACGGCCCCACCGCCCGGGACCTCGTCCGCGCCCCCGCCGACGACATGTTCCGGCTCGGCACCTCCGAAGCCGTACGGGAGGCCGTCACGCAGCGGCGCACCGTACGGGCCTTCACCGACGAGCCCGTGGACCCCGGCGCGGTGCGACGGGCCGTGGCCGCCGCCGTCACCGCCCCGGCCCCGCACCACACGACGCCCTGGCGGTTCGTCCTGCTGGAATCGCCGGGCGCCCGCCTGGAACTCCTCGACGCGATGCGCGACGCCTGGATCGAGGACCTGCGGGGGGACGGCAGGTCGGAGGAGTCCATCGCGCGCCGGATCCGGCGCGGCGACGTCCTGCGGGCCGCGCCGTACCTCGTCGTCCCCTGCATGGTCACCGACGGGGCGCACGACTACGGGCACGCCCGGCGGGACGCGGCCGAGCGGGAGATGTTCGTCGTCGCCATGGGCGCCGGCGTGCAGAACTTCCTCGTCGCGCTGGCCGGCGAACGGCTGGGCTCGGCGTGGGTGTCCTCGACGATGTTCTGCCGCGACGTCGTGCGCAAGGTGCTCGGCCTGCCCGAGCACTGGGACCCGATGGGCGCGGTGGCCGTGGGCCACGCCGCCGAACCGCCCCGCGACCGGCCGGCCCGGCCGGTGGAGGAGTACGTCGAGGTCCGCTAGAGCAGGCCGATGTCCCCGCGCGGCATGCGCGGGGTCCGGCGGGGCGGAGTGCGGCCCGCCAGCAGGATCAGCCGGGCCGCGCGGTGGCGCTGGCCCGCGTACGGGGCGAGCAGCTCCAACATGACGGCGTCGTCGGCGTCCCGGTCGCCCGTCAGGGCGTAGCCGACGATGCCCGGCAGGTGCAGGTCACCCGTGGTCACCGCGTCGGGGGCGCCGTTGCTGCGCTGGAGCGTCTCGGCGGAGGTCCAGGGGCCGATGCCGGCGACGGCCTCCAGCCTGCGCATCGCCTCCGGCAGCTCCATCGCGGCGGCCTCCTCCAGCCGGGCGGCCACCCGGGCGGCCCGCACGATGGTCGCGGAACGCTTGGAGTCGACCCCGGCGCGGTGCCAGTCCCAGGAGGGGATCAGCGCCCAGGTGCGGGCGTCGGGCATCACGTACATGTCGACCGGTCCGGGGGCGGGCTCCCCGTGTTGGCGCACGAGCCGGCGCCAGGCGCGGTACGCCTCGTCGGCGGTGACCTTCTGCTCCAGCACGGTCGGCACCAGCGACTCCAGGACCAGCCCGGTACGGGTCAGGCGGAGCCCGGGGCGGCGGCGGTGGCTGGTGTGCAGGAGCCGGTGGCGGGGGACGAACGCGGTCGGGTCGTCGCCGGCGCCGAGCAGTTCGGGCAGGTGCGCGAGGACCCAGTCGGCCCCCGGACCCCACGCCTCGGCGTCCACCGCCTCCCCGCGGAGGGCCACCCGGAGGGTGGCCGCGCCGTCGGGAGTGCGGGTCGCCCGCCAGACGGAGCCGTCGGGGGTGGTGCGGAAGGTGGGGTCGGCGGGGCCGCGGCGCAGCGGGCCGAGCGTGAGCCCGAGGTCCAGCGGTGCTCCGGGTACCCAGGTCCGGGGCCTGGAGCCGGCTCGGGCCGGCGTGCCGTTGCCGGGGCCCGGCGGGACGACGGTACGGCCGCCGCGCACGCCGCTCCGCGTCAGGGGTTCCCGGGGTGAGGCCACCCCCCGAGCGTATCCCCTGGCCGGGGTGCGGCCTGGGCCCCTGCCGTCCGGGGCCGCCCCCTCCCGGACCCCCGGGGGCTCCGCCCCGGACCCCGCGCCTCGAACGCCGGCGAGGCTGGAGGGGGTGGGACGCGCAGGTCGGGGTCGGGGACGGGGACAGGGACGGGGTGGGGTGTTGGCCGGGACCGGAACCTGATGTGTTGGCGCGCGGTGCCGCCACTACCCGGCCCGGCGTGGCCCGGACCGGACCGGACCCACCCCCCGACCGGCCAGGTCAGGGGCGGCCCTGGAGTTTCGCCGATGACGTGCGGGCCGGGGGCAGTTGGCCGTACAGCAGGCGGCCGGGGCACTCCGTCGCGAAGCCGTCGCGGTGGCCCGAGATGACGTTCAGCTTGACGTTGCTGCCCTTTTTGTACAGGTTGCCGCCACCCGACTTCAGCGTGGCCTTGGCCCGCGGGTCCACCCCGAACAGCCCGAGCTTCCACGCCGTGAGCTGCGCGACCGCGTTGACGGCGGCGGCCGGCGGGGCCGTCGTCGAGTAGGAGCCGATCACCGCGATGCCCATGCTGTCCGTGTTGAAGCCCATGGTGTGCGCGCCGAGGACGGCCTTGGCGACGCCGCCCGCCCGCCCCTCGTAGACGGTCCCGCACTTGTCGACGGCGAAGTTGTAGCCGATGTCCCGCCACCCGCTGCTGACCACGTGGTAGCGGTACAGGCTGCGCAGCACCGCCGGGGCGTCCTTGCAGGCGTAGTTGTTGCCGGAGGCGCTGTGGTGGACGAAGGCGGCCTTGACGGTGTTCGTGTAGACGAAGCCCTTCTCGCGCAGGCTCTCGTCGGCGCCCCAGCCCTGGCGGGTGACGATGCGCGGGCGCGGCCCGATGTAGGGCGCGGCCTTCTGGGCCGTCCCCTCCCCCGCGAGGATCGCGTCGGCGGTGGAGTCGGCCTTGTCGAGGGCGACGATCTCGTTGGCTCCGAGCGGGGCGTGCGGGAGGTTGGCGGAGGAGGATTCCGTCATCTCCATGGTCATCCCGGGCAGGGCGCCCACCTGACCCTTGTCGTCCTCGGCGGGCATGCCGTTCTTGCCGTCGATGACGGTGGGCGGCCGGTCCGCCCCCGGGTCGACGAGTTCGATGCGCATGCCGGACGGCAACCGGCGGGACGCCGCCCGCGTGCCCGGGCCACCGCCCTCCGCCCCGGCCCCGGACTCGGCCTGGACCCGTACCTCCACCCCGTCGGACGGTCCGACCCACAGGGGCGCGGTACTGCCCCGCACCCGGCCGGAGCCGCGTTCCGTCGCGTCGGGATCGGCGGCGTGTTCGCTGTTGTGGGTCTCCACGTCCTGCCAGTCGGACCAGGCGGCCGTCTCCACGGAGCGGGTACGGACCTGGACGAGGCCGTGGAGCTGGGTGGCGACGTCGTCCCAGACGACGCCGACCAGGGAGAACGTCTTGACCTCGGGTGCCTCGAGGCCCTGGGTTTCGGGCAGGCCCCGCCCCTCGGGCAGTCCGGGGGAGGCACTCATGCCGGGGACCCCGGGGATCCGGCCGGCCGAGGGTCCCAGGGGGACGAGCGGCAGCGACTGGGTGGACCCGGCCGGGGTCTCGGGGGCGACCGTGCCGGACTGGGCGGCCAGGGCCGGAGTGGTGAGGGCGAGCGGCAGGACCAGTGCGGCAGCCGTCGCGACGCCGATCGAGGAAGCAAGGAATCCACGCATGGAAGCGATGCTGAACTCGCTCACCACGAACCGCCATCGCAGAACTGACGATCCGTCCGCCGGCGCCGCCCGGCTCCTCCCCTGGACGGCCGAGCCGTTGGCCTCCGTACGGGGGAAGGGCCCGCGTACGCTGGGGCGCGTGAACGCCACTGACCGCACCCCTGCCGACCTGCTGCGATCCGCTCTGGCCGCGGATCCGGGCCGCCCGCTCGTCACCTTCTACGACGACGCCACGGGCGAGCGCGTGGAATTGTCCGTCGCCACCTTCGCCAATTGGGTGGCCAAGACCGCGAACCTGCTCCAGGGCGACCTGGCCGCCGAGCCGGGCGACCGGCTCGCGCTGCTGCTCCCCGCGCACTGGCAGAGCGCCGTGTGGCTGCTCGCCTGCGCGTCGGTCGGGGTGGTCGCCGAGGTCGGCGGCGATCCGGCCCGGGCGGACCTCGTGGTGAGCGGTCCGGACACGCTGGACGCGGCCCGCGCGTGCAAGGGCGAGCGGGTCGCCCTCGCGCTGCGCCCGCTGGGCGGACGCTTCCCGCAGCCGCCCGCCGGGTTCGCGGACTACGCCGTGGAGGTGCCGGGGCAGGGCGACCGGTTCGCGCCGTTCGCCCCCGTCGACGCGGACGGGCCGGGCCTGGTGGTCGGCGGCGAGGAGTTCTCGTACGCGGAGCTCGTCGCGCGGGCCCGCGCGGACGCGGCCGGCCGCGGGGACGGCTCCCGGGTGCTGTCGGGACTGGGCTACGACACCTGGGAGGGGTTGTCGGCGGGCCTCTTCGGGGCGCTGGCCACCGGCGGGTCCGTGGTGCTGTGCCGGAACCTGGACGCCCTGTCGGAGGCCGGGCTGGCACAGCGGGTGGAGAGCGAGCGGGTCACGCACACGGCCTGACCGACGGGGCGACGGGTCTACGGGGCGACGGGTCTACGGGCCGACGGCCGACGGACCCCGCGCCCGTCCGTCCGTGCGCCTCCTCCCCCGGCCCCACCTGCCCGACTTCGGACTATTTGTCACCCACATGGCCCTTGACGGCACCCCGCCCCCGGGCCGGTCCCGTCACCCCGGGGGAGACTCGGCTCCAGGTCGTGCTCACCCGCACGGCCCGTTGTTCCACGGCGGCCGAGGGGACGGAACGCGAGTGACGGACCGCGCGGGCATACCTGACGGCGCCGGGCCGGCCGGGGGCTCCTGGAAGCCCCTGACCGGCCGCAGGCGCCGGATGCTGCGCTGGATCGCCCTCGGCGCGGCCCTGCTGGTGCTCACGGGGGCCGCTGTGGGGTGGTGGCTGTACGCGAAGCTCGACGGGAACATCACGGCGGACGCCTCGGCCGCCGCCGAGCTGGAGCGCTACGAGCGGGAGCGTCCGGCCCACCTCACGACGGGCGCGCAGAACATCCTGCTGATCGGCTCGGACTCGCGCGCCGGCAAGGGGAACACCGGGTACGGCCAGGACCGCGGCACCCAGCGCTCGGACACCACGATCCTGCTGCACCTGCCCGAGGACCGGAAGAGCGCGACGGCGGTGTCGATACCGCGGGACCTGATGACAAACGTCCCGAGCTGCCTCAAGCCCGACGGCACCCGCACCGGCGAGCGGTTCGTCCAGTTCAACTGGGCCTTCGAGTGGGGCGGGGCCGCCTGCACGATCCGTACGGTGGAGAAGCTCACCGGGATCCGGATCGATCACCACATGGTGGTGGACTTCGGCGGGTTCAAGCGGATGGTCGACGCGGTCGGCGGGGTGGAGGTGTGCCTCAAGGAGCCGGTGGACGACACGGAGGCGCGGCTGCGGCTCGCGGCGGGGCGCCATCTGCTCCGGGGCGAGCAGGCCCTCGGCTTCGTCCGGGCCCGGCAGAGCCTGGGCAACGGCAGCGACACCCAACGGATGCAGCGCCAGCAGCAGTTCCTCGGCTCGCTCGTGAAGAAGGTGCAGGGCAACGGGGTCCTGCTGAATCCGACGCGGCTGTATCCGGTGCTGGACGCGGCGACGTCCTCGGTGACCACCGACCCGGGGCTGGCCTCGCTGCGCGGCCTGTACGAACTCGTGCGGAGCGTAAGGGACATACCGACCGAGCAGGTCAAGTTCCTGACAGTGCCCCGCCGTCCGTACCCGAGCAACCCCAATCGGGACGAACTGGTCGAGCCGGACGCGGACCGGCTGTTCCAGCAACTGCGCGAGGACCGCCCGCTGACGGTCACCCCGCCCGACCCCGAGTCGGATGCGGAGTCGGATGACACGCAGGACCTGCGGGAACGTGCGGACGCGCGCGCGGAGGACGAAAATTCGGCCGACGCGGACGGGAACATCGCAACCGGCGCCACCCCCGGCCCCGTCCCCACTTTCACGGGAACGACCGCAGGTCAGGCCGATTGCCGGTAAAGCAATCCAAAAAGCCGGGACCCGACCGCGCCGCTTGGGGGTTTTGGCCCGTTATAAGGGGAGTGGATTTTGTCCCCGGCATGGTTTGCTGCCGACCTGGCCGGATAAGGTGAGCGATCCGGTGCACCGGCCGGCCAAGAGGCCGTGCACCAGCAGCCGGATCGTTGACCGCGCGCCTGGGGGGAGGCGCGTCGCGAAGCACCGACGGAGGATTCGAGCAACCGTGGATGCGCAAAGCCGTGGGCGGGCGGACGAGATCGACCCCGCAGACCAGTGGGTCCTCAATCCCCGCACTGGCAACTACGAACTGCAACTGGACCATTCCGCTGCGCAGCAGCCCACCGTCGCGCCACCGCGCAGATCCCGCCGCAGAGCCCCCGCCCCGGCCACGCCCACGGCTCCGTCCCCGGCCGTCCCGAAGCCCCGTCGGGGCGACGGACCGCCCGGCGGACGGCGCGGCGGACGCTCGCGCAAGGCCGGCGGCGCCTCGGAGCGGCGCCGCAAGCGGCTGGCGATCACCGGCGGGACCGTGGCGTTCCTGCTGGTCGGCGGCTCGGTGGGCGCGTACCTGTACTTCGAGCACCTGAACAGCAACCTCAACGTCATCGACACGGGTCGCAAGGCGGGCAGCTTCAAGAAGGACCAGCCGATCAACATCCTGGTCATCGGCACCGACAAGCGCAGTGGTGCGGGCAACCAGGGGTACGGCGACGCGAACAGCGTCGGCCACGCCGACACCACGATCCTGTTCCACGTCTCGAAGGACCGCTCGAACGCCACCGCGCTGTCCATCCCGCGCGACCTGATCACCGACATCCCGGTCTGCCCGACGAAGGTGGACGGGGCGGTCAAGGACATCCCCGCCACCAAGGCGACCCGCTTCAACAACAGCCTGGGCCAGGAGGGGCGTGACCCGGGCTGCACGATGCGGACGGTCGAAGAGCTCACCGGCGTCCCGGTCGACAACTTCATGATGGTCGACTTCAACGCCGTGAAGAGCCTGAGCACGGCGGTCGGCGGCGTTCCGGTGTGCGTGGAGAAGGACGTCAAGGACCAGGCCTCCAAGCTCGATCTGAAGGCCGGCGAGCACCGGCTGGAGGGCGAGCAGGCGCTGGCCTTCGTACGGACCCGGCACGCGTTCGGCCTCAAGAGCGACCTCGACCGGATCAAGACCCAGCAGCAGTTCCTGGGTTCGATGATGCGCGAGATGAAGTCCAAGGAAACGCTGACCAGTCCGAAGAAGTTCTTCTCGCTGGCCGAGGCCGCCACCAAGTCGCTGACCGTGGACCAGGGCCTCGGATCCATCGGCAAGCTCACCGACCTGGCCGGTGAGTTGAAGGACATCGACCTCAAGAACGTCACGTTCACGACGCTGCCGGTGCTCGACAACCCCAACGATCCCCCGAACCAGAACCTGACGGTCGTGGTCAACTCCGCCCAGGCCGATCCCCTGCTGGAGATGATCCGCGGGGACGTGTCCCTGACCGAGGTGGAGAAGCAGAAGGAGGCCGCCAAGGAGGCGGCCGACAGCGAGGCGAAGAGCAAGCAGGACGCGCTGCTCCAGGGCAACCGCGCACCCGCCGGGGACGTCCGCGTGGAGGTCTACAACGGCGGCGGGCCCTCGGGCTCCGCCTCCACCACCTTGACCTGGCTCCAGCAGAGCAAGGGCGTCTACCGGGCGAGCAACCACGGCAACGCCGCGGTCAAGCTCGGCAGCACCCAGCTGGAGTACGCCCCCAACCAGGCGGACCAGGCCCGGGCACTGGCGGACATGATGGGGCTGTCCGCGGCCGCCCTGAAGATCGGTACGACCGACGCCGCGCCGAAGGCGCCGATGAAGCTGACGCTGGGCGCCGACTTCAAGGAACCGGGGGCTCCGCTGAACCCGGCCTCGGCGACTCCGCAGCAGGCACCGGAGGGACTCCAGCGCCTGGAGGCGGACAAGGCGGTCTGCGCCCGGTGACCGGCCGACCGACCGGTCCGGCGACGACGCCGGGCCCGGACGGCACGCGGGCGCGGACCGATGAACGCCGCTTACCGGCGGCGCGCACAGGAAGACCGCCGAGGATGACGGGCGGCAGCCGGTAGGACCGGCACCACACCACGATAGTGATCTTGAGGGGGGACGCGTGAGGCACAGCAGCGTGCGGGGGGAGGGGACGCCCGACCGGGCCGCCGGAGGCATATCCGGCGGTGGCGAGGCAGCCGGCACGGTTCCCCCACAGAGAAGGGGTTCCGGCTCCGGGACCCCCGGCGGCGGACCGGCCCGCCGGCGCAAGCGCCGGACCCTGTTCTGGGTGGCGTCCGTGATGGCGTTCCTGATCCTGGGGACCTCGGCGGCCGGCTACCTCTGGTACCGCCACCTGGACGGGAACATCCGCAGCGGTCAGCGCCTGAGCGGTGACAGCAGCGTCGAGAAGTCCCGGGCCAACGCCAAGGGCCAACGCCCTTTGAACATCCTGCTGCTCGGCTCCGACAGCCGGAACAAGCCGGAGAACCTGGCGCTCGGCGGCAGCCACGACAGCGTCGGGGCGCCGCCGCTGGCGGACGTGCAGATGCTGCTGCACGTGTCGGCGGACCGGGAGAACGCCTCCGTGGTGAGCATCCCGCGCGACACCCGGGTCGAGATACCCGAGTGCACGGACCCGAAGACCGGCGAGAAGTACAAGAAGACCACGGCGATGATCAACGAGACCCTCGGGCGCGGGGGTCCCGGCTGCACCCTGGCCACCTGGGAGAAGCTGACCAACATCTACATCGACCACTGGATGACGATCGACTTCAGTGGTGTGGTGCAGATGGCGGACGCGATAGGCGGGGTCCCGGTCTGCGTCAAGGACAACGTCTGGGACCGTGCCCTCGGCACCGACGGCGGCGGATCCGGCCTCAAGCTCCCCGCCGGCACCACGAAGGTCAAGGGCGAGCAGGCCCTCCAGTGGCTGCGCACCCGCCACGCCTTCAGCAGCGACCTGGGCCGGGCCCAGGCGCAGCACATGTACATGAACTCGATGATGCGCGAGCTCAAGGGCCAGAACGCCTTCACCGACGTGGGCCGCATCACGGCCCTGGCCGAGGCGGGCACCAGGGCGCTGGAGGTCTCCGAGGAGATCGGGTCGGTCAAGAAGCTCTTCAACCTGGCCATGGAGCTCAAGCACGTCCCGACCAACCGCATCACGATGACGACGATGCCGACCTTCCCCGACCCGCGGGACCTGAACCGGCTCGTGGTGAACACCGCGGACGCCGAGAAGATGTGGACGATGCTCCGCAAGGACGTCGCCTTCGACAAGAACGGCGTCCCGAGGGAGCCCGAGGCCTCCACCGGCTCGCCGGCCGCGGGGACCCCGCAGCCGGCCGCGAGTTCCTCGCAGCCCGGTGGGACCGTGCAGGAGCCGTCCAAGGCGCCGGTCACCGCCAACGACAAGATCGCCGTGCACGTGGTCAACGGCACCGCGGCCGGGATGCCGCTGGCGCCCGGGCGGGCGGCCTCGGTCACGGAGGCCCTGGTCGCTAAGGGCTTCACCTCGGCCCGGGCGGACAGTGCGCTGACCCCGGAGAAGACCACCGTCGTGCGCTACCCGACCGCGGACCTAGCCGACGAGGCGCAGGCCGTGGCCGCCGCGCTGGGGATCCCGGCGACCGCGGCGCAGCAGTCGGCGCAGGTCTCCCGGCTCACGCTGGTCGTGGGAGCGGACTGGCGCGACGGCGCGGCGTTCCCGCAGCAGGCGCCGCCCGAGGCCGGTGCGGTGCCGGACACGGCCGACGCCATCAACGGCTCCGACAGCGGGGCCTGCATGGAGGTGTACAAGCCGTACCGCTGGTAGCTCCGGCGGTTGGGAAACGCGCAAGGGGTGACCCCGTCCCGCGAGGGAGGGGGGTCACCCCTTGCGCGTACCGCTCAGACCTCGGAGGAGTCCCGTCGCACCGACGGGCGGCGGCTGGCGATGACCTTCGCCGCGAGCGAGCGCGGGCTGGTCAGGAAGCCGAAGCCCCAGCACATGTGCATGGTGGCCAGGGCCACCGGGATCTGCGCCCGGGCCTTGAGCGGAAGCCCCTTGCCGGCGGGTACGGAGCCGGCGGTGATCGCCGCGAGGTAGCCGGCCGGGACCACGAGGGCCCAGGGCGTCAGCGTCGCGCCCGCCACCAGGCCGGCCGCGATCGCGCAGACGGCGGTGGGCGGGGCCAGGTAGCGCAGGTTGATCGAGCCGGCGTGGTAGCGGGCCACCACGTGCCGCCAGCGGCCGTAGTTCTTGTACTGCTTGGCCAGCGCCCGTACGGACGGGCGGGGGCGGTACTGGACCTTCAGCTCGGGCGAGAACCAGATGAGCCCGCCGGCCTCGCGGATGCGGAAGTTCAGCTCCCAGTCCTGGGCGCGGATGAACTCCTCGTTGTACCCGCCCTGCTGTTCCAGGGCCTCGCGGCGGAACACGCCGAGGTAGACGGTCTCGGCCGGGCCGGCCTGCCCCCCGGTGTGGAAGGCCGCGTTGCCGACGCCGATCTTCGAGGTCATCGCGGCGGCGACGGCCTGCTCCCACGCGTTCTCGCCCTCGGCGTGCATGATGCCGCCGACGTTCTGCGCGCCGGTCTCGTCCAGGAGGCGGACGGCGGTGGCGATGTAGTTCGGGGAGAGCATGCCGTGGCCGTCGACGCGGACGACGATCGGGTGGCGCGAGGCCTTGATCGCGGCGTTCAGGGCGGCGGGCGTCCGGCCGGTGGGGTTCGGGACGGTGTGGACACGCGGGTCTTCGCGTACGAGCTCGGCGGCGATCTCGTCGGTGCGGTCCGTGGACGGCCCGAGTGCGATCACCACCTCCATCTCGCCTGCGTACTCCTGTCCGAGGATGTGCCGGACGGAGTCGCGCAGATGGCGCTCCTCGTCGAGCACCGGCATGATCACCGAGACTGCGGGCTGCTGCGCGGGCATGTGGTCCTTCAAGGTCGGGTATCGGTGTCACGTTACCGCGTACGGGGGAAACGGGTGCGCGCCGGACGAGCGGTACGGACAGAGGCTGATCGTATGGGCCTACTGTTCTGACGAATCCTAAGAATCAGCCGACCGTTGCCCTGCTGTTCCCCCGCGGAGGTGTCCCTCGTGCCCCAGCCGCACCGTCCCACCCGACCCGCCAGGCCGCCCCAGCCACAGCGTGCGCGGCGGGGCGGCCCGCAGGCCCGGCGCCGGCGGGACAGACCCCGGTGGGGAGTGCGGATCGCGGCCGGGGTGGCGGTGGTGGTGCTCGGGTCCGGGGCCGTCGGGCACGCGGTGATGACCGGCCTGGACACCGGGATCCAGCGGGTGGACCCGTTCAAGGACATGAAGAACCGCCCCCAGGCCGGGCACGGCCTGAACTTCCTGCTCGTCGGCACCGACGGCCGCGACAGGATCACCAAGGAGGAGAAGCGGGAGTACCGCCTCGGCGGCGCGCCCTGCCACTGCACCGACACGATCATGTTGGTGCACCTGTCCGCCGACAAGGAGCGGGCGAGTGTGATCAGCCTGCCCCGCGACAGCTACGCCGAGGTCCCCGCCCACCACGACCTGGTGACCGGGAAGCCGCACAAGGCGCACCCGGTGAAGCTGAACGCCGCCTACGCCGAGGGCGGGCCGAACCTGACGGTGCGCACGGTGGAGAACATGACCCGGGTGAAGATCGACCACTACCTGGAGGTCGACTTCACCAGCTTCATGAAGACCGTCGACGCCATGGGCGGCGTCGAGATCTGCACGGCCAAGCCGATGCGCGACACCTATACGGGCCTCGACCTGCTGCCCGGCACGCACCGGCTGACGGGCGGCCAGGCCTTGCAGTACGTACGCTCGCGCCACATCGACGGGGCCTCCGACCTGGGCCGGATGCAACGCCAGCAGCGGTTCGTCGCCGCCCTGATCAAGCAGGCGACCGGGGGCGGGGTGCTGCTCAACCCGGTGAAGTTCAAGGAGGTCAGCTCCACGCTGCTGGGCTCGGTGCGGGCCGACCGGGACTTCGGCTCGGAGCAGATGCTGGCCCTGGGGCAGGCCATGCGGGACTTCACCCCCTCGTCGTCCGAGTTCGCCTCGGTCCCGGTCGGGGACGCCTCGTACGCGGTCAAGGGCATCGGGTCGACGGTGAAGTGGGACGCGGCCAAGGCCGCCAAGCTGTTCGAGTCGGTCCGCCAGGACCGGCCGCTGGCCCCGGCCCGCGCCGGGGGGACCCGGCGGCCCGCCGCGGTGGCGGTGGACGTGCCGCCGAGCCAGATCAAGGTGCAGGTGGAGAACGGGACCCGGATCGACGGGCTCGGCGGCCGGGTCGACTCGGCGCTGCGCGCCACCGGATTCAACACCACCGGCGCCCCGGGCAACGGCGCCGGCCGGGACGTGCGGCGCACGGTGATCGCGTACGACCCCCGGTGGGACCGCACCGCCCGGACGGTCGCGACGGCCCTGCCCGGCAGCGAACTGCGCGCGGTGCCGCGCCAGGGCCGCACGGTGCTGGTCATCGCGGGCACGGACTACAAGAAGGTCGTGCCGGTCCGGGCGGAGGACCCGTACCAGGGCACGTTCGGCGTGGTGACGGGCGACCAGGTGGTGTGCGGGAAGTAGCCGCGGCCGTCCCGTGCCGCTCGGGCCCCGCCCCGTCGGTGACTTCGCTAGCGGACGCGCTCCACCAGGGAGACCTGGAGGTCGCGCACCTTCGTCCTCTCGACGAGCCTGTAGTGCTTCTCCAGCACGTCGGCCTGCTCCTTCGGGAGCTTGTGGTACGGGTTCGGCGTACCGCTCCAGGTGACCACCCACACCCGTCGGGTCGTACCGAGGCACCGCTCGGGCTGCTCGCACTCCACCGGGAACAGGTCGTCGCTCGCGACGGCCGAGCGCTGCGCGAACACATCGCGGAGCTTCACCCGCTCCGGCAGGGAGTACTCGACCTGGAAATCGACCATGAACACGCTGTCGCTGCCCCGGACCGGCACGAAACCGTCACCGGGCCGGTAGCCCTTGGCGATGATCCGCGCGGCCTCCTCGCCCTCGCGACCGCTCTTGAACGTCTCGGTGCGGATCTGGCGCTGGTCGGGGAGGCCGAGGAGGATCACCGCGGCCAAGCCGACCACCCCGAGCGGCCGGGGCCGCAGGGCGGCCAGACCGGCGGCGGCGAGCACCACCCAGGCGGGCATGGTGAAGAGCAGGTAGCGGTCCATGAAGTAGGAGGTGCTGCCCTGGGAGACCACCCAGGCGGCCGCGATCGGGGCCGCGCCGACCAGTACGAGTTCCACGGCCGGCCGACGGCCGCGGGTGCCGGCGAGCGGAAGCAACGCGAGCGCGGCTACGGCGAGCGCGACGAGCGGGGAACCGAAGAGGGTGTCCCAGACGTCGGCGATGCTGCGCAGGTGCGGAGTCTTGATCCAGCTGATCTGTCGGCCCACTTGGCGCTGGCCCAGCAGTACCAGCGGAACCACCGGGACCAGGGCGACGGCGACCGTCACCGCGAAGCCGACGACGGTGCGCCCGCGCCGGTCCTGCCACCAGCGCAGGAGCACGATCAGGACGTGCGGCAGGAGGAACAGCAGCGAAACGATGTGGAACAGGCCGGCCGCCGCCACCGCGACGGCGTACGGTGCCCAGCGGGCCGGGGTCGAACGGTCCAGCGCCCGCAGCAGCAACCAGGTCGCGGCGGTGACGGCGAGCACCGCGAAGGCGTAGGAGCGGGCCTCCTGGCCGTAGCGGGTGACGGACGGGAGCAGGGCGAAGAGGAAGCCCGCGAAGACGGCGGTGCGGCGGTCGAACGCCTTGCGGGCGGTCAGCACCACGAACGCGGCAGCGCCTGCCATGGCGAGGGCCGAGGGCATCCGCAGCATCGTCGCGGAATCGCCGACGACGGAGACCCAGCCGTGCAGCAGCAGGTAGTAGAGCCCGGAGACGGCGTCCACGTTGCCCAGCATCTCGACCAGGTCGCCGGTGCCACGGGTGGCGGCGTTCCAGCTGGCGAGTTCGTCACGCCAGAGGTTCGGGTTGCCGCTGCCCGCGCAGGCCACGGCGAAGGTCAGCACGGCGGCCCACAGCCAGTCGAGACGGGCCCGGCGCATCGCGCGCGAACCGCCGGGGCGTCCCGCCCCGTCGTTCTCGACGGGGCGGCCGGGGCCGGCCCCGGCCGCGACTGCCGTACTGCTGGTGGTCATTGCACGTACCTTCCGAGTCCATCAAGGTGCAGCTGCGCGAGTGGCCCCGGCGCATGGGGAATCCGGAGCCGGCCCGACGTGTCAGGGTAGATCAGTGCCCGGGGCGGCAACCACTCCCGCACAGCGCTCGCCACCCGCGGTTCACCTGGGGCGGACCGGCGGATCGCTCTTGGGCAGCGAGACCTTCGCCCCGTCGAGCAGCCGCTTGAGCAACGCCGACAACGGCCGCTCGGCGAAGCGGTGGACGAGCCAGGAGAGCACCAGGATGGCGGCCAGGCAGATGGCCAACAGCTGGAACGGAGCGATGCCGTGGTCGCGACCCCAGCGGATCATCGCCCAGCCGAGCTCCTGGTGGAGCAGGTAGACGGGGTACGTGAGGGCCCCCGCCACCGTGAGCCACTTCCAGCGGATCCAGTTGAGGGCGCCCATCGCCGCGGCGAGCATGACGAGGAACGCCGCGGCGGAAACGGCGGCCATCACCGGCCAGGACAAGGTGTGGTGCACCTCGTACTCGTAAGCGCCCACGGTGATGTGCAGCCGGTTCTGCGCGTACAGCCAGGAGAAGCCGACCACCCCGAGGAGCATCGGGTTCACACCGAACCGGTAGATGAGGTACATGGCCACGCCCGCGATGAAGTACGGGGCGTCCTGCGGCATGAAGACGGTGTCCATCAGCTTGCTGTCCGTACCCGGCGTGATCACCGCGAGGATCGTCCAGATCCCGCAGAAGGCGAGCACGCGGCGGTAGGTCAGCCCCATCACGGCGACGACGGCGAAGAGCAGGTAGAAGCGGAGCTCGATCCAGAGGGTCCAGTACACGCCGTCGGCCTCGGTCACACCGAGGGGGCGCTCCAGCATCGTGAGGTTGGTCAGCACGTCGCTGATGCTCATCGGCTCGCGGGCGGCGCGGACGGTCGCCGCGAAGTTCACCACGAGGGTGGTGATGATGATGCCGACCCAGTACGCCGGGTAGAGCCGCACGATCCGGGAGGTGAAGTAGTCCCGGGGCGACCGGCCCCAGCACGACATGCAGATCACGAAGCCGCTGATCAGGAAGAACAGCTGGACGCCCATCCATCCGTACGAGGCGACCCGGTGCACGCTCGGCATCAGGTTCTGGGGGGTGTTGCCCCAGACCTCGGGGTGGATGTTGACCCCGGCCCAGTGGAAGGCGACCACGGACAGCGCCGCTATCAGGCGCAACCCGTCCAGGACGTAGAGCCGGGGGCGGCGCGGGGCGCCTCCGGCCGGACGGGCCGGTTGCGACGACACGGCGTCACGCACAGGCAGGGGCGGTATGACAGCTGACATGGGGGCACGACTCCGCGATGTGTCCGGCTCAGGATCCGACGTCACATCTACTGGCAATTGCGCCCGGACGTCGCACGCCACCTTACGGGGGGCTGACACCGGCTCATGGCACTGCGGCGGATCCGTGATCCGAAACACGCGTGCGCGTCGTCAGTCGTCGAGGCCTTCCGCGGCGCGCCGTTCGCGCAACTCCATGATCGCCTGGCGGCGGGCGAGCCGGTGGGTGCGGCGGATCTGGGCCTCCTGGTTGCGGCGCCGGTCCTGCTCGGTCTCCGGGAGCACCGGCGGCACCTGGCGGGGCTTGCCCTCGGCGTCCACCGCCGTGAAGACCAGATAGGCGCTGCCGACCTGGGTGGCGGGGGTGGACTCGTTCCACCGCTCGGCCAGCACCCGTACGCCGATCTCCATGGAGGAGCGGCCGGTCCAGTTGCACTGCGCCCGGACGTGGACCAGGTCGCCGACCCGGACGGGCGCGAGGAAGGCCATCTCGTCCATGGAGGCGGTGACGGCGGGACCGCCGGAGTGCCGACCGGCCACGGCGCCGGCCGCGTCGTCCACCAGCTTCATGATCACGCCGCCGTGCACGGTGCCCAGGAGATTCGTGTCGCTCGCGGTCATGATGTGGCTGAGCGTGGTGCGGGAGGCCGAGACGGGCTTGCCCTGCGGTTCGACCGGTATGTCTGTCATACGGACACCTTAAATCGGTACCGGAGGCATCAGGTGTGCAACAGCACCGGTACGAACCCCCCACCGGGGTGTCGAGCGACACGCCGGTGCGGGCATCCTTGTCCGCATGAGTGACTGGGACGGGTGGAGCGGCGAGCGCGATGCGCGCGGCCGCCGCGATGACGGGTACGGACACGGCAGCGGGCAGGCACAGCCGGAGGGCGCGCAGCGGATGCGTCACGTCCAGCGGCAGCCGCAGCCGCCGCAGCGCCCGGCCCGGCCGCCGGTCCCGCCGCAGTCCGCTCCCCCGGCGGGCCCGCCCGCGTACGGGGTCCCGCAGCAGCAGACCCGCGGTCCCGGCGACGCCGGCGGCTACGACAGCGGCTACAACACCGGCCAGGTCTACGGTTCGCCCTCGGGCCCCGGCGGTCCCGGGCAGCGGCCCCCGGGCGGCGGTGGCACAGGCGGGCCGGGCCCGGCCCGGGGGCCCGTCGACTGGCGCCGGCGCATCAAGGTCGGCTCGATCGTCGTGGCCTCCGTCCTCGTGGTGACCACGATCGGCACCTACTTCTGGGCCGACTCCAAGGTGCGCCGCGAGGTCGACCTCTCCAAGGTGGTCGAGCGCCCGAAGGAGGGCGACTGCACGACCTACCTGATCGTCGGCTCCGACAGCCGCGAGGGCATGTCCGACGAGGAGAAGAAGAAGCTCCACACGGGCTCCGCCGAGGGCAAGCGCACGGACTCGATGATGATCCTGGCGAAGTGCTCCAGCGGGAACACCATGATCTCCCTGCCGCGCGACTCGGACGTGGAGATCCCCTCCTTCGTCGGCTCGCAGTCCGGGAAGAAGTTCCCCGCGCAGGGCAGACGGGTCAAGCTCAACGCGGCGTACGCGGAGGACGGCCCGGAGCTGCTGGTGCGCACCGTGGAGTTCAACACGGGGCTGCGCATCGACCACTACGCCGAGATCGGCTTCGCCGGCTTCGCGAACATCGTGGACGCGCTCGGCGGGGTCGAGCTGGACATCGAGAAGGCGTTCAAGGACGAGAAGTCGGGCGCCGACTTCCAGGCGGGCCGCCAGACCCTCAACGGCGAGCAGTCGCTGGCCTTCGTACGGACCCGCTACGCCTTCGCGGAGTCCGACCTCCAGCGCACCAAGAACCAGCAGAAGTTCCTGGGGGCGCTGGCGAGCCAGGCGGCCACGCCGAGCACCGTCCTGAACCCCTTCTCGCTGTACCCGGTGATGGGCGCGGGCCTGGACACCCTGATCGTGGACAAGGACATGGGCCTGTGGGACCTGGGCCAGATGTTCTTCGCGATGAAGGGCGTCAACAGCGGTGACGGCGTCTCGATGAACATGCCGATCTCCGGCCAGCGGGGCGGCAACCTCGTCTGGGACAAGGCGAAGGTCCAGCAGCTCGTCAAGCAGATCCAGAACGACGAGAAGGTCACCGTCCGGGGTCAGTGACCGGGCGGGGCCGGGCGTGGGGGGGGGGGGGCCCCCCCCGGGGGGCCGGGCCCCCCCCCCCCGGGCCGGGGGCGGGGGGGGGCCCGCCCCCGGGGGGGGGGGGCCCCCCCCGCGGGGGGGGGGACACCGGGGCCCCCGGCGGGGGGGGGGGCCGGGGGGGGGGGGGGGGGGCCGGGCGGGCCCCCCCCGGGGGGGCCCCCCCCCCCCCACGACGGGCCTGTCGGCGCGGCTACTTGCCCGCGCGGGCGCGGAGCTTCCACGGCATGGCGATGGACTCCAGCTGGACCGCGAGGTTCATCTTGGACTCGCCGACGGTGCGGTCCTCGAAGTGGATCGGGACCTCCATAACCTGGAAGTTCCGGCGCAGCGCCTTGAACTTCATCTCCACCTGGAAGCTGTAGCCCGCGCTGCCGATCGACGCCAGGTCGATGGCCTTGAGCGCCTCGGCGCTCCACAGGTTGAAGCCGCCGGTGATGTCGCGGACGCGGGTGCCCAGGATGGTGCTCGCGTAGGCGTTGGCCCAGCGGGACAGCAGCTTGCGGTGCGCGCCCCAGGCGTCGGACAGGGTGCCGCCCGGAACGTAGCGGCTACCGACGACGAGACCGGCGCCGGTGGAGCGGGCGACGCCCAGCATCTCGGCGATCTTTTCGGCGGGGTGGGAGCCGTCCGCGTCCATCTGGAGCACGTACTCGGCGCCGTCCTCGACGGCCTTGGCCATGCCGGCGGCGTAGGCGCGGCCGAGGCCGTCCTTCGCGGTGCGGTGCAGGACCGACATGCGCGGCTTGCCGTCCTCGGTGAGGAAGCCCTCCGCGAGCTCGTCGGCGATCTTGCCGGTGCCGTCGGGCGAGGAGTCGTCGACGATCAGCAGGCGCAGGCCCGGCTGGTCGAGACCCATGATCAGCTCGACCATGCCCGGCAGGTTGCCCGCCTCGTTGTACGTGGGCATGACGACGGTGAGCGGCGTGTGCGCCCAGGTGTCCGGAAGCTTCGTGCTCGCGACGTGGGTCGCGCGGGGAGTCTGCTGCTCGCCTATCACAGGGTTATGCCTCACTGAAGTTGGTCACCGGTCGGAGGAGAAGCGGACGGCGGCAGCGGGAAGTTCCGCCTCGCACCACACCCGCACCCCCGCGCGAAGTTCGTTGTCAGCCCCGACGACGGCGCCGTCTCCGATGACCGCGCCGTTCACCACCGTGCGCGAACCCACCGAGGCACCGGCGCCGATGAGACTGGCGTTCACCACCGTGTCCGGGCCGAGGGTCGCACCGTCCAGCACGATCGATCCCTGGACGACCGCGCCCGACTCGATCCGGGCACCGGCACCCACCACCGTACCCCCCGACAGCTTGGCGCCTTCGGCCACATGGGCACCCGGGAGCACGAGGGACTCACCGCGGGGGCCGGGGACGGCCGGGGAGGCCACGATGCCGCGGACGAGGTCGGCGGAGGCCTGGACGAAGGACTCGGGCTTGCCGAGGTCCAGCCAGTAGGTGTCCTCGGTCACGCCGTGCAGCTTGGCACCGGAGGCGAGCAGACCCGGGAAGGTCTCGCGCTCGACGGATACCGATCGGCCGGCCGGAATGGAGTCGATCACGCTGCGCCGGAACACGTAGCAGCCGGCGTTGATCTGATCGGTGACGATTTCCTCGGGGGTCTGCGGCTTCTCGGTGAAGGCCAGCACCCGCCCCTCGGAGTCGGTGGGGACCAGACCGAAGGCGCGGGGGTCGTCGACCCGCACCAGGTGCAGGGAGACGTCGGCGTCGGCCGCCCGGTGGGAGTCGACCAGGCCCGCGATGTCCAGGCCCGTCAGGATGTCGCCGTTGAAGACGAGTACGGAGGAGTCCGGGCCGCCGGTCAGGCGCTGCGCGGCGTTGCGGATGGCGCCGCCGGTGCCGAGGGGCTCGTCCTCGACGACGTACTCAAGGGTGATGCCGAAGTCGGAACCGTCACCGAAGTAGGGCTCGAAGACCTCGGCGAGGTAGCAGGTGGCCATCACGATGTGCGTGACGCCGGCGGCCGCGGCCCTGGCTATCTGGTGGGCGAGGAAGGGGACACCTGCGGCCGGAACCATCGGCTTGGGAGTGTTCACCGTCACGGGGCGCAGTCGCGTCCCCTGCCCGCCAACCAGCAGGATCGCTTCCGTCATTGTTTTCTCCCCAAGCGGTTCGGGCATACGAAGGTTCAAATTTAGCCCATCCGGGGGCATGCCGAGCCCGGTGGAGGGTGCTGCGGGACCGCCTCCGGCCACGTTCGGATCACGGCCGGACGCCGTCGCGGGGACGGGCGGAATGCGGGACATCGGCCCGCGCACGCCACGGAGGGCCGCATATCGGGCACATGACGGGCAGTAGCCGGACCGACTCGGCATCGCCGCTGGTCAGAGCCCTGTCCGGGAGCTCGGAGGGTCACCGCGGGTCCGACGGGGGCGGTGGGCGCGCGCCCACCCGAGCCCCCTCGGCCGGGCGCGCGCCCACCGCCGGTCGGCCGCGGTCCGTCCCGAACCTGTCGGCAACCCGTTACCAACGACGACGCCCGCGGGGCCGCTCGCGGGCCCCCGCCGGCCACGCCGGGCCGGTTCGACCGCACCCGCCGGCCGGGCACCGCGAGTGACGGCGGGCCCCCGGGAACCGAGGAAGCCCCCGCCGGGGCGGGGGCTTCCTCCGGGCCCGAAAGCCCTGCCGCTACGGCAGGTTGCGCGCCATGACGATGCGCTGGACCTGGTTGGTGCCCTCGTAGATCTGCGTGATCTTGGCATCGCGCATCATGCGCTCCACCGGGTAGTCGCGCGTGTAGCCGTAGCCGCCGAGGAGCTGGACGGCGTCCGTGGTGACCTCCATGGCCACGTCGGAGGCGAAGCACTTGGCGGCGGCGCCGAAGAAGGTGAGGTCCTCCTTGTCGCCACCGGCGGAGACGCGCTCCGACTTGGCGGCGGCCGAGTACGTCAGCTGGCGGGCGGCCTCGATCTTCATGGCCATGTCCGCGAGCATGAACTGCACGCCCTGGAAGTCGCCGATCGGCTTGCCGAACTGCTTGCGCTCCTGGACGTAGCCCTTGGCGTAGTCCAGGGCGCCCTGGGCGATGCCGAGCGCCTGGGCCGCGATGGTGATGCGGGTGTGGTCCAGGGTCTTCATCGCGGTGGCGAAGCCGGTGCCCTCGGCGCCGATCATGCGGTCGGCGGGGATGCGCACGTTGTCGAGGTAGACCTCGCGCGTCGGGGAGCCCTTGATGCCGAGCTTCTTCTCCGGGGCGCCGAAGGAGACGCCTTCGTCACCCTTCTCGACGACGAAGGCGCTGATGCCCTTGGAGCGCTTCTCGGGGTCCGTGACGGCCATGACCGTGTAGTACTCGGAGACGCCCGCGTTGGTGATCCAGCGCTTGACGCCGTTGAGCACCCAGAAGTCCCCGTCGCGCACGGCGCGGGTCTTCATGCCGGCGGCGTCGGAGCCCGCGTCGGGCTCGGAGAGGGCGTACGAGAACATCGCGTCGCCCTTGGCCAGCGGGCCGAGGTACTTGGCCTTGAGCTCCTCGGAACCGGAGAGGATCACCGGGAGGGAGCCGAGCTTGTTCACGGCCGGGATCAGGGAGGAGGACGCGCAGACGCGGGCCACCTCCTCGATCACGATCACGGTGGCCAGGGCGTCGGCCCCGGCGCCGCCGTAGTTCTCGGGGACGTGGACGGCGTGCAGGTCGCTGGCGACCAGGGCGTCGAGGGCCTCCTGCGGGAAGCGGGACTCCTCGTCGACCGCGGCCGCGAACGGCAGGATCTTCGCCTCCGCGAGCGAGCGGACGGACTCGCGGAGCATGTCGTGCTCCTCCGCCGGGCGGTACAGGTCGAAGTCGGCAGAACCCGCCAAGATCTCTCACTCCCCAAGGTGCACGATGCTAACTACCGTTAAGTAACCCAAATCTTAGTGTCCGTGCCCCCGGCAGCGATATGTACCGCGCACGTGAGCTGCGTGACAGCGGGGAGCGTCCCCCGCCCGGGGCGCGACTATGCTCGGTGGCCGCAAACGGCCCCGCACCTCTGGAGCACTCATGGCCCCCCTCAAGATCACTGTGATCGGCACCGGCTACCTCGGCGCGACGCACGCCGCCGCGATGGCCGAGCTCGGCTTCGAGGTGCTGGGGCTGGACGTGGTTCCGGAGAAGATCGAGATGCTCGCGGCCGGCCGGGTGCCCATGTACGAACCGGGGCTGGAGGACCTGCTCGCCGCGCACGTCGCCGGTCTGCCGGGCTCCAGCGGGCGGCTGCGCTTCACCACCTCCTGGGAGGAGGTGGGCGAGTTCGGCGACGTCCACTTCGTCTGCGTGAACACCCCGCAGAAGCACGGCGAGTACGCCTGCGACATGTCGTACGTCGACTCCGCGATGGAGTCCCTGGCCCCGCACCTGACCCGGCCGGTCCTCGTCGTCGGCAAGTCCACGGTCCCCGTCGGCTCCGCCGACCGCCTCGCGGCGAAGCTGGCCGCGCTGGCCCCGGCGGGCGAGGACGTCGAACTGGCCTGGAACCCGGAGTTCCTGCGCGAGGGATTCGCCGTCCAGGACACCCTCCACCCGGACCGGATCGTCGTCGGCGTCCGCGGCGACCGGGGCGAGAAGCTGCTGCGCGAGGTGTACGGGACGCCCTTGTCCGAGGGCAGCCCGATGGTGGTCACCGACTTCCCGACCGCCGAACTCGTCAAGACGGCCGCGAACTCCTTCCTCGCGACGAAGATCTCCTTCATCAACGCGATGGCCGAGGTCTGCGAGGCCGCGGGGGGCGACGTGGCCAAGCTCGCCGAGGCCATCGGGCACGACGACCGCATCGGATCGAAGTTCCTGCGCGCCGGCATCGGCTTCGGCGGCGGCTGCCTGCCCAAGGACATCCGCGCCTTCATGGCCCGCGCCGGTGAACTGGGCGCCGACCAGGCCCTGACCTTCCTGCGCGAGGTCGACTCCATCAACATGCGGCGCCGCGGGCACATGGTCGAGCTGGCCCGCGAGGCGGTCGGCGGTTCCTTCCTCGGGAAGCGGGTGGCGGTGCTGGGGGCCACGTTCAAGCCGGACTCGGACGATGTGCGGGACTCACCCGCCCTGAACGTGGCCGGGCAGATCCACCTCCAGGGGGGCCAGGTCACCGTCTACGACCCCAAGGGCATGGACAACGCCCGCCGCGTCTTCCCCACCCTCGGGTACGCCGACTCCGCGGTCGAAGCGGCCCGCGGCGCCGAGGTCGTCCTGCACCTCACCGAGTGGCGCGAGTTCCGCGATCTCGACCCCGCCGCGCTCGGCGAGGTCGTCACCGACCGGCTCCTCCTGGACGGCCGCAACGCCCTCGACCCGCTGCGCTGGCGCGCGGCGGGCTGGACGTACCGCGCCATGGGACGGCCGCACGCGTGACCCCGGCCGGGGCGGTGATCGGTCGACCGAGGTCGGTCGGCGACAATCGGTCGGCGGTGGTCGGTCGGTGACGGTCGGTCGGTGGCCATCGGTCGGCGTCCGGCCACCTATCCGCCTCTGCCGACGTTCCGTTGAACATCGATATCCGGACATATCGACTGGGTAGAATTCAGGCCGATGACCACGACCAGCAGCCCTCCGACCAAGGCCGGCGCTCACCCGACGGCGGCGCCCGGCTCCCGTGAGCGGCGGAGCGCCTTCGAGGCGGCCGCACGGGGCCCCGGCTCCCTGCTCTGCGTCGCCGGCCTCTGGGTGGCCACGCGGGCCGCGATGCTGTGGATGCTCGTCAACGACTTCCACACCTCGAACCTCGTCCGGGTCGAGGTCACCGCGACCTACCACAACTGGTACGACGTCCTCGTCACGTGGACGATGCCGCAGAACGACATCATGTGGCAGTACCCCCCGGCAGCCGCCGCGATCTTCCTCTCGCCCGATCTGCTGCCGTTCCTCACCTACTTCCAGGCCTTCGTCGCCCTGACCGTGCTGTGCGACGGCGTGATCCTCGCCGGGCTCGTGCGGGCCGCCCGCCGGGGCGACGGCAGCATGGCCGGCGCGGCCCTGTGGCTGGGCGCGCTGCCGCTGCTGATGGCGACCCCGTTCGCCCGCTACGACATCCAGGTCACCCTGCTCGCCGTCGGCTCGCTGCTCTGCCTGCGCCACCGGCCGCGGCTCGGCGGCGTCATCGCCGGCGTCGGAGGCATGGTCAAGGTCTGGCCACTGCTGGCCCTGCTCGGCACCCCGCGCGGCAGGTCCACCCGCGAGGCCGTCACCGCGGCCGCGCTGTCCTGCGTCGCGCTGCTGGCCGTCTTCGCCGCGCTGTTCCGCGACACCTTCGGTTTCCTGGGCAACCAGGGCGACCGCGGGGTCCAGATCGAGTCCCTCGGCGGTTCGGTCCTGATGACCGCCCGCCTCCTGGACCTGTGGCCCGGCCGGATCGAGTACCAGTACGGCGCCTACGAGTACGTCGGCCCGTACGTGCCCGGCATCGCGCGGGCCTCCCTGATGCTGACCCTGATCGGCTTCCTGCTGCTCCTGCTGTGGCGCGTGCGGGCCAACCGCTGGTCGAGCGCGACCCCGTTCGACGCCGCGCTGTGCGCCATCATGATGTTCACGGTCACCAGCCGCGTCATCAGCCCGCAGTACCTGATCTGGCTGCTCGGCCTCGCGGCCGTCTGCCTGACCTCGCGTCACACCACGCAGCGGCCGATCGCGTGGCTGCTCGTGGTCGCCACCGCGCTCACCTCGCTGATCTTTCCGGTCTGGTACGGCCCGGACATCCTCGGCAACACCGCGCTCGGCACCGTCGTGCTGGGCGCGCGCAACGGCATCCTGCTGTACGCGACCCTGTGGTCCGGGCTGCGCCTGTGGCGGGCGACCGTTGTTCCCGAGCCCGAGCCCGAGCCCTAGGTGGTTCTGCGGTGCTGTGCGGCGCGGGCCGTGAACTCGACCCCGCGCATCACCCGTTGGGCATTGCCCCAGGTCAGCAGGGCCAGGTCGGCCTCCGACCAGCCCCGGTCCAGGAGTTCCGCGATCAGCCTCGGGTAGCCCGAGGCGTCCGTCAGGCCGGCCGGGCGCGGGCGGGCCCGCTCCGCGCCGAAGCCGGCGCCGAGACCGACGCCCTCCGGGCCGGCCAGCGCCCGTACGTGTTCCACGTGGTCCGCGACCGCGTGCAGGGAGTCCCCCGTGCGCGCCGTGTCGAAGGTGACCATCGCCAGCCCGTTCGCCGCCCGGAGGGCGAGCAGCACCTCGTCCGTGACGTTGCCCGGGTGGGGGTTGAGGGCGGCCGCGCCGGTGTTCGAGACGACCACCGGGGCCTTCGAGGCCGCCGCGAGGCGGCAGGCGACGGCCGGTGCGCAGCCCGTCAGGTCCAGCAGCATCGCCAGCCGGTTGGTCTCCAGGACCACCTCGTGGCCGAAGGGCGTCAGTTCGTCCCGTGCCCACGGGGCTCCGGCGGGGGCGACGCTGCGCACGCCCAGGGCGTGGAAGGCGCGCAGCGCGCCGAGCGAATCGGTGAGGGTGCGGCCGGGGACGGGGCCGAGGAACGAGGCGATGCGGCCGCGGTTGCGGGCGTCGGCCATGTCGTCGGCGCCGAGGGCCAGGCAGAGGCTGTCGGGGTAGCGGCGCATCAGGGCGAGGGCCGCGTCGATCTGTTCGAGGGTCTCGGAGACCACCTGGTCGGGGCCGTCGGCCTCGTGTTCGGCGTCACCGTTTTCGGCGTCACCGTCTTCGGCGTCACCGTTCTCGGCGGCCTGGTCCTCGGCGTCCGACGGTACGAGCAGGGACCAGAACTGCGCGCCGACGCCGCCGGAGCGCAGGCGGGGGATGTCGGTGTCGACGCCCGTGTCCGGGGTCTCGATGTCGAGGTACGGGCTCCGGCGCAGGGTCCACACGAGGGTGTTGCAGCCGTCCGCGACGGGATGGACGGCGAGCAGGGCGGCTGCCCGGTCCAGGGCTCCGGCCGGCCTCGCGGGGGCGGGGGCGGGTGGGTCCTGGGTACCGATGCCCACGGAGTGGGGTTCTTCCTGCAGGTCGGCCATGGCTTTGGCTCCGGTCTCGGCGGCAGCAGGGGGAGGCTGGTGCCACCGTGACACGGGGGGTGCGTGAGTCGCCCGGCGGATGTGGCGTTCGGGTGTTCCCCCACCTCCGGCCTGGCCGGCCGGGGGTGCGGGGGGTCCGGAGGCGGACCGGGGTGGGCGGTGGGGTTGCCGCTGCGCGGCGCGGTCCCCCACCCGCCCTTCCACCGTTCCCGCCTCAGGGGCCGGCGGGGCTCGGGTACGGGTCCGTCGCCGGGGGCGCCACCCCCGGACCCCAGCGCCTCGAACGCCGGCGGGGCTGGATCATCGGGTCCGGCGTTCGTCAGAGGTGGGCGTTCGACGGGTCCGTTGTCGCGGAGAGGTCGCGGGCCACGGCTTCCGCGTCGCGCAGGGCTCTGACCGGGTTCGACCAGGTGAGTTTGGCCAGGTCGGGGGTGGACCAGCCGCGGGAGAGGAGTTCCGCGATCAGGTTCGGGTAGCCCGATACGTCGTCCAGGCCGGCCGGGGTGAAGGCCGTGCCGTCGTAGTCGCCGCCGATGCCGATGTGGTCGACTCCGGCCACCTCGCGCATGTGGTCCAGGTGGTCGGCGACGGTGGCCGCCGTGGCCTCCGGGCGCGGGCGCCGCTCCTCGAAGGCGCGGTGCAGGGCCATCGCCTCCGGGGTGGTGTCCAGGTGGTGGAAGCCGTGCGCGCGCAGGTTCTCGTCGGCGGCCAGGGTCCAGTCGACGGCCGCCTGGAGGACGAACTTCGGGACGAAGGTGACCATCGCGACGCCGCCGTTGGCCGGCAGCAGTTCCAGGACGTCGTCCGGGACGTTGCGCGGGTGGTCACAGACGGCCCGCGCCGAGGAGTGCGAGAAGATCACCGGCGCGGCCGAGACCGCGAGGGCGTCGCGCATCGTCGTCGCGGCGACGTGCGAGAGGTCCACCAGCATGCCGACGCGGTTCATCTCGCGGACGACCTCGCGGCCGAAGTCGCTGAGGCCGCCGTGCCGGGGCTCGTCGGTCGCCGAGTCCGCCCAGTCGATGGTGTCGTTGTGCGTCAGCGTCATGTACCGCACGCCGAGTCGGTGCAGGGACCGCAGGGTGGCGAGGGAGTTGTTGATGGAGTGGCCGCCCTCGGCGCCCATCAGTGAGGCGATGCGGCCCTCGGCGCGGGCCGCCTCCATGTCGTCCGCCGTCAGCGCGAGCCGCAGGTCCCGCGGGTAACGCGCGATCAATTGCTCGACCGCGTCGATCTGTTCCAGCGTGGCGCTGACCGCCTGGTCGCCGGTGTAGTCGGAGCGGACGTAGACCGACCAGAACTGCGCGCCGACGCCGCCGGCCCGCAGCCGGGGGATGTCGGTGTGGAGGTGAGCGCTCTGGTCGGCGGCGATGTCCCGCCGGTCGAGGTCGTAGCGGACCTGCTCGCGCAGCGCCCACGGCAGGTCGTTGTGGCCGTCGACCACCGGGTACGCGGCGAGCAGCTCCCGGGCCTGCCCGAGCAGGTCCGCCGCGCTCACTTGCCGAACCCGAAGGCGTCCGCGCCGGCGACCTTCGTACGCAGTCGCTTGCCCTTCTCCGTGGCCTGGTCGTTGAGCTCCTGCTGGAAGTCGCGCATCCGGGCGAGCAGCTCCGGGTCGTGGGCCGCGAGCATGCGGACGGCGAGCAGCCCGGCGTTGCGCGCGCCGGCGACGGAGACCGTGGCGACGGGAACCCCGGCGGGCATCTGGACGATCGACAGCAGGGAGTCCATGCCGTCGAGGTACTTCAGCGGTACCGGGACGCCGATGACCGGCAGCGGGGTGACCGAGGCCAGCATGCCGGGCAGGTGGGCGGCGCCGCCCGCGCCGGCGATGATCGCCTTCAGGCCGCGGTCGGCGGCCTGCTCGCCGTACGCGACCATCTCGCGCGGCATCCGGTGGGCGGAGACGACGTCGACCTCGTACGGGATCTCGAACTCGTCCAGCGCCTTGGCGGCGGCCTCCATGACCGGCCAGTCGGAGTCCGAACCCATGACGATGCCGATGACGGGGCGGGCGGTGGTGGTGCTCATTCCGTGATCGTTCCTCTGAGGTAGCCGGCTGCGTGACGTGCGCGCTCCAGCACATCGTCCAGATCGTCGCCGTAGGTGTTGACGTGGCCGACCTTGCGGCCGTGTTTCACGTCCTTGCCGTACATGTGGATCTTCAACTGCGGGTCGTGGGCCATGCAGTGCAGGTACGCCGCGTACATGTCGGGGTAGTCCCCGCCGAGCACGTTGGCCATGACCGTCCAGCGGGCCCGCGGGCGCGGGTCGCCCAGAGGAAGGTCCAGGACGGCACGGACGTGGTTGGCGAACTGCGAGGTGATGGCACCGTCCTGGGTCCAGTGCCCGCTGTTGTGCGGGCGCATGGCCAGTTCGTTGACGAGGATGCGGCCGTCGGTGGTCTCGAACAGTTCCACGGCCAGGTGGCCGGTCACGTCGAGTTCCTTGGCGATGCGCAGGGCGAGCGCCTGGGCCTCGCCCGCCAGCTCCTCCGAGAGGTTCGGGGCGGGGGCGATCACCGTGTCGCAGACGCCGTCCACCTGGACGGATTCGACGACGGGGTAGGCGACGGCCTGGCCGTGCGGGGAGCGGACGATGTTCGCCGCGAGCTCGCGGACGTACTCGACCTTCTCCTCCGCGAGGACGGGGACGCCCGCCTTGAACGGGGCCTCCGCGTCCTGGGGGGTGCGGACGAACCACACCCCCTTGCCGTCGTACCCGCCGCGCACCGTCTTGAGGATGACGGGGAAGCCGCCCACCTCGTCCGCGAAGGCGACCGCGTCCGCCGGATCGCTCACGATCCGGTGGCGGGGGCTGGGCACGCCGATCTCGTCGAGCCGGGCGCGCATCACCCCCTTGTCCGCGGCGTGCACCAACGCGTCGGGCCCCGGTCGGACGGGGATGCCGTCCGCTTCCAGGGCCCGCAGGTGTGCGATGGGCACGTGCTCGTGGTCGAAGGTGATCACGTCGCAGCCGCGCGCGAAGGCGCGGAGCGTCTCCAGGTCGCGATAGTCGCCGATGACGACGTCGCTCACGACCTGGGCCGCCGAGTCCTGTGGGGTGTCACTGAGGATCTTGAATTTGATGCCGAGGGGGATGCCCGCCTCGTGGGTCATGCGGGCGAGCTGTCCGCCGCCGACCATGCCGACTACCGGGAACGTCACCACTCCAGGGTATCCGTCGGTATTGCGCCATCCGGACCCGCCCGGGCCGAGCCCCCGGAGCGGACCCGTCGGTTCCGGTCGAGGCCCGTGTGCCGTGCGTCGCAAGGGCCGGGAACCCACGGACGGAGCCGGGGGGCGACACTTACCATGAACGGGTTGACGAAATCGAGTGACGCCTCAACGAGGGGCGACGACGACGGACAGGGACTGAACCATCACATGAGCACGCCGAAAGCAGCACCGCTGACCGAGCGCGTCCGCGGCCTCGTGCGGGAGGTCATCAAGTTCGGCGCGGTCGGCGGGCTGGGCGTCCTGGTCAACTTCGGCGTGTTCAACCTGCTCCGGAGCACGACCGATCTGCAGATCGTGCGCGCGAACGTCATAGCCATCGTGGTGGCGATCATCACCAACTACATCGGCTTCCGGTACTTCACCTACCGCGACCGCGACCTCGGCGGCCGGCGGCGCGAGATGTTCCTGTTCGTGCTGTTCAGCGGCATCGGGATGGTCATCGAGAGCGGTGTGCTCTACGCCGCGACGTACGGGTTCGGCTGGGACAGCTCGCTGCAGAACAACATCTTCAAGTTCCTCGGCATGGGTGTGGCGACCATCTTCCGCTTCTGGTCCTACCGGACCTGGGTCTTCAAGGCCCTGCCCACCGCTGCCGCGCCCTCGCTGATCGTCGAGCAGCGTGACGGCCACGACGTGCCGGTGGCGACGCTCGCCCCGGAGCCGACGGCCACCAAGTAGGACCGGGCTGCTCGGGCCCCCCTCACCGCACCGTGCTCGTCGGTTCCGTCCCTTCCGGCGCCGTACGGCTGAGGAAGAGGGCGAACACCGGCGGCTGGGTCTGGAGCAGTTCCAGCCGGCCGCCGTCCGCTTCGGCGAGGTCCCGGGCGACGGCGAGGCCGATGCCCGTGGAGTTGCGGCCGCTGATGGCCCGCTCGAAGATCCGGTTGCCGAGGTCCGGCGGGACGCCGGGGCCCTCGTCGGTGACCTCCAGTACGGCCTGGTTGCCCGTGACCCTGGTGCGCAGCGCGACCGTGCCGCCCCCGTGCATCAGCGCGTTCTCCACGAGGGTCGCCAGCACCTGGGAGACCGCCCCGGGCGTGCCCACGGCGCGCATGCCGGTCCGCCCCGAGCGCACGATGGCCCGTCCGGCGCTGCGGTAGGCGGGCCGCCACTCCTCCACCTGTTGTTTGACGACCTCGTCCAGGTCGAAGAGGACCGCCGAGCCGGTGCGCGGGTCGCGGGAGTTCGTGAGCAGCCGCTGGACGACGTCCGTGAGCCGCTCCACCTGGGTGAGGGCGATGGTCGCCTCCTCCCGCACGGTCTCCAGGTCGTCGGTGACGGTGATCTCCTCCAGCCGCATCGACAGGGCCGTCAGCGGGGTGCGCAACTGGTGGGAGGCGTCGGCGGCGAGGCGCCGTTCGGCCGTGAGCATCCGTCCGATCCGCTCGGCGCTGGAGTCCAGCACGTCCGCGACCCGGTCCAGCTCGGGTACTCCGTACCGTTTGTGGCGGGGCCTCGGGTCGCCCGAGCCGAGGCGTTCGGCGGTTTCGGCGAGGTCGGTGAGCGGGGAGGCCAGCCGGTTGGCCTGGCGTACGGCGAGCAGTACGGCCGCCACGACGGCCAGCAGGGCCACCGCGCCGACCACGGCCAGCGTCCGCCCGACCTCCTTGGTGACCGTGGAGCGGTTCTCCTCCACCAGGACGGTCTCGCCCTGTTCGCCGCGCGCGGTGCCGCGGATGACGCTGCCCTCGATGCGGTGCCCGACCTCGACGACCTGCTGCCCGGGGACGGTGATGCGGGCGTACGTGCCGAGGTCCAGCTGTTCGGCGAGGGCCGCGGCGTCGATGGGTTTGCGCTCCAGGGCGTCCGCCTCGACGATGCCGAGCAGCCGCAGGGCCTCGGACCCGATCCGGTCCTGGGCACTGCTGGTGATGGTCCGGGTCTCCACGATGACCAGGGAGACCCCGAACACGGCGATCACGACGAGCACCACGGCGAGCGTGGAGTTGATCAGGCGGCGGCGCATGCCTTAGAGGATGCCCTAGGACGGGGCGGCGTCAGCTCTTCTCGAAGCGGAAGCCGACGCCGCGGACGGTGGCGATGTAGCGGGGATTGGCCGCGTCGTCGCCGAGCTTCTTGCGGAGCCAGGAGATGTGCATGTCGAGGGTCTTGGTGGAGGACCACCAGGTGGTGTCCCAGACCTCGCGCATCAGCTGGTCGCGGGTGACGACCCGGCCGGCGTCACGGACGAGGACGCGCAGGAGGTCGAACTCCTTGGCGGTGAGCTGGAGCTCCTCCTCGCCCATCCAGGCGCGGTGCGACTCGACGTCGATCCGCACGCCGTGGGTGGCGGGCGGCTGGGCGGTCTCGGCGGCGCCGCGCCGCAGCAGGGCCCGGACGCGGGCGAGCAGTTCGGCGAGCCGGAACGGTTTGGTCACGTAGTCGTCGGCGCCGGCGTCGAGGCCGACGACCGTGTCGACCTCGTCGGCGCGGGCGGTCAGGACCAGGATCGGGAAGCCGTGGCCTTCGGCGCGCAGCCGGCGGGCGACTTCGAGGCCGTCCATTCCGGGTAGCCCGAGGTCCAGGACGACGAGGTCGATGCCGCCCTGGAGTCCGGCGTCCAGGGCGGTGGGGCCGTCCTCCCGGACCTCGACCTCGTACCCCTCCCGGCGCAGGGCGCGGGCCAGGGGTTCCGAGATGGATGCGTCGTCCTCGGCGAGCAGTACACGCGTCATGTGGGTGATGTTAGTCCGCGGCGGGTCAAAGGAGAGGCCCTCCTGCGGGCCCCTCGCTATCTGTGCTTGCGCACGACCCCGCGCCTTCGAATATGGTCGATCGGTTCCCCCGGAACCTGTGATCCATCTCTCAAGTCCTTCCATATGCCGCAGTGTCGTGTCGTATGGTGGCGAGACGCCTCATGCACTACTCCGGGGATCCTTGTGCCGAAAAGCGAGCCAAGGACCTCAAATTCTGCTCTGGTCGGATTGCTCCGACCCAGATGACAGTGAATGACCTGTGGGCCGGGCCCTGCGCGCGAAGGTGCGCGCCGGGCGTGGATCCCGGTGACGGCTGACCCTTCGACTCCGGCACCCCGGAGGACGAGACCCCGGGCGTGGGGTGGGACATCCGTCGCCGGTGCCGGCCACCCCCCACCGGGCGCAGTTCGGCTCACGAAGCCGAGCGTCCCGAGCAAGCAAGGATCGACCATGGCTTCCAGCCTGACGACGGCTTCTCAGAGCCCCGCTCACGAGAAGACCCTCTTCGGCCACCCGATCGGCCTGGCCACGCTGTTCATGACCGAGATGTGGGAGCGGTTCTCCTACTACGGCATGCGTGCGCTCCTCGTCCTGTACTTGGTCTCCGGCGGTACGGACGCCGCGACCGGGAGCCAGGGCGGTGGCCTGGGCTACAAGATGGGCGCGGCCACGGCGATCTACTCCGTGTACGTCGCGATGGTCTACCTCATGGCCATGCCCGGCGGCTGGTTCGGTGACCGCGTCTGGGGCGCCCGCAAGACCGTCGCCATCGCCGGCTTCGTGATCATGGGCGGTCACGTGGCGCTCGCGCTGCCCGGCCAGATCGCGTTCTTCGTCGGTCTGCTGCTGGTCGCCATAGGTTCCGGTCTGCTGAAGGCCAACATCTCCACGATGGTCGGCCACCTGTACAAGGGTGCGGACGACCCGCGTCGTGACGGCGGCTTCACGCTGTTCTACGTCGGCATCAACCTGGGTGCCTTCGGTGCGCCGTTCGCGATCGGCACCGTCGGTGAGGTCGTCAACTGGCACCTCGGCTTCCTGCTCGCCGCGATCGGCATGGGTCTGGGCCTGATCGTGTTCCTGGTCTTCGGCCGCACCCTGAGCCCGCAGAGCAGCGTCGTCCCGAACCCGCTGTCCGCCACCGAGCGCAACGGCATCGTCGTCAAGGCCGTCATCGCCATCGCGATCGTCGCCGCCTTCTACGGCACCGTGACCGCCATGGGCATGTTCACGATCAACTGGGCGCTGTACCCGATCACCATCGCCGGTCTGATCATCCCGGTCGTCGTCCTGGCCCGCATCAAGCGCGACAAGGACCTCTCGGCTCCCGAGCAGTCGAAGATGTCCGCGTACATCTGGTTCTTCATCGCCGCCGCCGTCTTCTGGATGATCTACGACCAGGGTGGTTCCACCCTGTCGCTGTTCGCCGACTCCAAGACCGGCACGCTCTTCGGCTGGGACCCCTCCACCACCTGGTACCAGGCGCTGAACCCGCTGTTCGTCATGGCGCTGGCGCCGGTCTTCGCCTGGCTGTGGCTGTGGCTGGCCCGCAAGAACCAGGAGCCGAACACCATCGTGAAGTTCGCGATGGGTCTCGTCCTGGTCGGTGGCTCCTTCTTCGTCTTCGTCGTCCCGATGAGCATGGCCTCCGACGGCACCATGGTGTCGCCGATGTGGCTGGTCTCGATCTACATGATCCAGACCATCGCCGAGCTGTGCCTCTCCCCGGTCGGCCTCTCGGTCACCACGAAGATGGCCCCGCAGAAGTACGCCTCCCAGATGATGGGTGTCTGGTTCCTCGCGGTCACCGCCGGTGACTGCACGACGGGTCTGCTGTCGCTGGCCGGTGTGGACCTGAACGGCACCGGGATCATCGCCATGCAGGCGACGCTCGCCGCCGCCGCCGGTTTCGCGGTCTACATGTACCGCAAGCGCGTCCAGGCCCTGATGGGCAGCGTCCACTGACGCACCCGCACAGCAGAACGGCCCGGCACGCCGCAAGGCGTGCCGGGCCGTTCCGTCGTACGGGTGCGTCCGACGTCGTACGGGATGCCTACCTCGTGCCGCGCAGGCGGCGCCACGGGGTGAAGGCGAAGACGGCGCCGCCGAGCAGGATCACCGTGCCGGCGACCAGGGCGAGGGCCTGGATGCCGCCCTCGTCCTGCGCGCCGGTCTCGGCGAGCCCGCCCGAGGCGGCGGAACCGCCGGTGGTGGCTCCGGTGGTGCCGGCCGTGGTGGAGCCGCTGCCGCCCGGTTGGGCGGCGGTGTCCAGCTCCAGCGAGACGCCGCTGCTGGCCGCCTTGCAGGGCACGTTGATCGGGGTGGAACCCGGCGCCATCGTGACGTCGATCGTCAACTGGTCGGGGCTCAGCGTCACCTTGCCCGACTTTCCGGGCTTGTAGGTGCCGGTCATGTCACTGAGGTTGACCGGGGCCTTGTCGGGGATCGGCTCGGCGTTGGCCGGGCCGGAGACCTTGACGGTGCCGGAGTCGGCGCCGCCCAGCTTGACGTTCATCGAGGGCTTGAGCGCACCGGCCGGCAACGCCATGGGAGCGGCCATCGCCCCCTTGGCGGTCTTGACCGTGAGTTCGTAGTCACCGCCGTTCTTCTTGGCGTTGATCGTCACCGGCGTCTTGATGCCGCCGGGGACGACCGGACCGCAGTCGAAGGCGACCTCGACGGGCTTGCCCGGGAAGTCGGTCCCGCCTCCGCCGCCGCCGGTGGTGGAACCACCGGTGGTCGCGCCGCCGGTCGTGGTGCCGCCCGTGGTCGTGCCACCGGTCGTCGCGCCACCCGTGGTCGCGCCACCCGTGGTCGCCCCGCCCGTCGTCGCCCCGCCCGTGGTCGCCCCGCCCGTCGTCGCGCCGCCCGTGGAGCCCGCGGAGACGTCGATGGTGGCGCCTCCCGAGACGGTGCCCACCGGGGCGCACTTGGTGACGAAGGTGCCGAACGGGAAGGAGACGGCGACCTCGTACCGGCCCGGCGTCAGCGTGACCTTGCCCGCCTTGGTCAGCTTCAGCTTGCCCTTCATCGTCGACATGACCATGGGGGCCTTCTTCGGGATCTCCGGGTTCTTCTTCTCCCCGACGACCTTCAGTTCGCCCCCTCCCCCGCCCACCGTGAACCAGCCGGTGGGCACCACGGAGTCCTTCGGGATCACCATGAGGTCGGTGTTGTTGGAGGCGGGTTTGACGGTCTCCCACGACACGTCGACCTCGTCGCCCACCTTGGCCGTGGCCGGGGCCGTGATCTTGACGGTGCTCTCGCCCTCCACCGGGTCGCCGCCGCCCGCGGGCGGTACGCACTTGACCTTGTAGGTGGCATCGGCGGCCTGGGCGGGGGAAGCCGCCATGGCGATGCCCGCGCCGCCGAGCAGCAGCGCGACCAGGGCCGCGCTCGCCCTCCGTTGGGTGTTCACGAATGTCCCTTCGTTGTCGGACTTTGATCGGACGGTGCGGATGTCTGCGGTTGCTCAGCCGGCGCGTCCCGCGCCGGCGCCTGCTCCTCGGGGATGAACCACGGCAGGACCGCCGTGGGGGTCTGGGGGGCGGCCGGCGCGGAGCCCCGCGCGGCGGGGATCCTCGGCAGCCGGGCGGTCACCGCGGTGGCGGCGTCCGGGGCCTTCGCGCCGCGGTGGCGACCGCCGGCGGCCGGGGTGGCGCGCGGTCGGAGCCGGTCGACGACGGCCATCCCGGCCCGGAACAGCGCGGTCGGGACCACCACCAGGAGCAGGCCCCAGAACAGCAGCACCCCGTACGGACGGTCCACGCCCCACGGCTGGGCGGCGACCACCGTGTCCCCGTACTTGAGGGAGACGGTGTAGTCGCCGTGGGCTCCGGCGGGCAGGGCCACGTCCAGGCCGATCTCGGCCTTGCCACCGGGCGCGATGGTGCCCTTCCACCGGGCCTCCTCCCAGGTCGGGGCGAACACCCCGTGGGCGGTGCCGAGTTGGAAGACGGGGTCCTTGACGGGCGCCGAGCCCAGGTTCCCGACGGTGACGGTGAACCGGCGGGAGGGCGGGGCGCCGAACCAGGTCAGCACGCCGTCGTCGCCCCGGAGCCGGACCCCGGTGAGCATCGCGAGCCGGGCCGTCCCGGACTCGGCGGGCAGCGGGGCGCTCTCGTGGTCGGTGATCCGCAACGGGAGGGCGACGGTGGACTGGTCCCCGTTGACGGATGCCACGTTGACCACGCAGGGGCAGGGCTTGGGTGGTGCGACGACCTGGAGCCGGGCGGTGAAGCCCCCGTCGGCGGCGACCGCGACGGCGGCCCCGTCGGCGTTGGCGCAGCTGTTGGTGCCGCCGATCATGTTCTGGCCGCAGACCAGCAGCATCACCATGGTCTTGGCCCGCCAGCCGGTGCCGGTGACGGTGATCTCGGTGCCCTTGGCGGCCTCCTGGAGGGAGAGCGCCGCCGCGGCCTTGCTCTCGTCGGCGGCGGCGGGCGCGGCGGCGGGCAGCAACGCCAGGGCGAGCGCCGCCAGGGCCAGGGCGAGGAGGGGCAGGGCCTTCGCGCCCGGGGTGCGGCTCACCTGGATGCTCCCGTCAGCTCGTGGTGCGGTGCCCGGTCCGGGGCGGCGGCGGGTTCCGGCGGCGGCCGGTCGCGCGGGGCGCCCCGGGTACGGCGTACGAGGAGCAGCGCGGCCGTCGCCGTCCCGCCGAGCAGGAGCAGGCCGGCGCCGGTGAGGGCGGCGATGCCCCACGGCACGAACCACGCGGTGGCGGTCGCGGTGGCCGGGGCGGCGCCGGGCGCGGTGACGGTGACGGTGACGGCGACCCGGTCGAGGACCGGCGCGCCGGGCCACGGTTCGGTCAGCTCCACCCGCTGACCGGGCAGCAGTTCCACCGGCAGGGCGCGCGCGGCGCGGCCGGGGACCTCGCCGAAACGGCCGTCGGCGCGGATCGCGAGCTCGGGGGCGAGGGCGACGTTGCCCCGGTTGACCAGGGTGTACGCGACAGCGGCGGACGCGCCCTTGCCGAGCACGGACACGTCCTCGACGGTGAGGGCCGCCACCGCCGGGCCGCTGACCCGCAGGTGCACCCGTACGCCCACCTCGCGGCCGTCCTCGGCGGCGACGACGGCGGCCGGATGGTCGCCGGGCGCGGAGGCGGGCGGCACGGTGACGGTGAACGGGACGACGGCGCGGGTGCGGGGCGGGATCCGCACCGCGGCGGAGCCGCCGAAGCTGATCCAGGAGCCCGCGCCTGCGGACTCCCGGGCGGGGCGCACGGCGAAGGCGCCGTCCGCCGTGTTGTAGGCGTCGGCCCCGCGCAGGGTGACGGTGCGCTCCCGGTCGGAGGTGTTCGTCAGCGCGAGGCGGTCCTCCAGAACGGCTCCGGGGGTGCCCGCGAGGTAGAAGTAGGGACGGGCGGCGGCAGGCCGGCCGGACGCCGGTTCGGCGGTCCAACCGGGCTCGTCGGCGACCGCGGCCGGCGCGCCGCCCAGGAGCGCGGACGCGGCGAGCAGCACGACGCCGAGCCGCGCGAGGACACCGGACCGTCGAAGGACGCCGGGCCGCGCGAGGACACCGGGCCGTCGCAGGACGCCGGGCCGCCCGGCGGCGTCGAGCCGCCGGAGGGTGCCGGGCCGTGGGGGGACGGGGAGCAGGGGCATGGCCGGGGCTGCTCCGTTCAGGGCCGGGTCCGCTGGGCCTGCCGGCCGCGTCGGGTCAGCCAGAGCACGCCGGCGGCGCCCGAGAGCACGACGGTGGCACCGAGGGTGCCGAGCGCGATGGCGGACTCGGCGGGGCCGGTCTGCGGGAGGGTGCTCGGGGCGGAGCTCTGCCCGTTGCCGGGCTGCGGGGCGGGGTCCTTGGCTCCGCCGGCCGCCGTGACCTCCAGTTCGAGGGACGGCTTGGGACTGTTGCCGGGGGTGCAGGTGGTGGTGGTCCCCATGGCCTTGATGGTGAGGACCCCGGCGGTGAAGGTGACCTTGCCGCTCTTCTTCGGGGTGTAGGTGCCCGAGAGGTCGGTGATCCTGATGGGGGTGTTGGCGGGCACGGCCTCGGAGTTGGGCGCGCCGGAGACGGGCACCGAGACCTTCTCCGCCCCGTCGGCCAGGATGACCGCGCTGGGGCTCATGGCGCCCTTGCCCAGCTCGATGGGGCTGGAGGAGACGCCCCGTTGGAAGGACATCGTCAGCTTGTAGCCGTCGCCCTCCTTGACGGCCTTGATGTCGATCGGCGAGACCGCCGACTTGTCCCCGATCGGGGTCTGGCAGTTGTACTCGACGTCGATCACGGCGGCGTGGGCGGCGGGGGCGGTGAGCAGGACCGCCGATGCGGCCGCCGCGGAGGCCAGCGCGAGCGCGGTGGAACGTTTCCGGTCGGACACCTTCGTCTTCCCCTCGGGCCACAAGTTACTGACGACACATCAGATTGGTGGCTCAAGGTACGCCCGGGGCCTTACGGAGGGAAGACACAGGACGGCCCGGATCGGCGCCCTTTCGGCCGTACTGTTTCCGGCCGTTCGGGGCGCCGTGACGGCCTGGTCAGAGCGCCGTCGCGGCCCGGTCGGGGGGCCGGGACGGCCCGGTCGGCAGGCGGTGACGGCCCGGTCGGGGGCCGTCCGAAGCCCCGTCCGGGCCGTCGCGAACGGCGCGTCGGCGCGCGCCTCAGGCCGCGCGGACCCCGCGCTGCCACACCGCGGAGACGAGCGGGACGCCCGGGCGGTAGGCGAGGTGGACGTGGCTCGGGGCCTCGAGGAGGGCCAGGTCGGCGCGGGCGCCGGGGGTGAGCGTGCCGAGGTCGCCGCGGCGCAGGGCGCGGGCGCCGCCGGCGGTGGCGGACCACAGGGCCTCGTCGGGGGTCATGCCCATGTCCCGTACGGCGAGGGCGATGCAGAACGGCATGGAGCTGGTGTAGGACGAGCCGGGGTTGCAGTCCGTGGACAGGGCCACGGTGGCGCCCGCGTCGAGCAGCCGCCGGGCGTCGGGCCACTGCGCGCGGGTGGAGAACTCGGCGCCGGGCAGCAGCGTGGCCACCGTGGTCGCGGCCGCCTGGGCGAGGGCGTCGACGTCCGCGTCGGTGAGGTGGGTGCAGTGGTCGGCGGAGGCCGCTTCGAGCTCCACGGCGAGTTGGACGCCGGGCCCGTGGGAGAGCTGGTTGGCGTGGATGCGCGGGATCAGCCCGGCGGCGGCGCCCGCGGTGAGGATGGCGCGGGCCTGGTCGCCGTCGAAGGCGCCCTTCTCGCAGAAGACGTCCACCCAGCGGGCGTACGGGGCGCAGGCCTCCAGCATCTCGCCGGTGACGAGGTCGACGTACGCCGCCGGATCGTCGGCGTAGTCCGGGGAGACGATGTGCGCGCCGAGGTAGGTGACCTCCTCGGTGTGCGCGGCGGCGATGCGCAGGGCGCGGGCCTCGTCGGCGACGGTGAGCCCGTAGCCGGACTTGGTCTCGAAGGTGGTGGTGCCCTGGCGGCGGGCCTCGTGGAGGTGGCGCAGCAGGTTGGCTTCGAGTGCGGCGTCGGTGGCGGCGCGGGTGGCGGCGACGGTCGTGCGGATGCCTCCGGCGGAGTACGCGCGGCCGGACATGCGGGCGTTGAACTCGGCGGTGCGGTCGCCGGCGAAGACGAGGTGCGAGTGGGAGTCCACGAAGCCGGGGATGACGGCGCGACCCGTCGCGTCGAAGGCGGTGTCCGCGGCGGGGGCGTCCGCGGCGGGGCCGGTCCAGGCGATCCTGTCGCCCTCGATGACGACGGCCGCGTTCTCGATCAGGCCGAGGGCGGAGCCGTCGCCCACGGAGGGATCGTTGGTGACGAGGCTGCCGATGTTGGTGATGACGGTGGTGGTCATGCGTTCCTCTCGGGGGGTTCCCCACCCCGACCCTTCACCGTTCCCCGGGCGGAGCCCCCGTGGTGCCGGGGAAGGGGGCGTGGGCGTGGCTGGACAGGAGTCGGGGCCGGGACGGCGAGTCAGGCGCGCAGCGCCGCGATGGACTCGGACAGGGCGGACGGGACGTCCGGGACGAGGGCGTGGGCGCCGTCGCGGACGATGTGGCGGCCCGCGACCACGGTGTGCCGGACGTCCGACGCCGTCGCCGCGAACACCGCCGTCTCGGCGCCCAGGCGCGGGAGCGCCCCGGCCGTCCGGACGGAGTCCAGGGCGATCGTGGTGAAGTCGGCGAGCGCCCCGACCTCCAGGCGACCCGCGTCGGGCAGGCCGAGGGAGGCGTGGCCGTCGGCGGTGGCGGCGGTCAGCAGGGCGTTGGCCGTCCAGTGACCGCGGGTGCGGCTGCGCAGGCGCTCGTTCAGTTCCATCGCGCGGGCCTCTTCCAGCAGGTCGATCACCGCGTGGCTGTCGCTGCCGAGGGACAGCGGGCTGCCCGCCTGCTGGAGGCGGGAGGCCGGCCCGATGCCGTCCGCGAGGTCGCGTTCGGTGGTGGGGCACATGCAGGTGCCGGTGGCGGTGGCGCCGAGCAGGGAGATGTCGGCGTCGGTGAGGTGCGTGTTGTGGACGCCTGTGGTGCGGGCGCCCAGGACGCCGTGGTCGGCGAGGAGTTGGGTCGGGGTGCGGCCGTGGGCGGCCCGGCAGGCGTCGTTCTCCGCGGTCTGCTCGGAGAGGTGGACGTGCAGGGGTGCCTGCCGTTCCTCGGCCCAGCGGGCGACGGTGGCCAGGTGGTCGGCGGGGACCGCGCGCACCGAGTGGATCGCGGCGCCGATGCGGGCGTGGCCGCCGCCCTTGAGGGCGGAGGCGCGCTCCGCCCAGGCGTCGGCGGTGCCGTCGGAGAACCGCAGCTGGTGGGCGTTGGGGGCCTGGCCGAAGCCGGCCGCCAGGTAGGCGGTGTCGAGGAGGGTGATGCGGATGCCCGCCGCGTCCGCCGCCGCGATGAGGGCCTCGCCCATGGCGTTGGGGTCGGCGTAGGGGGCGCCGCCGGGGGCGTGGTGGACGTAGTGGAACTCGCCGACGTTGGTGATGCCGGCGAGGGCCATCTCCGCGTAGGTGGCGCGGGCGAGCGCGTAGTAGCTGTCCGGGGTGAGGTTCTGGGCGACCTTGTACATGAAGTCGCGCCAGGTCCAGAAGGTGCCGGAGCCGACCTGGACGGTGGAGCGCAGGGCCCGGTGGAAGGCGTGGGAGTGCGCGTTGGCCAGGCCCGGGATGGTCAGCCCGCGCAGTACCTCCGCCCCGGGGGGCGGGGTGTCGGCGCCGGTGAGCAGGCCGGTGATCCGGCCGTCGGCGGAGACGGCCAGGGTGACGCCCGGCTCGACGTGGGTGCCGAGCCAGGCGTGTTCGAGCCAGTACGTCGTGGGCGCGGTCACCTGCACGCCAGTCCTTCCAGTACGTCGGCGAGGGCCATGACGCCGGCCTCGCAGTCGTCCTCGGCGGCGAACTCCTTCGGGGAGTGGGAGACGCCGGTGGGGTTGCGTACGAACAGCATGGCGGTGGGGACGGTGGCGGAGAGGATTCCGGCGTCGTGTCCCGCGCCGGTGCCGAGGACGGGGACCGCTCCGCCGAGGATCCGGTTCATCTCGTCGCGCAGGGCGTGCTCGAACTCGACGACCGGGGTGAAGGACTCGCGGACGACGGCGAGGTCGATGCCGTCCTGGTCGGCGCGTTCGCGGGCCGCCTTCTCGATGGCGGTGACGACCGTGTCGAGGGTGGCCTGGTCGGCGGCCCGGGAGTCGAGCCAGCCGCGGACCAGGGACGGGATGGCGTTGACCCCGTTGGGTTCGACGGAGATCTTCCCGAAGGTGGCGACGGCGCCCGCGAGGGTCGCCTCCTGGCGGGCGGCCAGGACGGTCGCCGCGTACGTGAGCATCGGGTCGCGGCGGTCCACCAGGCGGGTGGTGCCCGCGTGGTTGGCCTCGCCGTGGAAGTCGTAGCGCCAGCGGCCGTGGGGCCAGATCGCGGAGGCGATGCCGACGCGGTCGCCGGAGAGGTCGAGGGCGCGGCCCTGTTCGACGTGGAGTTCGACGAAGGCGCCGATCCGGGCGAGGCGTTCGGGGTCGGCGCCGATCGTCTCCGGGTCGTAGCCGGCCTGTTCCATGGCCTGGGGCAGGCTGATGCCGTCCGCGTCGCGGAGTTCGTACGCCTTCTCCTTGGTCAGCTGTCCGGCGGCGAGCCGGGAGCCGACGCAGGCGAGGCCGAAGCGGGCGCCCTCCTCGTCACCGAAGTTGGTGATGGCCAGCGGCCGGGTGGGGCGCGCGCCGCGGGCGCGGAGCTCGTCGAGGGCGGCGAAGGAGGACACCACGCCGAGCGGGCCGTCGAAGGCCCCGCCGTCGGGGACGGAGTCCAGGTGGGAGCCGGTGACGACGGCGTCGCCCGCGAGGGGGTCGCCGAGCCAGGCCCACTGGTTGCCGTTGCGGTCGGTCTCGTACGTCAGGCCGCGCGCCTGGGCCTGCTCCTGGAACCAGGTGCGGCAGTCGGCGTCGGCGCCGGTCCAGGCGTAGCGGCGGTAGCCGCCGGAGTCCGGGTGGCGGCCGATGGGGGCGAGGTCGGCCCACATGGTGTGGAAACCGGCCCCCCCGGCCCCCGGGGTCTCGCCCCGGGGGCCGGGGAAGGAACCGTGGCTCACGCGGAGTCACCCTCCCGCATCGGGACGCGGACGTCGCGCTCGTCGGCGACGGCCTCGGCGATGTCGTAGCCCGCGTCGACGTGCCGGATGACGCCCATGCCGGGGTCGTTGGTCAGGACGCGGCGGATCTTCTCGCCGGCGAGCGGCGTGCCGTCGGCGACGGTGACCTGACCGGCGTGGATCGAGCGGCCCATGCCGACGCCGCCGCCGTGGTGGATGGAGACCCAGGAGGCGCCGGAGGCGACGTTGACCATGGCGTTGAGCAGCGGCCAGTCGGCGATGGCGTCGGAGCCGTCGAGCATGGCCTCGGTCTCGCGGTACGGGGAGGCGACCGAGCCGCAGTCGAGGTGGTCGCGGCCGATCACCAGGGGCGCGGCGAGGGTGCCGTCGGCGACCATCTCGTTGAAGCGCTCACCGGCCTTGTCGCGCTCGCCGTAGCCGAGCCAGCAGATGCGCGCGGGCAGGCCCTGGAAGTGGACCCGCTCGCCCGCCATCTTGATCCAGCGGTGCAGGGACGCGTTCTGAGGAGAATCGGCCTCCGGGAACAGCTCCAGCATCGCCTTGTCGGTCTTGTGGATGTCCGAGGCCTCGCCGGACAGCGCGGCCCAGCGGAAGGGGCCCTTGCCCTCGCAGAACAGCGGTCGGATGTAGGCGGGGACGAAGCCGGGGAAGGCGAACGCGCGGTCGTAGCCGGCCAGCTGGGCCTCGCCGCGGATGGAGTTGCCGTAGTCGAAGACCTCGGCGCCCGCGTCCATGAAGCCGACCATGGCCTCGACGTGCTTGGCCATGGACTCGCGGGCGCGGGTGGTGAAGCCTGCCGGGTCCTTGGCGGCCAGGTCGGCCATGTCGTCGAAGGCGACGCCGACGGGCAGGTAGGCGAGCGGGTCGTGGGCGCTCGTCTGGTCGGTGACGATGTCGATCGGCGCGCCCTCGGCGAGCATCTGCGGGAGCAGCTCGGCGGCGTTGCCGAGGAGGCCGATGGACAGCGGCTTGCGGGCGTCGCGGGCCTCGACGGCCAGCTGGAGGGCGTGGCGCAGGTTGTCGGCCTTGACGTCGAGGTAGCGGTGCTCGATGCGGCGGTCGATGGCGCGCGGGTCGACGTCGATGCAGATCGCGACGCCGTCGTTCATGGTGACGGCGAGCGGCTGGGCGCCGCCCATGCCGCCGAGGCCGGCGGTGAGGGTGATCGTGCCGGCCAGGGTGCCGCCGACCCCTCCCCTACCGGTCGAGTGCAGCTTGGCGGCGACGGCGGCGAAGGTCTCGTAGGTGCCCTGGAGGATGCCCTGGGTACCGATGTAGATCCACGAGCCGGCCGTCATCTGGCCGTACATGGTGAGGCCCAGGTGCTCCAGGCGGCGGAACTCCTCCCAGTTGGCCCAGTCGCCGACCAGGTTGGAGTTGGCGAGCAGGACGCGCGGCGCCCATTCGTGCGTCTGCATGACGCCGACCGGGCGGCCGGACTGGACGAGCATCGTCTCGTCCTGCTTGAGGGTCCGCAGGGTGCGGACCATGGCGTCGTACGAGCGCCAGTCGCGGGCGGCCTTGCCGGTGCCGCCGTAGACGACGAGCTTGTCGGGGTGCTCGGCGACCTCGGGGTCGAGGTTGTTCTGGAGCATCCGCAGGGCGGCCTCCTGCTGCCATCCCAGGGTGCTGAGCTCGGTGCCTCGCGCGGCCCGTACGGGGCGGGGTCCTGACATGGCGGGTGCCTCCTCCGGTGTTGGTCAATCCATTCACATCCTCGCGGTATGAATAGATCCAGTCAACAGCTGCGGGTGGAGCCGCCGGGTGGTGGGATGGCGGACATGGCCGCCGAGACGCGCACACCGCCCTTCGCGCAGGACCCCGCCGCCCGCCGCGACCTGGCCGTACGGGCCGCCGTCGCGCAGGGCCTGATCGGCGGCGATCCGTACGGCCGGGTCGCGGCGCCGCTGGTGTGCCTGCTCGACGCCGACGGGATCCGGGCCTCCGCCGCCGCGCTGACCGGCGCGTTCGCGGCCGCCGTGGCTCCCGGTACGCCCGTCCTGCACACCTTCGCGGTGAAGGCGACCCCGCTCGTCCCGGTGCTGCGCCTACTGGCCGCCGAGGGGATCGGCTGCGAGGTGGCCGGGCCGGGCGAGCTGGCCCTGGCCCGGGCGGCGGGGCTCCCCGCGGACCGCGTCGTCCTGGACTCCCCCGCCAAGACGCCGGCCGAGCTGCGGGAGGCGCTGGACCTCGGAATCGCGGTGAACGCCGACAACCGGCAGGAGCTGGCACGGCTCGACGCCCTCGTGCCGGCGGCCCCGACCCGGTCCGCGCTGGGGATCCGGATCAACCCGCAGACCGGCGCGGGCACCATCGACGCCCTGTCCACGGCGACCGCCCGCTCCAAGTTCGGGGTGCCGCTGCGCGACCCGGGAGCGCGCGCGTGGCTCGTACGGGCCTTCCTGGACCGGCCCTGGCTGACCCGGCTGCACGTCCACTCGGGTTCGCAGGGCGTGCCGCCGGCGCGGATCGCGCGGGGCGTACGGGAACTGCACGCGCTCGCGGAGGAGATCAACGCGGCGGCCGGGCGGCGGCAGGTCGACACCCTCGACATCGGCGGCGGCCTGCCGGTGAACTTCGCCTCGGACGAGCCGACCCCGACCTACGGGCAGTACGTGGCGGCCCTGCGCGGGGCCGTCCCCGCCCTCTTCGACGGCTCGTACGGGCTGGTGACGGAGTTCGGCCGGTCCCTGCTCGCGAAGCACGGGCTCGTGCTGGCCCGCGTCGAGTACACGAAGACGGCGGGCGGGCGACCCGTCGCGCTGACCCACGCGGGCGTCCAGCTGGCGACCCGGACCGTGTACGCCCCGGAGGTCTGGCCGCTGCGGATCCTGCCGTACGACGCCGAGGGCGCCCCGAAGTCGGGGCCGCCCGTCGCCCAGGACGTCGCGGGGCCGGCCTGCTTCGCGGGGGACCTGCTGGCCACCGCCCGGGAGCTGCCGCGGCTGGAGCCGGGTGACCTGATCGCCGTACCGGACACGGGGGCGTACTTCTTCACCGCCCACTACGGGTACAACAGCCTGCCCCGGCCGGCCGTCCACGGGTTCACGATCCCGCCGGCGGGCACGGTGCGCTTCACCCCGCTGCGCGCCGCGCAGTCCCTCGCGGACGTCGTCGCGGAGGCGGGCGGCGACCTGCGCGACGCCCTGCTGTAGGGCCCCGCCCGGCCGGTGCCACCCGCCTGTCGCCGTCGCCGCAGGTCAGGCCGCCGGGGCCGGCTCCGCCCCGGTCGCCCGCACCCCGGTCGCCCGCGCCCCGAGCCGCAGTACCGGACGACGCGGGTCAGGCAAGATCCGAAAGGAACGGCCCAGGTCCCGGACGCCGCGGGGCGGACGGGAGTTCGACGACAGGGCCTGGGTCCCGCCGCCGAACTCCCGTCATCACCCGGAGGACGGCCCGGCGGGCTACTCGACGAAGAGTCCGCGGGCGACGGCCCTCGCGTCGAAGGCCTCCAGCCGCGCCTGGGCGTCGGGCAGCGCGTCGGCCATGGCTTCCAACAGCACCCGGCCCAGCAGCATCGGCGCGCAGGCGGTGTCGAAGGCGAGCCCGGTGCCGACGGGCGCCGGGATCAGCAGGTCCGAGTGCCGGGCGACGGGGGCGAACGCCGAGTCCGCGACGGTCACGACGGTCAGCCCGGCGGCCCGCGCGTGGTCCAGGGCCTCGACGACCTCCCGGGGGTGACGGGGCAGCGCGAAGCACAGCAGGGCCGTGGCCCCGGCCGTGGCGGCCGCGTCGATGCGGTCGGCGAGCATCGAGCCGGCCTCGTCGAGGAGCCGTACGTCGGGGTGCACCTTGGCGGCGAAGTACGCGAACCCGCGCGCCTGCGAGGACGCCGCCCGCAAGCCCAGCACCGGCAGCGGCGCGGACCCGGCGAGCAGCCGGCCGGCCTCCTCGACGGGCGCGGGGTCGGCGAGCATCGCGGCGAGCCGGCGCAGGTTCTCGATCTCGCCCTGGACGGCCTGCTGGTACTCGTTGTACGAGTCCTCCCGCGGCTGCGGCTCCTGCCCGGCGGGGGCCACCTCGCGCAGGTGGCGGCGCAGCGCCGGGTAGCCGTCGAAGCCGAGTGCCACCGCGAACCGGGTCACGGACGGCTGGCTCACCCCGGCCAGCTCGGCGAGTTCCACACTGGACAGGAACGGCACGTCGGCCGCCCCGCGCACCATGCAGTGGGCGATCCGCCGCTGGGTCGGCGTCAGCCGGTGTCCCTCGAACAGCTTCTGCAGCCGTGCGGCCGGGCCGTCGCTCATCGCCGTCCCCTCCGTTCCGTCCCGTCACCGGTGAGATATTCAGTCACGGTGCACTCTGCATGTGGTTATGCAGCTCGGCAAGCCGCGCCCGCGATCCGGACCCGCGGATACGGGGGCTAGCCCCAGTGCCGCGGCCCGTTCCGGTTCCTACGCTGGGGGCATGACAGCCCATTCCCCCCAGGTCGAAGACCTGAAGAAGGAACTCGGCGCCACCCTCGACGCCCGGCGGGAGCTCGGGCCGGAGTACGAGGCGGCGCTGGTCGAATCGTTCGTGGAGAAGGTCGACACCCAGGTGCGGCGCCGACTCGCGGAGGAACGCCTGCTCTCGGCCCGCGGCGGCTCCAGCGACCCGGCCGTGACGGCCGTCGGCAACTTCGGGGAACGCTTCGGCTTCGCCGTGATCACCCTGGTGCTGGCCATCCCGTTGTCGGCGATCGCCGCGACGCAGGCCCACCTCAGCGGACTGCTCGTCGCCTGGGCGGGGATCCTGGGCGTGAACTTCATCCACGCGTCCAAGAAGGGCTTCGGCAGCCGCGGGAAGGGCCCCACCGACTGACGGGCGGCCCCGCTCCGGCCGGCGGATCGTCCCACCGCCCGGCGGGAGGGCCCGTACCGGCTGACCGGCGGGCCGCTCCCGCGGGTCCGTGGGGAAGCTTGCGCGGGGACCGCCGCACCCCCGGTCTCCCGGGGGGCGGGACGACGGCGGTCCCCGCGTGGGACACGGGCCGGGTCAGGGCCGTCCGCGTCCTTTGGCGTCCGCGTGGTCCGGGAGCCGCTCCGGAGGCGCACGGACGCCGTTCGTGACGCCGGCGGGGCCTTCCGGTTCCCCGGTCCTCCCTGCCGACGTCCCCTACTGTGCCGAACCCGTGTTAAGCCGGTGCTGCCGTGACGTGTCGGGCCCGTACCGTTTGCGCGACCGGCCGGAAACAGCGGGTCCCCGGCGCGAACGGCCCGGTCCCGGGACCGACGGATCGGCCCCCGGCCGGAATCGCTCCGGTCGGGGACCGCGTCGGCTACTTGGAGCCCTTGGCCAGGAACGCGAGCAGGTCCTGGCGACTGACGACGCCGGTGGGCTTGCCCTCGACGAGCACGATCGCCGCGTCGGCCTCGCCGAGCACCGACATCAGCTCGGAGACGGGCTCACCGGAGCCGACCTGCGGCAGCGGCGCGCTCATGTGCTTCTCCAGCGGGTCGCCGAGGGAGGCACGCTGCGCGAAGAGCGCCGCGAGCAGCTCCTTCTCGACGACGGAGCCGATGACCTCGGCGGCCATGACGTCGGGGTGGCCGGCGCCCGGCTTGACGATCGGCATCTGGGAGACGCCGTACTCGCGCAGCACCTCGATGGCCTGGCCGACGGTCTCCTCCGGGTGCATGTGCACCAGGGACGGGATGCCGCCCTCCTTGTCCGCGAGGACGTTGCCGATGCGCGCCGACGGGCCCGCTTCCTCCAGGAAGCCGTGACCGGCCATCCACTCGTCGCTGAAGATCTTGCTGAGGTAGCCGCGGCCGCTGTCCGGCAGCAGGACCACCACGACGTCGTCGGGGCCGAGGCCCTCGGCGGCGCGCAGCGCGGCGACGACGGCCATGCCGCAGGAGCCGCCGACGAGGAGGCCCTCCTCCTTGGCGAGGCGGCGGGTCATCTGGAAGGAGTCCTTGTCGGACACCGCGATGATCTCGTCCGTGACGTTGGGGTCGTAGGCGGTGGGCCAGAAGTCCTCACCGACGCCCTCGACCAGGTACGGACGGCCGCTGCCGCCGGAGTAGACCGAACCCTCGGGGTCGGCGCCGATGACCTTGACCTTGCCGCCGGACACCTCCTTGAGGTAGTTGCCGGTGCCGGAGATGGTGCCGCCGGTGCCGACGCCCGTGACGAAGTGGGTGATCTTCCCGTCCGTCTGCTCCCACAGCTCGGGACCGGTGGTCTCGTAGTGCGAACGGGGGTTGTTCGGGTTGCTGTACTGGTCGGGCTTCCAGGCGCCGGGCTCGCGCGCGAGGCGGTCGGAGACGTTGTAGTACGAGTCCGGGTGCTCGGGGTCGACGGCGGTCGGGCAGACCACGACCTCGGCGCCGTACGCGCGCATGACGTTGATCTTGTCCGTGGACACCTTGTCAGGGCAGACGAAGATGCACTTGTAGCCCTTCTGCTGGGCCACGATGGCGAGTCCTACACCGGTGTTGCCGCTGGTGGGCTCCACGATGGTGCCACCGGGCTTGAGGGCACCGCTCTGCTCGGCGGCCTCGATCATCCGGACGGCGATCCGGTCCTTCACGGACCCACCGGGGTTGAAGTACTCGACCTTCGCAAGGACGGTGGCCTGCAGGCCTTCGGTCACACGGTTGAGCTTCACCAGCGGGGTGTTGCCGACGAGGCTGATCATCGAGTCGTGGAATTGCACCATGTTCTCCAAGGAGGGGACTCCACGGGTTCTCCGGGAGGTCCGGCCAGAGTAAGCGGAAAGGGATTGGCCGACCCGCACTACGGGGCAGGTAGGTCATCGGGATCAGAGCGCGGATCGAGGTGGCTTGAAGGGTGTCCAGGGCGAGGACGGCCCGCCGGATCGCGGCGGGCGCGGCGTACGGCGGCGGCGGGCTGGGGCTCGTCGGGGTCGCCGCGGTGGGTCTGGTGCTGGCCGAGGTCCAGTTCGCGAAGCGGACGGTGGGCACCGGTCTGCCGGATCCGCCGCGGGCCGACGGCCTGTACGGGAGCGAGTTCGGCGGCCCCGAGCTGAGCCCGGGCCCCCTGCGGCTCGGCATGCTGGGCGACTCCACGGCGGCCGGGCTCGGGGTGCGCCGGGCCCGCCAGACACCGGGCGCGCTGCTCGCCTCGGGGTTGGCCGCGGTGGCCGAACGGCCCGTGGAGCTGCGCAACGTCGCGCTGTCCGGGGCGATGTCCGACGACCTCGACCGGCAGGTGGGTCTCCTGCTCGACGGGGACGCGCCGCCGCCGGACGTGTGCGTGATCATGATCGGCGCCAATGACGTGACGCGGCGGATGCCGCCGACCCAGTCCGTCCGGCTGTTGACCTCGGCGGTCCGGCGGCTGCGGCTGGCGGGCTCCGAGGTCGTGGTGGGCACCTGCCCGGACCTGGGCACCATCGAGCCGGTCTACCAGCCGCTGCGCTGGATGGCCCGCCGGGTCTCGCGGCAACTGGCGGCCGCCCAGACGATCGGCGTGCTGGCCCTGGGGGCCCGGACGATCTCGATGGGCGACCTGCTGGGGCCGGAGTTCGCCGCGAACCCCCGGGAGATGTTCGGGCCGGACTCCTACCACCCGTCGGCGGAGGGGTACGCGACGGCCGCCATGGCCGTGCTGCCCACCATGTGCGCGGCGCTGGGCCTGTGGCCGGAGTCCGACCGGCTGGACGTCTCGCGCGACGAGGACATGCTGCCCGTCGCCAAGGCGGCGTCCGCGGCGGCGGGCGAGGCCGGCACCGAGGTCACCGGCGCGCGGGGGCCCTGGGCCCTGCTCAAGCACCGCCGCAGGCGGCGGGTCGCGGGCGAGGACCTCGCCCCGAGGCCGGCCACGACCCCCAAGGCGCCCACGACCCCGGTCGCGGAACCCCGGTAGGCCGGCCGGGGGGCCGGCCGGGGGGCCGGCGGAAGGTCGACAGCGGCATCCTCGGCCCCGACGCCCCGCGGAGCGACCCGCATCACACGCCGAGGCCCGTGACCTCGACCGTACGGGGCGGTAACTTCGCATGCGGTCCCGCAACGACGCACCCCTTGGAGTCCCGATGCCCGAAGCCGTCATCGTTTCCACCGCCCGTTCCCCCATCGGGCGCGCCGGCAAGGGATCGCTCAAGGACGTCCGCCCGGACGACCTGACCGCGCAGATCATCCAGGCCGCGCTCGCCAAGGTGCCCGGGCTGGACCCGCGCGAGATCGACGACCTGATGCTGGGCTGCGGCCTCCCGGGCGGCGAGCAGGGCCACAACCTGGGCCGCATCGTGGCCGTGCAGATGGGCATGGACCACCTGCCGGGCCTCACCGTCACCCGCTACTGTTCCTCGTCCCTCCAGACCTCCCGGATGGCCCTGCACGCCATCAAGGCGGGCGAGGGTGACGTCTTCATCTCCGCCGGCGTCGAGACCGTCTCGCGGTTCGCGAACGGTTCCTCGGACGGCATGGCGGGCACCCACAACCCGTTCTTCGCCGACGCGGAGGCCCGTACGGCCGAGGTCGCGCAGAGCACGGGCGCCTCCTGGCAGGACCCGCGCGAGAACGGTCTGGTGCCGGACGCGTACATCTCGATGGGCCAGACCGCCGAGAACCTGGCCCGCCTGAAGGGCGTGACCCGTCAGGACATGGACGAGTTCGGCGTCCGCTCCCAGAACCTGGCCGAGGAAGCCATCAAGAACGGCTTCTGGGCCCGCGAGATCACCCCGGTCACCACCCCCGACGGCACGGTCGTCTCCTTGGACGACGGCCCGCGCGCCGGGGTCACCATGGAGGGCGTGCAGGGCCTGAAGCCGGTGTTCCGTCCCGACGGCCTGATCACCGCCGCCAACTGCTGCCCGCTGAACGACGGCGCCGCCGCGCTCGTCATCATGAGCGACACCAAGGCCCGGGACCTGGGCCTGACCCCGCTGGCCCGGATCGTCTCCACCGGCGTCACCGGCCTCTCCCCCGAGATCATGGGCCTGGGCCCGGTCGAGGCGTCCAAGCAGGCCCTGAAGCGGGCCGGCCTGACCGTCGACGACATCGACCTGTTCGAGATCAACGAGGCCTTCGCGGCCCAGGTCATCCCGTCCTACCGGGACCTGGAGATCCCGCTGGACAAGCTGAACGTCAACGGCGGGGCCATCGCCGTCGGTCACCCGTTCGGGATGACCGGCGCCCGCATCACCGGAACCCTGATCAACAGCCTCCAGTTCCACGACAAGCAGTTCGGCCTGGAGACCATGTGCGTGGGCGGCGGCCAGGGCATGGCAATGGTCATCGAGCGGCTGAGCTGAGCCGGAGCGGAGGGTGGGGGCCGCCCCGAGGAACGAGGGACGGCACCCGCCCGCAGCGGCGGCGAAGCGGAACGCGACCAAGAAACCGAGCGGCTGAGCTGAGCCGTAGCGGAGGGTGGGGGTTTCGTTACGATTTCCTGCTCCGCGCCGGCGGATCAAGGCGGAACCCCTGACGCCGCAAGGGATACTCCAGATGAGTGAGCTCTACTGACGTCGGATCTAACCCGGTCGCGGCCGACCTGTGACCGAATCTCCCCCAGGATGTGACCTTTGTCCTGGGGGATCGGTATTTGCCCAGCTCAGGCACCCTCCCCCCGGTGCCCCGGGGACGAAAGACCTGTCCAATTCATGACGTAATGCACTGCACGCCATTCCCAGCAGAGGACAAGCTGATGTAGGAAGTCGGGGGATCGAATCAATCGGGAGTTAGTCAGTGAGCGCCATGTCTCTTGCCCTGCTGCTGACCACGGCCGCTGCCACGGCCGTGGGCGCTGCTGCGCTGCACGCCGTACACGGGCTGCGCAAGCAGGTCACCGCCCTGCGCGGTGAGCTGGCCCTGCCGGCCCGTCCGCGCACCGCAGCCGTCCCGCACGCCCGCAGCGCCGTGGAGTCCCCCGCCGCCGAGATACGAGCCGCCGTGGCCGAAGCCCTCGCCGAGGAGCGGGAGCGGGAGCTGGCCGAGGCGCGGGCCTTCTGGGCCGCGCAGGAGGCCCGTGACGCCGCCGACGCCCCCTCGCTGCTGGGCGGCCTGCCCGGGCTCGGCGAGGACAGCCCGGTCTTCCTGCCCCGGCAGGCGGACCTGGTCGGGCTGGAGCCGGTGCTCGGCGAGGAATTCGCCGACGAGTACCCGGAGGATTCGGCCGAACTGGCCGCCGCCCGCCGGCGCCACCCCTCGCACCCCGACTTCGTACCGGTGCAGGCCCACCACGGCGCGGACCACGAGCGCACGGTGAACCGCCTGGAGGAGCTCGCGGAGGCCCGTACGGCCCTCGCGGACGTCCGTCCCGGCCCGCTGGGCACCCTGGACGTGTACGTCTTCACCGACGGCACCACGCTCTGCATGACCCCGGGGCACCGGGAGACGGCCGAGCGCCTCTCCGAGGCCCTGCGGGCGGGCACGGCGCCGATCCTGCTGGGTGGCTCCGGCATCTCCGGCGCGTACGCGCTGACGTTCTCCTGCGGTGACTCCGAGGACCCCGACAGCAACGTCTACATCCTCGCGGACCGCGTCATCGCATCGCTCTGACTTCCGCCCGCTCCACCAGTTCCACGGCCTCGTCCAGCAGTACGGACGGGGCCGTCGTGGTGTCCGGGTCGGCGCGCAGGGCCTCCGCGAGGTCGAGGCCGGTCACCGACAGCTGGTCCCCCACGACGAAGATCCCCGCGTCCGGCACCTCGCGCACGGGCGCCGGAGCCGCCCCCCGCGCGGCCCGCGGCGCCGCCTCCTCCAGCCGCTGCGCCCGGACGGCGAGCTCCCGGGCCAGGGCCAGCGCCTCGGCCGCGGCGCCGCGTTGCAGCCGGCTCTGCGGAGCCGCCCTCAGGCGGTCGGCGAATCGCTCGACGGCGACGGTCAGGGGTGAGGTATCGAGCACCCGGCCGACCTTACGCGCCGCTACCGCGCCATTGCCAACGGGCGAACTCTCCGGCACGGTGGCGTGAAGAGAACAGCACGGCGATACCTCCGGAGGCGCCCATGTCCGTAGAGTTCTCCGAACAGACCCACCGCAACATGATCGACAGAATCCCGCAGAGCACCGGTCGTGAGATCTCCGACTGGCTCCGTGCCGTTGATGAGGGCCCGTCCCTCCTCCGGTTCGAGGAGAAGGTCAGCTGGCTGCGCGGCGCGCACGAACTGTCGCACGGCCAGGCCAAGGCGATCATTCACGAGTACGACCTGCGCAGAGCCGCCCGCCGGTTCGGCTGAGGCCGCCGCCACGGCCTCCCGGCCCCCCTGAGCCCGTCATCCGACCGCCGATCCCCGTCCGACCTCCGACGTCCCTCCTGAACGCGGGAAGGCCCCGCGAGCGGTTGCTCGCGGGGCCTTCCCCGTGCTGCTGTGCCGTGCGCGCCGTGAGGCGGTCCGGCTAGTCGTTGCCCGAGAGGATCTGGAAGATGCGGAGCATCTCGATGTAGATCCACACGAGGGTGGTGGTGAGCCCGAAGGCGGCCAGCCAGGCCTCTTCGCGCGGGGCGCCGTAGGCGACGCCGTCCTCGACCTGCTTGAAGTCGAGGGCGAGGAAGCAGGCGCCGAGGATGATGCCGATGACGCCGAACAGGATGCCCAGGGGGCCGCTGCGGAGTCCGAGGCCGTCGCCGCCCACGATGAGCGAGATCAGCAGGTTGGTCAGCATCAGGAGCATGAAGCCCACGGCCGCGGCCATCACGAAGCCGGTGAAGCGGCGGGTGACGCGGATCCAGCGCATCTTGTAGGCGAAGAGCACGCCCGCGAAGACGCACATCGTGCCCATGACGGCCTGGATGACCACGCCGGCGCCGAAGTACGTGCTGGTGGCCGAGCTGATGACGCCGAGGAAGACGCCCTCGAAGGCGGCGTAGGCCAGGATGAGCGCCGGCGAGGCCTTCGCCTTGAACGACTGGATCATCGCGAAGACGAACGCCACGAGCATCGCGCCGATGGCGATGCCGTACGAGACGTTCAGGTTGGCCGCGTCGACCGGAAGGAAGATCCAGGCGAGGGCCGCGGTGACGACCAGGGTGCCGAGCGTCATGGCCGTACGGCTCACGACGTCGTCGATGGTCATCGCGTTGTGGTTGGCCGGCGCCGCCGGCATCCCCGTGGTGGGGTCGGTGGCGTACGGATTCGTCGCGTACGGGTTGGTCGCGGTCCCGGCCTGCGCGTGCTGCGCCTCGAAGCCCGCGTAGCCGCCGTTGTCGCGGCTGAACCCCCGTCGCGAGAAGACCGGGTTACTGCTCCTCATCTCACTCCTCCATGGCCACCGTGTGCAGCCTTGTTCTCAAGAGTAATGCGCTCGCAAAAAAAGCACCCTACCGCTGGAGGAGGATCTTAGGAGAAGGCGCGGTCGGGCGCAGAGGATAAACGGAACGGCTGCTGAAGTGCCCGGAGCCGGACTTGAACCGGCACGGCCCGAGGGCCAGCGAGGTTTAAGCTCGCCGTGTCTGCATTCCACCATCCGGGCAAGGCGCAGCGGGCCCCCGTGGAAAAGCCTTGAACGCTGACGCGAGCCTATCCGGAACACCCTCCGCCCCAGACGGCCGTCTATCCGATGTTGTCTGATTTTATTGGTGATTGAGGGGGCGTCAGGGCCGATAAGTCACGGTCGGCACCGTTCCGGGCGACGCCTGTCGCCGGGGCGGGATTGACGTGATTTCGCTGCCTCCCGCCACCCCCTCCGCCACCCCCCGGCCGCCCCGCGCCCGTCGGGTGCTGACATGGACATCCTCAGGGTCACTGTCATACCAAAGGAGGAGTCCGGCCGACGCCCGGTCAGACTCCAGTGGGCCTGCGAACGGGCACCTCGGCTGATCCGGAACCCCTCGGCCGGCCGTGAGGATGGAACCGTCCCGCCGTTCCGCAGTCCGCCCGACAGGAGTCCCCCCTTGACCGCCACGAACTACGCCCCGCACACCCTCCAGGCCTCGGCCGCCCGTGCGACGCAGTTGTCGAAGGTGTACGGCCAGGGCGAGACCCAGGTCGTCGCGCTGGACAACGTCTCCGTCGAGTTCGCACAGGGCCAGTTCACCGCGATCATGGGCCCGTCGGGCTCCGGCAAGTCCACGCTGATGCACTGCGTCGCCGGACTGGACACCTTCTCCTCCGGCTCGGTCCGCATCGGCGACACCGAGCTCGGCTCCCTCAAGGACAAGCAGCTGACCCAGCTGCGGCGGGACAAGATCGGCTTCATCTTCCAGGCCTTCAACCTGCTGCCGACCCTGACGGCCCTGGAGAACATCACGCTGCCGATGGACATCGCGGGCCGCAAGCCCGACAAGCAGTGGCTGGACACCGTGATCGCCATGGTCGGCCTCTCCGAGCGGCTTTCGCACCGGCCGACCCAGCTCTCCGGCGGCCAGCAGCAGCGCGTGGCCGTGGCCCGTGCCCTGGCCTCCCGTCCCGAGATCATCTTCGGTGACGAGCCGACCGGAAACCTCGACTCCCGCTCCGGCGCCGAGGTCCTCGGCTTCCTGCGCAACTCGGTCCGCGAGCTCGGCCAGACCGTCGTCATGGTCACCCACGACCCGGTGGCCGCCTCCTATGCGGACCGCGTCATCTTCCTCGCCGACGGCCGGATCGTCGACGAGATGGCCCACCCCACCGCCGACGGCGTGCTCGACCGGATGAAGGCCTTCGACGCCAAGGGCCGCACCAGCTGACCCCGGGGACGCCCCACGCCCCCCGGCGTACTCCGCGCACCCCGCGGCCCCCGAAGACCTCCTCCAGACTTCCAGCCCACCAGGACTGATATCCCCATGTTCCGTACCGCCCTGCGCAACGTCCTCGCGCACAAGGCCAGGCTGCTGATGACGGTGCTCGCCGTCACCCTCGGCGTCGCCTTCGTCTCCGGCACCCTCATCTTCACCGACACCCTCAGCAAGGCCCTGTCCGGCCAGTCGGCCAAGAGCTACGACGGCGTCGCCGTCTCCGTCACCTCCTACGGCCAGGGTCGCAACGAGGAGGGCCAGAAGGAGGGCGAGCCGGGCATCAGCCGGCAGACCCTCGACAAGGTCAAGGCCGTCAAGGGCGTCGACACCGTCTCCGGCCGGGTCTCCGGCTTCGCCGGCGTCGGCGACGAGGACGGCAAGCTGATCGGTTCGGGCTGGGCCAACAAGGGGTCCAACTACGCCCCCGTCAAGGACGGCAAGGACCCCCGCTACACCTTCACCGGCGGCACCGGCCCCACCAAGGACGACCAGATCGCCCTCGACAAGGACACCGCCACCAAGGGCAAGTACGAGATCGGCGACAAGGTCCGCGTCGCCACCAACGGCCCGGTCCGGGAGTTCGCCCTGACCGGCGTCTTCACCACCGAGGACGGCGCCGTCAACGCCGGCGGCAGCCTGGTGCTCTTCGACACCCAGGTCGCCCAGCAGCTCTACCTCCAGCCCGGCTTCTACGACGAGCTCTCCATCAGCGCCAAGGCCGGCACCTCCGCCGACCAGCTGCTGGCCGACGTCAAGCCCCTCCTCGCCAAGAACACCAAGGCCCAGACCGGCGTCGCGCTCGCCGCCGAAGAGGCCGCGAACATCAAGAAGCAGATGAGCGGCATGAGCACCATGCTGCTCGCCTTCGCCGGCATCTCCCTGTTCGTCGGCGTCTTCCTCATCTACAACACCTTCACCATGCTGGTCACCCAGCGCACCAAGGAACTGGCCCTGCTGCGCGCCGTCGGCGCCAACCGCGGCCAGGTCATGCGCTCGGTGCTCGCCGAGGCCCTGGTCGTCGGCGCCCTCTCGGCCGCCATAGGTCTGGTCAGCGGCATCGGCCTGGCGGCCGGCATGCGCTCCCTGATGGACGCGATCGGCGCCAAGATCCCCGGCGGCGAGCTCGTCATCGCCCCCGTCACCATCGTCGCCGCGCTGGTGATCGGCGTCCTCGTCACCACCCTCGCCGCGCTGCTGCCCGCCTGGCGCACCGGTCGGATCGCCCCCGTCGCCGCCATGGGCAGTGCCCACCTGCCGGCCGACGCCAAGTCGCTGATGCTGCGCAACGTGTTCGGCTGCGTCATCAGCGCCCTCGGCATCGGCGTCGTCTTCCTCGGCGTGTCCATGAAGAGCGACGGCCGCATGGTCATCGGCGGCGGCGCGTTCCTCATGCTGCTCGGCATGATCGTGCTGCTCCCGCTGCTCTCCAAGCCGGTCATCGCCGCCGTCCGCCCCGCGCTGCAGAAGGTGTTCGGCGTCCCCGGCAAGCTGGCCGCGCAGAACGCGGTGCGCAACCCGCGCCGCACCGCCGTCACCGCCGCCTCGCTGGCCATCGGCCTGACCCTCGTCACCACCATGTCGGTGCTCGGCGTCACCATGGGCAAGGCCGTGGACCGGATGAGCACGGACAAGCTCAAGGCGGACTACAAGGTCACCATGTCCGGCGGCATCGGCAGCCTCGACAAGACGGTGGCCGAGACCCTGGCCAAGGCCCCCGGCGTCGAGGCCGTCTCCCCGCAGGCCGACGGCTTCTTCAAGGTCGGCGAGTCCTTCCGGATGGCCTCGGGCGTCAACCCGGCCACCATCGGCCGGCTGCTGAACGTCGAGGTCACCAGCGGTTCGCTGGACAGCCTGGTCAAGGGTGAGGTGGCGGTCGCCGAGAGCACCGCGAAGGAGCAGAAGCTGACGGCGGGCTCCACCCTGAACGTCACGTTCGACGACGGGCAGAAGGGCACCCTGAAGGTCGGCGCGGTCTACAAGGACCTCGAAGGCCTGCTGTCCCCGTACGTCCTCGACAACAAGATCCTGGCGCAGCACAGCGAGGACCAGTACATCCGCGAGGTGTACGTCAACACCACGGGCGGCGAGACCAAGGCCAACCACCAGGCCGTCGTCGACGCCCTCGGCAAGAACCCGGCGATGAGCGTCGCCACCCAGCAGGACATGCGCAACGAGATGGGCGGCATGGTCAACACCGCGCTGAACATCATGTACGGCCTGCTCGGCATGGCGCTGATCATCTCGGTGCTGGGCGTGGTCAACACCCTGGCGATGTCCGTCTTCGAACGGACCCAGGAGATCGGCATGCTGCGGGCGATCGGCCTCGACCGCAGCCGGGTCAAGAACATGATCCGCCTGGAGGCCGTGGTGATCTCCCTGTTCGGCGCGGTCCTCGGCGTGGCCATCGGCGTCTTCCTCGCCTGGGCGGTGGGCACCACGCTCACCAAGTCCGTACCGAACTACGAACTGGTCATGCCCTACGACCGGATCGGCATCTTCCTCCTGCTGGCCGCGGTCGTCGGCGTCCTCGCCGCCATGTGGCCGGCCCGCAGCGCCGCCCGGCTGAACATGCTGACCGCCATCAAGACCGAGTAGCCCGCCGGCCGGCGGTAGCAGGAACACGGAAGGGCCCCGCGGCGTTCGCCGCGGGGCCCTTCCGTCGCCCGGGGCCGTGCGCCTACGCGGCGCCCCAGGTCCGCGTGCGCAGCGGCAGGTCCGCGGCGCCGCCGGTGCGCGGCCGGACCGCGAGGACCTGGTTCACGCCGAGGCGGGCGTGCTCGAAGCCGAGCGCGGAAGCCGCCATGTACAGCAGCCAGACGCGGGCCCGGCCGGGCGAGGTCAGTCGTACGGCCTCCTCCCAGTGGTCCTCCAGCCGGGTCACCCAGGCGCGCAGGGTGAGCGCGTAGTGCTCGCGCAGCGATTCCACGTCGCGGACCTCGAAGCCGGCCCGCTCCAGCTCGCCGACGGTGGTGCCCAGCGGGGAGAGCTCACCGTCGGGGAAGACGTAGGCGTCTATGAACTCGTCGATCCGGTGCGCCTCTTCGTCGGGCTCCGGGGGTCTGGCGATCTGGTGGTTCAGCAGCCGGCCGCCGGGGGCCAGCAGGGCGTGCAGGGTGCGGGCGTACTCGCGGTAGCGGTCGGCGCCGACGTGCTCGGCCATCCCGATCGAGGAAATGGCGTCGTACGGGCCGTCCTTGACGTCCCGGTAGTCCTGGATCCGGATCTCGACCCGGTCGGTCAGGCCCTCGTCCGCGACCCGCTTGCGGGCGTACGCGGCCTGCTCCCGGGAGAGGGTGATGCCGGTGACCGAGACGCCGTACTCGCGGGCCGCGTGCAGGGCCATGGAGCCCCAGCCGCACCCCACGTCGAGGAGCCGGGTGCCGGGGGTCAGGCCGAGCTTGCGGCAGACCAGGTCGAGCTTGTCCCGCTGGGCGTCCTCCAGGGTGCCGCCCGGGGTCCAGTAGGCGCACGAGTAGACCATCGAGGACCCCAGCACGTGCTCGTAGAACTCGTTGCCCACGTCGTAGTGGTGACTGATCGCCTGTCGGTCGCGGCCCTTGGAGTGCGCGGGCCCGCCGCGGCGGGGAGCCTCCTCGGGCGGCGGGGCGGGCGCCGCCCACGGGCGCGCCAGGGTCACCAGCTCGCGCACGGCGGCCCGTACGTCCGGGTCGCGGAGCAACACCGCCGCGTCGGCGGCGCCACCGGCCCGGGCGGGCAGGAACGGGCGCAGCGCGGCGAGTTTGGCCGGCCCGCCCGGCAGGGTGGTGGGAGCCGGGGCGGGTTCCCGTTCCCAGAGCAGGCCGCCCACCCGGTCCAGCAGTTCGAAGAGGTCGCCCTCGACGGTCAGGTCGCCGGCGACCCAGGCCCGGGCCAGCCCGAGCTCGCCCGGCTTCCACAGCATGCGCCGCAGGGCGCGGCGGTTCGCCAGGATCAGGACGGGGCCCGTCTCGGGGCCGGCTTCGGTACCGTCCCAGGCCCGTATGCGGACGGGCAGGGGGGCGCCCAGCAGTGTTTCGGCAAGAGCGGCCAGCCGCGGCGCGGCGTCGGTCATCGCAGGCACCTCCAGAAGTTCCGACCGAACGGCCTACCCACTTCCGATCCGCGCCAATCAGCTGCCGCCCGTGGGTACGCCGAAGGGGCCTCCCGCACCACGGATGGCGGGAGGCCCCTTCGGGGACGTACGGGTCGTGCTCAGGTTCCTGCGGGGCTGCGCCGGGTCAGGAGGCCTTGGCCTTCTCGGCCGGGGCGGCGGCGGCCGCGGGGGCCGGCGCCGGCTTGGCGGCCTCGTAGAACTCCTCGCGCGGGGTTTCGAGGGCTCCGAGGGAGACCACCTCGCGCTTGAGGAACATGCCGAGGGTCCAGTCGGCGAAGACGCGGATCTTGCGGTTCCAGGTCGGCATGGCCATGCCGTGGTAGCCACGGTGCATGTACCAGGCGAGCCGGCCCTTGAGCTTGATCTTCATCTTGCCCATGACGATCATCGCGACGCCCTTGTGGAGGCCGAGGCCCGCCACCGCACCCTTGTTGGAGTGCTCGTACGTCTTCTGCGGGAAGCCGCGCATGCCCGAGATGACGTTGTCGCCGAGGACCTTGGCCTGGCGCAGCGCGTGCTGGGCGTTCGGCGGGCACCAGGCGTTCTCCACGCCGGCCTTGCGGGCGGCGACGTCCGGAACCTGGGCGTTGTCGCCCGCGGTCCAGATGTAGTCCGTGCCCTTGACCTGGAGGGTCGGGTCGGCGTCGACGTGGCCGCGCGGACCCAGCGGGAGGCCGTAGCGGGCCAGCACCGGGTTCGGCTTGACGCCGGCGGTCCACACGATGGTGTTGGAGTCGACCTCGAGGCCGTTCTTCAGCACCACGTGGCCGTCCACGCAGGAGTCCATGGAGGTGTTGAGGTAGATCTCGATGCCGCGCGACTCGAGGTGCTCCTTGCCCCAGGTGCCGAGCTTCGGCCCGACCTCGGGAAGGATCTTGTCCGCCGCGTCGACCAGGATGAAGCGCATGTCCTCGCGCTTGATCGTGGCGTAGTACTTGGCGGCGTCGCGGGCCATGTCCTCGACCTCACCGATGGTCTCCGCGCCGGCGAAGCCGCCGCCGACGAAGACGAAGGTGAGGGCCTTGCGGCGGACGTTCTCGTCCGTCGTGGACTCGGCCTTGTCGAGCTGCTCGAGTACGTGGTTGCGCAGGCCGATGCCCTCTTCCACGCCCTTCATACCGATGCCCTGTTCGGCCAGGCCGGGGATCGGGAAGGTGCGGGAAACGGCGCCGAGCGCGATCACCAGGTAGTCGAAAGGCAGCTCGTACGCCTCGCCGACCAGCGGCGTGACGACGGCGACCTTGCGGTCCTGGTCGATGGTCGTGACCCGGCCGGTGAGAACCTCTGCCTTGGGCAGCACGCGTCGCAGCGGGACGACGACGTGCCGAGGCGAGATGCTGCCTGCGGCCACTTCGGGGAGGAAGGGCTGGTAGGTCATGTACGAGCGCGGGTCGACGACCGTGACGGTCGCCTCGCCGTAGCGCATCTTCTTCATGATGCGCTTGGCTGCGTACAGGCCTACGTACCCACCTCCTACAACGAGGATCCTGGGACGCTCCGTGGTGCTCATGAGAATGAGTATCCAGCACCCTCAGGGGTGACGCTCGTGAGCCCCTTCACAAGGTGATACGACACCTCTGCTACACTGCGCGGCCCACGTGACCCAGATCATGGGGTGGAGCGGGAACCGAGGGGTGGCGGGAATCGTTGTTCACCCGTCCTGAACTGGCCTCCAGGCCTGTGAACGGAGTAGACCACCGGGTTGGTGGATACCTACCGGCGACCTCCTCGGATGTCCACGATTCGCACGAACACACCCTCGAACCCCGCCCGCCGGCCCCGAAGCGGGCCCAATGTGGGTCCACCGGCTCATATTCCTTGTGAAGAACTTCACGAAGTTCATGTGGACAGGGGGACTTTCGGCCCCCGGAAGGGCCGTTGGGGACCTCCCGGGCGTGCTCCGCACTGCCGCCGCGCTGACCGTTCTCGCCCGGACCACGATCCTCCGGCGCCAGCGGAGGGCGGCCGGAGCCACGACTGAATCCCGACCGGGCGGGATCGGGCGACGCCGCCCGGCGCCCCGGTGAACCCGCGCCGATGCGGCGCCGGACGGGCGGGAGCACGCACGCCACCGGCTCCGGGTGGGCGGTTGCCGGATCGCCCACCAGGTCCTGGACGGCGAGCTCGTCATCCCCGTCGTCAAGGTCGGCGACCGGCGCGACCTCCACCGCACCATCCGAGCCCGGACACGACGACGGTGCTCCGGTCGGCCGACCGGAGCACCGTCGTTCGGCCGGCCGGCGGGTCAGACCCGTCGCTTGTCGGCCTCGGCCTCTTCCGCGGTCTTGATCGCGATGCCGTCGAGGATGTCGTGTTCCGAGACGACGACCTCGCGGGCTCCGGTGCGTTCCATGATCGCGAGGAGGACCAGGGCGCCGGCGCCGATGACGTCCACCCGGCCGGCGTGCATGACGGGGATGGCCGCGCGCTGCGCGTGGGTGGAGGTCAGCATGCGCTCGGTGATCTCGCGGACCCGCTCGTAGGGGATCCGGGAGTGGTGGATCACCGCGGAGTCGTACGCGCTCAGGTCGAGGGCGATGGCGGCGACCGTGGTCACCGAGCCGGCCAGGCCGACCAGGGTGCGCGCCTCGGCCAGCGGGACGGTCTCGGCCGCGAGGTCGAGCGCCGCCTCGATGTCGGCCCGCACGGCGGCGATCCGCGCCTCGGACGGCGGGTCGATGATCCGGCCGTCCACCACGAGGTGACGCTCGGTCATCCGGACGCAGCCGACGTCCACGGAACGGGCCGCCCGTACGTGTTCCTCGCCCACGACGAACTCGGTGGAGCCGCCGCCGATGTCCACCACCAGGAAGGGCGGCTCCAGCGGCCCGGCGCCGGTGAGGTCCTTGGTGGCGCCGGTGAAGGAGAACTCCGCCTCCTGGTCCCCGGAGATCACCTCGGGCTCGACGCCCAGGATGTCGAGGACGCCGCGGACGAACTCGTCCCGGTTCTCGGCGTCCCGCGAGGCCGAGGTGGCCACGAAGCGGACCCGCTCGGCGCCGAGGTCCTCGATCACCGCGGCGTACTCGCGGCAGGCCGCGAAGGTGCGCTCCAGCGCTTCCGGGGCGAGCCGGCCGGTGCGGTCCACGCCCTGGCCCAGCCGGACGATGGTCATCCGGCGGTCCAGCTCGGTCATCGCACCCGTGAGGGGGTCGCAGTCCGCGACGAGCAGGCGGATGGAGTTGGTGCCGCAGTCGATGGCCGCGACCCGGGTCACAGGGAGCCCTCGGTCTTCTTCTCGCCGCACGGGGTGACGCAGGCGCCCTTGGCCCACCACTCGGGCAGCATCGCCAGGGCCTCGTCCCCGAACGGGTTCACGCCCGGGCCCGCGGCCAACGAGTGGCCGACGAGCACGTGCAGGCACTTGACCCGGTCGGGCATGCCGCCGGCGCTCGGGAAGCCCTGGAGCACGTCGATGGCGTCGCGGCGCCGGATGTAGTCCTCGTGCGCGGCCTGATAGGCGGCGGCGAGTTCCGGGTCCTCGGCGAGCCGAGCCTGCATCTCCTTCATCACGCCGTTGGCCTCCAGCGTGCCGATCGCGGAGGCCGCGCGCGGGCACGTCAAGTAGTACAACGTGGGGAAGGGGGTGCCGTCGGGGAGCCGGGGCGCGGTCTCGACGACGTCCGGCTGCCCGCAGGGGCAGCGGTGCGCGATGGCGCGCAGTCCGCGCGGGGGGCGGCCGAGCTGCTGCTCGAACGCCTCGATGTCCGCGTCGGTCGGCTCGGTCCGGTCGGTCTGGGGCGGGGGCGTCTGCATGCCTGGAGGAAGTCTCTTCGGTCTCGTGGGTGGTGGGTGCGGGACGGGCGGGTACGCGCTCAGTCTCCGGGGCGGTCGGCCTTGTCGACCCCGTCCCAGACGTTGGAGTACCAGGGCCGGTCGGAACCGGCCTGCCCGCCGCGGCGGCGCTCCGAGGCCTCGGCCCCGGGGTCGTTCATGATGTAGCCGGTCTCGCCCGGGCGCAGGAAGTGCAGGTGCTTGCGCGCCTGCTGCTCCGCGTAGGCGGGGTCCTGCCAGCGGGCCTTCTCGTCGCGGAGCTGTTCGAGGCGCTTGTACGCGTCGACCGCGGCCCGTTGCTGGTCCGCGATCTCCGAGCGCTGGGACACGTACTGGCGCATCGGGTACGCGAGGGCGACGACCAGGGTACAGAGGACGAGGACAAGCAGTGCGGCCCGGCCGGTGAGCCGGCTGCGGCGGACCTGACGCCGCGACTGCGAGCGGTAGACGTGCGCGGCGGTCCGCTCACCGAGCTGCTTGAGCCTGGTCGCCGTCGAGAAGGTGGAGAACCGGTCCCGGTTCCCGGCCATGGTCCCGCCTCCCCTGGATGCGCGCTACGCAATACGTCCCCGCACACGGTACGGGACCGAGTGCGGGGACGTACGGAGGCCGGCGCCGCGAGGCGCTGATTGGCCCTTAGCCCTTGAAGCGCGGGAAGGCGGAGCGGCCCGCGTACACGGCGGCGTCGTCGAGGATCTCCTCGATGCGCAGCAGCTGGTTGTACTTGGCGACGCGGTCCGAGCGGGCCGGGGCGCCGGTCTTGATCTGGCCGCAGTTCACGGCGACGGCGAGGTCGGCGATGGTGACGTCCTCGGTCTCGCCGGAGCGGTGCGACATCATGCACTTGAAGCCGTTGCGCTGGGCCATCTCGACGGCGTCGAGGGTCTCGGTCAGCGAACCGATCTGGTTCACCTTCACGAGCAGGGCGTTCGCGGAGCCCTCCTCGATGCCGCGGGCGAGGCGCTCCGGGTTGGTGACGAAGAGGTCGTCGCCGACGATCTGGACCTTGGCGCCCAGCTTGTCGGTGAGGGTCTTCCAGCCGGCCCAGTCGTCCTCGTACAGCGGGTCCTCGATGGAGACCATCGGGTACGCGGAGACGAGCTCCTCGTAGTACTCGGTCATCTCGGCGGCCGAGCGGGACTGGCCCTCGAACTCGTACTTGCCGTCCTTGTAGAACTCGGACGCGGCGACGTCGAGCGCGAGCGCGATGTCCTTGCCCGGGACGTAGCCGGCCTGCTTGATGGCCTCGACGATGAGGTCGAGCGCGGCGCGGTTGGACTCCAGGTTCGGCGCGAAGCCGCCCTCGTCACCGAGACCGGTGGAGAGGCCCTTGGTGTGCAGGACCTTCTTGAGGGTGTGGTAGACCTCGGCACCCCAGCGCAGCGCCTCGGAGAAGGACTCCGCGCCGATCGGGGCGATCATGAACTCCTGGATGTCCACGTTGGAGTCGGCGTGCGACCCACCGTTGAGGATGTTCATCATCGGAACGGGCAGCAGGTGCGCGTTCGGGCCGCCGAGGTAGCGGAAGAGCGGCAGGTCCGAGGCCTCGGAGGCGGCGTGCGCCACGGCGAGGGACACGCCGAGGATCGCGTTGGCGCCGAGGGAGCCCTTGTTGTCGGTGGCGTCCAGGTCGAACATGGCCTGGTCGATCAGGCGCTGCTCGGTGGCGTCGTAGCCGACGAGCTCCGGGCCGATCTGCTCGATGACGGCGAGGACGGCCTTCTCGACACCCTTGCCGAAGTAACGGTTGGGGTCACCGTCACGGAGCTCGATGGCCTCGAATGCACCGGTGGAGGCGCCGGACGGAACTGCAGCACGGCCGGTGCTGCCATCGTCGAGGCCCACCTCGACCTCGACCGTGGGGTTGCCTCGGGAGTCCAGGATTTCCCGGGCTACGACGACGTCGATGGACGGCACGAGCATCTCCTTCTGGGATGTGACGCTGGGTGTGCGGTGGCGTGTCAGGCCGTGGGATGGCCTTGCCGCCTAGAGCCTAACCGGCTCCGGGCACTGGGCCCGCCGACCGCCCGGGTCCTGGGACGAAATAGGGGCTGAATGCCCCTCTTCCAGGACATAGGGCTCTGGAAAAATTGGGCTTCGGCCCGCGAAGGGCCGCCCGCACCGGTTCCGGAGCGCGCCCCGGAACGTGCCCCGGGACATGCCTGCGAGCATGCCGCCGCCCGGCGCGCGAGGTGATGCGCGCCGGGCGGTGGGCATGCTGAGCGACCGCGGGTGATGCGGTGTCATGCAGGAGTTCAGCTGAGCGTCAGCTTCTGACCCGGGAAGATCAGGTCGGCGTCCTTGACGGTGTCCTTGTTCAGCTGGAAGAGCTTCTCCCAGCCGCCCTTGACGCCGTTCGCCTGGGCGATGGTGCCCAGGGTGTCGCCGGCCTTGACCACGTAGGAGCCGTTGCCGGTGGCCGGGGCCTCGGTCTTGGGGGCCTGCGGCTTGACGGCCGGGGTCTCGACGCGCTCGGAGCGCGAGACGGGGACCTCGGTGCGCTTCGGCTCGGCCTTCGGCGTCGCCGGCTTGGCGGGCGTGGCCGGCTTCGCGGGCTTCGCCGGGGCGGGCTTGGCCGGCTTCGTCTCGGGCTTCGGCTTGGCGGGCGTGGTGGTCGAGCCGCCGCCGTTGTACGCGGCGTTGGACAGGCCCTTGCCGCAGTGCGGCCAGGCGCCCTTGCCCTGGCCCTTGAGGACCTTCTCGGCGATGGCTATCTGCTGGGACTTGCTGGCCTGGTTGGCCTGCGCGGCGTACGCCTTGCCGCCGTAGCCGGCCCAGGTGGAGGCCGAGAACTGCAGGCCGCCGTAGTAGCCGTTGCCGGTGTTGATGGCCCAGTTGCCACCGGACTCGCACGCCGCGACCTTGTCCCACTCGGAAACGGTGGCGGCGCTCGCGGTACCGGCCGTCATCAGCGGGGCCGCGACGGCGACACCGGCGACACCGGCGAGCGTGACGATACGGACGGCCTTGGAGCCGCGACGGTGCTTGCCCTTGCCGGAAAGCAGCATGGAGTTCTCCTCACCGACGCCTTCGAGGTGAGCTGTCGGGTTCGGGCGGATGAGTTGCCCGGTCACGTGTCGAGCACGTGGCTTAACCCCAAGCCGGTGCGCAGCCGTCTTCCAACGACCGTTCCCGGCGCCTACCTTGGTTCCCCCGCTCCTGCCTTCGGCGCTTGCGCGACGACTGTTCCCCCCGTCCGCCGGCAGGATTCGGCGATGCGGTCGAAGGAGCCCGCGGTGGCGAGCGACTCAGAAGGTAGACAGGTCTCCCCCTGATGTTCAACGCGCGACATCAGGGAGAAACCGGCCTACTTGCGTTCCTCAAAAGTACGTTTACGCAGGTGAGGGGCGGGTTTGTGGAAGTTCCGGAACGAGACACGCCAGTTGATCGGAAGAGACGCATGTCTCATTTGCCGATAACGGACATTCAGCTCTTTCCGGGTGGGCGAACTGCCCCTATTCCTTGGTTAGATCCAGGTTCTGACCCGGCTTGATGAGGTCCGCGTCCCCACCGATGACCTGCTCGTTGGCCGCGTAGAGCTTGTTCCAACCGCCCTTGAGGCCCTGGGAGTCGGCGATCGCGGCGAGGCTGTCGCCGGCCTTCACCGTGTACGAGGGGGTCGACGCGGCGTCAGAAGTGCCGGGCACCTCGACGGCGGCCGGGCCGCGGTGCTTGCCCGCTCCGTCGACCGCACCGGCGGGCACGGCCGAGGGCGTGGCGCCCGGGGTGAGCGGGGCCGTGGGCGCCGTCGGGTCCACCGGGACGGTGGGCGTGCCCGGAACGCCGGGGGTCCCGGGGGCCGTCGGGGCCGTCGGGGCCGTCGGGTCCACCGGGGTGGTGGGGGCCGTGGTGGGCGGGGTCGTGGTGGGCGGCACGGTCGTCGGCGGGACCGTCGGGTCCGTGGACGGGGCCGGGGAGTCGGGGTCGGGCATGACGGGCAGTCCGCTGGTCGGGCCCAGCGGGTAGTCCGGCAGGCCGGTCGGGCCGGTCGACGGGCCCTCCTGCCCCGGCTGCGGGGTCGGGGCCCCGAAGTCGACGGCGGGCTCGGAGCCGGCGACGGGCACCGAACCGTCGGGCCGGACCGGGGTGGGGGCGACCGGCCCGGCGGGCCTGGGGTCACCCGGGTCCACCGCTGCGGCCGGACCCTGCTGGGTCAGACCGGCCGAGGCGGCGCACAGCGGCCACGCCTGGGGGCCCTGCGAGGCCAGCACCTTCTCGCCGACGGCTATCTGCTGGGAGCGGCTGGCGAGGTCGGGGCGCTCCGCGTAGGCGAGTCCGCCCGCGTTCCTCCACTGCTCCTGCGTGAACTGGAGCCCGCCGTACTCGCCGCTGCCGTAGTTGGCGCTCCAGCTGCCGCCGCTCTCGCAGTCGGCCACCTTGTCCCACGTGGTCGTGTCGGCCGCGCTCGCGTTCGTCGCGGCGAGCAGGGGCAGGGCGAGTGCGGAGCCTGTGACTCCGGCGGTGACGACCAGGGCGGGTACCTGGCGGGGGCGTCTGTGGCGGCCGTTCCCGGAACGCATGAGGCTGCACCTTTCGCATAACGGCGGGGTAACGGCAGAACCTAGCGGCCTTCGAACGATTGTCACAAGTTCGGCAGGTGACTGACGTGTGATCAGACGGCGTCGGAATGCGACTCAGTTGTTTCGAGGTGTGAAGCGAACCGGAAGGGTGCGTAGGCCACGCATGATGAGTCCGCCGCGCCAGCGCAGGTCCGTGGGGGGAACGGCAAGTTCCAGATCCGGCAGACGCGTCAGCAAAGTCGCGAGCGCCGTCTGTCCTTCGAGCCGGGCGAGCGGAGCGCCGAGGCAGTAGTGGATCCCGTGGCCGTAGCCGAGGTGTTGGTTGTCACTCCGGGACAGGTCCAGGGTGTCCGGATCGGCGAACCGCTCGGGGTCCCGGTCGGCCGCAGCGAGGACCACCAGCACCGGGTCGCCGGCCGCGACCTCCTGCCCGCCGAGGGTCAGCGGGACGGTCGCGAACCGCCAGGTCGCCAGCTCCACCGGGCCGTCGTAGCGCAGGAGTTCCTCGACCCCGGTCTCCAGGAGGGCGCTCTCGCCCGCCGCGAGGGAGGCCTGGAGCCGCTCGCGCTGTTCCGGGTTCATGAAGAGGGAGTGGACGCCGTTGCCGATGAGGTTCACGGTCGTCTCGAAGCCGGCGAACAGCAGGATGAACGCCATCGCCGTGGCCTCGGCCTCGGTGAGGTGGTCACCGTGGTCACTTGCCCGGATCAGGTCGGAGATGAGGTCATTGCCGAGGTCGTCCCGTTTCCGGTGGATGAGTTCCCCGAGATAGGTGCGCATCTGCTTGACCGAGCGGGCGACTCCGCCGCGCGGGCCGCCACCGTGCCGGATCATCATCCCGGCCCAGTCGCGGAAGTCGTCCTGGTCCTCGCGCGGTACGCCGAGCATCTCGCAGATGGCGTAGATGGGGAGCGGGAAGGCGAACTCGTGGATGAGGTCGGCCTCCCCCTTCGCGGCGAAGGCGTCGATCAGTTGGTCGGTGAGCTCCTGCACGCGCGGGGTGAACTCGGCGACGCGGCGCGGGGTGAACGCCTTCGACACCAGTCGGCGCAGCCGGGTGTGGTCCGGCGGGTCGATGTTCAGCAGGTGCGTCATCAGCTCCGCCTTGCGCTCTCCCGGGATACCGGTCCTGCCCTTGGCGTGGGCGGGTTCGGCGTGGTGCGCGGGGTTCTTGCTGAGGCGTTGGTCGGCGAGGGCCTGCCGGGCGTCGGCGTAGCGGGTGACCAGCCAGGCCTCCACCCCGCTGGGGAGCTTGGTGCGGTGCACCGGGGAGTGCTCGCGCAGCCAGGCGTAGGCGGGGTAGGGGTCGGTCGCGAACTCCCAGTCGAAGAGGGTCGGCCCCTCGGCGGGGGCGGAGTCGGCCGGGGTCGCGGAGGTCTGCTCATGCACCCGCAGACCGTATCCCGGACCGTACCGGCGATCCCATATGGGGTGTTCGTCGCGGCTGTCCGCAGATCGGCCATCCCTTGACGTCCCGTTCCCCGCCGTTCCTACTTTCGGTTTTGTGGATGTGAGGATCTTGAAGAGCAGTTTCGCGGTGGTGGAGAGGAGGGCCGAGCACGCGGTCAAGTACTTCTACTCCCACCTGTTCTGGCACAACCCCGGGATCCGTGAGCTCTTCCCGCCCGACCCGCGGGACATGGAGCGGCAGCGGGACCGGCTCTTCGCCGCCCTCACGCATGTGATCTCCCGGCTGGAGGACGAGACCCTCCTGCCCTACCTCCGTGACCTCGGCCGCGACCACCGCAAGTTCCTCGTCGGCCCCGAGCACTACGCGGCCGTCGGCGCGAGCCTGCTGGCCGCGCTCGCCGAGACCTCCGGCGAGGCCTGGACCCCGGCCACCGAGAAGGCCTGGGCCGAGGCCTACCAGGTGATCGCCGACATGATGACGGCCGGCGCCGCCGCCGACGACTCACCGCCCTGGTGGGACGCCGAGATCGTGCGGCACCTCCAGTACGGGGAGGACATCGCGGTACTGACCCTGCGACCCCACGCGCCCCTCCCCTATCTCCCCGGCCAGTACGTGAGCGTGAGCTGCGCGCGCGTGCCGACCACCTGGCGGACGTACTCGCTGGGCAACGCGCCCCGCTCCGACGGCACCGTCGACCTCCACGTCAGTCGCATCGAGGGCGGCCGGCTCAGCACCACCCTGGTCCGCGAGGTCCGGCCCGGCGAACGGCTGCGGCTCGGCGCCCCCGGCGGGGCGCTGACCCTGCGGCGCGCGGACCGGCCGGTCACCCTCATCGCCGCCGGGACCGGCTGGGCGCCCGTCCGCGCCATGCTGGAGGACCTCGTGGAGCACCCCCCCGATCACGACGTACGGCTCTTCGCGGTCGCCCGGGACGCCGCGCACCTCTACGACCGGCCGCTCATCGACGCGTACGCCGCCGACCTGCGCTGGCTCGCCGTCACCTACATCACGCCCGCCCCCGGCCGGCACCGCAACCAGGCGACCGACCGGCTGGCGACCGCGCTCAGCAACCGGGGGCTGTGGCGCGAGCAGGACGTCTACCTCAGCGGGCCGCCGCAGTTCGTCGACGAGACCGTTCACCTGCTGGAAGGGCTCGGAGCGCTCCCCGACCGCCTCTTCCACGACGCCGTTCCGCCGGTCGGCGCCGCCCCGAACCGGCCGACGGGCTTCGGCGAATGGTTCCTGGACCGGCCCGCCACGCACTGGCACAACCCGTCGGGACGCGCCCCGCGCGAGGACTGAGCCGCGGGGCTCGCCGGCCGAGGTCCCCGCCCGCGCTACGCGACGCCCTCGGCCGCCCGGATCGCGTCCCGGTAGGCGCGGGCCGCCACGCGCAGCGCGGTCTCGGGGTCGGTTCCCGCCTCCTCGGCGCGCGCCGCCAGCGCCAGCAGTTCGTATCCGATCCCCTCGCCCCGGGGCAGCTCCACGGGAAGGCCCGCCGCGCGGACCCGACCCGCCAGCTTGGCGGCGAGCGCGAGACCCGGCTGGGCGAGCGGGATACCGTCCGTCACCGACGCGCGCCGCTTCTCGACGGCCTTCGTGGCCTGCCAGTGCGCGCGGACCTCCTCCGGGGTGTCCGCCTTCTCGTCACCGAAGATGTGCGGGTGCCGGCGGATCAGCTTGTCGACGAGGTCGCCGGCCACGTCGTCGATCGAGAACGGCCCGACGGCGACTTCGCCGTCGTCGTCCCCGTCGCCTTCGTCGCCTCCGTCGCCCTCGACGGAGGCGGCGCCGTCCTGGGCGATCCGGGCGTGCAGGACGACCTGGAGCAGCACGTCGCCGAGCTCCTCGCGCAGTTCGGCGCGGTCCCCGCCCTCGATCGCCTCGACCAGCTCGTACGCCTCCTCCAGCGCGTACTTCACCAGCCCCTCGTGGGTCTGCCGGGAGGTCCAGGGGCACTCGCGCCGGACCCGGTCCATCACCTGGACCACGTCGAGCAGTCGGGCGCCGGGCAGGTCGTACGAGCCGGGCAGCAGCTCCAGGTCGGGCATCGAGACGCGGCCGGATCCGGCGAGGCGGGCCAGCCCGTCGGTGAGTCGGCCGTCGCCCTCCCCGCCCGGGATCACCACGACCGTACGGCCGCCGGCGCAGGCCTCGACCAGCTCGTGCGCGTCGGGGGCCGCCCGCTCCACGGTGACGCCCGCCTCGCGCAGGTACGGCAGCTGCGGGTGCCCCGGGTCGGCGCACAGCACCCGGTCCGCGGCGTGCAGGATCTGCCAGGCGGGCCAGGACAGCAGCCCGGGGGCGACCCGATGGCTCGCGGTCAGCAGCACGATGCGGCCGGCCGGGACGGGGGTCCGCCCGTCGGCGGGTACGGGAGCGGCGGGGGCGGGTTCGGCGGTGTGGTCGGTCACCCTCCGAACCTACCTCCGTCGCGCGGGCTCAGGCCCCGGCGGGGGGAGCCTGCTCGGGCCGGGTGCGCTGGGTGATCCACGGGGTCTCCTGGTCGCCGAGCAGGATCTGCTGGGCGTCCCACCGGCCGTAGCGCGGGTTGACCTCGATGTCGAGTTCCTTCGCCGCCGCGCCGAGCTGGGCCAGGGCCTTCTCCTGGCTGCCGTAGTGCGCGAACAGCTTGTCGCGCAGCAGCTTGAAGCGGGCGTCCGCCTCCATCTGGCCGGGCGCCAACTGTGCCTGCTGGAGGGCGGCCGCCCGCAGGGTCTTCTCGTCGCCCGCCTGCTGGAGCTGGGCCTTGTGGACGCCCTCGATCTCCTTGGTGGTCACCGACACCCCGGCGGTCCGCGCGGCGTGCTCCAGGACGGCGCTCTGGATCATCTTGTTGAGTTTGGTGCGTTCCAGGCCGGCGGTGGCCTCGATGAGCTGGGCGCCCTGCTCGGAACGGTTCTGCGCGGTGCGGACGTCGTTCACCTGGGCCTGGAGCGCGGAGGTGGTGATCCGTTCACCGCCCACGACGGCCGCGGTGCCGGGGCGGGTCCCGCCCGAGCAGGCCGACAGCAGGGGGGCCGCCACGAGCAGGGCGGCGGAGACGGAGAGCGCTGTGCGACGGTGCAAAGGAGCCTCCAGGGCCGGGAGATTGTGCGTCGGTGCACAAGGGCCGTGCGGTGATCGATGGTATGCAGTCAGGGTGGCCCGAGCCACCGGTTCGACCAACGATTCCGGGGGTGTTGGGGTGCGAGTTCACTCCGCGGCCACCACCACGCCCTCCGTTCCTGGGAAGGTCGGCCCATCATGTCGACATCGCAGCACGCCCCGCACCGCTCCGCCGCACGCGCGGGGGCGTCCGGTCCGGACCCCGCGACGGGCCCCGCGGCCGGTCCCCGTCCCCGGTCCGGTCGCCGCGCCGCCCTCGCCGGGGGCGCGGCGGCCGCCCTGATCACGACGGTCGCCGTCTGCGCGGGGGACGCCGCCGCGCGCGTCTTCCCGTACGGTCCGCGCCACCGCAGCGTCAACGACCTCGGGAACCAGTTCGTCCCCTTCCACGCGCAGCTGTGGGACCTGCTGCACGGGCGGGCCGAGGGCGGTCTCCTGCTCAACTGGCGCTCCGGGTACGGCACCAGCTTCCTGCCCGACCTGGGCACGTACCTGTCCAGTCCCTTCGCCCTCCTGGTGGCGTTCTTCCCGCGCGCCGACATCGACCTCGCGGTGTACGTGGTCACCGTGCTCAAGACGGCCGCCGCGGCCGCGGCGATGGCCTGGCTGCTGCGGACCCAGCGGCGGGGTCCGTGGTGGGCGGCGGGCCTGCTGGGCGGCTCGTACGCGCTGTGCGGCTGGTCGGTGGTCGAAGCCTCCTACAACCCGATGTGGCTGGACGGGCTGATCGCCTTCCCCCTGCTGTGCCTGACGGGGGAATGGGCACTGCGCTCGCGCCGCCCGGTGGCGGGGGCGCTGGTGGTGGCGCTGTGCTGGACGGCGAACTTCTACACCGCGTACATGGCCACCCTCGGCGCGGCGCTGGTCCTGCTGGTCCGGGTGGTGCTGACCCGGGACGACGTCCGCGAGCGGATCCGGGTGTGCGTGCGGGGGGCGGTGACGACGCTGCTGGGGATCGCCCTCGCGGCGCCGCTGCTGGCGCCGCTGTTCCTGAGCTCGAAGCAGGCCTATCCGGGCTGGTTCAAGGAGTTCCGGCCCGTGCCGTGGCCGGACCTGTTCGCCCGGCTCCTGCCGGCGACGTACTCGTTCTCCTCCCCGGCCCTGTTCGTGGGCACCGGGACCCTGCTGCTCGTGGCGGCGCTGCCGTTCCACCGGGCCCTGCCGGCCCGGACCCGGTGGTGGTGGGCGGGCCTGGTGGCCGCCGTGCTGCTGTCCCTCCAGTGGGCGCCGACCCATCTGGCCTGGCACGTCTTCGCGACGCCGAACGGCAGCCCGTACCGGCAGACCTTCGTGCTCGCCGGGATCGTGGTGATCGCCGCCTGGTCGGGGCTGTCCGCCGGGCTGCCCGGGGTACGGGCGCTGGCGGCGGGCGCGGGCGTCCTGGTGACGGTCGTCGCGGTGGCGGCGGCCGGCAGCGGGCTGACGACGACGTGGGGCGTCGCGCTGTTCGGCGCCGGTCTGGCGGCGTCCGCCTGGGCGTGGTGGGCGCTCGGGAGGCGCCGGGCGGTGCCGGCGGCGGCGGCCCTGCTGGTCGCGGTGCTGGGGGCGCAGGCCGCGGCGACGACGGCCTACGGGCACAAGGGGAAGCTGGGCGGGCTGGACGACTACCCGTCCTGGGGCGCCGGGCACACGGCCCGGGCCGCGGCACTGGCGGAGGCCGACGGCTGGCCCGCGTACCGGACGGACCCGGGGCGGCCCGCGCTGTCGGGCAACGACCCGATGCTGCTCGGCGGCGAGGGCGGTTCGTACTACAGCAGCCACACCCCGGACGTGTTCACCCGCTCGATGGCGGCGCTGGGCGCGGGCTGGACCTCGCGGGGCCGCAACGTCCAGAGCCTCGACAGCCCGGTCACGGACGCGGTGTTCGCGGTGGGCGCCCGACTGAGGCCCGACGGGAGCGTGGCCCGCGCCGAGGTCCCGCCGCTGGTGACGGTCCGTCCCGCGGGCCCGCCGCCCGCCTACGGGGACTCCCCCTTCGCCAACCAGGAACTGCTGCTGGGGTCGCGGGTGTACGAGGACCCGGTCGCCCCCGGGGTCTGCCGGGCGGGCACGGAGGCCTTCCTGTGGGCGCCGGAGTACAACGCCACGGCCCGCCTCGCGGACGGCCCCGCGTTCCGACTGAACGGTTGGGCGCCCCGCAACCGGGCCGCGCTCCAGCCGATGGGCGTCTCGCACGGCCCCGCCTCGAAGCTGGTCTTCGACCGGCCCGAACCGGCGGCCTGGACCCTGTCCTGCCTGGACCGGCCCCGACTGGACGCGGCGGTGGGCGCGCTGCGCGCCTCGGCCGCCGGCTCCGTACGGGTGTCCTCCTCGGGCGTGCGCGCGACCCTGCCGCCGGGCAGTACGGGCACGGCGGTCCTGTCGGTGCCGGCCGTCGCGGGCTGGACCTGCAACGGCCGCCCGGCCGGGGAGCGGCTGGGTCTGGTCGCCGTCCCGCTGGACGGCCGCACCACCACCCTCGACTGCGGCTTCCGACCGCCGGGGCTGCTGCCCGGGGTGGCGGTGGCCGCGCTGGCGGCGACCGCCCTACTGGGCTCGGCGTACCGGCGCCGGCAGCGGGGCGCGGCGGCCGGGCCGCCCCGTCAGCGGACCTGGCCCAGCCACTGGAGGGTGCGGCGGACCTCCACCGGGAGGGGATGACCCGGGCCGTGGACGCGGTCCGCGTCGAACAGGAGGCGGACCAGGGTGTCGTGGGCGCCCTGCCGGTCACCGAGGGAGAGCAGCAGGTGCGCTATCCGGCGCCGGACCTCCAGGGGCAGGCCCGGGTCCGGGTTGGCGTAGTGGTTCTCGAAGAGCGGGAGCAGCGAGCGGTACTCCGCGAGGGCCGCCGCCGGTTCGCCGAGTTGCTCCAGGCACTGGGCCGCGTCGTAGCGGAAGCGCAGCGCCTGGGCGTCGCCGGCGGGGAACTCGTCGGCGAGGCGGCGCAGTTCGGGCAGGGCGCGGCGGTACTGGCCGTCGTCCATCAGGGTGGCCGCGTACTGCTTGCGCAGGGAGCGGACCACTGGTGAGTGTTCCCCGTGTTCGGCGGCGGCGGCCGGCAGGATGCCGCCGAGGATGTCCACGGCCTGGGTGAGGCGGCCCTGGTCGAGGAGCTTGCGGGCCTCGTCGACCGCGCCGGGGATGTCGGGCCGGGGCGGCGCCGGCGGGTCGGCCGGCCGGGGCGGGACGACGGCCGCGCGGTCGGGCCAGGGGGCCTGCGGGCGCAGGAACGGGCGGGTCGGGTCGAGCGGGCCGGCCGGCAGTCGGCTGCCGCGGGTGGGCAGCAGCGGGGCGAGGGCCTCGTAGACCTCCTGTGCGGAACCGGGCCGGTCCTGGGGGTCCTTGGCGAGGAGGCGCATCAGCAGCTCCTCCAGCTCGCGCGGGATCTCCGGGCGGGCGCCGCGCACGGGCAGCGGCGGCTCGTACAGGTGCCGGTGGAGGACGCCGAGGGCGGTGGAGCCGGCGAACGGGACGTTGCCGCTGAGGAGTTCGTACAGCAGCACGCCGAGGGCGTACAGGTCGGTGTACGGGCCGACGGCGCCGCCCATGGCCTGCTCGGGCGCCATGTAGGCGGGGCTGCCGATGGGTGATCCGGTGCTGGTGAGGCGGGTGGTGTCGGTGTCCATGACGGAGGCGACGCCGAGGTCGAGGACCAGGACGGTGCCGTCGGGGCGGATCATCACGTTGCGCGGCTTCAGGTCGCGGTGGACGATCGGCACCGCGTGCACGGCCGACAGGACGGCGCACAGCTGCGCCACCACGGAGACGGCCCACGGCCAGGGGTAGGGGTCGTGTGCGGCGAGGTGGTCGGCGAGGTCGGAGCCCTCGACGTAGCCCATGACGAGGTACAGCTCGTCGCCGTCACTGCCCGCGTCGTGGACGGTGACCAGCCCGGGGTGGTCGACCTGCGCGGTGACGCGGCATTCGCGCACGAAGCGGCGGCGCAGTTCCTCGGCGACGGTGCCGGGGCCGGCCACCTTGTCGGGGCGCAGCAGTTTGACGGCGACGCGGCGGTCCAGGCGGCGGTCGTAGGCCGTCCAGACCTGGCCCATGCCGCCCTGTCCGAGGATGGTGGCGAGCTGGTAGCGCTCACCGATGAGGCGTTCCCGCTCGGTCACTTGTCACGGTCCTGGCGGGCCGTGTCGTTCGGGTCCTGGTACGGGCCCCCGGGCCGCGGCGGCTGCTGCGGCTGCTGCGGCCGGCGCAGGAGTTCGCTGAGCTCGTCGAGTTCGGCGCGGACCTGTCCGATGCGCGGCGGCGGCGTGGCGTGCGGCGGGTTCTGCGGGACGTGGGGCGCGGGGCCGGGCACGGGAGTGTGCGCGGGCGGGTAGCCGTAGGCGGGGTTGGTCTGCTGCGGCGGCGGCATGTACGTGGGCTGCGCGGTGGGCTGCGGGTACCAGCCGGCGGCCGGCTGCGCGGAGGCGAGGGCCTCGTGGTGCTTGATGTCGGCGATGAGGAAGTAGACGCAGGTCGCGAAGCCGGTGAGGATCGAGCCGCCGGCGCCGAGGTTGCCCTGCCAGCCGTTGGTCTCGGCGGTCGGGTCGAGCTGGATGAAGGTCATCCAGACGACGGCGAGCAGGCCGCTGACGACGAGCAGGACCCAGTCGCGCGACTTGCGGGTCACCAGGGCCAGGCGCAGCATCGCGCCCCAGGCGAGGAAGCCGCAGCTGATCACGGGGAGCACCGCGAACAGCACGCGCAGCGTCACCACGGTGGAGGAAGTGGGACGGTGGCCGTGGGGGCCTTGCTGCGGCGGGATGCCGGGGGCGTGCATCGGTGCTCCTGACGGGCCGTGCGGACGGTTGCGGGTATGAGCGTATACAGCCTTTCCGGCCGTCCGTGAGGGGATGGACCCAACCGTTGCAGGGTCGCCGCACAGGGGTCGCTGCCGGCGGGACGGATCCGTCCGACAGGCCGTCGTACAGGCCCTCGCCGAGGTGGTGGCCCGCGGTTCGGCCGAGCCGTCGGCCCAGGTGTGGGACCAGGTGTGGGCCAGGACCACGGGCCGCGCGACCCGGAAGAAGTCCTGAAACCCGCCCCTCCCGGCCGGGCCGCCCCGGCTAACCTCTGGGGACTTCGCACGCTCCCAGGGGGGAACCCGACTTGCGCACCACCATGCCCGCCACCACTTCCGTCACCGCCGCGTTCGCCTGTGCGGCCCTGCTGACCCTCACCGCGTGCGGACCGTCCTCCGACGCCGCGACGGGCAAGCCGTCACCGCCCTCCAGCGCCTCGGCGCCCGCGAAGCCCGACCCGTTCGCGGGCAAGGACCCCGCCGCCGTGCTGCGCACCGCGTACGAGGAGACGGAACGGGTCGCCAACAAGGACCTGGTCATCACGCAGACGGCGAACGGCCGCCAGATCACCGCCCTCCTGAGCGCGGAGGGCGAGCGGGTGTGCCACGGAAAGGTCACCGTCATGAAGGCCGGCGCCGCCGACCTCTACTTCGAGGACGGCACCCTCTCCCTCCGCGCGGACGAGGGTTTCCTCAAGGACCTCCCCGAGGGCGGGGCCCGGCCCGAGGCCGACCCCGAGGGGTGGATCTCCTTCGAGGCCTCCTCCCCCTCGGTCGCGCACCTGCTCCCCCTCTGCGTACAGTCCCAACCGGCCAAGACCTTCGCCGACCGGAAGAACGTCCGGCGCGAGGCCGACACCTCCTACGACCAGTGGCGGGTCGCGGTGTTCAAGTCGACCGCCCCGGGCGGCGCCGAGATCACGGACCACGTACTGATGGACGGCGCCCCGTACCTCGTCAGGCGGCTCGTCGGCGGGCCCGACTTCGCCAGGACCGAGTACCTGGAGCTCCCCGGCCTCTCCAGGAAGCCCAGCGGCTCCCCGAGCGCGCCCGCCCGGCCCGCCTGACCGTCCTCCCCGTCCCGGCGCGCGGACCCGCCGCAATCGGCGTAACGTCGCAAAAGGGGCAGCAAAGGGAGCGTACGCATGGGGATTTTCGACAAGTTCAGGGACCAGGCGAAAACCAAGGGCAGGGACATCTCGGACAACCTGGAGCAGGAGGCCAACGAGAAGACCGGCAACAAGTACGCCGATCGGATCGACAAGGCCCAGCAACAGGCCGAGCAACGCCTCGGCATCGACGACGACCCCACCAAGTAACGCCCGCACACGGAACGCGGAGGGCGCCGGCCACGGCCGGCGCCCTCCGCTCGTGCGCGGACCCGGTCCCCCGCGTACGGACCCGGTCCCGCGCGTACGAACGCGGCTACGAGCCGAGGATCGTGGTGAGGAACTCCCCGGTCCAACCCAGCAGTTCCCGCCCGACCAGCGGCTTCCCGCCGACCCGCGCGGTCTTCGGCCTCGGCACCAGCACCTGCGAGGTGGCGGGCTTGAGGACCGTCCCGGGGTAGAGCCGCTTCAGGCGCAGCTCCTGCGATTCGCGCAACTCCACCGGACCGAAGCGGATGTTGGGGCCCTGGAGGGTGATGTCGCCGACCCCGCAGGCCCGGGCCAGCATCCGCAGTCCCGCCACCAGCAGCAGGTTCTCCACGGGCTCCGGCAACTTGCCGTAGCGGTCCGTGAGTTCCTCCCGCACGGCCTTGATGTCCGCCTCCGAGTTGGCCGCGGCGATGGACCGGTAGGCCTGGAGGCGCAGCCGCTCGCCGGGGGCGTAGTCGTGCGGGACGTGCGCGTCGACCGGCAGCTCGACCTTCACCTCCAGCGGCGGCTCCTCCTCCGCCCCGCCCTCCACGGCGGCCCGGTAGTCCGCGACCGCCTCGCCGACCATCCGGATGTACAGGTCGAAGCCGACGCCCGCGATGTGCCCGGACTGCTCCCCGCCCAGCAGGTTGCCCGCGCCGCGGATCTCCAGGTCCTTCATGGCGACGTACATGCCGGCGCCCATCTCGGTGTGCTGGGCGATCGTCGCGAGCCGCTCGTGCGCGGTCTCCGTCAGCGGCTTCTCCGGCGGGTACAGGAAGTAGGCGTACCCGCGCTCGCGGCCTCGGCCGACCCGGCCGCGCAGCTGGTGCAGCTGGGAGAGGCCGAAGTTGTCGCCGCGCTCCACGATGAGGGTGTTGGCGTTGGAGATGTCGATGCCGGACTCGACGATCGTCGTCGACACCAGGACGTCGAACTTCTTCTCCCAGAAGTCCACCACGACCTGCTCCAGGGCCTGTTCGGACATCTGGCCGTGCGCGGTCGCGATCCGCGCCTCGGGCACGATCTCCCGCAGCTTCGCGGCCGCCCGGTCGATGGACTCGACCCGGTTGTGGATGTAGAAGCACTGGCCCTCGCGGAGCAGCTCGCGACGGATCGCCGCGCCGATCTGCTTCTCCTCGTACGGGCCGACGAAGGTCAGCACCGGGTGCCGCTCCTCCGGCGGGGTGGTGATCGTCGACATCTCGCGGATGCCGGTCACCGCCATCTCCAGGGTGCGCGGGATCGGGGTGGCGGACATCGTCAGCACGTCGACGTTGGCGCGGAGCTTCTTCAGCTGCTCCTTGTGCTCGACGCCGAAGCGCTGTTCCTCGTCGACGATGACCAGGCCCAGGTCCTTGAACTTCGTCTCCTGCGAGAACAGTCGGTGGGTACCGATGACGATGTCGACCGAGCCCTCCTTGAGTCCCTCCAGGGTGGCCTTCGACTCGGTCTCGCCCTGGAAGCGGGACAGCGCCTTCACGATGACGGGGAACTGCGCGTACCGCTCGGAGAAGGTGCCGAAGTGCTGCTGCACGAGCAGGGTCGTCGGGACGAGCACGGCGACCTGCTTGCCGTCCTGGACGGCCTTGAAGGCGGCCCGGACCGCGATCTCGGTCTTTCCGTAGCCGACGTCGCCACAGATCAGCCGGTCCATCGGGACCGACTTCTCCATGTCCTCCTTGACCTCGGCGATGGTGGTGAGCTGATCGGGCGTCTCCGCGTACGGGAAGGCGTCCTCCAGTTCGCGCTGCCAGGGGGTGTCCGGGCCGAAGGTGTGGCCGGGGGCCGCCATGCGGGCGCTGTACAGCTTGATGAGGTCGGCGGCGATCTCCTTGACGGCCTTCTTCGCGCGCGCCTTGGTCTTGGTCCAGTCCGCGCCGCCGAGCCGGTGCAGGGTGGGGGCCTCGCCGCCGACGTACTTGGTGACCTGCTCCAGCTGGTCGGTGGGGATGTAGAGGCGGTCACCGGGCTGGCCGCGCTTGGCGGGGGCGTACTCGACGAGGAGGTACTCGCGGGTGGCGCCCTGCACGGTGCGCTGCACCATCTCGACGTACCGGCCGACGCCGTGCGCCTCGTGGACGATGTAGTCGCCGACCTCCAGGGTGAGGGGGTCGACGGACTTGCGGCGCCGGGTCGGCATCCGGCCGAGGTCCTTGGTGGCGGTCCGCTGGCCGGTGAGGTCGGTCTCGGTGAGGACGGCCAGCTTCAGGGCCGGGTCGACGAAGCCGTTGTCGAGGGAGCCGCAGGCCACGTGCACCAGGGACGGTTCGAGCTTCGCGAGGCCGGGCTCCAGCCGGGCGGCGATGCCCTCGCCGCCGAGGACCTCGACGGTACGGGCGGCCGGGCCGTGGCCCTCGGTGAGGAAGACGGTGCGCCAGCCGTCGGCGAGCCAGCCCTTGGTGTCGGCGAGCGCGCGGGCGGTGTCGCCGCGGTAGGCCTCGGGGGCGTGCATGCCGAGCTTGAGGGTGTCCCCGCCGACGGTGTCCTCGTCGGCGGCGAACGGCGAAACCGACCACCACATCATGCCGAGCTCGCGGGCGTGCTCGCGGACGTCCGCGATGCCCCGCAGGGAGGCCGCGCCGACGTCGATGGGGGCCTCGCCGCCGCCGGCGGTGGCCGCCCAGGAGGCCATCAGGAACTCCTGCGAGGTCGCCACCAGGTCGGAGGCCCGGGTCCGGACCCGCTCGGGGTCGCAGACCACGGCCATCGCCCCGGCGGGCAGGACGTCGATCAGCAGTTCCATGTCGTCGACGAGGACCGGGGCGAGGGACTCCATGCCCTCGACGGCGATCCCCTCGGCGATCTTGTTGAGCAGCTCGCCCAGCTCGGGATGGAGCTCGGCCAGCGCCGCGGCCCGCCCGCGCACCTCGTCGGTGAGCAGCAGCTCACGGCAGGGCGGGGCCCACAGCCCGTGCTCGGCGATCTCCAGGGACCGCTGGTCGGCGACCTTGAAGTAGCGGATCTCCTCGACGTCGTCGCCCCAGAACTCCACGCGCAGCGGGTGCTCCTCGGTGGGCGGGAACACGTCCAGGATGCCGCCGCGCACGGCGAACTCGCCGCGCTTCTCGACCAGCTCGACCCGCGCGTACGCGGCCGCCGCGAGGGCGGCGGTGATCTCGCCGAGGTCGACGTTCTCGCCCTGCCGCAGGCTGACGGGCACCAGGTCGCCCAGGCCCTTGACCTGCGGCTGGAGCACGGAGCGGATCGGCGCGACGACCACCGAGACGGGGCCGGCGGCGGGGTCGTCCGGGCTCGGGTGGGCGAGCCGGCGCAGGACGGCGATGCGACGGCCGACGGTGTCGCTGCGCGGACTCAGCCGTTCGTGGGGCAGCGTCTCCCAGGACGGGTAGTCCACCACCCCGTCGGCCGGCAGCAGCGAGCGCAGCGCGGCGGCCAGGTCCTCCGCCTCGCGGCCGGTGGCCGTGACGGCGAGCACCGTCCGGCCGGTGCGCGCGGCGAGCGCGGCGATCGCGAAGGGCCGCGCGGCCGGCGGGCCGACGAGGTCCACGTGCATCCGGTTGCCGTCCCCGGCCGCGGTGACCGCCTCGGTCAGGGCGGGATCCCGGGTGACGGCGTCGAGCAGTCCGTGCAGGCTCATGAAGGGGGCTTTCCGTCCGGTGACGAGTGCGTCCGTGGGCAGGGGGCGGGGCGAGCGGCGGAGCAGGTGCGGGGCGGGGTCGGGCAGGGGCGGGGCGGAGTCCGAGCGGGGGCGGGGCGAGGTCGGGGCAACGCGAAGGACCCGACACGTGAACGGGCCGGGGGTTCCCACCCTACGCCCGCCCGCCCCTCCACCACCGTCCCCCACCGGGGCCCGGCCCGCCCGTCCGGCGCCGCCCGAATGTTTCCGGACACGGCCGGAACAGGGGGCCGCGGCCCGGACCGGCCGGCCGGAATGACAACCTGAACACATGTTCATATCCGGGAGTCCGAAGGCTGCCGGGGCGCTCCCGACGTCCCCGGCCCCGCCCCCCGCCCCGCTCGTCCCGGCGCCGCGCCGGAGCCCGCGGGGGCCGGAAACCGCGTTCCGGACGAGCCGGAACGCCTGGCTCCTGGCCGCCGCGCTGTTCCTCGCGTACGCGGTGCTCTCCGTGTCGCGCCACCGGCGCATGGAGACCCTGTCCTGGGACCTGGGCATCTTCGAGCAGGCCGTACGGGCCTACGCCTGGCTCCAGCCGCCGGTGGTCGACCTGAAGGGGCCGGGCGCCCTCGTGCTCGGCGATCACTTCAGCCCCGTCATCGCCCTGATCGCCCCCTTCTACCGGGTGTTCCCGACCCCGGTCACCCTCCTCGTCGTGCAGGCGGCGCTGTTCGCGCTGTCCGCGGTGCCCGTCACCCGGGCCGCTGCCCGGTTCCTCGGGCCGGCCCGGGGGCTCGCGCTGGGGGCCGCGTACGGGCTGTCCTGGGGGATCCAGCGGGCCGTCGAGTTCGACTTCCACGAGATCTGCTTCGCGGTGCCGCTGCTGGCCTTCGCCCTGGAGGCGCTGCTCGCCCGCCGCTGGTGGTGCGCGCTGGGCTGGGGGCTGCCGCTGCTGCTGGTCAAGGAGGACCTCGGGGTCACCCTCGCGGCACTGGCCCTGGTGGTCGCCTGGCGGGCCCGGCGAAACGACCGGTGGGCCGCACGGGGCGCCCTCGCCGTGGCCGTCGTCGGGGTGGTGAGCGCCGCCTTGGTGTTCACCGTCGTGATCCCGGCGTTCGCCGCCGACGGCTACGCCTACTGGGACAAGCTCGACGGGGACGGCCCCGGCCCCCTCGACGGGCTCGCGACCAAGCTGTCCACGCTCGCCTGGGTCCTGGTGCCCACGACCGGGCTGCTCGCGCTGCGGTCCCCGTTGCTGCTGGTCGCCGCGCCGACGCTGGGCTGGCGGTTCCTGTCCGGGGACGAGCACTACTGGTCCACCGACTGGCACTACAGCGCGGTCCTGATGCCGGTCGTCGCCCTCGCCCTGGTCGACGCCCTCGACGCCGCCCGGCGCTCCCCCCGGCCGTGGCTGCGCGCGTACTCCCTCCAGCTGCCCGCCGGCCTGCTCGCGGCCGGGCTCGCGCTGAGCGCGACCACCCTGCCCCTGTCCCGGCTCGGGGAGGCGACCACGTACGAGCGGCCCGCGCGGGTCGGGGCGGTCGAGCGGCTCCTGGCCCGGATCCCGGACGGCGCGAGCGTGGAGAGCGACATCGGGCCGATCACCCGGCTGACCTCGCGCTGCCGGGTGTTCTGGATCGGCGACACCCGGGGCGTCCTGCCGGACTACCTCGCCTACGACAACGACTCCGGCTGGGCCGGCGAGGACCCGCTCGGCTACGCCCGGCAGCTGCACCCGGACGCCCGCTTCACCCTGGTCGGCACCGCCCGGGGGATCGTCGTCCTGCGCCGGATCTGAGCGGCCCGCACCCCCGGCGCGCCCCGCGCCGCCGGCGCCGCCACGCACCGCGCCGCCCACGCACGACGCCGCCCGCGCACGACGCCGCCCGCGCACGACGCCGCCCCGGGCCGCCCTCGCGGGCTGCCCGGGGCGGCGTTCCCCCGTACGACCGCCCGGCGAGCTACTCGCCGGCGATCGCGTTCAGTACGTTCATCCGCCCCGCCCGGAAGGCCGGTACCAGTGCGGCGAACAGGCCCACCAGGGCCGAGGCGGCGAACACCCCGAGGATGGTCGGCCACGGGATCTCCAGGACCTTCAGGCCCTCCAGCGCCAGCAGCTGCTGCGCGGCGGCGCCCCAGCCCATGCCCAGTCCGAGGCCCAGCAGGGCGCCGAAGAGGGCGATGACCACCGACTCCAGGCGGATCATGCGGCGCAGCTGGCGGCGGGAGAGGCCGATGGCGCGCATCAGGCCGATCTCGCGGGTCCGCTCGACGACCGAGAGGGCCAGCGTGTTCACCACGCCGAGGATCGCGACGACGATGGCGAGTCCGAGGAGGCCGTAGACCATGTTCAGCAGCTGGCCGACCTGGTCCTTCAGCGCCTGCTTGTAGTCGGCCTGGTTGCGCACGGTGTACTGCGGGTACTCCGCGAGGGCCTTCTTGACCTCGGCGTACGCGGTGGTGGCCTGGCCGTCCTTGGCGGTGGCCAGCAGCATGAACGGGCGCGGCATCCGGTCGGCCGGGACGGAGGCCTCGGCCAGCGCGGTGCTGATGTACTTCATGCCCTTGTCGAGGTTGCCCTCGTCGCTGGTGATGGCCGCGACCTTGAGCTTGACCGTCCGGCCGCCATCGAAGGCGACCGTCAGCTCGTCACCGAGCTTGACGCGGTGCGCGTCGGCGTAGATCGAGCCGATGCCGATCGCGTCCTTGCCGTAGGCCGCCGCGTGCTCGCCGGCCACCATCTTGCGCCGGATGTCCTCGGCGTAGGTGGGGTCGGTGGCGCCGAGGCCCACCTCCTCGGTGGTCCCGTCCGGGGCGGTGATCTTCGCCGGGAGTTCCCGGTAGGCGGTGACGTGGTCCAGGCGGGGGTTGGCCCGCATGGCCTGCTCGGCCTGCGGCATGACCGGCTGTCCGGTCTCGGAGCTGACGATGTAGTCCGCGCCGACCGACTTGTCGAGTTCGTCGGTGGCCGAGGCCACCATCGAGGAGCCGACGACGGAGAGGCAGGCGACGAGCGCCAGCCCGATCATCAGGGCGGCGGCGGTGGCGCCGGTGCGGCGCGGGTTGCGCAGGGCGTTGCGTTCGGCGAGCCGACCGACGGAGCCGAAGGGTCGCAGGACCGCTCCGGACAGCACCCGCACCACGCCCGCCGCGAGCAGCGGGCCGATCACGATGAAGCCGATGAGCGTGAACACCACGCCGAGGCCGAGCCACAGCGAGCCGGCCGAGGCCTTCTCGGCGGCCGTGGCGAGGAACAGTCCCGCGCCGCCGATGCCGGTCAGGACGAGGCCGAGGACGGCCCGGACGACGCCGGCCTTGCGGTCACCGGGGGTCCCGGCGTCGCGCAGGGCGGCCATCGGGGAGACCTTGCCGGCCCGCCGGCCGGGTACGTAGGCGGCGACGACGGTGACGACGACGCCGAGCAGGATGCCGAGGACCGGGGTGGTCCAGGCGACGGTCAGGTCGTCGGTGGACAGTTCCATGCCCATCTGGCCCATGAGCTTCATGAGACCGACGGCCAGGCCGATGCCCGCGGCGACACCGAGCAGGGAGCCGACGATGCCGAGCAGGAAGGCCTCGACGAGGACGGACCGGTTGATCTGCCCGCGGTCGGCGCCGATGGCCCGCATCAGGCCGATCTCGCGGGTGCGCTGGGCGACCAGCATGGAGAAGGTGTTGAAGATCAGGAAGATGCCGACGAGGAAGGCGATCCCGGCGAAGCCGAGCATCACGTACTTCATGACGTCGAGGAAGGAACCGACGTCCTTGCGGTTGGCGTCCGCGGCTTCCTTGGCGGTCTGGAGCGTGTAGGCGTCCGCGCCGAGGACCTTGGCGACGTTCGCCTTGAGCTGCGCGTCGCTCACGCCGTCCTTGGCGGTGATGTTGACGTGCGTGAACGCGCCCGGGGCGCCGAGCAGTTGCTGCTGGGCGGTGGCGGTGTCGAAGTAGACGATCGTGGCGCCCGGGTTGGTCACGGTGAAGGCGGCGATGCCGCTGATCCGCGCGCGGGTGTCGCCGGTGACGGCGATGGTGCGCAGTTCGTCGCCGAGCGCGAGGTGGTGCTTCTTGGCGGTGTCGCTGTCGATCATCATCTCGGTCGGGCCGCGCGGGGCGTGACCGGAGGTGATCTTCATGGACTTGAGCTCGTTGTCGTTCCAGTTGCCCGCGATGGTCGGGGCGCCGGTGGTCGAGCCCATGTTCTCGTTCTTTGCGTTGACCACGGTGACGGCCATGGACAGGACGCCGCCCTGAGCGCCCTTGACGCCCTCGGCCTTCGCGGCCTTGTCGACGACCGAGGCGTCCAGCATCCGGGGCTTGCCGGTGGCCGGGGCCTCCTCCCCGGCGACGGCCTCCTTGGGGGAGACCGTGACGTTGGAGTTGGTGACGGCGAAGAGCTTGTCGAAAGTGGTGTTCATCGTGTCGGTGAACACCAGCGTGCCGCACACGAAGGCGACGGAGAGCAGTACGGCGATGGCGGACAGCGCCATCCGGCCCTTGTGCGCGACGAAGTTGCGCCGCGCGGTCTTCATGACGGTCACGAGGTCCGCCCGCGTGCGTCGAAGTCCTTCATGCGGTCCAGGACCTGGTCCGCGGTGGGCCCGAACATCTCGTCGACGATCCGGCCGTCGGCGAGGAAGATGACGCGGTCCGCGTAGGAGGCGGCGACCGGGTCGTGCGTGACCATCACGATGGTCTGGCCGAGCTCGTCCACCGACTGGCGCAGGAAGCCGAGGACTTCGGCGCCGGCGCGGGAGTCGAGGTTTCCGGTCGGCTCGTCGCCGAAGATGATCGACGGACGGGCCGCGAGGGCGCGGGCCACGGCCACGCGCTGCTGCTGGCCGCCGGAGAGTTCGGTCGGGCGGTGCTTGAGGCGGCCCGCGAGACCGACGGTGTCCACGACCCGGTCCAGCCACTGCGGGTCCGGCTTGCGCCCCGCGATGTCCATGGGGAGCGTGATGTTCTCCAGGGCGTTGAGCGTGGGCAGCAGGTTGAAGGCCTGGAAGATGAAACCGATCCGGTCGCGGCGCAGCTGGGTGAGCTTCTTGTCCTTGAGGCCGGTGATCTCGGTCTCGTCGAGGAAGATCTGCCCGCTGGTCACGGTGTCGAGGCCGGCGAGGCAGTGCATGAGCGTGGACTTGCCGGAGCCGGAGGGGCCCATGATCGCGGTGAACTGCCCCGCGTGGATGTCCACGTCGACCGTGTCGAGGGCGACGACGCGGGTCTCGCCGGATCCGTAGGCCTTGACGACCTGGCGCGCCCGGGCCGCGACGGCGCCGTGCCCTCCGGTACTCCCGTGCCTGGTTTCGGTCATCGCGGTTGTCACGGTGTTCTCCCCTGTTCGCTGCGCGCCCGGTGCGCGCTGGTGCGTGCGTGCGTCGCCGTCGTGAAGTCTGTGGTGCGGGGGGTGTCCGGCGCGCTGGTGCCCATCGCCGTATCCACCGGGGGGTTAACCCCACCTCGCCACGAAGGCCGGTCCCCGCTCGTATGAATCAGTTAAGGACGCCGCGGGACGTTCGTCCTCATCCGGCGGAACGAGCGATCCCTGGCCCGTCGGGGGGAGCGACCCCTAGGGGATCCGGGCCTCCCGGGCCGCCCGGGGTGAGGGATACCGCCGGACACACCCCTGGTGAGAAGGTGTTCTCCGCGTCCGGGTGCCGGGGGCACAGAGGGGGAGGCAGCACGGTGGCGGCGGAGGGGAAGCAGGGGGAGGACCCCGCGCGGGACGGGACGGACCTCCCCGGAGGAAACGTTTCCGCCGATCGGGCGGACCCCCGCGACGCGACGCCTGCCGGGCGTCCGCCGGCGACCGCGCGCCCCGAGGGGCGTCCGCCGACCCGCGTCGTGATCTCACTGATGCTGAGCATGGCCCTGGTCGCGCTGGACACCACGATCGTCTCCACCGCGGTCCCCCAGATCGTCGGCGACCTCGGCGGGTTCTCCGTCTTCTCCTGGCTCTTCTCCGGCTACCTGCTCGCCGTCACCGTCACCCTCCCCGTGTACGGGAAGCTGAGCGACACCTTCGGCCGCAAGCCCGTCCTCCTCTTCGGCACCGCCCTGTTCCTCGTCGGCTCCGTCCTGTGCGCGTCCGCCTGGAACATGGCCGCGCTCATCGCCTTCCGGATCGTCCAGGGGCTGGGCGGCGGCGCGCTCCAGAGCACCGTGCAGACCCTGGCCGCCGACCTGTACCCGCTGAAGGAACGACCGCGGATCCAGGCCCGGATGACCACGGTCTGGGCCTCGTCCTCGCTGCTGGGGCCCGCGCTCGGCGGGCTGCTCGCGGCGTACGCGGGCTGGCGCTGGACCTTCCTCATCAACGTCCCGCTCGCCGGCCTCGCCCTGTGGCTCACCGCCCGGCACCTCGTCGAGCCCGTACGCTCCCGCGGCCGCCGGGGCCCGGTCGACTGGGCGGGCGCACTCGGCGTCTTCGCCTGCGGCGGGGTGCTGCTCTTCGCGCTGGTGCAGGGCGGTGTCGCCTGGCCCTGGCTGTCCGCGCCCTCGCTGGCCCTGTTCGCCGCCGCCGCCGTGCTGGCCGCGGTGGTGGTCCGGGTGGAACGCCGGGCCCCGGAGCCGATCCTGCCCGGTTGGGTGTGGCGCCGGCGCACCATCGCCGCCGTGAACCTGGCCCTGGGCGCGCTGGGCCTGCTGATGGTCGCCCCGATGGTGTTCATGCCGACGTACGCGCAGACCGTACTGGGCCTCGGGCCGGTCGGCGCCGGATTCGTGATGGCCCTGATGACCCTGAGCTGGCCCATCTCGGCCGCCTTCTGCCAGCACGTCTACCGGCGCATCGGCTTCCGCGACACCGCCGTCCTCGGCATCGGTGCGGCCGCGGTGATCCTCTTCGCCTTCACCCTGCTCCCCCACCCCGCACGGGCCTGGCAGCCCGCGCTGATCATGCTGCTGCTGGGCTTCGCCCTCGGCCTCTTCCAACTGCCGCTGATGATCGGGGTGCAGTCCACCGTGGGCTGGGCGGAGCGGGGCACCACCACGGCCTCGGTGCTGTTCTGCCGCACCGTCGGCCAGAGCGTGGGCGCCGCGCTGCTGGGCGCCGTGGCCAACGCGACGATCGCCGCCCGGCTGGCGGACTCCCCGCTGCCGGGCCTGCCGCAGCGGCTGGACGACGTCTCGAAGGCGCTGGCCGCCCCGGACTCCCTCCCCGCGGCCACCGCCGCCCACCTGCGCTCGGCGGTCGCCGCCGCCGTCGACCACATCTTCCTCGGGGCGACGGCCGCCGCCCTCGCCGCGCTGCTGGTCCTCCTGCTGCTCGCACCCCGCGAGTTCCCGGTCCTGAAGGAAGGGGACTGATCCGGGCCCGGGCGACCGCTACGGGGTCTCCTTGCGCTTGGCGTAGTGCCGGGCCACCCGGGCCCGGTTGCCGCAGGCCGACGCCACGCACCAGCGCCGCCGCGGGTGCGCCGGCAGGAACAGCAGGGAGCAGTCGTGCGCCTCGCACTCCCGCACCTCGGCCACCCGGGGCCCGGCCAGCAGCTCCGCCACGGCCTCGGCGAGCTCGGCCGCCAGCCTCCGGGCCGGATCCGCGTCCCGGAGCGTGCCCGCCCGGAGCCCGCCCTCCTGCGCCCACACCAACTCCCGGTGGGCCGGGGCAGCCGCCAGGGCGGCGTTGAGCGCGCGCAGCGCCTCGTCCGGCGGCCGCTCCCCGCGCCGGACGGCCGCCAGCGCCGGGCCTGCCGCCTCCCGTACCGCCGCCACCGCCGCGACCTCGCTCTCCCCCACCACACCCACGGGCCCCAACCGCCCCGCCTCCTCCTCCAGCCAGGCGGCGAGCCCCGCGGGATCGGCGATCAGGTCGCCGACGGTGGGCCGGGTGTTCAACAGGTCCAGGGCGAGGTGCTCACCCGTGAGCGGGAAGACGGTCATGCACCTAATGATACTCAACCCCCTTGACCCATTAGCAACCCTGGGTAAAACTAATGTCACCAAACCAACCGGAGGCATTAGATGTCTGTTCAGCACCGCACCGTGGACGTGAACGGCGTGAGCGTCGCCTACCGCGAGAGCGGCCCCGCCGACGCCCCGGTCCTGCTCCTCCTGCACGGCTTCCCCACCTCCTCCCACCAGTTCGCCCGCCTGATGGACGCCCTCGGCGGCACGCCGCACCGCCTGATCGCCCCCGACTACCCCGGCTTCGGCCGGACCCGGACCCCCGACGACTTCACGTACGCCTTCGACCGCCTCGCGGACGTCGTGGAGGGCTTCACCGACGCCCTGGGCCTGGACCGCTACGCCCTCTACGTCTTCGACTTCGGCGCCCCCGTCGGCCTGCGGCTCGCCACCCGCCGCCCGGACCGGGTGACCGGCCTGATCGTCCAGAACGGCAACGCGTACGAGGAGGGCCTCTCGGACGCGGCCCGCGAGTTCGCCGGCCTGCGCCGCGACGTCCCCGGCGACGAGGACCGGATCCGGGGCCTCTTCACCGAGGAGGGCACCCGCTTCCAGTACGAGACCGGCGTCGCCGACCCCGCCCGGATCTCCCCCGACGGCTGGACGCTCGACCTCCACTACCTCGGCCTGCCGGGCCGCGCCGACGCCCAGGCCGACCTCGCCTTCGACTACGCGTCGAACTTCGCCCACTACCCGGCCTGGCAGTCCTGGCTGCGCACCGCGCGCCCGCCGCTGCTGGTCCTCTGGGGCACGGGCGACCCCTTCTTCACCCCGGCGGGCGCCAAGGCCTACCTCCAGGACGTCCCCGAAGCCGAACTCCACCTCTTCGACGGAGCGGGCCACTTCGCCCTGGAAACCCACCTCCAGGAAATAACCCCCCTGATCAGCACCTTCCTCAACAACCTCACCCCCTGACCCACCCCGCCGGAACCACAACGGAACGGTCGAACGAAGCACGGGGCACGAACCCACAGGTCGGGGACGGGGACGGGGTGGGGTGTCGTCAGGGACTAAAACGTGATTTGTTGGCGCCCACTCCCGCCCCACCGACGCAGCCCGGGACAGGGCGCCATAAATCATGCCCGTCCCGGACGACACCCCACCCCGGCACCGACCCCGACCCCACCCGCAGCCCCGCCCGGCCAGGCCAGGCCCGGCCAGGCCAGGCCAGGCCAGGCCCGGGCAGCGTCAGCCCTCCGCCGGAGCCCGCCCCGTGAGCGCCGCCAGGCTGGAGCGGACGTGGTTCATGTGCGCCCGCATCTCCTCCTGCGCCTCCGCGTGCTCCCGCAGGATCCGCTCCGTCTCCCGCCCGACCCGCTCCTCCCGCACCCGCGCCTCCGCCAGCAACTCCGCCGCCCGCGCCTCCGCGTCCTCCTGCCCGTGCCGCGCGGACTCCTCCGCCTCCGCGAACCCCCGCCGCGCCTCGTCCAACCGCGCCTGCGCGTACCGCTCCTGCTCCGCGCCCCGCGCCTCCAGCTCGGCCAGGCGCCCGGCCAGCTCCCGCTCCGCCGCGTCTCGGCGTTCCGCCTGCTCCTGCTCGCGCTCCGCGAGCAACGCCTCCGACCGCCGCCGCATCTCCACCAGCCCGGCCTGGGCCTCCGTCCGCCACGCCGCCGCGTCGTCCCGCGCCTCCGCCCGCGCCTCGTCCGCCTCCCGCTGGGCCCGCAGCAACCCCTGCCGCGCCCGCACCTCGGTCTGCTCGCGCACCGCCTCCCCGTCGTGGCGCGCCAGCTCCGCCACCCGGTCGGCGTGCGCCTCCGCCGCGCCCAGCGCCTCGCCGGCGTCGGTGCGGGCGTCCCGGCGCAGGACGTCCGCCTCCTCCTGCGCGAGCAGCAGGATCCGCCGGGCGCGTTCGCTGAGCTCGTCGTACGTCTGGGGGGCCAGCGCGGTCACGGCCTCGCGCAGCCGCTCCGCCTCGGCTTCCATCTGCTTCGCGAGGACCGTCAGCCGTGCCACCCGTTCCCAGGCCTCGTCACGGCTGCCCGCGAGCCGCGCGAGGTACCGGTCGACGTCTTCGACCCGGTACCCGCGGCCGCGCACGGTCGCCAAACCCTGAGGTCCGTGAGGTGACATGGGTGCACTCATCCTGGAAGCGCCTCTCTCGCGGGGATTCCCGTCAAGGATGCGTCATTTGCTCGCAGAAGCCGGAATGGCCGGGCCGGTACCCCGTTCGAGGGGTTCCGGCCCGGCCACCGATCCGATCATCCGATCAGAGCAGTCCGTCCCACATCTGCTCCAGGAGCACCGACCACCAGTTCTCCGGCGAGGCCAGCGCCGCACTGTCGAGTCCCGCGAGATTCGCCTGGAAATCGACGGTCCAGCGGCCCGCCTGCTCCGGCGTCAGATGCTGACGCAGCCGCCACATGTGACCGAGCATCGCCAGCGACCGCGCGAACTGCGGCAGGCTGGAGTTGACGAACTGCGGCGGCACGGGCGCCCCGCCGGGACCGGCCTCCACCGGCACCGCCACTATGTGCGCGGTCCCGTACTGCACGCAGAGCGCCTTGCCGAAGTCGCTGCCGACGACGAGGTACGAGCCCGCGTCCGACGCCGGCTGCACCTGCCGCTGCGCCGCCAGCTCGGCCAGCGTCGGCACCGGCTGCCCGGGGGCGGCCTGCGCCCAGAAGAACGGCCCGAAATCGACGGGCAGCCCCGCCCACATCAGCGTCTGCGCCACGATGTCCGGCACGCCCTGCCGGGACACCGCCCGCTGGTCGAAGCGGAACACGCCCTGCGGCCCGAACGCGCCCGCCAGCTCCTGCCCGATGACCTCCATCGGGACGGCCGGCTGGAGCGGGACCTGCGGCAGCGGCGCCCGTACCGGCGCGGGTCGCGCCGGACCGTCCGCGACCTGGTGCAGCTCACCCTGATGGGTGAGCAGGTGCTGCACGCCCTGCTGACGGCCCGCGTGGTCCGTTCCGTACGGGGCCACGCTGGTGATCCGCACCTGCGGCCAGGTCTCCCGGATCATCCGGGCGCAGTAGCCGCCCGGCAGTTCGCAGGAGGCCAGCTCCGTGTGGAGCTCCAGCACCTGCTGCGGCGGCACGTTCATCGCGCGGAGTTCGTACAGGATCTGCCACTCGGGGTGCGGGGTGCCGGGCGCCGAGCGACGGATGAGCTGCTGCTCGGAGCCGTCGGGCGCGCGGTAGCGCAGTACGGCCTGGTACCCGGGACCGACGGTGGGCGCACCGGTCGGGGCCGGCGGCCGACCCGCGACACCGGGCGGCGGACCGGGCGGACCGGGAGGCTGCGGCACACCGGGACCGGCCAACATCGTCGCCGCGTGGTCGAGCCCGCCACCGGGCGCGCCGGGCGGACCGGGAGGCTGCGGGACACCGGGACCGGCGAGCATCGTCGCCGCGTGGTGGGCGCCGCCGGCGGGAGCCCCGGGCGGACCGGGAGGCGTCGGCTGCTGCCCGCCGCCCGGGGCGCCGGGCGGACCGGGCGGCTGCGGGGTCCGGCCCACGGCCGGTCCCGCCAACATCGTCGCGGCATGGTCGATCCCCTGCCCGACCGACCCACCGGGCACACCGGGCGGACCGGGAGGCACGGGCTGCTGCCCACCCCCGGGAGCACCGGGCGGACCGGGCGGCGTCGGCGGCTGACCCACCGCCGGACCCGCCAACATCGTCGCGGCATGGTCGACGCCCCGCCCGACCGACCCACCGGGCACACCGGGCGGACCGGGAGGCACGGGCTGCTGCCCACCCCCGGGAGCACCCGGAGCGCCGGGCGGCTCCGGAGGCCCACCGGCCGCACCCGCACCACCGGCGGAGCCACCCGCGGAGCCACCCGGCCGGGACACCTGCGCCTTGCTGGTCGGCGCGTCGGCGATGTCCGCCGCCTCCGGGCGCAGCCCCAGCGCGGGAACGACGGCCGTCCTCGGCAACTGGCTGCCACCGGCCATCAGCGTGGTCTTCGCCTCCGGAGCCACACCGGAGGACGAGGGCGCTTCCTCCTGGTCCGATCCGGACAGCGGCGGCGCGAACACCGTCGCGGGCAGGGGTACGGAGGCCTCGTCCGAACCGGAGTTCACATCGGTCCCGGCCCACGGCGTGGACCCAGCCGGCACCCCGTCGTTCGCGGTCGGCTCGTACGGCACCTCGCCGCCGCGCCGCAGCGGCACCGGCTCCCCGACCACGCCCGGGGCCGGCGCGGCCTCCGGAGCGGGGATCGCAACCGGAGCCGGATCCATCGAAACGGCGGAGGCCGGCAACGGAGCCGAGGAAGAAGAAGAGGACGACGAGGACGAGGACGACGACGACGAGGACGACGGATCCCTCGGGATCCCCGCCCGGTCCGCCGCCTCCTGGAGCCACTCCGGCGGACTCAGCATGAACGAGGTCATCTCGGAGTCGATCCGCGGCTGAGGTACCGAGGCCTCGGCGGGGGCCGCAGCGGCCCCGGCGCCGTACTCCTCCTCGTAGCGCCGGATGACCTCGCCGACCGGCAGCCCCGGCCACAGCGTCACCTCGCCGCTGTCCCGCGCGATCACCAGCCGCTGCCGGCCGCCGCCGGACACCGGACCGGTGGGCCGGTCCTCGGCCCACACGACGAACCCGAGTCCGAACTCCCGTACGCGCACCTCGCGGTGCTGGTACGCGGGAACGTCCCCGTTGATCCACTCCTCGGCGCGCTCCTGCGCCTGCGCGAACGTCACCACAGCCCGATCAACCCCCCATGCCCGGCGCGGACACCGGAACCGAACGTGCGAATCCGCCGTCCACCATCAGACCGGCCACCGTCTCCAGCTCCGGCGGGTTCCCCGCCAGGCGCTCCAGGAAGGCATCGAAATCGGCACCGCACGGCAGCAGCAGCTGATCCACCCGTTCCTGCACCGACCAGCCGTCCCGGTCGCGCGCGTCGTCGAACGGGGAGAACCAGACGGAACCGATCCCCTGGCCCTTCACCTTCACCGCGATCAACCCGCCCTGCACGAAGGCCACGCTCAGGTAGTCCTTCGTCAGGTGGTCGCGCAAGCACTTGTTGACGTAGACGAGGTCGTTGACCGCCGCCTCCTCGCGCACCGTGAAGAACGGCTGGTCGACCAACAGGCCCAGCTCCACGAACAGGCCCGCGCCCACGGGGGCGCAACCGCCCGCCGCCTTCAGGAAGGACCGGTACGCCTCGGGCAGCCGGTAGCCGAGGTCCTCCTCGACGCCCTGCACCTGCTGCTCGGATACCGACACGAGCGTCTTGGGCAGCTCCAGGTGCGCCGGGCGCACTTCCTGGAGGGGGCGCGTACCGCGCTTGTCGTGGTCGACCGGGGCCGTCGCGAGACCGGCGTGGTGCCGCAGCAGCGCCTTGACCTCGACGGGGACCAGTTCCATCCGGCGGGTCCCGGCGACGTGGTGCCAGGTCCAGCCGTGCGGGGTCGCCACGGGTCCGACGGTGTCCCACAGTTCGTGGCCCGCCGCCCGCATCGCCGCGTTCGCGGAGACGCAGTCCGTCAGGCGCAGCTCGTCGACGCCGAAGCCCTCGGGCGGCTCGGCGATCTCCACCGCCGCCCGCGCGTAACGCGAGAAATCGGGATGACCGTCCCCGTCCATCCGCACTCCGTGGGGATGGCGGGCGGCCCGGACCGGGTCCGGGAAGTGCACGACCTGCCCCGAGTAAGCGGCGTTGGGTGGCGCGGCCTGCTGCCCGAGCCGACCTGTCGTCATGGCGGTAGCCCCCTGCTGGATCTGGCTGGTTCGCCACAGCCTATGCGTTCGGGCAAGAGCGACACCCGTCCCTACCCAGTGCGCACGCGCACCAGGCGGGAACATCCGAATTGATACGAATATTCGACCCCGCTTCCACACGGCAGGTGACATTTGACAGGCTGTCCCCGCAGCACGGGGGCGTGCGCGACAGCGGCCACCACCGCCGCCACGGGAGGGAAGGCGCGACCATGCAGACCGCGACACCAGGAAACACGGCAACCCGCACCGACCGGGCGGAACCGACGGACGCCGGCGCCACCGGCGATCCCCGGCTGCGCTGGAGCAGCACCGACGGCGCCGGAGCGCCCGTCCTGCGCTTCCGCCGCGACGGGATCCTGCCGACGGTCGCCGCCGCGCTCTCCGTACGCGGCGAGACGCTCACCGGCACCGCGGGCAAGGCCGACCAGCCACCCGTACTGCACCCGCTCGTCCAGGACTTCCTCGACACCCTCACCAGCGGCCAGCGCGAACGCTTCACCGGCCGATGTCCGGAGGCGATCCTGCTCTCCCGCCACCTCGCCACCGTGGAGGGCGCCCGCAGCCGGCGCGCGTCCCGCAAGCCGCTGACCGCCGGCGAGGCCCGCCGCTCCCTCAAACACTCCCGGATCACCGCCCGTCGCATCCGCGAGGACGGCGACCCGCTCCACGGCAGCTACGCACCGCCCTGCCGTTCCTGCGACGCGCTCCTCAACCACTTCGGCGTACGCCCCGTCGACCTCACCCACCCCGAGTAGCCACCATGACCGCCACCTCGGCCTCCTCGGCCTCCTACGACCGCTCCTCGGCCACCCGTTTCCCGGGCGTCGTGGACTCCGCGCTGCGCACCGCCGGCTGGGAGCCCGGCCGCTGGGACATCAAGCAGGCCGAGTACTGGGCGGACGCGCTGCGCGACCACACCACCCCGGCCGGACACCGCCACACCGTCTTCCCGGCGGCCGTCGAGGCCTGGGCCGAGTTCGGCGGGCTCGTCGTGTCCGCACCCGGACCGGGCCGCCAGATAGCCCCGACCCCAATCCGCCTCGACCCGCTCACGGGCCTGCACCTGGCCCGCACCTTCGCCGACCTCGGCCGCGCCCTGTCCACCCAGCTCTGCCCGCTCGGCGTGGACTCCGACGGCGCGGCCCACCTGGCGATCGACCGCGAGGGCCGCGTCTACGGCATCGACCACACCGGCGACTGGTACCTGGGCGGCGGCCTCGACGAGGCCCTGACCCTGCTCCTGACCGGTCTGCAACCGGCCCGCCTCAGCACGGAGCCCTGAGCCCGCGCCGCCCGCGCCGCCCGCGCCGACCGCGCCCGAAACGGGTGCGGGCGGGGACCCCGGACCCCGCGCCCGCACGCCACCGCCCCGCGACGCCGTACGCCGCCCTACGCCGCCCGCTCGCGCGGCAGCACCGCCGAGACCCGGAACCCGCCCGCGTCCGTCGGCCCCGACACGAAGACCCCGCCGAGGCCGACGACCCGCTCCCGCATCCCGACCAGCCCGTTGCCCCCGCTGGGCAGCCCGGGCCGGGTCACGTCGGCGGCGCAGGGACCGTTCTCCACCTGCATGGCCACCTCCCCGTCGCGATGCGCCAGCCGTACGACGACCCGGGCCCCCGGCGCGTGCTTGTGGCAGTTGGTCAACGCCTCCTGCACCACCCGGTACGCGGTCTGCTCCACCTCCGCCGGGTACGGATCCTCCCGCCCCACCCCCTGCACCAGCAGTTCGACGACCATCCCGGCCGCCCGCGACTGCCCGACCAGCACCTCCAGCTCCTCCAGCGAGGGCCCCTCCTCGAAGCCCCCCGCCTGCGGGGAAACCGGCGGAGCCTGCGCCACCGGCTTGGCCGCGCCGGTCCGCAGCACCCCGAGCATCTCCCGCAGCTCCGTGAGGGCCTGCCGACCCATGTCCCCGACCAGCGCGGCGTTGCGCACCGCCTTCGCCGGGTCCTTCAGCGCGACGGCCTGGAGCGCCGCCGCGTGCACCACCATCAGCGACACCCGGTGCGCCACGACGTCGTGCATCTCGCGCGCGATCCGGGTCCGTTCCTCCCTACGGGCCCATTCGGCCCGCTCCTCCGCCCGGTCCGCCAACAGCGACAGCTCCCGCTCCAGCGAGTCCGCGCGCTCCTGGAGGCTCTCCATCAGCCGGCGCCGGGCGCCCACGTACAGCCCGAGGAGCACGGGCGGCAGGGTCAGCGCCACCGCCATGAACGCGGACAGCACGAACACGAGCGTGCCGTCGGCCTTGATGTCGTCCCGGGTGCGCACGTACGTCACGACGAACGTCCCGGCGAGCGCCATCGGGCCGAGCGTCCCCACGATCCGTCGGGGCACCTCGGAGGCGGCGAGCGTGTAGAGCCCGACCACCCCCAACAGGAAGCCCATCATCGCCGGGGTCACGGCGATGCCCACCAGGGCCACCGCGATGGGCCAGCGCCGGCGGAGCACCAGCGTGGACCCCACCACGAGCCCGAACAGCACCCCGACGACCACGGGTACGCCCGCCTCGCGAGCGGTCGGCACCCCTTCCAGGGCGCACTCGACGGCGGACACCACCCCCAACCCCACGTCCAGGACGGCCCCCCGCCGCCGCTCCCACCACCAGGGCCCGTCCCGCTCGGCCCCGCCCCGCTCGTCCCCCGTACCGGTCATGCCGACCAGCGTACGCAGCGCCTCCCGCCCGCGTGCGAGCCGATTTCCGCGAGCGCGGGCGCGTCGCGCGTACTGGCGTGCGCGTACTACTGGGCGTACTGCGAGGCGCTGATCCATACCGTCGCGTCGAGGGGCGGTGGTGCGGCATAGTAGGTGCCGTCGATTCAACCGGCAGGAATTCCTGTCCGGTTTAATCGGAATTATTCCCCTGTGGTGTAATTGGCAGCACTGAGGCTTTTGGTGCCTTATGTCCGGGTTCGAGTCCTGGCGGGGGAGCTTCGCACGTTCGGGTCCCGACCTCCACGGTCGGGACCCGGCTTCGTTTGTGGATGTTGGGGCCCGGCTATCCTTCACGGGTCCACCACCCGAAGCCGAAGGGCACACCCGTGAGCGCAACCCGCCCGGCAGCCGTCGTCGTACTCGCAGCGGGTGAAGGCACCCGCATGAAGTCGGCCACTCCCAAGGTTCTGCACGAGATCAGCGGGCGCTCGCTCGTCGGTCACGTGGTCGCCGCATCCCGCGAACTGGACCCCACGCACCTCGTGGTCGTCGTGGGCCACGCCCGTGAGCAGGTCACCGAGCACCTCGCCGCGATCGACGCCGACGTGCGCACCGCCGTCCAGTACGAGCAGAACGGCACCGGGCACGCCGTCCGGATGGCGCTCGAGGAGCTCGGCGGACCGGTCGCCGGAACCGTGGTCGTGGTCTGCGGAGACACCCCGCTGCTGACCGGCAAGACCCTCGGCGCCCTGGTCGCCACGCACGAGGCCGACGGCAACGCCGTCACCGTGCTCACCGCCGAGGTCCCGGACTCCACCGGTTACGGGCGCATCGTCCGCGACGGGGCCACCGGCGCCGTGACGGCGATCGTCGAGCACAAGGACGCCACCGACGCGCAGCGCGCGATCCGCGAGATCAACTCCGGGGTCTTCGCCTTCGACGGGTCCCTCCTGTCCGACGCGCTCGGCAAGGTCCGTACGGACAACAGTCAGGGCGAGGAGTACCTCACCGACGTCCTCGGCATCCTGCGCGAGGCCGGCCACCGCGTCGGCGCGGCCGTCGGCGCGGACCACCGGCAGATCCTCGGGATCAACAACCGGGTCCAGCTGGCCGAGGCCCGTGCGCTGCTCAACGCGCGCCTGCTGGAGCGGGCGATGCTCGCGGGCGTGACGGTCGTGGACCCGGCGAGCACCTTCGTGGACGTGACGGTGACCTTCGGGCAGGACGCCCTGATCCACCCGGGCACCCAGCTGCTCGGCAACACGCACGTCGCCGAGGGGGCCGAAGTCGGCCCGAACACCCGCCTGAAGGACACCCGGGTGGGGCCGCGGGCACGCGTGGACAACACGGTGGCGGACACGGCCGTGATCGGGGAGTCGGCGACCGTCGGGCCCTTCGCGTACCTGCGGCCGGGCACGAACCTCGGTCCCAAGGCCAAGGCCGGTACGTACGTCGAGATGAAGAACGCGACGATCGGCGAGGGCACCAAGGTCCCGCACCTGTCGTACGTGGGCGACGCGACGATCGGCGACCACACGAACATCGGCGCGGCCAGCGTGTTCGTGAACTACGACGGCGAACACAAGCACCACACGACCATCGGCTCACACTGCAAGACGGGATCCGACAACATGTTTGTGGCTCCCATCACCATCGGGGACGGCGCCTACACGGCCGCCGGCTCGGTGATCACCAAGGACGTGCCGCCCGGCGCCCTGGCCGTGGCCCGCGGCCAGCAGCGGAATATCGAGGGTTGGGTGGCCCGCAAGCGTCCCGGCAGCGCGGCGGCGACGGCCGCGCAGTCGACCGCGGACAAGGACTCCGGCCGCCCGTGAGGTGAACTGGCCGGAAACAGGTGCGCCCGTGACGGCGTACCGTGATAGGTGCACGCAATTCGGCTGGCTCACCGTGTGCGGGACGGACGCACACGGGAGCGAGCAGCTTTCAGACGTCTGAGGAGACTGTGCTGTGACCGGGATCAAGACGACCGGCGAGAAGAAGCTGATGCTCTTCTCCGGCCGCGCCCACCCCGAGCTGGCCGAGGAGGTCGCACACCAGTTGGGAGTCGGCCTCGTGCCGACCAAGGCTTTCGACTTCGCGAACGGTGAGATCTACGTCCGCTTCCAGGAGTCGGCTCGTGGCGCGGACTGCTTCCTGATCCAGAGCCACACGGCTCCGATCAACAAGTGGATCATGGAGCAGCTGATCATGATCGACGCGCTCAAGCGCGCGTCGGCACGCTCCATCACCGTGATCGTCCCGTCCTACGGCTACGCCCGTCAGGACAAGAAGCACAAGGGCCGCGAGCCGATCTCGGCCCGCCTGGTCGCGGACCTGCTGAAGACCGCGGGTGCGGACCGCATCCTCACGGTCGACCTGCACACCGACCAGATCCAGGGCTTCTTCGACGGCCCGGTCGACCACCTCTCGGCCCTGTCGGTCCTCGCGGACTACGTCGGCGCCAAGGTGGACCGCACCAAGCTGACGATCGTCTCCCCGGACGCCGGCCGCGTGCGCGTCGCCGACCGCTGGTGCGACCGCCTGGACGCCCCGCTGGCGATCGTGCACAAGCGCCGCGACAAGGACGTCGCCAACCAGGTGACCGTCCACGAGGTCGTCGGTGAGGTCCGGGGCCGCGTCTGCGTCCTGGTCGACGACATGATCGACACCGGTGGCACCATCTGCGCCGCCGCCGACGCGCTGTTCGCGCACGGCGCCGAGGACGTCATCGTGACGGCCACGCACGGCATCCTGTCGGGCCCGGCCGCCGACCGCCTGAAGAACTCCAAGGTCAGCGAGTTCGTGTTCACGAACACCCTGCCGGACCCGTCCGACCTGGAGCTCGACAAGATCACCGTGCTGTCGATCGCCCCGATGATCGCCCGCGCGGTGCGCGAGGTCTTCGAGGACGGTTCGGTGACGAGCCTCTTCGAGGAGCAGCAGTAACCGTTCCTCGGTTAGATCCTTTTGGTGCGGCCTCCCCCGCCCGGGTACACTCCACGAGTTGCTCGGCGAGGGAGGCCGTACCCGTTTCGGGTCCGGACGCTCCGTTATCGACGCGCTCTTCGTAGCAGGCCGTTCCGGCCGGGTGACCGTCGTCCAATTTCCGTCACCCCACGAGGAGTGAGCATGTCCGAGGTCAAGCTTTCCGCCAAGATCCGTGACTCCTTCGGCAAGGGCTCCGCCCGCCAGGCCCGTCGCGACGCCCTGACCCCCGGTGTCATCTACGGCCACGGCACCGAGCCGAAGCACGTCAACGTCGACGCCCACGCCCTTCAGCTGGCGCTGCGCACCCCGAACGTCCTGCTCTCCCTGGACCTGGGCGACGCCGGCACCGAGCTGGTCATCCCGAAGGCCGTGCAGAAGCACCCGCTGAAGCGCTCGATCTCGCACGTCGACTTCCTGATCGTCAAGAAGGGCGAGAAGGTCACCGTCGACGTCGCGATCGTCACCGAGGGCGAGCTGGCCGCCGGCGGCAACATGCTGGAGACCCTCCAGAACACCATCTCCGTCGAGGCCGAGGCCACGCACATCCCGACCGAGGTCACCGTCTCCATCGCGGGCCTCGAGGCCGGCGCGACCATCCACGCCAAGGACCTGGTCCTCCCGAAGGGCACCACCCTGGCCGTCGACGGCGACATCGCCGTCCTCCAGGTCGTGGCCCCGCAGGCCGAGGAGCCGGCCGCCGAGGCCGAGGGCACCGAGGCCTGAGCCTCGCCCCACCCCCTCAGCAGTTGCTGACCGACCGCCGTCCGGCTCCACTGGAGCGGGACGGCGGTCGTTCTCGTGTACGGGCTTACGGCGTAAGGAGTTTTTGATGTCGGACGACGCGGCGCCCTGGCTGGTCGTCGGCCTGGGGAACCCCGGGCCGGAGTACGCGGGCAACCGCCACAACATCGGGTTCATGGTGGCCGACCTGTTGGCCGAGCGGATCGGCGGCAGGTTCAAGGCGCACAAGGCGCGGGCCCAGGTGGTCGAGGGCCGCATCGGCCCGCCGGGACCGGCGAACCGCCGGGTGGTGCTGGCCAAGCCGATGTCGTTCATGAACCTGTCGGGCGGCCCGGTGACGGCCCTGCGCGACTTCTACAAGGTCCCGCTGGAGCGGATCGTCGCCGTCCACGACGAGTTGGACATCGACTACCCGACGCTGCGCCTGAAGCTGGGCGGCGGCGACAACGGGCACAACGGCCTGAAGTCGATGACGAAGGCGATGGGTCCGGACTACCACCGGGTCCGTTGCGGCATCGGCCGGCCGCCGGGTCGGATGCAGGTCGCCGACTTCGTGCTGAAGGACTTCTCCTCGACGGAGCGCAAGGAGCTGGACTGGTTCGTGGACCGGTCCGCGGACGCCGTGGAATCCCTGATCCAGGAGGGCCTGGAGCGGGCCCAGTCGACGTACAACTCGTAGGGCGTACGGGGAAGGCCCCCGCCACCGGAGGAATCCGGTGGCGGGGGCCTTCCCGCGTGCGGGGGCGGGATCAGCCGGTGTTGCGCAGGCCGGCGGCGACGCCGTTGACGGTGAGCAGCAGGGCGCGGGCCAGCAGCGGGTCCGCCTCCTCCCCGCGGGCGGCCGCCGCGCGCTGGCGGGCCAGCAGGGAGACCTGGAGGTAGGAGATCGGGTCGAGGTAGGCGTCGCGGACGGCGAACGTCTGCTGGAGGACCGGGTTGGAGTCCAGGAGCCGCTTGCCGCCGGTGATGCGCAGGACCTCGCGGACGGTCAGCTCGTGCTCGGCCTCGATGCGGGCGAACACGTGCTTGAGGTTCTCGGGGACGAGCGTGTCGACGTAGTGCCGGGCGATGCGCAGGTCCGTCTTGGCGAGGGTCATCTCGACGTTGGAGAGGAAGTTGCGGAAGAAGTGCCAGCGCTCCCCCATCTCGCCGAGGGCCGCGTCCTGGCCGGCCTCGCGCAGGGCCTTGAGGCCGGAGCCGACGCCGTACCAGCCGGGGACGATCTGGCGGGACTGGGTCCAGCCGAACACCCACGGGATGGCGCGCAGCCCGTCGAGGCCGGCGCCGGAGTCGGGACGGCGCGAGGGCCGGGAGCCCAGGTGCAGGTCGGCGAGCTGGTCGACGGGGGTCGCCGCGAAGAAGTACGAGGGCAGGTCCGGGTCCTCGACGAGCGCCCGGTAGGCGCCGTGCGCGGCGTCGGACACGATGTCCATGGCCGCGTCCCAGCGGGCGAGGGCCTCGTCGGACTGGCGGGGCGCGGTGTGCAGGGCGGAGGCCTGCAGGGTGGCCGCGACGGTCAGTTCCAGGTTCTCGCGGGCCAGCGAGGGGACGAGGTACTTGTCGGAGATGACCTCGCCCTGCTCGGTGACCTTGATCTCGCCCTCCAGGGTGCCCCAGGGCTGGGCGAGGATCGCGTCGTGCGAGGGGCCGCCACCGCGGCCGACGGTGCCGCCGCGGCCGTGGAAGAGGCGCAGGCGCACCCCGTAGCGGTGGGCGACGTCGCGCAGCCGGCGCTGGGCGCGGTGGATCTCCCACTGGGAGGTGGTGATGCCGCCGAACTTGGAGGAGTCGGAGTAGCCGAGCATGACCTCCTGGACGTCGCCGCGCAGGGAGACGAGGCGTCGGTAGGAGGGGTCGGCGAGCATCTCGTCGAGGATGACGTCGGCGGCGCGCAGCTCGTCGGTGGTCTCCAGGAGCGGGACGATGCCGATCTTGGCCCAGCCGCCGTGGAGGTCGAGGAGACCGGCCTCGCGGGCGAGGACGGCGGCGGCGAACACGTCGTCGGCGCCCTGGCACATCGAGATGATGTAGGACTCGATGACCTCGGGGCCGAACTTCTCGAAGGCGTCCTTGATCGCGCCGAAGACGCCGAGGGTCTTCTGGCCGGCCGCGTCGAGCGGGGCCGGGGTGGGGGCCAGCGGCCGCCGGGAGCGCAGTTCCTTGGCGAGCAGCTTCTGGCGGTAGTCGCGCGGCATGTCGGCGTAGCGCCAGGACTCCTCGCCGAGCCGGTCGAAGAGCTGGCCGAGGGCGTGGTGGTGGGCGTCCGCGTGTTCGCGTACGTCCATGGTCGCCAGCTGGAGACCGAAGGCGGCCAGCGTGCGGATGGTGCGGTCCATGCGGCCGTCGGCGAACAGCGCGCCGCGGTGCTCGCGCAGGGAGGTCTGGACGAGGGTGAGGTCGGTGAGCAGCTCGGCGGTGCCGAGGTAGTCGCGACCCTCCTCGTGCGGGGTGCCCTTGGCCAGGCGGTCGCGGGTGTTGACGAGCTTCTGCCGGATGCAGGTCGCCTTCAGGCGGTACGGCTCCTCGGCGTTCAGCCGCTTGTAGCGGGGGCTGATCTCGGGGAGGCGTTCCAGGTCGGCCTGGAGGGAGGTGAGGAGCTCCTCGGTGGCACCGGTGTAGCGGATCGAGTTGGACAGCAGCCCGCGCAGGAAATCGATCAGTTCGAGGGCGTCGGTGATGCCGTGCTCGTGCTGGAGGATCAGTACGTCGCGGGTGACGTCGGGCGTGACGTTGGGGTTGCCGTCGCGGTCGCCACCGATCCAGGTGCCGAAGGTGAGCGGGCGGGTGCCCGCGGGGATCTCGACGCCGACGCGCTGGAGCTCGGCGGCGAGGTCCTCCAGGACGTCGCCGACCGCGCCGGCGTGCAGCTCGTCGAGGTAGTAGATGGCGTTGCGGGCCTCGTCCGCGGGCTCGGGGCGCACCACGCGCAGCTCGTCGGTCTGCCACACGAGGTCGATGTTCTCGGCGAGCCGCAGGTCGTGGCGGCGGCGCTCGCCGGCGCCGGAGACGGGCTCCTCAAGGAGCGCGGCGATGCGGCGCAGCTTGTTCAGGACGCTGCGGCGGGCCGCCTCGGTGGGGTGCGCGGTGAAGACGGGGCGCACGTTGAGGTTCTTGACCGTCTGCCGCAGGTGCTCGGGGTCGGCGTCCTTGAGCATGTCGGCGGTGCGGGCGAGGAGCCCGCCCTCGGCCGCGCGGTGGGCGCGCAGCTCCTTGCCGCGGTGCACCTGCTCGGTGACGTTGGCGAGGTGGAAGTAGGTGGAGAAGGCGCGCACCAGCTTGGCGGCGGTCTCCAGGTCGGTGTCGCCGAGGAGGGTGGCCGCGGCTTCGCCGTCGGTGCGCGTCAGCGCGCGGACGCGTTCGACGAGGTCGAGGAGGTCCTGGCCCTCCTGGCGTACGAGGGTCTCCCCGAGGAGGTCGCCGAGGCGGCGGATGTCCGCGCGCAGCTCTGCGTTGGCCGTGTCCGCTGCGGTCGCGGAGACGGAGGTGGCGGGGGCCTGGTCAGCACTGCTCACAGGTGCGGCTCCTTGCAGTGTTCGAGCGCTACTGGGCGGGGGGCTCCCGGGTGCGCGCGGCGGTGCCGCGTCCTGATGCGCAGCTCGGGCTGCCCGTGCGGACCGCGCTGTCCGACGACACCAGGATAGGTGGCCCGTGCCGGTGCCCCGCCAGGGTGACCGTCCAATGGACGGGCGCGGCGGAGCGGCGCGCCGGTCGGCAAGGTCACGGGCGTGCTCCTCTTGCCGGATCCGGGACCTTTGCCATACTTACGACGCCGTAGGTTACGGACCCGTAGGTCCGCGCCCGGCGCCTGCCGACTCCTCACCCCCGGGGGAACCCCCATGACCACCAGTCCGGATCTGATCGAGGACGCGGCGTCGTCCTCCGTGCGCGGTGGCGATCCCGCGTCCGAGCCCTCCGCCACCCTCGGCGGCGAGAACAAGCGGTCCATCGAGCAGATCGCTCTGCTGCTGTTCATCACCGTCCCCTTCGTCGCGCTGCTGGCGGCGATCCCGCTGGCCTGGGGCTGGGGGGTGAGCTGGCTGGACGTCGGCCTGATGGTGTTCATGTACTTCCTGGCCTGCCACGGCATCACCATCGGCTTCCACCGGTACTTCACGCACGGTTCCTTCAAGGCGAAGCGGCCGCTGCGGATCGCCCTGGCGATCATGGGGTCGATGGCGGTGGAGGGGCCGCTGGTGCGCTGGGTCGCCGACCACCGCAAGCACCACAAGTACTCCGACCACGAGGGCGACCCGCATTCGCCGTGGCGGTTCGGCGAGACGCTGCCGGCCCTGATGAAGGGCCTGTGGTGGGCGCACATCGGGTGGCTCTTCGACGAGGAGCAGACCGACCAGCAGAAGTACGCCCCCGACCTGATCAAGGACCCGGCGATCCGCCGGATCTCGCGCGACTTCGTGTACTGGACGATGTTCTCGCTGGCGATCCCGCCGCTGGTGGGCGGTCTGGTGACGATGTCCTGGTGGGGCGCGTTCACCGCGTTCTTCTGGGGCTCCCTGGTGCGCGTGGCGCTGCTGCACCACGTGACCTGGTCGATCAACTCGATCTGCCACGCGGTGGGCAAGCGGCCGTTCAAGTCCCGGGACCGCAGCGGCAACGTGTGGTGGCTGGCGGTGCTGTCGTGCGGGGAGTCCTGGCACAACCTGCACCACGCCGACCCGACGTCGGCCCGACACGGCGTGCTGCGCGGGCAGGTCGATTCGAGCGCGCGGCTGATCCGCTGGTTCGAGCAGCTGGGATGGGCGTCGGACGTGCGCTGGCCGTCGGCCGACCGGATCGCCGCCCGGCGCCAGGAAAAGATGACGAACCCGGCATGATGGGGGACGTGGCGATCGACGGCAGCAGTTCCAGCAGCGACAAGCCCCGGCGAGGCCGCCGGGTCCGGATGACGGGCGCCGAAAGGCGTCAGCAACTGCTGGACATCGGCCGCACCCTGTTCGCCGAGAAGGGCTTCGAGGGCACGTCGGTGGAGGAGATCGCGGCCAAGGCCGGGGTGTCCAAGCCGGTGGTGTACGAGCACTTCGGCGGCAAGGAGGGCCTGTACGCGGTGGTGGTCGACCGCGAGATGCGGCAACTGCTGGACGGGGTGACGGGGGCCCTGACGGCGGGGCACCCGCGGGAACTCCTGGAACAGGCCGCGTTCGCCCTGCTCGACTACATCGAGAGTTATACGGACGGCTTCCGGATCCTGGTCCGGGATTCTCCCGTGGCCCAGTCGACGGGCACCTTCGCGTCGCTGATCAGTGACATCGCCACACAGGTCGAGGACATCCTGGGGCTGGAGTTCAAGGCCCGCGGGTTCGATCCGAAGCTGGCGCCGCTGTACGCGCAGGCGCTGGTCGGCATGGTGGCGCTGACCGGCCAGTGGTGGCTGGAGACCCGGCAGCCGAAGAAGGCCGAGGTCGCCGCGCACCTGGTGAACCTGTCCTGGCACGGACTGGAGAACCTGGAGGCCAGGCCCCGGCTGGTGGGACACCGCAAGAGCTGAGCGGCGGGGACCGGGCGGCGGGGACCGAGCCACCGGAACCCGGCCGCGGACCTCACGGTCCGCACCGCGGACGACGCGACGGCGCCCCGTCACCGGAGATCCGGTGGCGGGGCGCCGTCGCGTCGGGCTCCCTACGGGCGGCGCCCGCCGGGGCCGCACCCGCCCGGACCGTGCGCGTCAAAACCGTGCGCGGCCGAACCGTGCGCGTCCGGCACCGGGACGTCCGGGACGTACGGCTCCAGGAACTCCAGCCGGTTGCCGACCGGGTCCTCGGAGTAGAAGCGCTTGTGGCCCGGCAGGTCGCCGTCCCACACGACCCGCGCCCCGCGTTCCTGGAGCCCGCGCGCGTACTCCTCGATGCCGCGCACCCTGAGCCCGGGGTGCGCCTTGCGGGCGGGACGGAAGTCCTCCTCCACGCCGAGGTGCAGTTGGACCGCGCCGACGGCGAACCAGCAGCCGCCCCGGGCGGCGAGCACGGGCGGTTTGGACAGCTCCCGCATGCCGAGAACGCCCGTGTAGTAGGCGCGCAGCGCGTCCTCCGAACCGGGTGGCGCCGCCAGTTGCACGTGATCGACGCCCGTCAGCACGCTCAGGCCTCCTTGCGGGCGATGGCGAAGATGCGTCGGAAGGGGAAGACGGTGCCGCGGGGGCCGGGCGGGTAGGCCTCGCGCAGCGCCTCGCGGTACTCGGCGAGGAAGGTCTCGACGGCCTCCCGGTCGTCGCCGAGGGCGGTCAGGACGGGCCGCAGGGCCGTGCCCTTGACCCAGTCGAGCACGGGGTCGGGGCCTTGCAACAGCTGGTGGTAGGTGGTCTCCCACACGTCGACGGCGCACCCGAGCTCGGTGAATCGGGCGAGGTACTCGGCGGGTTCGAGGAGGTGTACGTAGCGTGCGCCGTGCCCGGCGAGCCGGGAGTGCCAGCGCGGGGTGTCGCAGAGCTCCGCCAACAGTCGGTGGCTGGGGGCGCCGAAGTTGCCGGGGATCTGGAAGGCGAAGGTGCCGCCGGGCCGCAGCCCGTGGATCCAGGGCGCGAAGGACCCGGGATGGCTGGGCACCCACTGCAGGGCGGCGTTGGAAACGATCAGGTCGTACGTCTCCTCGGGCATCCAGTCGGCGATGTCGCCGTGCCGGAAGTCGAGCCGGCCGCCGCCCGCGGTGGGCCCGGCGTACTCCGCCGTGGCGCGGGCGAGCATCTCGGGCGACAGGTCGAAGCCGGTGATCCGGGCCTCGGGCCAGCGCTCCGCGAGCAGGGCGGTGACGTTGCCGGGGCCGCAGCCGAGGTCCGCGATGCGCGGGCCGGGGCTCTCGTCGGACGTCGCGGACGGCGTGGGCAGCTCGGATATCCGGGTCAGCAGGTCGAGGAAGGGGCGGGTTCGGTGTCCCGCGTGCCGGAGGTACTGCTGGGGGTCCCAGGTGGGTGCGGACGGGGTGGAACCGTCCTGGGCCGGGGGGCGCACGGCCGGCGCGATATCGGAATGCATGTTCGAGCCTCCCTACTGGTGGGGCGAATGGAAGCGGAAGCCGTTCCGGCCACCTCCATGCCCCATGGTCGGCCAGAATATATCTCGATGTCAAGATTCTTGAACTCAAGAGACTTCATGTCGACAGACCCCTTACACTGATCGGCATGGAGGACGAGGTCGACCGACTGGTCGCGGCATGGCGGCGAGAGCGCCCTGACCTCGACGTGGAACCGCTTGAGGTGCTCAGCCGTGTCAGCCGGCTCGCGCGCCACCTCGACCGCGCCCGCAGGCTGGCCTTCGCCGAGCACGGGCTGGAACCGTGGGAGTTCGACGTGCTGACCTCGCTGCGGCGCGCCGGCGCGCCCTACCAGCTGTCACCCGGGCAACTCCTGACCCAGACGCTCGTCACCTCGGGCACCATGACCAACCGCATCGACCGGCTCGCCAAGAAGGGCCTCGTCGAACGGCTTCCCGACCCCAACGACCGTCGGGGCGTGCTGGTCCGGCTGACGCCGGAGGGGCGCGACCGCGCCGACCAGTCCCTCGCGGGTCTGCTGGCCCAGGAACGGGCGATCCTGGCCCAGCTCTCGACGGTGCAGCGCGGCGACCTCGCCGGACTGCTACGCCAGTTGACCGCTCCGTTCGACAACATCCCCGGGTAGACCCGCCAGTTCGGCGGGCCGTACGCCCGCCCGCCTGGCCAGGGCCACGGCCGCCAGGGTGGAGTGCACGCCCAGCTTGCCCAGCACGTTCTGCATGTGGGTGCGGACGGTGTGCGGGGACAGGAACAGCCTGGCCGCCACGTCCTTGCGGCCCAACCCCGCCACCATGCAGCGCAGCACCTCGTGCTCCCGCGGGGTGAGGGACTCGACGAGCCGTTCGCTGTCCGTACGGTGCTTGCGGGCTGCGGTGAGTTCCCGCAGCACCCCGGTGAGCAGCGCGGGCGGCAGGTGGGTCTCCTCGCGCAGCACCCCCCGGATGACGGCGAGCAAACGGGACAGGGAACAGTCCTTCGCCACCCACCCGGAGGCGCCCGCCTGCAGGGCCAGGGCGGCCCGGCGGGGGTCGTCCCGTTCGGCGAGGACCACGGTGTGGACCCCGGGATGGGCGACGCGCACCCCGGCGACCAGGGCGATCCCGTCCGGGCCGGGCGGTGGCCCGGAGCCCGGTTCCCGCTGGGCGGGCACGGTCCCGGCGACGGCGCCGAGGTCGGCGTCGACGAGCAGGACGTCGAAGCGGCGGCCTTCCGCCGCCGCGCGTTCGAGGCAGCGCGCGGCCGCGGGACCGCTGCCGGCCGCGGACACGTCCACGTCCGGCTCGGCCGCGAGCGCGGCCGCGAGGGACTCGGCGAAGATGCGGTGGTCGTCGACCACCAGAACCCGGATGCGAACCACAAAACCCCCAAGGGTCGGGGAACGGACGACTGCGGGTACGACGCCCGGACCAGGAGGTCCACAGGCCGTCGCAGCCGCCGCCGTGACTTCTGTGCACTACCCCGGACCGGACGCCGTACCCGGCGTGTCTCGACCCCTGAATCAACACCGGCCCCCACCGGTGTCACGCCTCAGCGTAGGCCCGGCACCGTCTCGCGGTTGGCCGAATAGCAGAAGTTTTTCGAGCGATTTTCGGGTGGAGCGGTCCCGCAGGGGAGTTGCGGTGGCTTGATTTGGACGGTCCGGGAGGCCCGGAAGCTGATTTCCCGACCGGAGTGTGCCATCGGCAGTTGCACGAGGGGCCTTTCACCCGGCGTACGCGCGCCGGGCGCCCGCGCAGAGCGCCCGTCGACCGCGCTCGCCGCGCACGCGCACGCCCCCCGCACCGGTCGGGTGCGGGGGGCGTGGGATGAACGTGTCGCGCGGAGCCGACCGGCGTGAGCCGGCTGCGGCGTCCGCGTCAGGAACGCTGTTCGCGGGCGAAGTTCCAGGCGTCCGTCACGATGTTGGTGAGGTCCGAGCGGGTCGGGGTCCAGCCGAGGCGTACGCGCGCCGCCTCCGCGGAAGCGACGAGCACCGCCGGGTCGCCGGCGCGGCGGGCGGCGACGGTCTCGGGGATCTCCCGGCCGGTGACCTTGCGGACGGTCTCGATCACCTCGCGGACCGAGAAGCCGTTGCCGTTGCCCAGGTTGCAGATCAGGTGCTCGCCCTCGGCCGCCGTCTCCAGCGCCGCCAGGTGGGCGTCCGCGAGGTCGGCGACGTGGATGTAGTCGCGTACGCAGGTGCCGTCCGGGGTCGGGTAGTCCTCGCCGAAGATCGAGATCGCCTCGCGCTCGCCCAGGGCGACCTGGAGGACCAGCGGGATCAGGTGGGTCTCGGGGTCGTGCCGCTCGCCGAACTCCCGGTAGGCGCCGGCCACGTTGAAGTAGCGCAGCGAGACCGCCGCGAGGCCGTGCGCCGTGCACTCCCCCGCGATCATGTGGTCGACGGCCAGCTTGGAGGCACCGTAGGGGTTGGTCGGCGCGGTCACCGAGTCCTCGGTGAGCGGACCGTCGGCCGGCTCGCCGTAGGTCGCGGCGGTCGAGGAGAAGATGAGCTTGCGGACGCCGGCCCCGCGCATCGCGTCGAGCAGGGCCCGGGTGCCGCCGACGTTGTTGTCCCAGTACTTGCCGGGATTGACGACGGACTCGCCGACCTGCGAGGAGGCCGCGAAGTGCAGGACCGCGTCGTAGGAGGCGTCCAGGTGGTCGGCGGCGTCCTGGATCCGGCCGTCGATCAGGGTCGCTCCGGCCGGGACTCCCGCACCGAAGCCGGTGGAGAAGTTGTCGAGGACGGTTACCTCGTGGCCGGCTTCCAGGAGGTGGGCCGCGACGACGCCGCCCACGTATCCGGCGCCACCGGTGACCAGGTACTTACTCACTCGCACTCCAAGCTCTCGCGGACGCACGCGTACGCGCGTGCTGGTATCTGGCATACCGGATTCCGCGCTCCCGGGGAAATCGTCACCCGACGGGACGGCTCATCCCGCGACGGTTCCCGGCCCCGCGGGCAGCACGGCCCGGTCGAGCAGGCCGGTGCGCGCGGCCAGTGCGGCCGCCTCCAGCCGTGATCCCACGCCCAGTTTCATCAGCACCCGCTGGACGTGGGTGCGGGCCGTGCTCGGCGCGATGGCCATGCCCGCGGCGATGAGCCGGGTGTCCTCGCCCTCGGCGACCCGGACCAGCACCTCCACCTCGCGCGGGGTGAGCAGGCGCAGCAGCCGGCTGCCCTCGTCGTCGGGCTGGGCGGCGGGGTTGAGCAGTTCGGCGAAGGCCCCCTGCAACAGCTGCGGGGCGATCGCCGGCTCGCCGGCCCGGGCCTTGGCCAGGGCGCGTTCCACTCCCTCGATGCGCTCGTCGTGGCGTACGTATCCCGAGGCCCCGGCGGCGAAGGCGGCGGCGATGCCGCGCGGGCTGGGCACCGGCCCCAGGACGACCACGGCGATCTGCGGGCGCTCTCGCTTGATCCGGGCGACGGGTTCGAAGATCCCGGGGGCGGCGGGGGTGGCGGTGCCGAACAGGCAGACCTCCGGGGCGCGGCCGATGACCAGCTCGGCGGCTCCGGCCGTCGGCGCGGCGGCCGCGAGCACCCGGTGCCCGCGCAGTTTGAGGGCCGAGGCGAGCGCCTCGGCCAGTAGCCGGTGTTCGTCGACCACCATGACCCGTACGCCCATTAAGGCTCCCACCCCAGATCCTTCTGACCCGGCAAGCTACACGCTTGTTCGACGGGACGTGCCCGATACCGCGCAGAAGCCCCCGGAAGGGCGGACCTTCCGGGGGCTGCGGGGCGTGCTGTGCGGCGGGCCGCCGGGGTCAGCTCGCGGTGAAGGAGACGAAGAGGTACTCCGGGTCGCTCTTCTCCGAGTACGGCTTGCGGACCGTCGTGCGGGAGATGAAGAACTTGCCGTTGTGGTAGCGGAACTCGGAGTGGTCCGCGGAGAACTGGGCTTCGGCGCGCTGGCCCGTCTTCTCCGGCGGGTTCTCCATGAGGACGGTTTCCTTCATGGTCTTGCTGTCGATGCTGACGATCTGGCCGCCCTTGTTGTACGGGGGCGACTTGTAGGCGATGACGTTCGAGCCGTCCATGCGCAGCGGGGTGATCGTGTAGCTCTCGCCCGCGTCGGCCCGGTCGGTGGTGGGCTTGCCGGTCTGCAGGTCGAAGGAGACGAGCTCGTTGGTGCGGCCGACGGAGGATCCCGAGCCCTGGTGCTCGTAGGTCGGCAGGTAGACCTTGCCGTTGCCGACGACCATCTTCGAGCACTGCTCGACCTCGGTGGCGGGGCACTCGGGCGCCCAGGTGCCGGCGGCGAGCGAGATGCGGCTCTTGAGCTGGCCCGCGTCGTCGACGACGAAGAGGTCGCTGACACCGGTGGCGTTCTTGGCGGTGTCACCGACGTCCGCGGCGACGATGAGCGGCTTCGTGGAGATGATGCCGGCCCACTCGATGCCCGGGGACAGCTTGTACGAGGACTTCGGCGCCCCGGTGACCGGGTCGAGGATCTGGGCGGTCAGGCTCTGGTTGGGGATCCGGCCGCACTTGCGCAGGACCGCGAGGGCCTCGCCGCCCGCGTAGCCGAGGTCGTAGCAGCTCTCGGCGTCGACCTTGGGCGTCCACAGGGACTTGCCGTCGGCGAGGTTCCAGGCCGCGCCGCCGCTGAGGCCGCCGGCGGCGACGGTCTGGCCGCTGATGGTGACCTCGCTGAAGGCGACGGGCCTGTCGCCGCCGGTGGAGGACTTGGCGGAGCCGGACCACAGCAGCTTGCCGGTGTTCAGGTCGATGACGCCGACCTGGTTGCACTGCGGGTACTTCTTGTCCTCGGTCGGCAGGGCCTCCTGGAAGAGGATCGCCGACTTGTTGTCGCTGACGTGCTTGGTCGCGCCGCAGACGTGGGCGGGGAGCGGGAGCTCCCACTTCTTGCCGCCGTCGACCAGGTTGTAGCCGATGACCTTCGCCACGTCGGACTTGACGTAGGTGGAGTCGGTCAGCCAGGAGCCGTCGACGGAGACGCTGTCGGCGGGCTGCGGGCTCGGCACGTTGAGCAGCGTCTTCGACTTGGTGTTGGTCGGGACCTTCTCGGTGCCGCCCGGGGCCGCGGGGGCCTTGGCGTCGGGCGAGCCGCTGGGGGTGCCGCCGTCCGCGGTGGGGGCGCCACCGCCGTCGCCGTCACCGGAGACGTACCAGAAGCCGCCGCCGATGATGAGCGCCATCGCCACCAGCGCGGCGCCGACGATCATCAGCTGGGTGCGGACGACGTTGCCGCCGGCCGCGGCGGGCCGCGCCGGGGACTGGACGGTGGCCGGCTGCTGCGGGTAGCCGTAGCCGGGCTGCTGCTGGGGGTACCCGTAGCCCGGCTGCTGGGCCGGCTGCTGCGGGACGGTGGGGGGCATCGGCGGGGGCGGCGGGACCGACCGGGGTGCGCCGAAGCCTCCCGACGGGGGTTGCTGCGGGGGCGGCGGGGTACTCATGGCGTGCTACTGCCTCTCGGTGGGCGGCTCGGTGGACTCGTTCACTTGCCGAAGGCCATCAGGAGCTTCTCGTCCTTGCCGTCGCCGACCAGCCGGGTGACGGAGAGGAAGAAGCGACCGTCCTCGTAGGCGGTCTTGGCGAACATGAAGGAGCCCTCGATCTTCGCGGCGGGGCCCGAGGGAAGCTTCAGGAGCACCTTGGGCGTCCCGCTGCCGGCCGGCAGGGACACGATCTCGCCCGGCTCGTCGAGACCGGCGCCCGTGCGGTAGGCGGTCAGCTGGCCGCCCGCGGCCTTGAGCGGGACGAAGGTCTTCTTGTCGCCGGCCTTGGTGCGCCACTTGACCTTGCCGGTGTTGAGGTCGAACGCGACGATCTCGGCGCTCGCGGTGTCCAGTTCCGCCCCGGTGCCCAGGTAGATGGTGTCCCCGTCGACGACGGAGTTCCCGCAGTTCTGGAGGCCCTCGCTAGTGCTGCTGCCGCCGCAGTTGATCACGAAGTTGCCGTCGCCGGAGAGCGAGTTGCGCTTCTGTCCCTTGTCGTCGAGGACGATGATGCCGCGCTGCTTGGTATCGCGGTTCTGGGCGTCGATCACGGTCGGGCTGACGGAGTAGACGGCCTTGACCTGGAAGCCCTTGGGGAGCTTGTAGGACCAGGTCTTCTTGCCGGTGTTCGGGTCGGCGTCCTGGATCTCGACGGTCTTGTCGGCGTCCAGGCACGTGGCGACGGCGATCATCCTGCCGTTGCCCGCGGCGTAGTCCGAGGGCTTGCAGCCCTCGGGGCCGGCGTCGGAGAAGAGCTTGTCGCCGGTGCTCAGGCGGTGGACGCTCTGGCCGCCCATCCAGCCGATGGCGACGCTGTCCCCGGTGAAGGTGACCGTGGTGTCGGTGGCGGTCTTGAAGAGACCCTCCATGACGACTTCCTTGCTCCAGAGCTCCTTGCCGCCCTTGAGGTCGACGAGCTTCATCTGGTTGCAGTTGGAGTCGTCGTCGTTCTTGACCACCATGACGGTCCTGCCGTCGGGGGTGGTCTGACCGGTGAGGCCGCAGATCTCCGTACGGAGGTCGAGCTTCCACTTCTCCTTGCCGTCGGCCACCGCGTAGGCCACGACGGACTTGTCGACCGTCTTGATGACGGCGTCCCCGACCACCCACTGGCCCTGCGTCGGGATGCCGGCGCCGGGGCCCTCCATCTTGACCGTGTTGAGCCACAGGGCCCGGTCCTCGCCGGTCTTGCGTCCGGAGTTGAGGTCGGTCGGGTAGGAGCCGCCGGCGCCGTTGCCGTCGCCCTTGTCCACGGAGGCCGAGGGGGAGGGCTTGTCGTCGCCGGGCGCGGGGCTCTGGGCGACGGGCTCCTTGGCGGCCTTGTCGTCGCCGTCGCCGGCGAGGAGGAAGTATCCGCCGGCGCCGAGTACGAGCACCCCGGCGACCGCGGCGGCGATCAGGACCATGGCCTTGTTGCGCCCGGGCGGCGGCGGGACCGGCGGCATGCCCTGCGGCGGCGGCGGGAATCCGTAGCCGCCGTTCTGCACGGGCGGCTGCGGGACGGTCGGCGGCTGCTGGGCGTACGGATTGGGCCCCTGCGGCGGGAACCCGTACCCCGGCTGCGGCGGGCCCGGCAGGTGGCCGTAACCGGAAGGTGACGGCGGCTGGTTCGGCGGCTGGGGCGGCTCGGTCATCAGCGCATACCTTCGGCGTCAGGCGGTAAGTCGGTCGGTAGAACGACCCTTTCTATCACTCGTGGCCGACACGCGACGGGCCGGTCCGACCCCTGTTCCCAAGGGAGGACCGGCCCGTGACGTAGCCGTTATCCGACCGGATCATGTTCAAATCTGTCCGGAATCAGGCGTCTTCGGCCAGTTCCAGCCAGCGCATCTCCAACTCGTCGCGCTCGGAAATCAGTTCCCTGAGCTCGGCGTCGAGCTTGGCGACCTTGTCGTAGTCCGTGGAGTTCTCGGCGATCTGCGCGTGCAGGTTCGACTCGCGGTCGGACATCTTGTTGAGCTGCCGCTCGATCTTCTGCAGCTCCTTCTTCGCGGCGCGCGAGTCCCCCGAGGCGGACGACTTCGCGGCGGGCGCCGGGGCCGCCGGGGCGGCGGCCTCGATCATCCGCTGCCGGCGCTCCAGGTACTCGTCGAGTCCGCGCGGCAGCATCCGCAGGGAGGCGTCGCCCAGCAGCGCCATCACCGTGTCCGTGGTGCGCTCGATGAAGAACCGGTCGTGGGAGATCACGATCATCGAGCCCGGCCAGCCGTCGAGGAGGTCCTCCAGCTGGGTCAGGGTCTCGATGTCGAGGTCGTTGGTGGGCTCGTCGAGGAAGAGGACGTTGGGCTCGTCCATCAGCAGCCGCAGGATCTGCAGCCGACGCCGCTCACCACCGGACAGGTCCCCGACCGGGGTCCACTGCTTCTCCTTGGTGAAGCCGAACTGCTCGCACAGCTGGCCCGCGGTCATCTCGCGACCCTTGCCGAGGTCGACGCGGTCGCGCACCCGCTGGACGGCTTCGAGCACGCGCAGCGAGGGGTCGAGCTCCCCGACCTCCTGGGACAGGTAGGCCAGCTTGACCGTCTTGCCGACGCTGACCTTGCCCGCGGCGGGCTGGACGTCGCCCTGGGTGCGGGCGGCCTCGGCCAGCGCGCGCAGCAGCGAGGTCTTGCCGGCGCCGTTGACGCCGACGAGGCCGACGCGGTCGCCGGGGCCGAGGTGCCAGGTGAGGTGCTTGAGGAGGGTCTTGGGGCCGGCCTGGACGGTCACGTCCTCCAGGTCGAAGACCGTCTTGCCGAGGCGGGCGTTGGCGAACTTCATCAGCTCGGAGGTGTCGCGCGGCGGCGGCACGTCGGCGATGAGCTCGTTGGCGGCCTCGATGCGGTAGCGCGGCTTGGAGGTCCGGGCGGGGGCGCCGCGGCGCAGCCAGGCCAGCTCCTTGCGCATGAGGTTCTGCCGCTTGGACTCCTCGGTGGCGGCGATCCGGTCGCGCTCGGCGCGGGCGAAGACGTAGTCGCTGTAGCCGCCCTCGTACTCGTGGACGTCACCGCGCTGGACGTCCCACATGCGGGTGCAGACCTGGTCGAGGAACCAGCGGTCGTGGGTGACGCAGACGAGCGCGGATCGGCGTTCCTGGAGGTGCTTGGCCAACCAGGAGATGCCCTCGACGTCGAGGTGGTTGGTGGGCTCGTCGAGGACGAGGAGGTCCTGGTCGGCGATGAGCAGCTGGGCGAGCGCGATGCGGCGCCGCTCGCCGCCGGAGAGCGGGCCGATGACGGTGTCGAGGCCTTGGCCGAAGCCGGGCAGGTCGAGTCCGCCGAAGAGGCCGGTGAGCACGTCGCGGATCTTCGCGTTGCCGGCCCACTCGTGGTCGGCCATGTCGCGGATGATCTCGTGCCGAATGGTGGCGGAGGGGTCGAGCGAGTCGTGCTGGGTGAGGACGCCCATGCGCAGGCCGCTGTTCTGGGTGACCCGGCCGGTGTCGGGTTCCTCCAGCTTGGCGAGCATCCGGATGAGGGTGGTCTTGCCGTCGCCGTTGCGGCCGACGACACCGATCCGGTCCCCCTCGGACACGCCGAGGGAGATGCCGTCGAGCAGGGTACGGGTGCCGTACACCTTGCTGACTGCCTCGACATTGACCAGATTGACGGCCATCAGACGCGCTCCAGGGAAGGGGTGTGGATCAGCCCCCCAGCCTAACCCTCCGGGCCGACCCCGACCGATCCACCAAAAGGGCGCCCGCGAGGGCCATGCCGATGGCGGCGGGCGCGGTCAGCGGCAGGGCGATCAGGGTGGCGCTGTGGCCGTCCAGGATTCCGCCGAGGCCGGTCATGGAGAGGCCGAGGATCCCGAGCAGGCCGAGGGTGATCCCGACGGCGGCGACGGGCCCGCTCCCCGGCGTCGGCGCGGCCGGTACGGGGGCCTCGAAGCGGCGGAAGCAGGCGACGAGCAGGGCCGTCACCAGGGCCGCGAGCAGGATCCGGGGCGGGACCTGCGCCCACCAGGCGGCGGTGGCCGGCTCGGGCAGCGCGAGGCCGAGGGCGAGCTGGGCGGCGTACACGCCGAGCATGGCGGTGAGGTGCCACAGGAACGCGGTCATGGCGACGCCGTTGGCGGTGACGACCCGCCGCCAGACGCGGGGCCGCTCCAACCAGGCCGCGGCGGGCCGGGCGAGCAGCTGGACGGCGCCGACGAGCCACAGGCCGTGGCAGAGCAGGGCCAGGGTGGGCGGGGCCATGTTGGACACCTTCTCGCCGGGCATCCCGACCATGGACAGCGGGTACGGGCCGACCGCGACGAGCAGGACGGCCCCGGCGAGCCCGGCGGCGGCCAGGGCGGCCGGCCGGGTGATGCGCCCGTCGGCGCGCAGGAAGCCGAGTTGGTGCACGGCCAGCCACACGAAGGCGAAGTTCAGGAACTCCACGTACGGGACGCCGAGCGCGAAGCGCAGGACGTCCACCAGTGCGGCCGCCCCCGCGAGCCCGGCGAAGACGGCCCAGCCGTGGCGCTCGTGGAGCTTCAGCAGGGGCGGGGTGAGGGCGACCATCGCGAGGTAGATCCCGATGAACCACAGCGGCTGCGTGACCAGCCGCAGCGCGGCGCCGGTCAGCCGGCCGCCGTCGAGCCCGGCGAGCTGGACGGCCAGCGCGAGAGCGGTCCACACCAGGACGAAGACGAGGGTGGGCCGCAGCAGCCGCTGGAGGCGGGCCCGCAGGAAGGCGGCGTACAGCGGCCCGTCGGCCCTGCGGGCGAGGGAACGGTACGAGAGGGCGTGCGCGAACCCACCGACGAAGAAGAACACCGGCATGATCTGGAGCCCCCAGGTGAGCACCTGGAGCGGGGGCACGAGGGCGAGCAGGTTCCCGATGCCGTCGCCGGCGACGGCCGCCATCAGCCAGTGGCCGAGTACGACCGTGCCGAGCGAGGCGACCCGGAGCAGATCGACGTAGCGGTCCCTGGTCGCGGGGGTCGCGGCGGCCAGGTCGCGTGCGGTGGCTGTCATGTCCACCACGGTCGCGGCGGGGCGGCCGCGGCGACAGGGTACGGATACTCAGATCGCGCTGGGTACCGCGGCCTCCCGACCGCCGGGCACGGTCGGGCCGGCAGACCCGGTCAGGCCGGCAGGACCGTGGCGCCGGGGACGGGGCCCGACGCGGTGCGGGTGGTGCGGCAGGTGCCGGAGGCCTCCAGCGCGGCGGCGACCTTGGCGGCGCCCTCCTCGTCCCGGACCAGGAAGGCGGTCGTCGGGCCGGAGCCGGAGACCAGCGCGGCCAGCGCGCCGGCTCCGATGCCCGCCGCGAAGGTGTCGGCCAGCGCCGGGCGCAGCGACAGCGAGGCGGCCTGGAGGCCGTTGGACAGGGCGGGCGCCAGCCGGTCGGGGTCCCCGGACGCGAGGGCCGCGAGAAGTGCCGGGGAGGCCTCCGGCTCCGGGACGGTGGTGCCCGCGGTCAGCCGGTCGAACTCGCGGAACACGGCCGGGGTGGACAGGCCCCCGTCGGCCACCGCGAACACCCAGTGGAAGGAGCCCGCGTCGACCGGGGTGAGCAGCTCGCCGCGGCCGGTCCCGAGGGCGGCGCCGCCGAGCAGGCTGAAGGGGACGTCGCTGCCCAGTTCGGCGCACAGGTCGAGGAGTTCCGTGCGCGGGGTGTCCAGCCCCCACAGGGTGTCGCAGGCCAGCAGCGCGGCCGCCCCGTCGGCGCTGCCGCCCGCCATGCCGCCGGCGACGGGGATGTTCTTCGCGATGTGGAGGTGGACGGCCGGCTCGACGCCGGCCCGCGCCGCGAGGACCTCGGCGGCCCGGGCGGCGAGGTTGGTGCGGTCCAGGGGCACCTGGTCGGCGTCGGGGCCTTCGCAGGTGACGGTCAGTTCCGCGGCGGGGGTGGCCGTGACCTCGTCGAACAGGGAGACGGCGAGGAAGACGGTCGCGAGGGGGTGGAAGCCGTCGGGGCGGGCGGCGCCCACCCCGAGCTGCACGTTGACCTTCGCGGGGACCCGTACGGTCACGCTCACAGGGCGGGCCTCTCCGCGGCGGGCTTGTGCTCGGCGATCGCCGCGAACTCCTCGACCGTGAGGGACTCGCCGCGCGCCTGCGGGGAGATCCCGGCGGCGACGAGCGCCGCCTCGGCGCCCGCGGCCGAACCGGCCCAGCCGGCCAGGGCGGCACGCAGGGTCTTGCGGCGCTGCGCGAAGGCGGCGTCGACGACCGCGAAGACCTCGGCCTTGGACGCGGTGGTCCGGATCGGCTCGGTGCGGCGCACCAGCGAGACCAGACCGGAGTCGACGTTCGGGGCGGGCCAGAACACCTTGCGGCCGATGGACCCGGCGCGCTTGACGTGCGCGTACCAGTTGGCCTTGACGGAGGGCACGCCGTACACCTTGTTGCCGGGCTCGGCGGCGAGCCGGTCGGCGACCTCGGCCTGGACCATGACGAGGGTCCGCTCGATGGTCGGGAACCGGTCCAGCATGGTCAGCAGCACCGGAACGGCCACGTTGTAGGGCAGGTTCGCGACGAGCGCGGTCGGCGGCGGGCCGGGCAGCTCCTTGACCAGCATGGCGTCGGAGTGGACGAGCGCGAAGCGGTCCTGCCTCGCGGGCATCCGGGCCTCGATGGTGGCGGGCAGGGCGGCGGCCAGGACGTCGTCGATCTCGACGGCGACGACCCGGTCGGCGGCCTCCAGCAGCGCGAGCGTCAGCGAGCCGAGTCCCGGACCGACCTCGACGACCACGTCGTCCGGGCGCACCTCCGCGGTGCGGACGATGCGGCGGACCGTGTTGGCGTCGATGACGAAGTTCTGGCCCTTCTGCTTCGTCGGCCGTACGCCGAGTACGGCGGCCAGTTCCCGGATGTCGGCCGGCCCGAGGAGGGCGTCGGAAGGGGTCTCGTGGGGCTGCTGCTCTGCGGTGCTCACCGGTAAAGCCTACGGCCGCAGTGCGGCCACGGACTCGCCCCCCGCTGCACGTAGAGCTTCTTGGCCCGGTACGTCTGCTCCGAGCCCGAAGCATCCTGCGGGCGGCCGCTGCCGCCGAGGCCCTGCCAGGTGCGCACGTCGAACTGGTAGAGGCCGCCGTAGGTCCCCGAGGGGTCGGTGGCCGAGGCCCGGCCGCCGGATTCGCACTGGGCCAGCGCGCCCCAGTCCAGGCCATCGGCGCCGGCGACGGAGTTCGGCAGCCGCTTCGTACCGACCTTCACGAGTTGGCCGACGGGCTCGCGGACGACCTCCTCGGCGATCCTGCGGGGCTGCTGCCGGACCCCGTTGACGGTCCGCAGGCTGTACGTGACCCGGCGGGCGCCGGGCCGCCCGGCCCGTTCGACGACCTCGGTCCCGGCGAACAGGTCCCCGTCCTCGACCCGCTCGGTCGTGAAGGGGATGCGTTCCTCGCGGACCTCGCGGGTGCCGGTGATGCGCAGCACGGTGACGACCTGACCGTCACGGGGGAACGCGCCGGGCGGGACCGAGGTGGTGTCCTGGCCGCCGAGGGTGATGCCGGCCTGGTCCAAGGCCTCCTGAACGGTCGCGGCGTTGGTGCGGATGGTGCGTTCGCGGCCGTCGGCCATGAAGGTGACGCCGCGTTCCGTGCGCACGCCGAGGGTCAGGCCGGCGCGCGGGACGCCGGCGGTGCGGGGCAACGTGAGGAAGGCGCCCTCGACGCGGACGCCGAGCTGGCGCAGGGCGCTCTCGACGGTGCGGGCGGTGGTCCACAGCCGGCGGGTGCGGCCGTCGAGGGTCAGTTCCAGGGGGCGGCCGTAGCGGACGACGATCTCCTCGCCGTCGGCGAGGTCGGAGCCGCGTGCGGGGGCCACCAGGTCGTGGGGGCCGACGCCGAGGCCTTCGGCGGCGAGCAGGGCGTCGACGCTCCCGGCGAAGGTGTGGAGGCTGCGGGGCACTCCGTCCACGGTGAGCCGGACCGATTTGTCGGCGGCGACGAAGGCGGTGGTGCCGCCCGCCAGGACGGCCACGACGAGGGCCTGCGGGACGATGCTCCGCCAGCCGGCGCGGGCCGCCGCGCCCCGCCGACCGCGGGCTGCGGCCCGCTGCCCGGACCCGCCGCGACCACCGCCGCCCTGGGCCGGGACGGAGGCCCGCCGGCGCCCGGAGTCCGGGGCGTCCGGGCCCGGGAGCGGGGGCGGCGGCACCGGATCCGCCGCCCGGCGGCGGCCGGTGGGCCGACGGGTCTCGGGGACGTCGGGCTCCGGCCCGGGATCCGCGGCGCGACGGCGCCCGGCGGCCGGCGCCCCGGCGTCGGGGCCCGGCAGCGGGGGCGGCGGCACCGGGTCCCCCGCACGGCGCCGACCGGCGGCGCGCCCGACCGACGGGGCCTGCGCCTGCGGATCCGGCAGCGGGGGCGGCGGCACCGGATCCGCCGCGCGGCGGCGGCCGGTGGGGCGCAGGCCGGTCCCGGGGGTGGCGGCGGTCGGCGCACCCCGCCGCCGCGACCCCCGGCGGCCTTCGCCCCGGGGGGCCGGGACGCCGCCGTCGGGGCCGCCGTCGGCGACGAGGCCGAGCGCGGAGGCGAGGTCGAGCTCGGGGTCCGGGTCCCGGTCGGGGGCGAAGTCGAGCTCGGGGTCGAGGGGGAGGTCGAGTTCGGGGTCGAGGGCGAGGTCCGGGGCCGGCATCGGATCGGCGTCCGGCTCGGTCCCCGGCCAGGAGACACGGCGGTGACTGCCCTGTGTTTCGCTCACGTCGCTCGCTCCACTGGTCCGGCCCCTGCTGGTCGGGGCAGCGCACCCTAGCCGGAGCGGGCGTCACGCTTCAAAGCCGTTCGACTACCCAGCGTGTCGGACGAACGGGCGTGCGACGTGAGGGGGTGGGGCGAGCGGGCGAGGTGGGACGAGCCGGGGGTGGGACGAGCGGGAGCGGCCGTGCCCGCGCGCCAGTACGGCCGTGCCCACGCGTCAGTACCCGAAGGCGCGGGCCGTGTTCGCGGCCAGAGCCGTCGCCATGGCGTCCTCGTCGAGGCCGCGGACCGCGGCCATCGCCCGTACCGTCAGCGGAATGAGGTACGGCGCGTTGGGCCGACCGCGGTACGGCGCCGGGGTGAGGAACGGGGCGTCCGTCTCCACCAGCACGAGTTCCAGCGGGGCCACCGCGAGGGCTTCGCGCAGCGGCGCGGCGTTCTTGAAGGTGACGGTCCCGGCGAAGGACATGTAGTAGCCGGCGGCCGCGCACGCGCGGGCCATCTCGGCGTCCCCCGAGTAGCAGTGGAAGACCGTCCGCTCGGGCGCGCCCTCCTCCCGCAGCACGCGCAGCACGTCCGCGTGGGCGTCGCGGTCGTGGATGACCAGCGCCTTGCCCGTCCGCTTCGCGATCTCGATGTGGGCCCGGAAGGAACGCTCCTGCGCCGCCATCCCCTCGGGACCGGTGCGGAAGAAGTCGAGGCCGGTCTCACCGACCGCCTTCACGTGGTCCAGCGCGGCCAGCGCCTCGATCTCGCCGAGGGCGTCGTCCAGGGCCGCGTCGCCGCCGCCGGGCCGGGCGCCCCGGCGGGACCAGCCGTCCGGGTCCCCGTGGACGATCCGGGGGGCTTCGTTCGGGTGCAGGGCCACCGCCGCGTGGACGTTCGGGTACGCGGCCGCAGTCTCGGCGGCCCAACGGGAGCCCTTCACGTCGCACCCCACCTGCACGACGGTGGTCACGCCCACCGAGGCGGCCTTCGCGAGGCCCTCCTCGACCGTGCCGGACTGCATGTCGAGGTGGGTGTGCGAATCCGCCACCGCCACCCGGAGCGGTTCGGGCAGCGGAGGCGGGGTGTCCTTGGCGTCCTTGGCGGTGGCGGAGGAGGAGGAAGGGCTGGGGCTCATGGGGCCGATCCTATGACCGGCGGAACAACCCCATCAGCCGGGCGAACAGGCCGCGCCCCTCCTCGGGGTCCACGGCGACGGGCCCGGGCGCGTCGTGCGCCGGCTGCGTCCCCCTCGCGGCCGGCGCCCCCTTCGGCGGCCTCGCCTTGCGCGGGCGGGGCGTGCGCGGCAGGGACGCGCCCGCCGGAACCGGTCCGGCGATGCCGGGGGCGACGGGGTGGTGGTAGAGCTTGTCGAGCATCCCGGTCACCGAGGAGACCTGGCCCTCCCGCATGATCCGTACGACGTGGCCGTCGCAGTTCAAGCAGGTCGGGTTGGACAGCGGCGAGGGCACCCGCTCGCTGTTCGCCCGGTAGACGATGAACGCCTCGCCCCTGCCGTCGACGTGGTGCTCTATCTCGTAGGCCTGCTCCCAGCCGTATCCGCACTTCATGCAGGCGAAGGAGTACGCCTCGTGCACGGTCGGCACGGTCGGTGCGACCGGGACGTGCACGGGGGCGGGGGCGGGTGCCGGGGTGTCTGCGATCTCACTCATGCCAGCTCCTCTTGTTCCACTGGTGCCACTGCCAGTGGACGCCTCTTCGGGCGGGAGCGCATCAGGCCCTGTCGAGTGTTGGACGGTCCTTGGGCGACTCATGCCCCAAGCGCCCGGTGCGCGGTCTGAGCTTTGCCTTTCAGGTTAGCTCTTTACCGACTTACGGCACCTTTTGTGCCGCGTTCTTTGCCGCCACCACCGCGTCGAACACCTCGCGCTTGGGTACGCCGACCTCTGCCGCGACCGCCGCGATGGCCTCCTTGCGGCGCTCCCCGGCCTCCTCGCGCACCCGCACGCGACGCACGAGCTCCTCGGCGTCCACGTCACCGGGAGTCGCCGCCGGGGCGCCCTCGACCACGATCGTGATCTCCCCGCGCACGCCTTCCGCCGCCCAGAGGGCCAGCGCGCCGAGCCCGCCGCGCTTGACCTCCTCGTACGTCTTCGTCAGCTCGCGGCACACGGCCGCCCGCCGGTCCGCGCCGAACACCTCCGCCATGGCCGCCAGGCTGTCGTCCAGTCGGTGCGGCGCCTCGAAGTAGACGAGCGTGCGCCGCTCGCCCTCCACCTCGCGGAGCTTGCCCAGCCGTTCGCCGGCCTTGCGCGGCAGGAAGCCCTCGAAGCAGAACCGGTCCACCGGCAGCCCCGACAGGGCCAGCGCGGTGAGCACGGCGGACGGCCCGGGCACGGCCGTCACCTTGATGTCCTTCTCCACGGCCGCGGCCACCAGCCGGTAGCCGGGGTCGGACACCGACGGCATCCCCGCGTCCGTGACCAGCAGCACCCGCTTGCCGGCCTCCAGCGCCTCCACCAGCTCCGGGGTGCGGGCGGATTCGTTGCCCTCGAAGTACGAGAGCACCCGCCCGGTGGTGTGCACGCCGAGGCCCTGCGTCAGGCGGCGCAGCCGCCGCGTGTCCTCGGCGGCGATCACATCGGCCCGCTCCAGCTCGGCGCCCAGCCGTGGCGGGGCATCGGCGAGGTCCCCGATGGGCGTACCGGCGAGGACGAGGACGCCTGCGGAGGAGGGGGCATCGGCAGAACGGGGCTGATCAGTCACCGCACCATCCTCTCATTGGGTCCCCCGGCCTCCGGGGCGCGGACGGCGGCGGGGACCGCGTACGGGGCAGCGATCGGTGTGCGCGGGACGGGAGTTTCGGGTGGGTTCGGGCGGAGCCGCGCCTGTGGGGGCTGGGGTGTGCACAGGGGCGTTCCCTACGATGACCCGGTGACCAGTACCGCGACGCCGCCGCCCAGCCCCGCGGGGGCCCCGCCCGAGCCGACGGGCGACCGCGACCTCGAACAGGGACCGCCCGTCTGGCTGCGCCGCCTGCGCGGCTTCGGATACGTGCCGCGCACCGCCCCGGGCGGGGCGCGCGCCGACGTCCGCACGCGGCTCGTGCCCCCGTACGCCCGCCCGTCCGCGCAGTTGTGGACGGCGCTCGGCGTCGCGCCGTCGGCGACGGAGACTTGGCAGCGGGTCATGGCCTGGGTCGGTCCGTTGCTGGTGACGCTGGTGGCGGGGGTGCTGCGGTTCACGCACCTCGGCAGCCCGAAGGCGGTGATATTCGACGAGACGTACTACGCCAAGGACGCCTGGGCCACGATCCGGCAGGGTTACGAGGCCAGTTGGCCGAAGGACATCGACAAGGCGATCCTCGCCAATCCCGACGGCGTCCCGCTGCCCACGGATCCCGGCTACGTCGTGCACCCGCCCGTCGGCAAATGGGTGATCGGCCTCGGCGAGTGGATGTTCGGCTTCGACCCGTTCGGCTGGCGGTTCATGACGGCGGTGCTCGGCACCCTGTCGGTGCTGATGCTGTGCCGGATCGGCCGCCGCCTCTTCCGCTCGACCTTCCTCGGCTGCCTGGCGGGCACCCTGCTCGCCGTGGACGGCCTGCACCTCGTGATGAGCCGTACCGCGCTCCTCGACCTGGTGCTGATGTTCTTCGTGCTGGCGGCCTTCGGAGCGCTGCTCATCGACCGGGACCGGGCGCGGGCCCGGCTCGCGGCGGCCCTACCGGTGGACGAGGAGGGCCGTACCCGGCCCGATCTCAAGATCGCCGAGACGCTGCGGCTGGGACTGCGCCCGTACCGGATCCTGGCGGGCGTCTGTCTCGGCCTGGCGTTCGGCACCAAGTGGAACGGCCTCGTGGTGCTGGCGTTCTTCGGAATCCTCACCGTCGTGTGGGACGCGGCCGCGCGCCGCACCGCCGGCGCGGGCTCCCCGTACGCGTCGATGCTGCGCCGCGACGCGCTGCCGGCCTTCGTATCGACGGTCCCGGTGGCGATCGGCGTCTACCTGATGACCTGGTTGGGCTGGATCCTCTCCCCCGACAACGGCAAGGGCGGCTACTTCCGGGACTGGGCCGCCAAGAACGACCGGGGCAGCTCGCTGTCCTTCCTGCCGGAGTGGCTGCGCAGCATGTGGCACTACGAGACGGAGGTCTACAAGTTCCACGTCGGCCTGACCTCCGGCCACACCTACGAGTCCAACCCGTGGAGCTGGCTGGTCCTGGGCCGGCCCGTCTCCTACTTCTACGAGTCCCCCGACCCCGGCACCGACGGCTGCCCGGCGACGGAGGCCGGCAAGTGCGCCCGCGAGGTCCTGGCGCTGGGCACGCCGCTGCTGTGGTGGGCGGGCTGCTTCGCGCTGCTGTACGTGCTGTGGCGGTGGTTCTTCCGCCGCGACTGGCGGGCGGGCGCCATCGCGTGCGCGCTGGCCGCCGGCCTGCTGCCCTGGTTCAACTACCAGGAGCGGACGATCTTCTACTTCTACGCGGTCGTCTTCGTCCCGTACCTGTGCCTGGCCGTGGCCATGATGATCGGCGCCCTACTGGGCCCGGCGGGCTCCACGGAACGCCGCCGCACGCTCGGCGCGATCGGCGCGGGCGTCCTGGTCCTGCTGATCGTCTGGAACTTCATCTACTTCTGGCCCATCTACACGGGCCAGACCCTCCCGATGGACTCCTGGCGCAACAGGATGTGGCTGGACACCTGGATCTAGCGGCACGAACGAGGGGCCCGGCACCGCACGGTGCCGGGCCCCTCGCGTCCCCCGGCCCGATGTTCCGGTCGGGTAACAACACGCACCCCGCCCGCTCGCGCAGAGTAAGGTCCGCACCAGGGGTTCTTTGAACATGTTCAGAGAACTGTGGTCACGGGGGAGGACGAAGGATGAACGGGGCAGGAAAGGGCGTCATCATCGGCGGGGTGTTCCTCGCGATGATCGGCGGGGCGGGATACGGCGCCTACACCCTGGTGGCGGACGAGAGCGGGAGCGACAAGGGCTCCGAGGTCGCCGGCAAGGCCGCCCCCGCGCCCAAGGGGAGCGGACCCGTCGCGGAGAAGGACGCCGCCGCCACCGCGAAGGCCTTCCTCGCCGCGTGGGCGGCCGGCGACGACCGCACGGCGGCCGAGCTGACCAACAACGCCCCGGCCGCGCAGACGGCCGTCGCCGGCTACCGGACCAAGGCGTACGTCTCCAGGACGGTGATCACCCCCGGCACCCCGAACGGCACCACCGTGCCCTTCAAGGTCGAGGCGGAGGTCACGTACCAGGGCTCGACCAAGCCCCTCGTCTACGACTCCCAATTGACCGTCGTACGCGGCGTCAGCAGCGGCAAGCCGCTCGTCGACTGGCAGGAATCGGTGGTTCACCCGCAGCTCCAGAAGGGCGAGGCGCTGCGCGCCGGCACCCCGTCGAGCCCGCCGGTCAAGGCCGTCGACCGCAACGGCAAGGAGCTGACGGCCGAGCTGTACCCCTCGCTGCGCACGGTGCTGGACCAGCTCCGCACGTCGTACGGGGAGAAGACGGGCGGCACCCCCGGCGTCGAGCTGTGGATCGAGCCGACCGCCGCGGACGCCCCGAAGCGGACCCTGCTGACCCTGGTGGAGGGCAAGCCCGGGGAGATCCGGACGGTGCTGGACGCCGACGTGCAGGCCGCCGCGGAGAAGGCCGTGACCTCGTACGCCGAGGCGTCGGTCGTCGCGCTCAAGCCGAGCACCGGCGACATCCTGGCCGTCGCCAACCACCGCAAGGACGGTTTCGACGCGGCGCTCCAGGGCCGTCGCGCGCCCGGCTCGACGATGAAGATCGTGACGGCGGCGATGCTGCTGGAGAAGGGCCTGGTGGCGGCGGACAAGCCGGCGGAGTGCGCGCCGACCGTGTCGTGGGAGGGCAAGTCCTTCCGCAACCTCGACGGCTTCAGCCTCCAGGGCAAGCCGTTCTCCACGAGTTTCGCCCGGTCCTGCAACACCGCCTTCATCGGCCTGATCGACCAGGTGGACGACAACGGCGCGCTCCCGCGCGAGGCCAAGGACGTCTTCGGCATCGGCCTGGACTGGAAGGCGGGCGTCGTCACCCAGGACGGGTCCGTCCCGGTGACCTCGGGCGCCGCGGCAGCCGCGGAGTACATCGGCCAGGGCACGATCCAGATGAACCCGTTGAACCTCGCCTCGATCACCGCCACGGCCCGGACCGGGGTGTTCCGTCAGCCGGTGGTCGTCAAGGCGTCCCTGGACGGGCGCACCCTGGCCACGGCCTCGCGGCCGCTCCGGCCCGGCGTCTCGGGGCAGTTGGTCAGCATGATGAAGCAGACGGCCGCCCCCGGCGGCACCGCGGCCGCGGCGATGGCCTCGGTCCGGGGCTCCGACAAGGGCGCGAAGACCGGCTCGGCGGAGGTCGACGGCGCGAGCAGCCCGGACAGCTGGTTCACCGGCTTCAGCGGCGACCTGGCCGCCGCCGCGATGGTCGAGGGCGGTGGCCACGGCGGCGACTCGGCGGGCCGGATCGTCGCCGGGGTCCTCAACTCCTGACGTCCGCCCCCTCGAACCCATGACGCGGACCCGGGTGACGCGGACCCGGGCCCCGGGCCCGTCACCGGCGGTCGCCCCTACAAGCTCGCCCCCACCGCCCGTACGAGGGCCTGCGCGCGCGGGTCGGCGGTGACGGACTTGGCCAGGCCGTTGGTGACGTAGCCGAAGCCGATGCCCGCCTCCGGGTCCGCGAACGCCAGTGATCCGCCGCGTCCGGGGTGGCCGAAGGAGGCCGGGGACAGCAGCGGTGAGGCCGGGCCGTGCAGCATGTAGCCGGGGCCGAAGCGGGTGTTGACGACCAGGACCCGGTCCGCCCCGGCGGAGAGCTCCGTCCCGGCGAGCGCGGTGGTCCCGGGGGCGAAGAGGCGGGCGCCGTCCTGGGTGTCGCCGATCAGCGCCGCGTAGAACCCGGCCAGCGCCCGGGCGGTGCCGATGCCGGCGGAGGCCGGGAGCTCCGCCGCCCGGTAGGCGGGGGCGTTCTCGTCGGGCAGCGGGTCGATCGCGGCGAAGGCGCGCCGGGTGAGGGAGTCCGGGTCGGCCCAGGCCTCGGAAACGTTCCTGCGGGGGCGGACCTTCAGCGCGCCCGCGCGCTCCGGCGCGTCCACGGGGGCCACGCGACCCACCCGGCCCGCCTCGGCGTCCGGCAGGCCGATCCAGAAGTCCAGCCCCAGCGGCCCGGTGACCTGCTCCGCGAGCCAGCTCCCCAAGGAGGCGCCGGTGACGCGCAGCACCAGCTCCGACAGCAGCCAGCTGTAGGTCTGGGCGTGGTAGCCGTGCGCGGTGCCCGGCTCCCACAGGGCGGCCTGCGCGGCGACGGCGCGCGGCCCGGACACCCCGTCGACCGCCTCCGCCGGGGTCAGGCCCCGGTCGAGCGCCGGTACGCCCGCGCGGTGGGCGAGCAGGTCCCGGACCCGTACGTGTTCCTTGCCGCCCGCCTTGAACTCCGGCCAGTACGCCCCGACCGGCGCCTCCAGGTCCAGCAGACCCCGCTGGTGCAGCAGCAGCGGGACGGCCGCCGCGACGCCCTTGGTGGCGGACCTGACCACCTGGGCGGTGCCGGCCCGCCACGCCCCGGGGGCCTCGGCGTCGGTTCCTTCGGCGGGCGCCCCGTCGGCGTCCTGGGAGCCGGCCCACAGGTCGACGACCCGTCGGCCGTCCCGGTACACGGCGACGGCCGCGCCGCGGTCCCCCCGGGCCTCGAAGTTTCGTACGAACGCTTCCCGGACGGCCTCGAAGCCCTCCGCCACCGTCCCCTGGACCTCCACGGCCGACTCCTCGCGCGCTGCTCGCCTGCTCCGACGCCCCCCGTGCGGAGCCGCCCACCAGGATGCAACGCCGCCCGGCCGGTCCTGCTTCCCGCCCGGCCGGCGGGCGCGGGGCCCGGGCTCAGCGGGGTCGGCGGCCCGGGCCGGCGGTGGCGCGGGGGTCGAAGCCGAAGGGGAGCTCCAGGCGGTGCGCGCCCATGAGCTCCTCGTCGCAGAGCAGGTCGCGGGTCGGGCCGTCCGCCGCGATGACGCCCTCGCTGAGGATGACCGCGCGGGGGCACAGCTCCAGCGCGTAGGGCAGGTCGTGGGTGACCATCAGGACGGTGACGTCCAGGGAGCGCAGGATGTCGGCCAGTTCGCGGCGGGAGGCCGGGTCGAGGTTGGAGGAGGGCTCGTCGAGGACGAGGATCTCCGGACGCATGGCCAGCACGGTCGCCACCGCCACCCGGCGGCGCTGGCCGAAGGACAGGTGGTGCGGCGGCCGGTCGGCGAAGGCCGCCATGCCGACCTGCTCCAGGGCCTCGCGGACCCGGGTCTCCAACTCGGCGCCGCGCATCCCGGCGGCGGCCGGGCCGAAGGCGACGTCCTCGCGGACGGTCGGCATGAACAGTTGGTCGTCGGGGTCCTGGAAGACGATCCCGACCCGGCGGCGGATCTCGGCGAGGTGCCGCTTCTCTACCGGCAGGCCGGCCACGGTCACCGTGCCGACGCCGCCGCCGAGGATGCCGTTGAGGTGCAGCACCAGGGTGGTCTTGCCCGCGCCGTTGGGCCCGAGCAGGGCGACCCGCTCGCCGTGCCCGACGGTGAGGTCGACCCCGAAGAGGGCCTGGTGCCCGTCGGGGTAGGCGTACGCGACACCGGACACCTCCAGGGAGGGCACGGCCGCTGGGGAGGACGGGGCGGAGGAAGCGGAAGCAGCGGTCACGGTGTCCATCCCATCAGAGCGGTCGGAGTACCCGTCGCACGGGCCGGGGCCACGGCGCCCACCCCGCAGGAGGGGGTCACGGCGCCCGCCGCACCCGAGGGGGTCACGGCGCCCGCCCCACCCCGCGCGGTCACAGCGTCCACCCCATCAGGCACACGGCGAGGGCCGCCGCCGGGAGCACGGCCGCGTACGCCCACTGGGCGCGGGTGGCCGACACCTCGTCGATCACCGGCATGGAGCCGGTGTAGCCGCGGCTGACCATCGCGAGGTAGACCCGCTCGCCCCGTTCGTAGGAGCGGATGAACAGGGCGCCCGCGGTCTTGGCGAGGACGCCCCAGTGCCGGATGCCGCGGGCCTCGAAACCGCGGGAGCGGCGGGCGATGGACATGCGCCGCAGCTCGCCGGTGATGACGTCGCCGTAGCGGATCATGAACGAGGCGATCTGGACGAGCAGCGGCGGCAGCCTCAGCCGCTGGAGGCCGAGCAGCAGGGACCGCAGTTCGGTGGTGGAGGCGAGGACCACGGAGGCGGCGACGCCGAGGGTGCCCTTGGCCAGGACGTTCCAGGCGCCCCAGAGCCCGGAGACGCTCAGCGACATGCCGAGCACCTCCACGCGCTCGCCCTCCGCCACGAAGGGCATGAGGACGGCGAAGGCCACGAACGGCACCTCGATCAGCAGCCGTCGCAGCAGGAATCCGGCCGGGATCCGGGCCGCCGCCGCGACGGCGGCGACCAGGACGGCGTACGCACCGAAGGCCCACATGGCCTCGCGCGGCGTCGAGACGACGACCACGACGAAGGCGAAGACCGCGGCGATCTTGCAGTGCGGCGGCAGCGCGTGGACGGGCGAGTGCCCGTGCCGGTAGAGCTTGTGCGCGTGCCCGGCCCCCATGTCAGTGGGCCGAGGGGGCGGCCGTGGACGTGGCGGTCAGGTCCTCGGCGCGGCGGCGGCGCACGCTCCAGAAGATCCCGGTGCCGACCAGGACGGTGACGCCGACACCGATGACCCCGGCGAGGCCGCCGGACAGGCGGGCGTCCTCGACGTCCTTGACGCCGTAGTCGGCGAGCGGGGAGTCCGCGGCGGCATGGTCCTCGACCTTGGCGTCGATGCCCTTGTCGGCGGCGACCTTCTCCAGCCCGTCCGGGTTGGCCGAGGCGTAGAAGGAGACGACGCCGGCCAGGACGAGGGCGGTGGCGAGGCCGGTCAGCCACACCCCACGGGTGGAGCGGGCGGAGCGGGCGGCGACGGGCGCGGCGGGCACGGGCGCCGGGGCGTCGACGAGTTCGCCGTCGACGCGCAGCTTCAGCGGGGTGCTCAGGCCGCTCGCGGCGTGGACGAGGTCGGGCCGGACGGCGAGGACGGCGCCGACGGTCGCGGCGGTGATCAGGGCCTCGCCGATGCCGATGAGGACGTGCACGCCGACCATCGCGGTGAACACCTTGGCGATCGGGACGTCGGTGGTCCCGCCGAGGGCGTAGAGGACGGTGAAGGCGGCCGCGGCGGCCGGTACGGAGAGCAGGGCTCCGCTGAAGGCGGCCACGGTGACCGACCGGCGGGTGGCCGGCAGCACCTTGAGCAGGCCGCGGAAGACGGCGTACGCGACGACGACGGTGACGCCGCCCATGACGGTGATGTTGACGCCGAGCGCGGTCAGGCCGCCGTCGGCGAACAGGATGCCCTGCATCAGCAGGACGACGGACACGCACAGCACGCCGGTGTACGGGCCGACGAGTATCGCGGCGAGCGCCCCTCCGAGGAGGTGGCCGCTGGTGCCCGCGGCGACCGGGAAGTTCAGCATCTGCACGGCGAAGATGAAGGCGGCGACGAGGCCCGCGAGGGGAGCCGTGCGTTCGTCGAGTTCGCGGCGGGCGCCGCGGAGGCTGACGGCGACGGCGGCCGCGGCCACCACTCCGGCGGCCACCGAGACGGGTGCGTTGATGAATCCGTCGGGCACATGCATGGAGTGGCTCCGCTTCCTGTTTACCTCACAAAATCTTTAACCGTTCAAGAATAGTGCCCAGTTGCAAACCGTTGGCAAGAGCGGTCGCATCACAAATAGTGGCGCGCGGTTTCGTTGGAATGTGCGAGTCTGGACGGACAAACGGACGCAAATGTTCCGATTTCGAGGAGCCTGTCGATGTCAGCCACCGCGGAGAATCCAGCAGCGACCGCAGACACGACCGCCGTCGAGGAGCGGGTGCGCGCCCGCGTGATCACCGACGACCCCCTCTACCGGACGATCCCGGTCGCCCTGCGCTTCGCCCCCGACGAACCGCTGGCCGTACGGATCGTCTTCCCCGCCGAGCTTTCCCCCGAGGGCACCGACAACGAGTGGGTCTTCCCCCGCGCCCTGCTGGAGGCGGGCCTGACCGCCCCGACGGGCACCGGGGACGTACGCGTCTGGCCGTGCGGCCGGGTGCAGGCGGTGGTCGAGTTCCACTCCCCCGACGGGGTCGCCGTCGTCCAGTTCGACATCGCCGCGCTGCGCCGCTTCCTGCGCCGTACGTACGCCCCCGCCGCCCCCGCCACCCGTTAGGCGCAGCGGCCGGGCACCGAAAAGGGGCCCGGAACACCCCTGGTCACGGTCCCGGAAACGGCCCCGGCCCCGCACCCCCGAAGGGGTGCGGGGCCGGGGCCGTCGCGCGTGCGCCGGTCAGGCGTTGACCAGCTCGCGATCCTTGTCCGGGCCCTCCGAGGGGCCGGAGTCCTCGCCGAGGTGCTTGCGCAGGCTCTCGCCCTCGACGTCCACGTTCGGCAGGATCCGGTCGAGCCACTTCGGCAGCCACCAAGCCTTGTGCCCGAGGAGCGCGAGCACCGCCGGGACGATGGCCATGCGGACCACGAAGGCGTCGAAGAGGACGGCGATGGCCAGGCCGAAGCCGATCATCTTGACCATCTGGTCGCTGGCTCCGAGGAAGCCGGCGAACACCGCGATCATGATGACGGCGGCGGCCACGACCACGCGGGCGCTGTACTGGAAGCCGGTGACGACGGCCTGGCCCGGGCGTTCGCCGTGGACGTATGCCTCCCGCATGCGGGTGACCAGGAAGACCTCGTAGTCCATGGCCAGGCCGAAGACCACGCCCACCATGAAGATCGGCATCATCGACATGATCGGCCCGGTCTGCTCCACCCCGAAGACCGAGGCGAGCCAGCCCCACTGGAACACCGCGACGACCGCGCCGAGGGCGGCGACGACCGACAGCAGGAAGCCGAGGGCGGCCTTGAGCGGAACCAGGATCGAGCGGAAGACGAGCATCAGCAGCAGGAACGCGAGACCGACCACGAGCGCCAGGTAGGGCAGCAGCGCGTCGTTCATCTTCTGCGAGAAGTCGATGTTCATCGCGGTCTGGCCGCTGACGAGGACGTCGTCCCCGCTGCCGTCGCGGATCTCGCGGACCAGTTCCTCGGTGGCGTGCGAGGAGGGCCGGTCCTTGGGGATGACGCTGACGATCGCCGCGTCCTTGGCCTCGTTCTGCATCGGCGGGGCCACCGCGGCCACGCCCGGCAGGCCCTTGATCCGCTCGGCGGTGCTGTCGGCGAGCGCCTTGTCGCCGTCGACGACGACCATCAGGGGACCGTTGAAGCCGGGGCCGAAGCCGTCGGACATCAGGTCGTACGCCTTGCGCTGGGTGGTGGAGACCGGCTGGGCGCCGTCGTCCGGCAGGCCCATCTCCAGCTTGCTCGCCGGGATGGCGATGATGCCGAGGCCGATGACGCCGGCGAGCAGCACCATGACGGGGCGGCGGAGCACGAAGCGGGCCCAGCGGGTGCCGCCGTTGGGCTTCGGCTTGGCGTCCGCGTCGGCGGCGGCGGCGGCGGGGCGCTTGCCCTTGCCGAACAGCTTGCTCTTCTCGCCGGCGGGCAGGACCCTCTTGCCCGCGACGCCGAGGATCGCCGGGACGAGCGTCAGGGCGACGAGCACCGCGATGACCACGGTGCCCGCGGCGGCGACACCCATCTTGGTCAGCATCGGAATGTTGACGACGGCCAGACCCACCAGGGCGATGACCACGGTCAGACCGGCGAAGACGACGGCAGAACCGGCGGTTCCGGTGGCGCGGCCGGCGGCCTCGTCCCGTGCGCGGCCCTCGGCGAGCTCCGCGCGGTAGCGGGAGACGATGAAGAGGGCGTAGTCGATGCCGACCGCGAGGCCGATCATCATCGCGAGGGTGGAGGTGGTGGAGCCGAGGTCCAGCACGTTGGCGAGCGCGGTGATGGAGGAGACGCCGATGCCCACGCCGATCAGCGCGGTCAGCAGCGGCAGGCCGGCCGCGATCAGCGAGCCGAAGGTGATGACGAGGACGATCGCGGCGACCAGGATGCCGATGATCTCGCCGGAGCCCGTCTCGGGCGCCACCATCAGGGCGTCGCCGCCGATCTCGACGCCGAGCCCCTGCGCCTGGGCGTCCTTGCCGGACTCCTTGAGCGCGTCGCGGGTGGCGTCCTTCAGCTCCATCCCGCTGACCTTGTACTTGACGCTGATGTAGGTGGTGGAGCCGTCCTGGCTCACCGCCTGCGTCGCGTACGGGTCGTCGACGGAGGCGACCTCGGCGGCGCCGGGGCCGCTCTTGAGGCCGGAGATGACCTTCTCGACCTCGCTCTTGACGCCCTGGTCGGTGACCTTGGCGCCTTCGGGGGCCTTGATGACGATGCGGGCGGTGGCGCCGTCGGCGGACATGCCCGGGAACTTCTTGTCCAGCAGGTCGAAGGCCCGCTGGGCCTCGGTGCCGGGTATCGAGAACGAGCCGGAGGTGGGCGTGGCGGCCGTCGCGGCGCCGAAGACGGCGACGAACAGCAACGCCACCCAGGCGAGGACGACGAAGCGGCGGCGCCGGAAGGCGCCGCGGCCGAGCCGGTAGAGGAAGGTGGCCACGAGGGTGGTTCTCCCGTTCAGGTCGTGGGATGGATCCGGGACGGATCAGGGCGTGGTGAGCCGGCCCGACGACGAGAGCGGCGTGTCAGGAGCAGCGGGCGGTGCGGAACGCTTGTGGGGAGGGAGTCAGACGCCGAGGGCGGGGAAGACCACGGCATCGATGAATTCACCGAGGAAGGCCCGGTCGACGGACCGGTCCTCGATCAGCGGGAGCGCGATGAACGCTCCGATGAGCATGTGCGGCACGAAATCCAGGGCCGGACAGTCCGGCCGGATCTCGCCCCGGTCCACCGAGCGCCGCAGCATCCGCTGGAGACCGTTGATCTCCGGGTCGACCAGCAGGTCCCGCAGCGCCTTGTGGAGCTCCGGGCTCTCGTGGACCGCATGGGCCAGACCCCGCATCAGCGCGGTGTCCTTGGCCATCTGCGCGTCATCGGAGTGCGCCACCATCAGCGCGAAGTCCCCCCGCAGCGTCCCCGTGTCGATCTCCCCGAGGGAGACCGGCTGGGTACATCGCAGGGCCTTGGCGACCAGCTCCGGCTTGCTCCCCCACTGGCGGTAGAGGGTGGCCTTGCTGGACTTCGTACGGGCCGCGACCGCGTCCATGGTCAACGCGTCGTAGCCGACCTCGCGCAGGAGGTCGAGGACCGCCTCGTGGAGCTCGGCCTGCCGCTCGGGGGTGATCCGGGTGCGCCGCGCCGACGTCTCCGACGCCTCTTCGGTCATCTCCGTGCCCCCTGCCCGAGCGAAACTGTTCCGTACCGTTAAGACGATACCCCCACCCTCAAGGGAACGAAACCGTTCCGTTTCGTTGCGGGGAGTGGCGTCGGTCACCCGGTCGCCGAACGCCCCGAATCCCCCGAAGGGGATCACCTGTACGAGTTGCCGCGGCCCCCCGCCGCGGAAAGCATTGGGGGGTGAGTCACGACGTCGCGTACCTCCGGTTCCCGCACCTGCACGACGACCTGCTGTGCTTCGCCTCCGAGGACGACCTCTGGGTCGCCCCCCTCGTTCCCGAAGGAGCCAGTCCCGGCCGGGCCTGGCGGATCACCGTCGACCGGACCCGGGTCAGTCACCCGCGGTTCTCCCCCGACGGCCGGCACATCGCCTACACCACCTGGCGCAGCCTCGACCCCGAGATCCACCTCGTCCCCGTGGACGGCGGTCCGGCCCGGCAGCTCAGCTACTGGGGCGCCACCGACACGCGCGTCTGCGGCTGGACCCCGCCCGACGAGGACGGCCGCAGCGACATCCTGGCCGTGTCCTCGCACGACCAACCCTTCTCCTACTTCGCCTGGGCCTACAGCCTGCCCACGGACGGCAGCCCCGGCGGCCGCCTCCCCTGGGGGCCCGTGTCCGACCTCCAGGTCCAGGAGGGGCCGGACGGCGAGCGGCGCAGCCTGCTGCTGACCGGCAAGCCGCCGCACGAGCCCGCCGCCTGGAAGCGCTACCGGGGCGGCGCCACCGGCCGGTTGTGGCTGCACGGCAAGCGGCTGCTGGAGGACATCGAAGGGCACCTCGACTCCCCCGTGTTCGTCGACGGACGGATCGCCTTCCTCTCCGACCACGAGGGCATCGGCAACCTCTACTCCTGCCTGCCGGACGGCAGCGACCTGCGCCGGCACACCGACCACGACGAGTTCTACGCCCGCCACGCCTCCAGCGACGGCTCCCGGGTCGTCTACCAGTGCGGCGGCGACATCTGGCTCGTCGACTCCCTCGCCCCGGGCGCCTCCCCCCGCAAGCTCCACGTCCGCCTCGGCGGGCCGCGCGCGGGGCGCCGTACGTACCAGGTGCCGGCCGCCAGCCACGTCGACTCCCTGTCCGTCGACGCCACGGGCCGGGCCAGCGCCGTCGTCGTACGCGGCAGCCTGTACTGGCTGACCCACCGCGACGGGCCCGCCCGCACCATCGCCGACACCCCGGGCGTGCGGGTCCGGCTGCCCGAGATGCTCGGCAGCGGCGGCCAGGTCGCCTACGTCACCGACGCCGAGGGCGAGGACGCGATCGAGATCGCCTACCTCCCCCGCGCGTCCGGCGAACGCGAGCCCCGGCGGCTGGCCTCGGGCGCGCTGGGCCGCGTACTGGAGCTGCTGTCCGATCCCGACGGGGAACGCCTCGCGATCGCCTCCAACGACGGACGGCTGCTGCTCCTCGACGCGACGGAGGAGTCCAACGGCGAGGTCACCGAGCTGGTCCGGTCGATCAACGGACCCGTCACCGACCTGGCCTTCTCCCCCGACGGCTGCTGGCTGACCTGGTCGCACCCCGGCATCGGGCGCTCGCTGCGGCAGATCAAGATGGCGAAGATCGCCGGGCCCGGCGCACACACCGTCGTCGACGTCACCAACGGCCGTTTCGAGGACGAGAACCCGGTCTTCACCCGCGACGGCCGCTACCTCGCCTTCCTGTCCTGGCGCGGCTTCGACCCCGTCTACGACGTGCACACCGGCGACCTCTCCTTCCCCCTGGGCTGCCGCCCGTACCTGGTGCCGCTCTCCTCCGCGACGAACTCCCCCTTCGCGTTCTCCCCCGACGGACGACCGGCGGCCGGCGGACTCGACCCGGCCGAGGGGGACTCCGAGTCCGGCGACGGCGCGGTGACCGTGGAGGTCGAGGGGCTGGAGAGCCGGGTCACCCCGTTCCCGGTGTCCGCGTCGAAGTACTCGGCCCTGTACCCGGTGAGCGGCGGCGGGCTGGTGTGGCTGCGCTGGCCCATCTCCGGCGCGCTCGGCGAGACCTTCGCCAACCCGGCCGACACCAGCGGCAAGCCGACGCTGGAGCACTTCGACATGACCAAGGCCCGCAAGGCCGAACTGGCCTCCGGGCTGGACTGGTTCGCCGTCAGCGGCGACGGCACCCGCCTCGTCGTCAACGACGACGGTGACCTGCGCGCGGTGCCCGCGACGGAACCCGGCGACGGGGACTCCACGGTCTACCTGGACCTGCGGCGCATCCTGCACGAGGTGGACCCGGCGGCCGAGTGGCGCCAGGCCTTCGAGGAGGCGGGCCGGTTGATCCGCGCCTACTTCTGGGACCCGGGCATGTGCGGGATCGACTGGGACGCGGTGCTGCGCCAGTACCGTCCGCTGGTCGAACGGGTCGCCTCCCCGGACGAGTTCGCCGACCTGATGCGCGAGGTCCTCGGCGAACTCGGCACCTCGCACGCCTACGTCTCCCCCGCCCGCCGCAACGAGGGCCCGCCGCACTACCAGCGGGCCATCGGGCTGCTCGGCGCCAACTTCGTACCCCGGGACGGCGCCTGGATGCTCGCCCGGATCCTGCCCGGCGAATCCTCCGATTCCAAGGCCCGCTCCCCCCTCGCCGGCACCGGCATCCGCGAGGGCGCCGTGCTCACGCACGTCGACGGCCGGCCCGTCGACCCGGTGACCGGCCCCTACCCGCTGCTCGCGGCGGCCGGGGGCACCACCGTCGAGCTCACCTTCGAGCCCGCCGAGGGGTCCGGCCGGGCCCGGCGGGTGGCCGTCGTGCCGCTCGTCGACGACCGGCCGCTGCGCTACCAGGACTGGGTGTCCAAGCGCCGGGCCGTGGTCCGCGAGGTCAGCGGCGGTCGTTGCGGCTACCTGCACATCCCCGACATGGGCGGCTCGGGCTGGGCACAGTTCAACCGGGACCTGCGGATGGAGATGTCCCGGCCGGCCCTGATCGTCGACGTGCGCGGCAACGCGGGCGGCCACATCAGCGAGCTGGTCGTGGAGAAGCTGACCCGCTCGATCCTCGGCTGGGACCTGACCCGGGACGCCCAGCCGGTCTCGTACGCCTCCAACGCCCCCCGCGGCCCGATCGTGGCCCTGGCCGACGAGGCGACCTCCTCCGACGGGGACATGATCACCGCCGCATTCAAACTGCTGGGCCTGGGACCGGTGGTTGGCCAGCGCACCTGGGGCGGGGTCGTCGGCATGACCGGCCGGCACACCCTGGGCGACGGGACGGTGATCACGGTGCCGATGAACGCCGCCTGGTTCCCGGAGTACGGCTGGTCGGTGGAGAACCACGGCGTCGAGCCCGACCTCGCGATCCTGCGCACCCCGCTGGACTGGGCGGAGGGCCGGCACGCCCAGCTCGACGACGCCGTCCACCTGGCGCTGGAGCTGCTGGAACAGGACCCGGCGGCCGTGCCGCCCGGCTACACGGACGTACCGGACCGGCGCCGTCCGAAGCTGCCGCCGCGGGAGTAGGCGCGCGGGAACCGGCATGCGCGAGGGGCGCGGCCCGCGTGGTGCGGGCCGCGCCCCTCGGCGTCGGGACGCGCTACTTGTCGAGCGCGTCGTCCAGGGCGTCACGGACCCGGCCGGTCCGTGACCCCACCTCGTGCGCCGGGGCCGGGGCGCGGGTGGCCTCCGCCTCGGCGCCCTGCGCGGCGGCCGTCGCCTCGGCCTGCTCCGCGAGCCGTCTCGCCTTGTCCTGGAACTGGTCCCTCAAACCCATGCTGTGCCCTCCTGGAAAGGGTGGGTGCGTGATGCCGACCAGCCTGGCACGGAGGGACGTTCCTCGCATTACGGTCTAAGCGTGGTGGGTGCGTTCCTTCTCGTCGGCCGCCCCGCCGGCTCCGACGAGTCCCGTGGAGACGCCGGACAGGCGCGGCTCGAACCGCCGCATCTCCCGCTGCCCGACCGTCGCGATGAGCCCCGGCAGGTAGCCGCGCGTGCCCTGCATGCCGCGCAGCCACCACTGCGCGTAGACGTGCGGCGAGCGCCGTTCGATGCCCGCCACGATCCGGTCGACGGCCGGCCCGAGCGGGTACGTGCGGTTCGCGGGCCACGGCAGGCTCCGGCGCAGGTCGCGCATGACCTCGTCCTGGTCGGCCCCGCGCACCATGTCGGTGTCGGTCCAGGAGAGGTAGCCGACGCCGACCTTGACGCCCTTGTGCCCGACCTCGGCGCGCAGGCAGTGCGCGAAGGCCTCGACGCCGGACTTGGACGCGCAGTACGCCGTCATCATCGGGGCCGGGGTGATCGCGGCGAGCGAGGCGATCTGGAGGAAGTAGCCGCGGCTCTCGGTGAGGACGGGCAGGAAGGCGCGGGCGGTGACGGCCCCACCGATGAGGTTGACCTCGATCACGCGGCGCCAGGCCACCGGGTCGGAGTCGACGAACGGCCCGCCGGCGGCGACGCCCGCGTTGGCGACGACGATGTCCACCTTGCCGAAGCGCTCCTTGACCTCCCGCGCGACCCGCGCCATCGCCTCGTGGTCGGTGACGTCGGCGTGCCAGTGGGCGCTGTCGGTGTGGAGGCGTTCGGAGACCTCCTTGAGGGCCTCCGGCTCCAGGCCCACCAGGGCGACCTTGGCACCGCGCGCGGACAGCTTGCGGGCGAGCAGTTCGCCCACCCCGCGGGCGGCTCCGGTGACGACGGCGACCTGTCCTTCCAGACTGCTGCGGCTCACGGCGTCTTCTCCTTCTCGGCCTCTGCGGCCGGGGCGGTTCCCGCGGCCGGGGCGGCCTGTGGTGCGGGGAGGTGGCGGGCGGTGAGTTCGCGCAGGGCGGCCGAGACGGCCTCCGGCGCCTCGACGGGCGTCATGTGGCCCGCTCCGGTGAGTTCGGTCAGGCCCACGCAGTTCGGCAGGGCGGCGGCCAGCGCCCGGGCGTGCCCGATCGGGGTGAGCCGGTCGGCCGTGCCGCCGATCACGGCGGTGGGCACGGTCAGCCGGGCCAGTTCGGCGTCCAGGTCGAGGGCGGCCAGCACCAGCGACCAGGCGTGTCGGACCCCGCTGGGGCAGCCGTGCACGATGCGCGCGCAGGCCTCCACCCGGTCCGGCGCCGATCCGGGGCCCATCGTCGCGTACTTGAGCAGGGCGCGGGCCACGGGCGTGACGGGCCCGAGCGGGGCCCGAGCGCCGAGCACCGCCCGGGTCGCGCGGGTCCGCAGCGGTCCGGCGCGCAGCGGCAGCACGGTCGACTCCGCGACCAGCCCGGAGCTGCCGGTGCTGCACAGCAGGACGGCCGCGGCGTGCTCGGTGAACTCGGGCCGACCGGCGGCGGCCATGACGGTCATGCCGCCCATGGAGTGCCCGGCGACGACGGCCCGCTCGCCGGGGGCGAGGGTGGCCCCCAGCACCGCGACGAGGTCGTCGGCGAGGGAGTCGGTGCCGTAGGCGCGGGCCGCGGGGCTGCGGCCGTGGCCGCGCTGATCGTAGGCGATGACGCGGTGGTCCTTCGACAGGTCCCGCACCTGCGCCGCCCAGAAGGCGGTGGAGCAGGTCCAGCCGTGCGCGAGGACCACGGCCGGGGCGCCCTCGGCCCCGTGCACCTCGGCGTGCAGGCGGGCCCCGTCCGCGGAGGTCACGGCCGCCACCCGGGCCGGCGCGGGAGGCGCCCACCGCCCGGTGGTGACGTACGCCGGCCGGCTCACGCCGCGCCCTCCTCGGCGGTGGCCGCGGTGGGCTCCGGGGCCGGGGCGGGTTCCGCCGGGGCCTTGCCGCTCCGACGCGGCTGGGCCGCGGGGGCGGGGGCGGCGACGGGGGCGGGGGCGGGGGCCGCCTCGGCGACGGGGACGGCGACGGCCGGGACCCGCTCGCGGTCCCGCACCCGGATGACCTCGTACTCGGACAGGTCGACGGTCCGCGTCTCCTTGCGGAACTCGCCGGTCGTGCCCGGCCAGACGGTCGTGTTGCGGCCCTGGGCGTCCAGGTACCAGCTCGTGCAGCCGCCGGTGTTCCACACGGTCCGCTCCATGCGGGCCTGCACGTCCCGGTTCCACTTGTTCACCGCGGAGGGTCGGGCGGCCAGCGCGGTGCGCCCGCCCAACACGCCCAGCTGGCGCATGTAGTCGGCCAGGTAGTTCAGCTGCGACTCGATCATCAGGATCATCGAGCTGTTCCCCAGGCCCGTGTTCGGACCGATGATCGTCATCCAGTTGGGGAAACCGGCCGCGGTCGCACCGCGCAGCGACTGCATGCCGTCCTTCCAGGTGTCCGCGAGGGTCCGCCCCTCCGCCCCCACGACCCGGTCGGCGATCGGCATGTCCGTGACGTGGAAGCCGGTGCCGAAGATGATCGCGTCGACCTCGGTCTCGGTGCCGTCGGCCGCCACCAGGACCGAACCGCGGATCTCCGTCAGCCCGGAGGCCACCAGGTCCACGTCGGGCCGGGCCAGCGCCGGGTAGTACTCGCTGGACAGCAGGATCCGCTTGCAGCCGATCCGGTACGAGGGCGTCAGCTTGGCCCGCAGCTCCGGGTCCTTGATCGAGCGCGCCATGTTGGCCTTCGCCAGCGACTCGACCAGTCCGAGTTGGTTCGGCCGCTTGGTGAAGGCGCTGACCTGGAGTTCGCGGATCCCCCACAGCAGCCCGCGGCGCGCGGCGCGGGTGAAGGGCAGCTGACGGTGCAGCCACCGCTCGCCCGAGCTGATGGCCCGGTCGGTGCGCGGCATGACCCACGGCGGGGTCCGCTGGAAGAGCGTGAGGCGCTCCACCTCGGGGGCGATGGCCGGGACGATCTGGATCGCGGAGGCCCCGGTCCCGATCATGGCGACGCGCTTGCCGCGCAGGTCGTAGTCGTGGTCCCAGCGGGCGGAGTGGAAGACCTTGCCGGGGAACTCGGCGAGCCCGGGGATCTCCGGCAGCTTCGGTTCCGAGAGCGGCCCGGTCGCGGAGACGACCACGTCGGCGGTGAACGCACCGGCGGAGGTCTCGATCTCCCAGCGCAGTTCCTCGGTGTCCCAGCGCATCATCTCGACCTCGTGGTTCAGTCGGATGTGGCGGCGCAGCCCGAACACGTCGGCGACGTGCTCCAGGTACTCCCGGATGGCGGGCTGTCCCGAGAAGGTCCGCGGCCAGTCGGGGTTGGGCGCGAAGGAGAAGGAGTACAGGTGCGAGGGGACGTCGCACGCGCACCCCGGATAGCTGTTGTCGCGCCAGGTGCCGCCGACGGAGTCGGCCCGCTCCAGGACGACGAAGTCCGTGATCCCCTCGCGCCGCAGCCGTACGGCCGCTCCCAGCCCGCCGAATCCGGATCCGATCACCGCCACTCGTACGTGCTCGCGTCCGTGTTCTGCCATGCCGCCCATGCCCGCCGCCTTCCGCTTCCGCAGTCCCAGCCACCACACCGCAACACTGCCAGCAATCACTGGCACAATCGGGAGGGTAGAGCAGCCCCGTACCCATGGGTAGGGGTCACGCCCGGAAAGTTACTGCGGGTACGGCCTAGGCTGCGCGTGTGGCGCACGAAGAATCAGCAGTGACGACGGAGGACGGGCCCGCGATGGCACGCGAATACCGGACCGCGGAACTGGCCGAAGCGGCCGGCATACCGGTGCGCACCCTGCGCTTCTACCGCGAGCGCAAGCTGCTCCCGCCGCCCCGCCGCGAAGGCCGGATCGCCTGGTACGAGGACCACCACCTGGCCCGCCTGCGCACCATCGCCGCGCTCCTGGAACGCGGCCACACCCTGGGCGGCATCGCCGAACTGATCGCCGCCTTCGAGAACGGCCGCGACGTCGGCCAGCTCGGCGAGCTCCTCGGCATGGGCTGGTCCGAGGAGACCCCGGTCCGGCTGACCCCCGAGGCCCTCGCCGACCACTTCGAGGGCGAGGTCACCCCGGAGAACCTCGCGGCCTCCCTCGACCTCGGCTACCTCGCCGTCGACGGCGAGGCCATCGTGCACGTCAGCCGCCGGCTACTGGACGTCTCGTCGGCGCTGGTCCGCGAAGGCGTGCCGCTCGCGGCCGTGCTGGAGACCGGCCGCCGGGTCCGCGAGCACGCGGACGCGATGGCCGCCCTCTTCACGGAACTCATCTCCACGCACCTGTCCGAGGAGTCGCTGCCCCGCCTGCGCCCCCTCGCGAAGAGCGTGGTCGAGGCGGAGCTCACGATGGCGATGGACCGACTGTTGGCCTCGAATCAGGACCCGAGCGCGTAGGCCACCGACACCGGGGCGTGGTCCGACCAGCGCTCCGGGTGGGTCTCGGCGCGCTCCACCCAGGCCTTCACGGCCTTCGCGGCCAGCCCCGGGGTCGCCACCTGGAGGTCGATGCGCCAACCGGCGTCGTTGTCGAACGCCCGACCCCGGTAGGACCACCAGGAGTACGGGCCCTCGGTGTCGGGGTGCAGCTCGCGCACGACGTCGACATAACCGGCCTCCGCGTACACCTTCCCCAGCCACTCCCGCTCCTCCGGCAGGAAGCCGGCGTTCTTGCGGTTGGTCTTCCAGTTCTTGAGGTCGGCTTCCCGGTGGCAGATGTTCCAGTCACCGCACACCACGACCTCGCGGCCGTCGGCGGCGGCCGACGCCTTGAGCGCGGTCAGGTAGGGGAGGAACTCGTCCATGAACCGGTACTTCTCGTCCTGCTTCTCGGTACCCGCCTCGCCGGAGGGCAGGTAGAGGCTGGCGACGGTCACGCCCGGCAGGTCGATCTCCAGGTACCGCCCGGCGGCGTCGAACTCGTCGCTCCCGAAGCCGACGCGCACCCGCTCCGGCGCCCGGCGCGTGTACAGCGCGACGCCGGCCCGGCCCTTGGCGGCGGCCGGCGCGAACACCGTGTGCCAGCCCTCGGGCGTGCGCACCTCGTCCGGAATCTGCCCTTCCTCGGCCCGTACCTCCTGGAGGCACACGACGTCGGCGTCGGATCCCGCGAGCCACTCCCCGAAGCCCTTCTTGGCGGCGGCGCGGATCCCATTCACATTCACGGAGGTCACAGTGAGCATCCCAGCACCATAGCCGGAGCCTTCCGTACGATGTCCTGATGTCTCACGGGATACACCTGCGCACCGCCGCCTACGACCACCCCCACGCCGTCGACCTCGACGCCCGGGTCCAGCTGGAATACCAGCAGCGCTACCAGGGCGAGGGCGACGCCACCTTCCTCGACCCCGCCATGTTCGTCCCGCCGAACGGCCTGTACCTGCTGGCCTACGACGCCTCGGACGCCCCCGTGGCCAGCGGGGCCTGGCGCTGCATGGAGCGGAGCGAGGAGGGCTACTCCGAGGGCGACGCCGAGGTGAAGCGCATGTACGTGGTTCCCGAGGCCCGCGGACTGGGCCTGGCCCGCCGCATCCTGGCCGAGCTCGAAGCCGACGCCCGCGCGGCGGGCCGCCGCCGCATGGTCCTGGAGACCGGCGACCAGCAGCCGGAGGCCATCGCCCTCTACCTCTCCTCGGGCTACGCCCTGTCCGAGAAGTTCGGCCACTACCGCTTCCACGAGTCCAGCCGCTGCATGACGAAGCCGCTGACGGGCTGACACATCCGACGGCGGGTCCGGCGGTCGACTCCGCGAGAAGGCGACGCGCCGGTCCCGGGCGTCGGCGGTCGGCCGTCGGGGACAGCGCGCGCAAACGCCGAAATCCCGCCCGGTCTTGCGACCGGACGGGATTTCGGGACGTTCTCGGGAGCAACCCGTGAACTGTCGTTTGTGGACCTGTGGGGATTTGAACCCCAGACCCCCTCGATGCGAACGAGGTGCGCTACCAGACTGCGCCACAGGCCCTTGCGACGTGTGAAACATTAGCATCCCCTCGCGGGTGCTCCAAAACCGATTCTCCGGAGCGTCCGCGCAGGTCACCGATCGCCGATCACTCGTTCGCGGCGCGCGGGCGGTCCTCGCCCTCGTACTGGTCGAACAGCGGGGTGCGACCCCGCTCGCGGCCGCGGGGGCGCGGCGCGGCGGCCTGGGCCCCGAGCTCCGGCCGGGAAGCCTGACCCGCATCCGGGCCCGTCGCCGCCTTCGCCTCGGGCCTGGGCTCCGACGCCGGCTTCGGCACCCCGGGCTGCGCCCGCAGTCGGGGTTCGGTCGGCTCGGCGGTGCTGGAGCGGGTCGAGCTCCAGGCGTCGGGGGCGGCCGGGCCGGTGGCGCGGGGAGCCACGGGGGCCGTCACGTACGTCGGCAGCGGGACCGGGACCGGCTCCCAGCTGTCGCCGCGTGCCGGACCGCGCTCACGCTCGCGCTGCTGGTCCACCCACTCGGCGTGGTCGGTCTGCTCGACGAGCGCGCGGCGCCCGGCTTCCTGGGGGGAGACCGGTGGCGCAGGGTCCGGTTCGGCGCCCGCGGCGGGGTCCTCGGCCGCCCGGCGGCGGGGCCGGTTCTCCCGCAGGTTGCGGGCGGCGGCCTCGGCGCGGCGCCGGTCCATGGTGAACTCGTAGCGCCGGCGCTCGTGGACGCGCAGGTGCACGATGTAGGCGCTCAGCAGCAGGGCGGGGACGGCCGGCGCCCACAGGTAGTGCAGTCCACCGACCGCGGCGACGACCGCTCCGGCGCTGAAGACCAGGAAGAGCAGCGCGGTGGTGCGCCGGCGGCGGGCGAGCACCTGGAGGCGCTGCTGTCGCCGGACCCGTTCGGCTTCGACGAACCTCGGTTCGGCCCTGGTCGGGGGCACGTCGAAGGCCCGGGCGTCGGCGTCCACGGAATTGACCGTTTCCGTCGCGGCGTCCGGGTCCCCGTGGGGCTGGGGCTCCGCCTGTTCGTCACCGCGCTCACGCAGCCCCTTGGCGTAACGGCGCTCCATTCCCGCCCGGCCGGAAAGCAGCCTGATGGCGGTGGAGAAGCGTTCCGTCGGACGCGCTTCGTTCAGCTCGTCCTGCCTCCGGAGCCACATGGGCACCAAGTAGGCGGCCCAGGCCCCGACAATGACTGCGTAGATGAGGCCGCTGCTGCTCACACCCCACACCGTAGAGGGGCGCGGGCGGGGGGATCAGCCAATTGGGTCGGTGTGTCGCACGATCAGGCTGATATCACGGACTTTTTTTGTGATTCTTCGGATCAGGTTATGGGCGACCCGGTCATGAATTCGAACGCATTTCCGATAACCGGCTTTCAGGCGACCGTCGGCGGCCTGTCCTGAGGCTGCGGCCGCGTCCGGTGCCACCGGCGCAGCAGTCCTTCCGGGACCTCCTCCACCGTCAACGCGAACACCAGGTGGTCCCGCCAGGCACCGTCGATGTGCAGGTACCGCGGACGCATCCCCTCCGCGCGGAAGCCGAGCTTCTCCACGACCCGGCGGCTGGGACCGTTCTCCGGGCGGATGCACACCTCGATGCGGTGCAGACCGACCTTCCCGAAGCAGTGGTCCACGGCGAGCGCGACGGCCGTCGGCATCACCCCGCGGCCCGCGACGTCGCGGTCCACCCAGTAACCCACGTGCGCGGCGCACATCGAGCCCCAGGTGATCCCGGCGACCGTCAACTGACCGACGAGGCGCCCCTGGTACTCGATGACGAAGGGCAGCATGCGGCCCGCGTTCGCCTCCGCCCGCAGGTGACGGACCATCTGCCGGTACGTCGGCCGGTGGATGACGGGGCCCCAGGGCGCGGGCGGCGGAATGGTGGCCTCCCACGGCCGCAGCCATTCGCGGTTGCGGCGGTTGACCTCGCGCCAGGCGCGCTGGTCCCGCACCTTTATCGGCCGGAGCGTGACGTCGCCGTCCGCGAGTGCCACCGGCCAGGACGGGCCGTTCAGTTCTGGCTCCCGGGGTCCGCCGGGGGTCTGGGGTGGTCGCCGCCCCGGATCTGGTCGACGGCGTGCGGCAGGATCCGGGCCAGCACGGCCAGGCCGTCCTTCACCCCGCCCGTCGAACCGGGCAGGTTCACGATGAGGGTGTGACCGGCGACGCCCGCCAGCCCCCGGGACAGGGCGGCGGTCGGTACCTTCGCGAGGCCCTCGGCGCGGATGGCCTGCGGGATGCCGGGGATCTCGTAGTCCAGTACGCGGGCGGTCGCGTCCGGGGTGCGGTCGGTCGGCGAGATGCCGGTGCCGCCGGTCGTGAGGACGACGTCGTACCCGGCGGCCACGGCCTCGCGCAGCGCCGCCTCGACGGGGTCCCCGTCCGGAACCACGCGCGGGCCGTCCACCGCGAAGCCGAGCTTCTCCAGCGCCTCGGCGAGCAGGGGGCCGCCCTTGTCGGCGTAGACGCCCCGCGAGGCGCGGTTGGAGGCGGTGACGACCAGGGCGCGCGTGGTCGGGGCCGCGGACGCGGCGGGCGCCGCCGCCGGCCACGCGTCGCCGGTCACCGGCGGGACGTGGCTGTGGACCTCGCCGCCGCGGGGGGCGTTCATCCCCGGCTCCAGTCGCCCGACTTGCCGCCGGTCTTCTCCTCCACCCGGACGTCGGTGATGACCGCGCCCTTGTCGACGGCCTTCACCATGTCGATCACGGTGAGCCCGGCGACCGCGACGGCCGTCAGGGCCTCCATCTCGACGCCCGTGCGGTCGGTCGTCTTCACGGTGGCGAGGATCTCGACGGCGTCGTCGACGACCGACAGGTCGACCTTCACTCCGGACACCGCCAGCGGATGGCACAGCGGGATCAGGTCGGGGGTCTTCTTGGCCCCCATGATCCCGGCGATCCGCGCGGTGGCGAGGGCGTCGCCCTTGGGCACGCCCTCGCCGCGCAGCAGCTCGATCACCCGGGGGGAGACGAGGACGCGTCCGCTGGCGCGGGCCGTCCGGGTGGTGACGTCCTTCGCCGAGACGTCGACCATCCGGGCAGCGCCGGCCTCGTCGATGTGGGTGAGCCTGCTCTCGGTACTCATGCTGTGCCGCTCCGCTCTGGGCCCCGAGGGGCCTGTGTGGTGCGACACACGCTACCCGCACCGGCGGGTGGTCAGCCGAGCAGGATCACTTCCAGGTCGGTGCCGGACTCCACCGAGGTGACGTCCTCCGGTACGACCATCAGGGAGTCGGCGTGGGCCAGCGCGGCGATCAGGTGGGAGCCCGATCCGCCGACCGGGGCGACCGTGCCGGCCTCGGCGTCGTACTTGCCGCGCAGGTACTGCCGACGGCCCGCCGGCGAGCCGAGGGGCTTGTCGCACGTGAGCACGGCCCGCACGCTCGGCCGGCCGACCACGGAAGCGGGCAGGCCCATCAACGCCCGGATCGCGGGCCGCACGAACAGTTCGAACGAGACGTACGAGGACACCGGGTTGCCGGGCAGCGCCAGCAGCGGGGTGTGGTCGGGTCCGATGGTGCCGAAGCCCTGGGGCTTGCCGGGCTGCATCGCGAGCTTGCGGAAGTCGACGTTCCCCGCCTCGGCCGCGTCGTCGCCGGCCGAAACGGAGGTCAGGGCCTCCTTGACCACGTCGTACGCGCCGACGCTGACCCCGCCCGTGGTGACCAGGAGGTCGGCCCGGATGAGCTGGTCCTCGATGGTCGAGCGCAGGGTGTCGGCGTCGTCCGCGACGGCGCCGACCCGGTAGGCGATGGCTCCGGCGTCCCGCGCGGCCGCGGCCAGCGCGAAGCTGTTGGAGTCGTAGATCGTGCCCGCGGCCAGCGTCTCACCCGGCTGGACCAACTCGCTGCCGGTGGACATGACGACGACCCGCGGTCGCGGCCGGACCCGGACCGTGCCGCGCCCGATGGCGGCCAGCAGGGCGATCTGCGGCGGGCCGAGGACGGTACCGGCGGCCAGCGCCAGGTCCCCGGCCTGTACGTCGCTGCCGCGGGCGCGGACGTGCGCCCGCGCCTCGGCGGGCCGGTGGACCCGTACCTCTCCGCCCGCGCCCTCGGGCGCGGTGGCGGCCGGGGTCATCCCGGAGGCCGCTCCGCCGCCGGTGCCGCCGTCGGTCCACTCGACCGGTACGACGGCTTCCGCGCCGGGGGGCAGCGGGGCGCCGGTCATGATGCGGGCGGCTTGGCCGGGGCCGACGGTGGGCAGCTCGCCACTGCCCGCCGCCACGTCCCCGATCACCGCGAGCACCGCGGGGAACTCCTCGCTCGCACCCTGGACGTCGGCCGTGCGGACGGCGTAACCGTCCATGGAGCTGTTGTCGAAGGGCGGGAGGGCGACGGGCACGGTGACGTCCTCGACCAGGACACAGCCCTGGGCGTCCAGCAGTTGGAGCTCGATGGGCTCCAGCGGCCGGACGGTGGCGAGGATGTCCGCGAGGTGCTCGTCCACGGACCACAGACGCTGGTGGCCGGTGTCCTGCGGTGCGGGACTGCTCAAGGTGCTACATCTCCTCCGTGACGTAACGGTGAAGCCAGGTGCGGAACTCGGGTCCCAGGTCATCGCGCTCGCAGGCGAGTCGGACGATGGCCCGCAGGTAGTCACCCCGGTCGCCGGTGTCGTAGCGGCGGCCGCGGAAGACCACGCCGTGCACCGGGCCGCCCACGGTCTCGTCGGCGGCCAGCTTCTGCAGGGCGTCGGTGAGCTGGATCTCCCCACCGCGGCCCGGCTCGGTCTCCCGCAGTATGCCGAAGATCGCCGGGTTCAGGACGTACCGTCCGATGACCGCGTAGTTGCTGGGCGCCTCGGAGGCGTCCGGCTTCTCGACGAGGCCGGTCACGCGGACGACGTCCGCCTCGTCGGTCGCCTCGATGGCCGCGCAGCCGTAGAGGTGCACGTTGGCCGGGTCGACCTCCATGAGCGCGATGACGGTGCCGCCGGTGCGCTCGTAAACGTCGACCATCTGGCGCAGCAGCGGGTCGCGGGGGTCGATGAGGTCATCACCGAGGAGGACGGCGAACGGCTCGTTGCCGACGTGCGGCTCGGCGCAGAGCACGGCGTGACCGAGACCGCGCGGGTCGCCCTGGCGGACGTAGTGCATGGTGGCCAGGTCGCTGGACTCCTGGACCTTCTTCAGTCGGTCGTCGTCGCCCTTGGCGATGAGGGCCGACTCCAGCTCGTAGTTCCGGTCGAAGTGGTCTTCGAGTGCCCGCTTGTTACGTCCTGTGATCATGAGGACGTCGTCCAGGCCGGCCGAGACCGCTTCCTCCACGACGTACTGGATGGCCGGTTTGTCCACGACCGGGAGCATTTCCTTGGGGGTCGCCTTGGTCGCCGGAAGGAACCGAGTGCCGAGGCCCGCAGCCGGAATGACGGCCTTTTTGATCACGGGGTGCAACTGAGTCATGGGCAGAACGATAGTGGCTCCCATCGAACACTCCGCTGGATACCGGTAAATACCTCCCGATATGCCCGAATGAACAAGGGATTGAGACTCAACTGTGGTAGAAAATCCGCCCGAAAACGGACCCCGGCCGCCCGAGAAGGCCTCCCTGCGCCGGGAACTGCTCGCCGCCCGCCGCGCCCTGACCGACGACGCGCGTCGGACCGCGGCCCGCGCGCTCGCCCGCACCGCCCTCGCGCTGCCCGAACTGGCCGACGCCCGCACGGTGGCCGCGTACGTCTCCGTCGGCGGCGAGCCGGGCACCCGGGACCTGCTCGACGCGCTGCGGGCCGCCGGGAAGCGGGTACTGCTGCCCCTGCTGCTGCCCGACAACGACCTCGACTGGGCGGTGTACGAAGGCCCCGACAGCCTCGCCGAGGCCGCGCACCCCGGCAGGATGACGCTGTTGGAGCCCGCCGGGCCGGGGCTCGGCCCGGACGCGGTGACCGGGGCGGACGCCGTCCTGCTGCCCGGACTGGCGGTGGACGGACGCGGCATGCGACTCGGCCGCGGGGGCGGGTCGTACGACCGGGTGCTGGCGCGGCTGGAACGGGCCGGGGCGCACCCGGCGCTGGTGGTGCTCCTCTACGACGAAGAGGTGGTCGCGCGGGTCCCGGAGGAACCGCACGACCACCCCGTGCAGGCGGTCGCCACCCCGTCGGGGGTGGTGCGCTTCGGCTAGTTCGAGCCGGCCGGCTTCAACGTCAGGGTGTGGACGGTCGCCTTGTCGACGGCCGCCTTCCCGAAGGGCCAGTCCAGCAGCTCGCCCTTGGCCCAGAGGCTCGTCTGGTCCGTGTAGTTGTCGTGGTACGCGTGCCCCGAGGCGCCGGTCAGGTTGATCCAGCGGGACTTGTCCAGGTCGTTGAGGTTCACGACCATGCGCATCGACGGGACCCAGGTGACCCCGTAGCCGCCGGAGGCGTTCCAGCCGGTGGCGTTGACGGTGGCCTCGCCGCCGCCCAGGTTCCACGGGCCGCGGTTGAGGAGCCACTGCATGAAGCCGGGGCCCTCGGTGCCGATGGTCTGGTTCTTCAGCGTCAGCTGGTGCAGCCGGCCCCAGCTCCAGGTGGACTGGTCCTTGCCGAGCTTGGCGGTGAGTTCCCAGCGGGCGTCCTGCATGGCCCGCGCGAACAGCTCGTCGCGGGTCGTGGTCGCCTTCTCCGCGCGGATCGCGGGACTCTGCCACCAGGCCGACTTCTCGTCCTTGACCAGTCGGCGGACCACCTCGAACCAGCGGTCACCACCGTCGGGTTGGGCCGAGTCGGGGCCGCGGGTACCGCATTCGCGGACCAGCTCGGCGAGGTCGTCGGCCGGACCGCTGGTCTGGTCGCGGACGTTGACGCAGCTGCCCTCGATGCGCAGCTCCTTCGGCATCTTGTCGCCGAAGGACAGCTTGAGGATGTTGCGCCAGACCGCGTTGAAGTAGGCGGCGGCAGCCGAGTCGGGCTCCTGGGTGTAGTTCCAGCCCTCCAGGAGCTTCTGCGCCGAGCGCACGTCCGGGTCCGAGACCTGGATCTTGGCCAGCATCGGGGTCAGCAGCGCGGCGATCTCGCTGCTGTTGTCCATCTGCATGGTGCGCATGTCGTCGGTGGAGATCTTGCCGCTGTCCTTGATCTTCGCCTCGATGAGGTCGTTGATCCGCTGACTGCGGGCGCCGTAGCCCCAGTCGGTGGTCAGCAGGTACGGGTACTTGCCCGCGCCGGTGCCGCTCTCGGTGACCGCCTGGTTGGCGGTGACGACGTAGCCGCGTGCCGGGTTGAGCTCCCACGGCATCTCGTTCTGCGGGATGTAACCCGCATTGCCGCTCTTCCAGGCGTACTTGGGGTCCCAGCCCGGGGCGGGCAGTCGGCCGTCGCCCTGGGTGCGGATCGGAATGCGACCCGGGGCCTGGTAGCCGATGTTGCCGGTGGCGCCCTTGTTGTCGGCGTAGATCAGGTTCTGCGACGGGACCTCGAAGTCCGCGGCGGCGGCCCGGAAGCTGTTGAAGTCCTTGGCCCGGTTCAGCTTGAAGACCGCGTCCATCGACTTGCCCGGGTCCAGGGCGGTCCAGCGCAGGGCCACGGCGTAGCCGTCGCCCCGGTCGGGCGCCGAGCTGGGGACGGGGGCGCGGGAGCCGACCGTACCGAGTTCGTCGCTGCGGTCCGAGATCAGCGGTCCGTTGTTGGTGGAGCGGACGGTGATCTTCTTGCTGGGACCGCCGGCGACCTTGATGACCTCGTCGCGGACGGTGAAGGGGAGCGTCTTGTTGTCGTAGACGTAGCCGTCGGGACGGACCTGCTCCAAGTAGAGGTCGGTGACGTCGGCGCCGAGGTTGGTCATGCCCCAGGCGATGTCGGCGTTGTGGCCGATGACCACGCCTGGCATGCCGGAGAAGGTGTAGCCGGCGACGTCGTACTGGCACTGGGGCGAGGCCGCGCGGCAGTGCAGGCCCATCTGGTACCAGACCGAGGGCAGCTGCGGGGACAGGTGCGGGTCGTTCGCGAGGAGCGGCTTGCCGGTGGTCGTGTGCTTGCCCGAGATGACCCAGGAGTTCGATCCGATGCCGCTGCCGTTGGGGCCGAGGATGGCCGGGATCTCGTCCAGGGTCTTGGCGAGGGAGGTCAGCTGCGTGCGCAGGCCGACGCTCGCGCCCTGGGCGGTGGCGTTGCCGGCGAGACCGGAGGCGGTGCTACCACCCTGGGGCAGGGCCTGCGATCCGGTGCCGGAGCCCGAGCCGGTGCCCGTACCGGTGCCGGTGCCCGTACCCGTACCCGTACCGGTGCCGGTGCCGGTGCCGGTGCCCGTACCCGTACCCGTGCCCGTACCCGTGCCCGTGCCCTGCGGGGTGTACTTGCCGCCCGCGACCGTGCCGCCCTCGACGATCGGCTTGTTCCGGTCGAAGGGGTACGGCGGGTAGAGCTCGTCGATCTGCGCCTGCGAGAGCTTGTTGGCCATCAGCGAGCGGTCGATCTCGTCCTGCATGTTGCCGCGCAGGTCCCAGGCCATCGCCTTGAGCCAGGCCACCGAGTCCACCGGCGACCACTTCTCCGGCGCGTAGCCCTCGCTCAGCTTGAGGGTGGCGTGCTCGACGGAGAGGTCCTTGCCGGACTTCCCGTTCAGGTACGCGTTGACCCCGTCGGCGTAGGCCTGGAGGTACTTCTTGGTCTCGGGCGAGAGCTTCGTGTCGTACTCGGCCTGGGCGACCTGCCGCCAGCCCAGGGTGCGCAGGAAGGCGTCGGTCTCCACCTGCCCGGAGCCGAACATCTCGGAGAGACGGCCCGAGGTCATGTGGCGGCGTACGTCCATCTCCCAGAACCGGTCCTGGGCGTGCACGAAGCCCTGGGCGCGGAAGAGGTCCTCGTCGTTGTCGGCGTAGAGCTGGGGGATCCCGTGCTCGTCGCGCTTGACGTCGACGGTCCCGGTCAGGCCGGGGACCTTGAGGGAGCCGGTCGTCTGCGGGAACGAGGCGCGTACGGTGTCCGCGCTCCAGTACGCGCCGTAGCCGAGGCCCGCCAAGAGCGCCAGGACCATGACGAGCACGAGCAGGCGTGCGCGTCGTCCCTTCTTCTTGACGGAAGGTCCGGATTCGTTGGCGGGCATCGCTGTCCTTAGAGGGGCAGGGTGGTCCTGAGTCTGGGAGCAACCATAGGCGCAGACCCGGGTTCGTTGATCCGCCAGGGGTAGGGGGGCCGCCCGGCCCGACGCGGAAGCGGGGTCGCGGGTGCTGAGGACAAGGCCGATCCGGCGTTTCACAATGTGAGGAGCGCGTCAAGAAAGCGTCAAAGATTAGGTAAGGTAACGAAGTACTTGCCGAATGCGCCCTCGGAAGGAACGATCCGCCGGGCGGCGCCTCCAGGAAGGGCCGCCCACTGACTGTCCACACGCTCAATGAGCTCCTGCTGGTCTGCTCGCTCGTACTGCTCGTCGCGGTGGCGGCGGTGCGCGTCTCGTCGCGCAGCGGACTTCCCAGCCTGCTCATCTACCTCGGCATAGGAATCGCGATAGGCCAGGACGGCATCGGCAACGTCGTCTTCGACAACGCCGAGCTGACCCAGGTCATCGGCTATGCCGCGCTCGTCGTGATCCTCGCCGAGGGTGGTCTGGGCACCAAGTGGAAAGAGATCAAACCGGCCCTCCCGGCCGCGATCATGCTGTCGCTGGTGGGCGTCGCGATCAGCGTCGGCGTGACGGCGGCCGGGGCGCACTACCTGGTCGGACTGGAATGGCGGCAGGCGCTGCTGATCGGCGCGGTCGTCTCCTCGACCGACGCGGCGGCCGTGTTCTCGGTCCTGCGCAAGGTCCCGCTGCCGTCCCGGATCACGGGCGTGCTGGAGGCCGAGTCGGGCTTCAACGACGCCCCCGTGGTCATCCTGGTCGTCGCCTTCGCGACGGTCGGCCCGGTCGACGACTGGTACCTGCTGCTCGGCAAGATCGCGCTGGAGCTGGCGATCGGCGCAGCCATCGGCCTGACGGTCGGCTTCCTCGGTTCGTACGGGCTGCGGCACGTGGCCCTGCCCGCCTCGGGCCTGTACCCGATCGCGGTGATGGCGATCGCGATCACCGCGTACGCGGCCGGCGCGATGGCGCACGGCTCCGGCTTCCTCGCGGTGTACCTGGCCGCGATGGTGCTCGGCAACGCCAAGCTGCCGCACTGGCCGGCCACCCGGGGGTTCGCGGACGGGCTCGGCTGGATCGCCCAGATCGGCATGTTCGTCCTGCTCGGCCTGCTGGTCACCCCGCACGAGCTGGTCCACGACTTCTGGCCCGCGGTGATCATCGGGCTGGTGCTGACGATGGTGGCGCGACCCCTGGAGGTCTTCGTCAGCCTGCTGCCGTTCCGGGTGCCCTGGCAGGAGCAGGCCCTGATGTCGTGGGCGGGGCTGCGCGGCGCGGTCCCCATCATCCTGGCGACCATCCCGATGGTGTCCGGGATCGAGGGCAGCGAGCGGGTCTTCAACATCGTCTTCGTGCTGGTCGTGGTCTACACCCTGGTCCAGGGGCCGACGTTGCCGTGGTTGGCGCGCAAGCTGGAACTCGGCGACACCGACGAGGCCGCCTCGGACCTCGGCATCGAGTCGGCGCCGCTGGAGAAGTTGCGCGGGCACCTGCTGTCGTTCGCGATCCCGCCCGCCTCGCGGATGCACGGTGTGGAGGTCAGCGAGCTGCGGCTGCCCGCGGGAGCCTCCGTGACGCTGGTCGTCCGGGACGCGAAGAGCTTCGTACCGGCGCCGTCGACCGTGCTGCGGCGCGGGGACGAGCTGCTGGTCGTGGCCACCGACCCGGTACGGGACGCGGCGGAGGCGCGACTGCGCGCCGTGGCCCGCGGCGGCAAGCTGGCGGGGTGGCTCGGGACCGGTGGCGCGGCGTCACTCTAGGTGGCGGAGGGTGGCCGGAACCGGTCCTGTGTGAACGTTTTTCGTTAGAGTGACGTTCTAATTCGGCCAATTTCGGTGGTGTGTGACACCCCTTGCCCCTATATCGGAGGTCAAGGAATGCGAAGTTCCGGTTAATCGCAGGTGAAGTCATGCCTTGTCACCGTAATCACAGGGCGTGCTAGCACATTCCCCTGTATGATGAAGGCACACCAGATCGAACCAACTCTGCCTGACGCAGAGCTGGCGCGACCGCAAAGCGGCCGTGGCTCCCTCCCGCAGTGGGCGCCCAGGTATCACTCGGTTCTGCGCAAGAGGACAGCTCTCGGGGCTCCCACATGTACGGGTGCGGCCGCTCACAAAGCGGCGCATCGTCCGCAGACGGGGAGTTCTACCAGGCAGCGGAAAGGCCAGGCCGTGACATCCGCGGTCACGACCGACACGTCCGCCCGCCCCGGCTACGGGCAGCTGCTGCGCACTCCCGGTGCCCTCTCATTCGTCCTCCCCGGCTTCGCCGCCCGCCTGCCCTTCGGCATGCTGACCATCAGCATCCTGCTGCTCGTCCAGCACTCCACGGGCTCCTACGGCGACGCCGGCATCGTCGCCGCCGTCACCGGCGTCTCCATGGCCCTGTTCGCCCCGGTCATGGGCAAGCTCACCGACCGTCGCGGCCAGAGCGCCGTCCTGGTCCCGGCCGTGCTCGTGCACGCCGTCGCCGTGAGCACGCTGACGGCGCTCGCCCTGATCGGCACCCCGCTGTGGGTGCTCGCGCTGGCCGCCGTCCCGGCCGGCGCCTCCGTCCCGCAGGTCGGACCCATGGTCCGGTCCCGCTGGGCGGCCAAGCTGGAGGGCTCCCCGCTGCTGCCGACCGCGGCCGCGTTCGAGTCCGTCACCGACGAGTTCACCTTCGTCGTCGGCCCGGTGCTCGCCACCGCGCTGTGCACGGGCGTCCACCCGGCGGCCGGTCTGGCCACCGAGGCGGCCCTGACCCTGCTCGGCGGTCTGTTCTTCGCCGCGCAGCGCTCCACCGAGCCGAAGGCGTCCCCCGCCCTCGCGAACGGCGAGAAGCACGCCTCCGCCCTGTCCTTCCCCGGGCTGCGCGTCCTGATCGTCGCGTTCATCGGCATCGGCGCCGTCTTCGGCGGCATGCAGGTCTCCCTCGCCGCCTTCTCCAACGAGATCGGCAACCCGGGCGCGAACGGCATGCTCTACGGCGTCTTCGCCGCGGGCAACATGATCGCCGGCATCGCGATGGGCGCCATCGCCTGGAAGATCGGCCCGCGCCGCCGCCTGATCCTGGGCTACGTCGGCCTGACCGCCGCCGCCTCGGTCCTGTGGGCCGCCAACTCGGTGATCCTGCTGGGCGCGCTCGGCCTGGTCGTCGGCCTCTGCATCGCCCCCGCGCTGATCACCGGCTACACCATGATCGAGCAGCTGATCCCGGCCGCCTCGCGCACCGAGGCCTTCACCTGGCTGACCGGCGCGGTCGCGTTCGGCCAGGCCGGCGCCGTGACCCTGGCCGGCCGCCTGACGGACGCGCACGGGTCCTCGTACGGCTTCCTCGTGCCGCTCGTCGCCACCGCCGTCGCGCTCGCCACCCTGCTGGCGCTGCGCGCGAAGCTGGCCCCGACGGCCCCGAGCCGGATCGTGAACTCGTCCTCGACGGGTACCACGAACAGCTCAGCCGCCTCCGCTCCGGTCGCCCGTGATCGGGTGAACGGGCGTGGGATCGGTCACCGCACGCCGGTGACGGTGGACTGATCCGCCGGAATACGTCACCATGGAGCGTCGTTAGCACTCATCGAGTCAGAGTGCCAGGAGGAAATTCGTGCCGACCTACCAGTACCAGTGCACCGAGTGCGGTGAGGGCCTTGAGGCCGTGCAGAAGTTCACCGATGACGCACTGACCGTGTGCCCGAGCTGTGACGGACGCCTTAAGAAGGTGTTCTCCGCGGTCGGCATCGTCTTCAAGGGCTCCGGTTTCTACCGGAACGACAGCCGTGGCTCCTCGTCGAGCAGCACGCCGGCCGCGAAGCCGGCGTCGACGACGACGTCGACCGCCGCCGCCGCGCCCGCCGCTTCGTCCTCATCGACGTCGAGCGGCTCGGGCAGCAGCGCCGGCTCCACGTCGGCCGCCTGACCTCGAACGCCTTCCGTAAGGCCCCGTCGCCCCTGTGGGCGGCGGGGCCTTGCGCGTGCCCGGCTAGGGTGACGCCATGGCGAATGCAGAGATCGGTGTAATCGGCGGATCGGGCTTCTACTCCTTCCTTGAGGACGTCTCCGAGATCCGGGTGGAGACCCCGTACGGGCCCCCGAGCGACTCCCTGTACCTGGGCGAGCTGGGCGGCCGCCGGGTGGCGTTCCTGCCCCGGCACGGGCGCAGCCACACGGTTCCCCCGCACAAGATCAACTACCGGGCGAACCTGTGGGCGCTGCGTTCGGTCGGCGTCCGCCAGGTGCTCGGCCCCTGCGCGGTGGGCGGCCTGCGCACGGAGTACGGGCCGGGCACGCTGCTCGTCCCCGATCAGCTGGTGGACCGTACGAAGTCCCGTGCCCAGACCTTCTTCGACGGCGAACCGCTGCCCGACGGCTCCGTCCCGAACGTCGTGCACACCACCTTCGCCGACCCGTACTGCCCCGTCGGACGCTCCGTGGCCCTCGCGGCGGCGCGCGGGCGGGACTGGGAGGCCGTGGACGGCGGCACCATGGTCGTCGTCGAGGGGCCGCGCTTCTCCACCCGCGCCGAGTCCCGCTGGCACGCGGCGGCGGGCTGGGCGGTGGTCGGCATGACCGGGCACCCCGAGGCGGTCCTCGCGCGCGAGCTGGGGCTCTGCTACACCTCGATGGCGCTGGTCACGGACCTGGACGCGGGCGCCGAGACGGGCGAGGGCGTGTCCCACACCGAGGTCCTGCGGGTGTTCGGCGAGAACGTCGGCCGACTGCGCGAGGTCCTCTTCGACGCGGTGACCGCGCTGCCGGAGACGAAGTCCCGCGACTGCCTGTGCACCCACGCCCACGACGGCTGGGACCTGGGGATCGAGCTGCCGTAGTCGGCCGGGGAGGGAGCGCGGGTCGGGCGCGGGTCAAGAGTCGGTGGGGCCGGGGTCCGGGGTCCGGGCTCCGGGGCTCGCGGCTCGCGGCTCGCGGCTCGCGGCTCGCGGCGAATGAAATTCGCCGGAGGTGTCACGTTCCGCGCGGCTCCTTTGTCTCCATGGTGAACGGGCGGGCGACGACCCGCCCCCGACCGGAAGAGGCCGATCATGCCGCGCATCTCGCTCACCCCGCCGCGCACCCTCCTCGTACGGATCGCGACCTGGTACTCGCGCCGCACCTACGGCAAGGTCCTGGAGCCCGGGCTGGCATACGGGCACAACCCGCGCGTGATGTTCTCGTACGTCCGGCTCGAACAGCGGGCGGCGAAGTGGAACAAGCTCGACGCCGGACTGAAGCACCTCGCGGTGATGGCCACCGCCTCGCGGGTCAACTGCTCGTGGTGCACGGACTTCGGCTACTGGGAGGGCACCGGGCTCGGGCTGTCGCCGGAGAAGATCGAGCGGGTGCCGCAGTGGCGGGAGGCCCGCGAGGTGTTCACCGCGACCGAGCTGCTCGTCATGGAGTACGCCGAGGCCATGACCGACACCGAGCCGACGGTGACCGACGAGCTGGCGGCGCGGCTGATCGGCCTGCTGGGCGAGGAGGCGTTCGTCGAACTCACCGCCATGGTCGCCCTGGAGAACTTCCGCTCGCGCGTGAACAGCGCCTTCGGCCTGACCAGCCAGGGGTTCGCCGAGGCCTGCGCGGTGAAGCCGGCGGCGCGGGCGTGAAGCCGGCGGCCATGGCCTGACGCCGTCCCGGGGCGCCCACTCGTTCGGGTGGCGGAGTTTTCCACACCCTGGGGACCGTCCACAGGGCGGAGCGTGATCGGGTGGCGGGGCGGATCGTGAGGGGTGTTCGGGCGCCCGCCCGGACACCGGAACCCGATCAGCTCGGCGGTGCCCACCATGTCCAGGACGACTCCCCCTGCCCTTCGCGGCTCGCTCCCGACCTCCTTCCCGCCCTCCCCGTCGGCGTGTTCGCCCGCCACCGTGCGCTTGCCTGCCTCTGCGAGTGGGCCCGCTTCCGCGGCCTTGCCTGCCTCTGCGGGTTGGCCCGCCTCCGCGGGCTCCCCTTCCTCTGCGGGCTCCCCCGCTTCCACGTGTCCTCCCGCGCGCCCCGTTCCGCTGTTCCCCCCGCTGCGCGTGGGGCGGGGCGGGGGGCGGCTGCGCCGCGCGGTGCGGCGTCGGCGGCGCGCCGCGTCGGCCGGGCTGGCCGTGACGGCGGCGGCGCTGGTCGTCGGCGGGACGGAGGCCCGGGCGGCGCGCGGCGCGCCGCCGCCCGGGGTGAAACCGCCGCAGGCGGTGGTGCGCATGGTCTCCGCCCCGGTACGCATCGCCGACGCGGCGACGGTGGGGTTGTTGCGGCCCGGGGATCGGGTGGACGTGGTGGCGGCGGAGCGCGCGGGACCGCCCCGGGTGGTGGCGGCCGGGGCGCGGGTGACCCAAGTCCCGCATGCGGACCGGGACGTGGGGGAAGGCGGGGCACTGGTGGTCCTGTCGGTCCCCCGCGACACCGCGCGGGTCCTCGTCGGCGCGGGCGCGGTGGCGAGGCTGGCGGTGACGCTGTGTTGATCCGCTCCGCGCCGACCCGTCCCTCGCCGGGTCGTCGGGCGCCGATTCGCACGGGTGAGCAGTCAAGTCACCTTGAGGAGGGCAGCGATTGGACACGCCGGGCCCGGACTGCCGTAGCTTTCGGAACCGTTGGCTCCAAGTTCCGTAGATGCGAAGAAAGGCTCAGTGGTGAGCGAGAAGAAGAAGGAGAGCGTCCTGGCGGGCTTCAAGGCCTTCCTGATGCGCGGCAACGTCGTCGACCTGGCGGTGGCGGTCGTCATCGGCGCCGCGTTCACGAACATCGTGAACTCGCTCGTGAAGGGCATCATCAGCCCGGTCATCGGCGCCATCGGCACGAAGAACCTGGACGTCTACAAGTCCTGCATCAAGAACCCCTGCGGCATCGGCAAGGACGGTCAGCCGACGGGGGTGGAGATCCTCTGGGGCTCGGTCCTGAACGCCACACTGACCTTCCTGATCACCGCGGCCGTCGTCTACTTCCTGATGGTGCTGCCGATGGCGAAGTACCTCGCCAAGCAGGAAGCGCGCCGCAAGGCCAAGGAGGGCGTGCAGGAGACGATGGAGATCACCGAGCTGGAGGTCCTCAAGGAGATCCGGGACGCGCTCGTCGCGCAGCGCACCGCGAACGGTGGGGGCGCCCCCGGGGCGCCGGGGTCGCGCGACGCCTTCTGACCGCCGCCGCGGATCAGATGTGGTGCGGGGGCTTCTCGTCGAGGAAGCGGGCCAGGTCGGCCGCGCTTCCGCCGGCGGGAGCCCGGTCGCCCCAGCCGCGGTCCGTGTCGTCGGAGGACTGCTGGTCCAGCGGGTCGTCGAAGACCAGGCGCGGCTTGGGCCGCGCCGGCGTGGGCTTCGGTTCGGTCTTCGCCGGCTGCGCCCCGGTCTCGGGCTGCGGGGGCTGCGGTTCGAAGGCGCGGGCGGTGCTCATGCCTCCAGGGTACGGCCGGCCGGTCGGCGACCCCCGCCCCGGCCGCCGACCACGCCTCCGTTCCCGCTGCCGCTCGCGGCGCTCCCCGTACCCGTACCGCCGCCCCTCAGCTGGGGGCTTCCGCGCCCTTGCGGGCGTAGAACCACCAGCACACGACGAGGCAGGTCGCGTAGAACCCGATGAACAGCCACAGCGCGTGCGTGACCGCCATGGCGGCGAACATCGCGGGGATGAAGAAGAAGCCGTAGGCGGCGATGGCGGAGGAGAAGCCGGTGACGGCGCCCGCCTCCATCTCGGACTGCTTCATGGCGGCCGCCTGCGCCTCCGGGCCCTGGCCCTCGGCCCGGCTCATGTGCTGGTCCCGGAAGATCACCGGGATCTGCCGGAAGGTGGAGCCGTTGCCCAGTCCGGAGAAGGCGAAGGCCACCAGGAAGCCGATGAAGAAGGCCCAGAAGCTGCCCTGGTCGCCGCCGTGCGGCAGCGCGAAGATCACGACCACCAGGGCCGCGGCCATGCCGATGAAGGACAGCATGGTCACCCTGGCGCCGCCCATCCTGTCGGAGAGCCAGCCGCCGGCCCATCGCATGAGGGCGCCGACGAAGGGGCCGATCCAGGCGTAGGTGGTGGCCTGGTAGCCCTGGGACTCGAAGTTGTTCTTGATCAGCAGGGGCAGGCCGGCCGCGAACCCGATGAAGGAGCCGAAGGTGCCGACGTAGAGCCAGGTCATCAGCCAGTTGTGCTTGCGCTTGAAGATGATCTTCTGCTGGCTGAAGGGGGCCGAGGCCACCTTGAGGTCGTTCATCAGGAACCAGGCGAGCACCGCCATGATGACCAGCAGGGGCACCCAGAGGAAGGCGCCGTTCTGGAGCCAGATGTCGGTGCCGTTCTTCGCGTCCCGCTGCGGGCCTCCGGCGGGGGCGCCCAGCACGGCGGCGGTGACCACCAGCGGCGCGACCAGCTGGACCACGCTCACGCCGAGGTTTCCGAGCCCTCCGTTGAGGCCGTTGGCGCTGCCCTTCTCCCGCTTGGGGAAGAAGAAGCCGATGTTCGCCATCGAGGAGGCGAAGTTCGCGCCGCCGATCCCGCAGACGGCCGCGATGAGGGCCAGCTCCCAGTAGGGCGTGCCGGTGTCCTGGAGCGCGAAGCCCAGCCACAGCATCGGAGCCACCAGGATGATCGTGCTGAAGGCGGTGAACTTGCGTTCGCCGAAGATCGGCCCGATGAAGGTGTACAGGATCCGGAAGGTGCCGCCGGTGAGGCCGGGGACGGCGGTCAGCCAGAACAGCTGCGACTTGGAGAACGCGAAGCCGACGTCGTTCAGCTTGACCACGGTCACCGACCAGACCTGCCAGACCACGAAGCCGAGCATCAGCGCGGGGATCGACACCCACAGGTTGCGCTGGGCGACCTTGTGGCCGGTGGACTGCCAGAAGCCGTCGTCCTCGGGCCTCCAGTCCCCGATCGTGGCACCGGGCTTGTAGGTCTCCGCACGGTGCGATCGCACCGCGGGCGGGGTGGGCGTGGGTATGGACATGGTCATCGGTCCTTCGGGTCGAGGAGCCACAGACCGATCACGACGAGGAAGGACAGGACCAGGAATCCCGCCCCCCACCAGGCCGTGCCGGTGTTTCCCTTCATCCACTCGTTGACGGTGACGGTCAGCGCCCAGAGCTGTCCGATGACGACGGTCAGGGCCAGGGTCAGGCGCGCGTTGAGCTTCGAGGAGCGTTCCGGCTCCTGTTCGGTGCCGGCTCCGGGGCCGGGGCCGGTGTGCCGGATCCGCGGGTCTCCGTAACCGCTCGTGGGGCGGATCTGCGGATACCGCTCGCGCACCGGGCGGTTCAGTCGGGGCTCGGCGCTCCCGGGCCGGTAGCCGGGGCGCGGGGGCAGGGGTGGTTCGCTCACGTCCGTCCGCTCTCGGTCGTGGTGGCGCGGTCCGCCGCGGGGCAACCCAGGCGTTGGGCCATCTCCGGTCGGGACTCGCCGAACTGCCGGCACAGGGCTTCCTTGGCCGGCTCGCCCGACCGGGCGGTGGCGACGGCCCAGACACTGCCGTCGGCCTGCTCGGTCAGGATGATCCTGGGGAGGGGACGGGGCGGTGGGCCGGCCGTCACCTCTCCGGTGCGGGCGTCGAAGACGCCTTCGTGGCAAGGGCAGTACAGCTCCCCGTCGGCGCCCCGGTCCTCGCGCCAGAGCACACCGCACGCCAGGTGGGTGCAGACGGCGGAGTAGCCCACGAGGCTGCCGTCGGACAGCCGGACGGCCACCGCCCGGTCCTCCTCGCCGGGGAAGCGGAAGGCGACGGACTGCCCCGGGGGCAGGTCGTCGGCGACCCGCTTGGCCTCGGGCAGGCTCTCGCTGTCGCCGTGCCGGTGCAGGATGCCGGCGGCGACGCCGACCCCGCCGATGGCCAGGCCCCCGGAGACGGTGGCGACGATCCGCAGGTAGTCGCGGCGGGTGGTGAGGGAGTCGGCGCTGATCCGGTCGCGCAGTTGGTCGGCGGCGGCGTCGCCGTCGAGGCCGTGGCCGTGGCCGTGGCCGTCGGATCCCGGTCCCGATCCGGATCCCGGCGAGGGCTGCTGGGTCACGCTCATCGGACATCCACTCCGTTGATCTCGACGACGGGCAGACCGCCGGGAACGGGCCACTGGACCTTGTCCGCGGGTACGACCATCGCCACGCCGGTGCTGACCACCACGTCACCGAAGACGAAGGAGTCGGCGACCTGCACGCCCGGGCGCTCGGCCTGGAGTTCTTCGAGGGTTCCGTAGAACAGCGCTCCGGTCGGGCAGACGGTGGCGCACATGGGGGCCAGGCCGTAGGCGGTGCGGTCGTAGCAGAGGTTGCACTTCATCTGGAGCTTCGCCTGGAGGTCGATCTTCGGAACGCCGAAGGGGCAGGCGTTGACGCAGTTGGCGCAGCCGATGCAGCGGGTGGTGTCGGCCTGTTGCACCACTCCGTCGGCGGTGACCAGGATCGCGTCGGCCGGACAGACCTCGGCGCAGGGCGCGACCGGGTCCTCGCAGTGCATGCAGACGGTCGGGAGGGAGGCGACGGACATGCCGGGGTCGGTGTAGTCCAGGTGGATCATCGACTTGCCGCGGTGCGAGTCGCATTCGCGGCAGGCGGAGACACAGGCCTGGCAGCCGATGCAACGGCCCGGGTCGATGAAGATCGTGCGGCCCATCATGGCGCGTCAGCTCCTCTCGGCCGTGCCGCGGCCCTGCGGGGACGTCGGCGGCAGGGCGTCGGTGCGGGAGACCTGGGTCTCCGGGTAGGCCTCGTGGCCGGGGGCCGTGGGCGGCGCGGGCACCTCGTCGACCCGTTCGGCGGCCTCGATGCGCGCGGCGCACACCTTGTACTCGGGGATCTTGGAGCGGGGATCGAGGGCGTCGATGGTCAGGGCGTTCGCGGCCGTCGGGACGGGCCAGTGGTACGGGATGAAGACGGTGTCGGGGCGGATGGCCTCGGTGACCAGGGCGGGGAACACCTCGCTGCCGCGTCGGGTGACGACCCGGACCGGATCGCCGTTGCGGAAGCCGTGCGAGGGGTGGACCTCCACCCAGGGCCTCGGGGTCTGTTCCACGAGGGCGCCCAGGCGGCGCGTCTGGTTGCCGGAGAGGAAGTGCGCGACGGTGCGCCCGGTGGTGAGGGAGAGCGGGTACTCCTCGGAGTACGGATCCATCGGCGCGTGCCACTCGACGACCTGGAGGTGGATCTTCCCGTCGGGGTGGTAGGTCGTGCCGCCCTCGAACAGCCGGGGGGTGCCCGGGTGGTCGGTGGACGGGCACGGCCACGCGATGCCGCCGGTCTCCTCCAGGCGCTCGTAGGTGATGCCGTAGTAGTCGTTGACGGTGCCGGCGGAAGCGACGCGCAGCTCCTCGAAGACCTCGCGCGAGCCGGGGAAGTCGAACTTGTCGCCGACGCCGAGGCGGCGGGCGAGCTCGCACATCACCCAGGTGTCGGTGCGCACCCCCGCGGGCGGCTCCTGCGCCTTGTTGTGCTTGACGACGCGGGCCTCGGTGTTGGCCATGACGCCCTCGTCCTCGGCCCACACCGTGACGGGGAAGACGACGTGGGCGTTGGTGGCCGTCTCGGAGAGGAAGAAGTCGAACTGGGCGTGGAATTCGAGGGTGTCGTACCCGTCCTTGACCGTCGCGTAGTTGGGCAGCGACACGAAGGGGTTGTTGCAGATGCCGATGAGGCCACGGATCTCCCGGCGCTGCATCTGCCAGACCATTTCCATCATGGAGGTTCCGGCGAGCGGCAGTTCGGACTCCTCGATGCCCCAGATCCGGCAGATCTGGCGGCGGTGCTCCGGATTCATGATGGAGCGCCCGCCGGGCAGCAGGTCCGACTTCTGGCCGTGCTCGCGGCCGCCCTGCCCGTTGCCCTGCCCGGTGATGGTTCCGTAGCCGGCCCCGGGCTTGCCGATGTTCCCGGTCGCGACGCACAGGTTGATGATGGACAGGCAGTTCTCGACGCCCTGCGAGTGGTGCTCGACGCCCCGGGCGTGGAACGCCATGGCGTTGCCCGCCCGGCCGAACGTCCGCGCCACCTGGAAGACCTGCTCCTCGGGGATGCCGCAGATCGCCGCCGCGCGGGCGGGCGGGTAGTCCTGGACGTTCTCCCGGACCTCCTCCCAGCCGGTGGTGTGGGCGGCGAGGTAGGCCTCGTCGGTCAGCCCCTCGGCGATGATCACGTGCAGGACGGCGTTGAAGAACGCGGAGTCCGTGCCGGGCTTGAGGGCGACGTGGATGTCGGCGGTACGGGCGACGGCCGTCTCGCGGGGATCGACGACGATCAGCGAGGCACGCCGGTCGCGGGCGCCCCACACGTACTGGGTCATCACGGGGAAGCACTCCCCCACGTTGGACCCGGCGATCAGGAGGCAGTCGGTGAGGAGGATGTCCGAGAAGGGGTTCCCGGCCCGGTCGATGCCGAACGCGAGCTTGTTGGCGCCGGCCGCGCTGACCATGCAGAGGCGGCCGTTGTAGTCCACGTGCCGGGTCTTGAGGGCGACCCGCCCGAACTTGCCGACGAGGTAGGTCTTCTCGGAGTAGAGGCTGGCGCCCCCGAGCAGCCCGAAGGCGTCGTTGCCGTGCTCCGCCTGGATGCGCCGGATCTCGGAGACGGTGAAGTCGAGCGCCTCGTCCCAGGAGCACTCGCGGAACTCCTCGTCCCGCGAGCGGCGCATGAGCGGGGCCGTCAGCCGGTCGGGGTGGTTGACCTGCTGGTAGGCGTTGATGCCCTTGGGGCACAGCCGCATCCGGTTGATGTCGTGGTTGCGGGGCTCCACGCCGAAGACCTTGCCGCCCTTGTCGACGCGCAGGTACATCCCGCACTGGACGCCGCAGAAGCAGCAGTGGGTGGGGACGAGGGTCTCGCCGTTCTGGTCGGCGTGCCACTGGTCGGCGGGAATGCCGCCGGCGTCGCGGAAGTTGCGGGTGCCGGGCGGGGCGATGGACGGGTCGAGGGGCAACGGGGCCCGGGTGGTGGCCGTCCTGGCGGGTTCCGTCCTGGCGGGGTCCGTCGCGGTCACTTGAAGCCCTTCTTGACGTGGGTCAGGTAGGCGTTGCCGCGGAGCACCCGCTTGCAGCGCGGGCAGTATTCGGCCCAGGCGTCGAAGTCGAGCTTCAGGTCCTTCATCGTGCCGCGCAGGTTCTCCACGTACGGGGCGGTGTCGACGGGCTCCCCGCAGCGCTTGCAGGCGAAGACCTGCTCGTCCTGGCGGCCCGTGTACTTGAAGAGCTGCATGCCGACGGCCGCCGGGCGCTGGACGATGTGGAAGAACTTCCCGAAGGGGATGTAGATGAGGGTGAAGACGACCGACACCATGTGCAGGATCGCGAGGAACTCGTAGCCGCCGCCGTGCAGGAAGATCGACGAGAACGTCAGCAGCAGCCCCGTCACCGAGATGACGATCAGGCAGATCAGCGGCAGCAGGTCGTACGCGAAGCGTTGGCCGGTGATGGCGCCCCGGTCCTTCATCCGGCGCCACAGGAAGTACGAGGCTCCGGGGATGACGAGGACGGCGGCGATGTCCAGGCCGTGGAACATCAGCCAGCCCAGGATGCTCAGCGAGTCGAAGCCGAGGACCTTGACCCCCCAGATCCGCATCGCGTAGCCGGGACCGGCGCCGCTGTCGGAGGTGAAGGTGAACCAACCCCAGGTGAGGGGGAAGGTGATCGCGGCGGCCAGCAGGCAGCCCCAGAAGATCAGCTGGTGGGCGGCCCAGCGGCCGCGCGAGCGGGCGCCGAGGAACTTCTGGAAGCCGAGGTAGGTGGCGATCATCCTGGGCAGCGCGGTGGGCGCCTTCTTGAAGTTGGCGACCGAGAAGAAGCTGCCGAACCCCTTCTTGAAGAGGCGGCGCGCGCCGGGCGCCGAGACCCACACGGTGTAGCGGTAGGCCACGCCGAAGGCCAGGAAGACGGTCGCGACGGCGTACGGCAGCAGGGCGGAGTCGAAGTCCCGCAGGAGCCGACTGCCGAGCACGATCGCGGCGATGAGCAACAGCGACACGACGACGCCCGCCAGGGTGGCCCGTGCGGTGACGGACCGCCCGGCGGGCGGCGGGGTGGCGGGCACCCCGGGCGGCGGTGGCGGGGCTTCGGCGATGAGTTCTGTGGGCTCGGACACAGCCACCACGCTAGGCGGTTCGTCCCGATTCAGCCTCTTGTGCCCGTTGTCGGGTTGGGCCGAACGGGGTCGACCGGGTCAGCCGGGGTGGGACCGGGACACGCGCGGCGGCCACGACGACCCGGTCAGACGGCCGTCAGCCCGCGGGCGGCGAAGACCGCCTTCGCCGCGGCGACCTGCTCCGCGTCGGGCGACGGGGTGTCGTGCAGGGTGAACGGCATGCCCAGGGACTCCCATTTGCTCTCGCCGAGCTTGTGGAAGGGCAGGACGTCGACCCGCGAGACGTTGCCGAGCGTGGCCGCGAAGTCGGCGACGCCCTCGACGTTCTCCCGCGCGTCGGTGAGCCCGGGGACCAGGACGAACCGCAGGTGCACCTCCTTGCCGAGGTCGGCGAGGCGCCGGGCGAAGTCCAGGGTGGGCTCCAGCGGGCGGCCGGTGACCTTCCGGTAGGTGTCGCGGTCCCAGGACTTGATGTCGAGCAGGACGAGGTCCACGTCGCGCAGCAGGGAGGCGGTGGCGCGGGCGCCGAGGAAGCCGGAGGTGTCCAGGGCGGTGTGCAGGCCGAGGTCGTTCTTCATCCGGTGCAGCAGCTCGCCCGCGAAGACGGGCTGTAGCAGGGGCTCGCCTCCGGAGATGGTGGCACCGCCGCCCGAGGCCGAGATGAACCGGGTGTACTTGCGGGCCTCGGCGATGACCTCGTCGGCCGAGGTGCGCGTGCCGTTGCGCATGCGCATGGTGTCGGGGTTGTGGCAGTAAAGGCAGCTCAGCGGGCAGCCCGCGAGGAACGTGACGAAGCGCGTTCCGGGGCCGTCGACGCCGGTGGACAGGTCCCAGGAGTGCACCGAGCCCTCGCTCGGCCGCTGCGTCGCGGCGGCGGCCGGCGTCCGGCCGGGGCCGGCGGCCGTGGCGATGGCGTTGGCCCGGCCGACGGGGATGCTCGTACCGAAGAGGACGTTCATGGCAGGCGCTCCAGAGTGAGCCGGTGTCCGTGGGGATCGAGGTGGAACGCGCGGTCCCGGGGCCGGGGTGAGGGGTGGGGGCCCGGCCCCGGGCCGCGCGGTACGGGGGCTCTACAGCGAGCCGTGGAAGGTGCGGTTCAGCACGTCGAGCTGCTGGTCCCGCGTGAGCCGGACGAAGTTCACCGCGTATCCGCTGACGCGGATGGTCAGCTGCGGGTAGTTCTCCGGGTGCTCCATGGCATCCATGAGCGTGTCGCGGTTGAGCACGTTCACGTTCATGTGGAAGCCGTCGCTGGCCATGTAGCCGTCGAGGACGCCCGCCAGGTTCTTGATCCGCTCCTCGGGGGTGCGGCCCAGGCCGTCGGGGGTGACGGTGTTGGTCAGCGAGATGCCGTCCTCGGCGTCCTCGTAGGGGAGCTTGGCGACGGACAGCGCCGAGGTGACGTAACCGTGGGTGTCGCGGCCGTTCATCGGGTTGGCGCCCGGGGAGAAGGGCTCGCCGGCGCGGCGGCCGTCCGGGGTGTTGCCCGTCTTCTTGCCGTAGACGACGTTCGAGGTGATCGTCAGCACGGACTGGGTGTGCTCGGCGTCCCGGTAGGTCTCGTGCTTGCGGACCTTCTTCATGAACTCCTCGACGAGCCAGACGGCGATGTCGTCGACCCGGTCGTCGTTGTTGCCGTAGGCCGGGTAGTCACCGTCGATGACGTAGTCGGTGGCGAGGCCGGTCTCGTCGCGCACGGCCGTGACCCTGGCGTGCTTGATGGCGGAGAGCGAGTCGGCGGCGACGGACAGGCCGGCGATGCCGCAGGCCATGGTGCGGCGCACGTCGCGGTCGTGGAGGGCCATCTCGATGCGCTCGTAGGCGTACCGGTCGTGCATGTAGTGGATGACGTTCAGGGCGTGGACGTAGGTCTGCGCGAGCCATTCCATCTGCTCGTCGAACTTCGCCATGACCTGGCCGTAGTCGAGCACCTCGGAGGTGAGCGCGCCGGTCTCCGGTCCGACCTGGGCGCCGGACTTCTCGTCGCGACCACCGTTGATCGCGTACAGCAGGGTCTTGGCGAGGTTCACGCGGGCGCCGAAGAACTGCATCTGCTTGCCGACCGGCATCGCCGAGACGCAGCAGGCGATGGCGGTGTCGTCGCCGAAGCGCGGGAGCATCAGCTCGTCGGACTCGTACTGCACCGATGAGGTGTCGATCGAGACGCGGGCGCAGAACTCCTTGAAGCCCCGGGGCAGCCGGGGGGACCAGAAGACCGTCATGTTCGGCTCGGGGGCCGGGCCGAGGTTGTAGAGGGTCTGGAGGTACCGGAAGGAGCTCTTCGTGACCAGCGGGCGGCCGTCCTCGCCCATGCCGGCGATCGATTCGGTGACCCAGGTGGGGTCGCCGCTGAAGAGCTCGTCGTACTCCGGGGTGCGCAGGAAGCGGACGATGCGGAGCTTGATGATGAAGTCGTCGACCAGCTCCTGGGCCTGCTCCTCGGTGAGGAGACCGGCTTCGATGTCGCGCTGGAGGTAGACGTCGACGAAGGTCGAGGTGCGGCCCAGCGACATGGCGGCGCCGTTCTGCTCCTTCACCGCGGCCAGGTAGGCGAAGTACAGCCACTGGATGGCCTCGCGGCCGGTGGAGGCGGGGCCGGAGATGTCGCACCCGTAGGAGGCGGCCATCGCCTTGAGTTCGGCGAGCGCGCGGATCTGCTCGGAGAGCTCCTCGCGCAGGCGGATCGTCTCCTCCAACGAACGGGGTCCCGCGGGCAGCGCGTTGAGTTCCTCCTTCTCCTCCTTCTTGAAGGCGATGAGGCGGTCGACGCCGTAGAGGGCCACCCGGCGGTAGTCGCCGATGATGCGGCCGCGTCCGTAGGCGTCGGGAAGGCCGGTGACGATGCCGGCCTTGCGGGCGGCGCGGATCTCGGGGGTGTAGGCGTCGAAGACACCGGCGTTGTGCGTCTTGCGGTAGTCGGTGAAGACCTTCTCCAGGTCCTCGGAGACCGGGTACCCGTAGGTCTCCAGGGCGCCGGCGACCATGCGCCAGCCGCCGTACGGCATGATCGCCCGCTTGAGCGGGGCGTCCGTCTGGAGGCCGACGATCAGGTCCTTTTCGCGGTCGATCCAGCCGGGGGCGTGCGCGGTGATCGTCGACGGGATGTCGTGCGCGACGTCGTAGACGCCCTTCTCGCGCTCCTCGGGGAACTTGTCCGTGATGGCCTTCCACACGGCGGTGGTCCGCTCGGTGGGGCCGGCCAGGAAGGCGTCGTCGCCTTCGTACGGCGTGTAGTTCTGCTGGATGAAGTCGCGGACGTCGATGGCGTCGCGCCACAGACCGCCCTTGAAGCCGTTCCAGGCCTCCGCGCTCTTCGTGGTTTCCGCAGGGGTCGCAGTCATGGCCGGCACCTTCTTCAGTCGCCTCGTTGCTTGCTTCCATTGCACGCCTTTTGATCGATCATTTGGCGCCGCGTTGGTCCCGAGCTGGAGCCCGAAGGTCCCGCCGTTCGCGGCGACCGACTCGCCGCACCGGTCTTGACCTGCCGTTTCAGTGGGGCCGAAAGTCCGTCGTGCGCTTGTGAAAACATTCACAAGATTCTGGGGTCGGGACCAAGAAATCAGATGATCCGAACCAGGGCGAAGCCTGTGGATACCGCGACGCACGTCGTGACCGGCCCCGGCAGCATGAAGGAGCGGTTGACGACGAAGCGGCCGACCCGGGTGGCGCCGGTCCGGTCGAAGTCGATCGCGGCGATGAAGGTCACCGCAGGTCGGCACCAGGAAACAGCCGTTGACCGCGGGTCACACGGCGATCAGGAGGGGGGCCGCAATGTCGAGCGCGAGTTCCAGCGGCATCAGGGGTCGGGCGGGGTCGGAGCGGGCGCGGGGAGCCGCTGGAGCGGCAGGGCCACGGGAAGCGGCCGGAGCCCCGATGCCGACCGGCCCGCGGTCGCGCCGGGGAGTACCGGTCGGCCGCGGGCCGGGAGTGGGGGCCGACCCGGAGGGACGGAACGGCCGGGACGGCCTAGCTGGGGGCTTCCGCGCCCTTGCGGGCGTAGAACCACCAGGCGACGACCACGCAGCTGGCGTAGAAGGCCACGAATCCCCACATGGCGCTGGTGACGGCGAAGTTCGCGAACATCGCCGGGATGAAGAAGAAGCCGTAGGCCGCGATGGCGGCGGTGAAGCCGGTCACCGCGCCCGACTCGATCTCCGCCTGCTTGAGCGCGGCCGTGTACTGCGGGGTGCCCTCGGTCAGGCCCTTCAGGTGCAGGCCGCGGAAGATGACCGGGATCTGGCGGAAGGTCGAGCCGTTGCCGATGCCCGAGAAGAAGAAGGCCGCCAGGAAACAGAAGAAGAAGCCGTAGAAGGAGCCCTGGTCGGAGCCCACCGGCAGGAAGGTGATCACGCCGATGATCGAGACGGCCATGCCGACGAAGGACAGGATCGTGACCCGGGCGCCGCCCAGCTTGTCGGCGATCCAGCCGCCCGCCCAGCGCGCCAGGGCTCCGATGGCCGGCCCCATCCAGGCGTAGGTGGCCACGGAGTAGTCGGGGAAGGTGGTCTTGATGAGCAGCGGCAGGGCGGCGGCGAAGCCGATGAAGGAGCCGAAGGTGCCGACGTAGAGCCAGGTCATCAGCCAGTTGTGCTTGCGCTTGAAGATGACCTTCTGCTGGCTGAAGGGGGTGGAGGCGACCTTCAGGTCGTTCTGACCGAACCAGGCGATCACCGCGAGGACGATCAGGACCGGGACCCACACGAAAGCGGCGTTCTGGAGGTAGATCTCCGAGCCGTCGGCCTTCTTCTGGCCCGCGCCGATCGCCAGCACCGAGGCGGTGATCAGGATGGGCGTCAGCAGTTGGACCACCGAGACGCCCAGGTTGCCGAGGCCGCCGTTGATGCCGGTCGCGTTGCCCTTCTCCTGCTTCGGGTAGAAGAAGCCGATGTTGGCCAGCGAGGAGGAGAAGTTGGCGCCGCCGATGCCGCAGAGCGCGGCGATCGCGACCATCGTGGTGTACGAGGTGTTGGGGTCCTGCACCGCGAAACCGAGCCACAGCAGCGGCACGATCAGCACCACCGTCGAAAGCGCCGTGAAGCGGCGCTGCCCGATCATCGGGCCGAGGAAGGTGTAGAAGACGCGGGCGGTGCCGCCCGTGATGCCCGGTACGGCGGTCAGCCAGAACAGCTGCGACTGCGAGAAGCCGAAGCCGACGTCCTTCAGGTTCGTCGCGGTGATGCTCCAGACCTGCCACACCACGAAGGCCACCAGCAGCGCCGGTACGGCGATCCACAGGTTGCGGGTCGCGACCCTCTTGCCGGTGGTGCGCCAGAAGGTCGGATCCTCCGGCGTCCATTCGGTGATGGTGCGGCCGGGGCGGTACTGCGCCGGATCGGCCAGCACCTCTGGCACTTGCTGCGTGGCGGTACTCATCGCGTGATCCTGAACGTCGAGAAGGGTCCTGACCTATCCAGGTTCCGCCCGCGACGCCGTCCCGCATCAGGGGCGAACGTCGTGTGGGCGACAGGACAAGGTCCTGTCGCCCACACGACGTTCGGCGGCCGGTCAGCGCAGGGCGACCACCGGCAGGGAGACCCGCGGGTCGTCCAGACAGACGCCGGTGCGCAGGTCGAAGACCTGCTTGTGCATCGGCGACGTCACCACCGGCGCGCCGTCCCGCGAGCCCATGATTCCGTCGCAGATCACGTCGGCGCCCGAGAAGGGGTCCCGGTTCCCGACCGCGTACACCGCACCGGTCCGGTCCTTGAAGACGGCCGCCTCGGTGCCGTCGGCGAGCCGCACCGCACGTCCCCGGCCCGGCTCCAGAGCGTTGTCGGCCGCAGCGCCGGGGGCCGTCCCGCCCGGGGGCACCGGTCCGAAGCGTTCCAGGGCCTGCGGGTCCTCGAGTACGGCCTGCCACTCGTCCTCGTACGCCGCCACGTGCCGCTCCATCTGCGCCTCCAACTCGGCGCAGATGCCGAGCGAGTCCTCGATGAGGACGGCCTTCAGGTGCTCCGTGCCGCCCTCGATCCGCTCGATCCAGGTGGCCGTGCGCTCCAGCCGTTCACCGGTGCGCACGTAGTACATGAGGAAGCGGTCGACCAGCTTGAGGAGCGCGTCCGTCGTCAGGTCGGAGGCCAGCAGGTCGGCGTGGCGGGGGGTGGCCCCGCCGTTGCCACCGACGTACAGGTTCCAGCCGTTGGCGGTGGCGATGACGCCGATGTCCTTGCCCCGGGCCTCCGCGCACTCGCGCAGGCAGCCCGAGACGCCGCCCTTGAACTTGTGCGGGGTGCGCAGGCCCCGGTAGCGCAGCTCCAGGTCGATGGCGAGCCGGATCGAGTCGCCCTGCCCGAAGCGGCAGAACCGGGCGCCGACGCAGGACTTCACGGCGCGCAGGGACTTCCCGTAGGCCTGACCCGATTCGAAGCCGGCTCCGCCGAGGCGCCTCCAGATGTCGGGGAGTTGTTCCTTGCGGACCCCGAACAGGCCGATCCGCTGCGCGCCGGTGATCTTCGTGTAGAGGCCGTGGTCCCGGGCCACCTCGCCCAGCGCGATGACCTGCTCGGCGGTGATCTCGCCGCCCGCGACGCGCGGGACGACGGAGTAGCTGCCGTCCTTCTGGAGGTTGGCGAGGAAGAGGTCGTTGGTGTCCTGCAACGTCGCCTGTTCGCCGCGCAGGATGTGGCCGATGCCGAGGTCCGGGGCGAGGGTGCCGAGTACGTTGCCGACGACCGGCTTGCAGACGGCGCAGCCCTCGCCGCCCTCCCCGTACGCCTCCAGCAGCTCGCCGAAGCCGCGGATGCGTTCGGTGCGGACCTTCTCGTAGATCTCGGCGCGGGTGAGGGCGAAGTGTTCGCACAACCCGCGGGGCTTCTCGATGCCCTGCTCCGACAGTTCGGCGTCCAGGACGGCTTGGAGGGTCCCCAGGCAGCCGCCGCAGCCGGTACCGGCCTTGGTGCACTTCTTGATCCCACCGATGTCGGTGAGGGATTCGGCGGTGACCGCGGTGCGCACCTGACCCTTGGTGACGTTGTGGCAGGAGCACACCACCGCGTCGTCGGGCAGGCTGTCCGCTCCGGGTGGCGCCGTCCCCTCCGTCGGGGGCAGGAGGAAGGCCTCGGGCGGCGCCGGCAGTGGGCGTCCCGCGTGCGGCTTCAGCGAGCCGTAGGCCTGCGCGTCGCCGACCAGGATCCCGCCGAGGAGGGCGCCGTCCGGGCCGAGCAGCAGCTTCTTGTAGACGCCCTCGCGGGTGTCGGAGAAGACCACGGACACCGCCCCGTCCCGCCCTTCGGGCGCGAAGGGGTCACCGAAGGAGGCCACGTCGGCGCCCATCAGCTTCAGCTTGGTGGAGGTGTCGGCCCCGGTGAAGGTCAGTTCGCCCGCGCCCGCGAGGGCTTCGGCGACCGTCTCCGCCATCTGGTAGCCGGGCGCCACCAGCCCGTACACCTTGCCGTCCACCGTTTGCGCGCACTCGCCGATCGCGTGGACGAAGGGGTCGCTGGTGCGGCAGTGCGCGTCCACGACGACGCCGCCGCGGTCTCCGACCGCCAGCCCGCACTCGCGGGCCAGCCGGTCGCGGGGGCGCACCCCGGCGGAGAAGACCACGACCTCGGCGCTGATCTCCCGCCCGTCGGTGAGCCGCAGCGCGCGGGCCCGGCCGTCGGCGTCGACCCGGACGGCGGCCGCGCCGACGCCGGTGTGCACGGCCACGCCCATCGACTCGATCGTGGCGCGCAGGGCGGCGGCGCCGCCGTCGTCCACCTGGAGGGGCATCAGCCGGGGCGCGAACTCCACGACGTGCGTGGTCAGTCCGAGGGTGCGCAGCGCTCCCGCGGCCTCCAATCCGAGCAGCCCGCCGCCGATGACCACACCGCTGCGGGCGTCGCCGGCATAGCCGGTCAGGGCCCGTACGTCGTCGAGGGTGCGGTAGGTGAAGCAGCCTTCCGCACCGGCGCCCTCGATGGGCGGCACGAAGGGGTGGGAGCCGGTCGCCAGGACCAGCGCGTCGTAGCCGTGGACGGCGCCGGAGCGGCTGGTGACGGTGCGGCCGGCGGTGTCGATCAGTTCGGCCGGGTCCCCCAGGCGCAGGTCGATCCCGTGCCGTTCCAGGAAGCCGGGTGCGAGCAGCGACAGGTCCTCGCCGGTGGAGCCGGTGAAGGCGGCGGACAGGTGCACCCGGTCGTAGGCGGGGACGCGCTCCTCGGCGAGGACGGTCACCCGCCATCCCGCGCCGTCCGGCCGGGCGGGGTCCACGAGCGCGTCGCGCTCGGCGAGGGCCTCCAGCAGGCGGTGTCCCACCATGCCGTGGCCGATGACAAGCAGCGTCTGCGCCATGGGTCTCACTCCGTGTGCGAGGGGTGCGTGCGGGAGGGGTGCGTGTGCGAGGGGTGCGGGCAGGTGGCTTCCCCGCTTCTCGACGGTAGGTCCCTCCCGTGGCCCCGGACTCCCGAAAAGGGCCCGTGGGGGCGGGGACACGGGCCCGTTCCGCGCGGGACCTGTGGCCTGCGCGCAGGGTCCTTGGACCGGCTCCGCCCGGTCGCCCGGGCGCTTAGCGTGGGCTGGGGACAGGGGGGCCGGTCCGCGTTCTCCGGAGGTACCAGATGCTCGTCCTCGCCGTGCACGGCAGCGCGGCCCCGGCCGCCGCGGCGACCGTGCGCCGCCTCACGTACGCCGTGGAGGCCCTCGGCGGGGTCCGACCGGTCGTGGGCCACCTGGACGTGCAGCGCCCCTCCCTCGCCGAGGTCGTCCGGGAGCACCCGGGGGCGGTGGTCGTGCCGCTGCTGCTGGGCGACGGCTACCACCTGCGCGTGGACGTCCCCGCGGTCCTGGAGGGCACCGGCTGCCACCTCGCGGGCGGCCTCGGTGGCGAGCCCGCCGTCGCCCTGGCCCTGTACGGGCGCCTGCGGGAAGCCGAACGCCGCCGGGGCCCCCTCACCCGGGCCGACGCGGTGCTCGTGGCCGGCGCGGGCTCCTCCCGCCCCGGCGGCAACGCGGGCACGGAGACGGCCGCGGCCCGGCTCTCGGAACTGCTGGCGGCCGACCGCGGGCCCGGCCACGTCCCGGTGGTCCCCGCGTACCTCACCTCGGCCGGTCCCACCGTCCCCGAGGCGCTCGCCGCGCTCCGGGCGGCCGGACACCGCCGGATCGCGATCGTGGCGCACCTGCTGGCGCCGGGCCGCTTCACGCGGGCCCTCGCCGACGCCGACGCCTGGGCCGTCACCGACCCGCTGGCCGACCATCCGCGGATCGCCCGGCTGGTGCTGGACCGGTACGAGTCCCAGGAGTCCGCCCGGGGTACCCGTGTCCCGCGGGCCGCGCGCCTCGCCTGCTAGCAGGCCCGGCTTTGCTGTGCTGAGCGGTATGACGTACGTACCGATGACCGCCCGCAGCCGCCACGAGGACCATCGGGCGGCGACCCCGCTGGAGCTGTTCTTCGACCTCTGTTTCGTCGTCGCGATCGCTCAGGCCGGGGCGCGGCTGGTGCACTCCCTCGCGGAGGGGCATCCGGGGGCCGGTGTGATCGGCTACTTCTTCGTCTTCTTCGGCGTGTGGTGGGCGTGAACCAACAGTGCACCACCTTAGCGCAGGGACTCTGACCAGGCAGGTTAGGCACTTCAACTCCCGCCACCGCAAGAAGAGTTGGGAACACACAGGAAGCCCCGTCCACGCTCCGGAGGGGGAGGCATGAACGGGGCAGTTGCGGGGTTCAGCGGTTCAGGTGTCGCTGTTCGTCCAGCACCCGAAGACCGGGCAGGAGACGGGGCAGTGAGCCCGTACAGCGGGTGTCCTGCGGGAGCGTCCAGGAGTGCCAGCAAGCTAGACACCAGAGCATCCGTGAACTCTCCGGGTCGGGTACGGCATCGCTGCCACAGCGGGGGCACTCATGCACGGTGACTCCTAGGCCGAGAGGTCGAACTCACCCAGCTTGGCACCGCTGAGAAAGTCGGTCCACTCGCCGGACGTGAACTCGACCGCCTCGCCCGTCAGGGTGTTGCGTACCGCCACCTTGCCGGAGACGTTCGTTGCCACCTCGACGCAGCGCGGGTCGCTGTTGTTGTACTTGCATGCGCTGGACGTGCGGAACTCGAATTCGGGAATCGCGGTCATTGTGCCTATCCCTTCGACGCACTTCGGGGAATCGGTCCCCGTGCCGTCGTTCGCTTACAACCCGCCCGACTGCCGACCGTCCAAGGAGACAGCCGGACGGGAGCTTGTGAGGACTACCTACTTCGCGCCGCCCGAACCCCTCGCATTTCGGCGGAGCTTGGCGGGGTAGTCCGGGTCATCGTCTGCCGCCGGTAGGTCGGTGTGACCTTCGGTGTGGTCGTTCACCCAACCGCACAGTGGACAGGCATAGCGCCCGTTCAGCCCGGCGATCAGGGTTCCGCACTGGCGGCACTCGGTCTCGGTGATCTCTAGCGCGGACAACGGGGGTTCCTCATCCCGTGGAGGTAGCGCCGGTTCCCTGTACGTCATGGAGGCACGCTACCGCCGTACTGCCGGGCGAGACGGCGGACCAGCCACAGTAGTTCGTACAGATCCAGCGGCCGTCAGGTCCCTGCTGCGCGGCTGCGCCACAGTTGCCACAGTTCATAGCTACCTCAATTCTGCGTGCGGATTTCCCCGCTGGGGGTCCACACGCCAATAGGTTTCGGTGATGAGCTTGAATTCCCGGTGGTCCGGCTGTCGGCCGGTGTGGTTCAGCGCCCATGTCTGATGCGGGTTGCCGTCGTTGTCCGTCGGCTCGGACATCTCATGACAGCTCATGCACGACATCTGAAATATGGCCACGGGAACACCGGGGCTGTTGTCTCCGCTGAGGGTCCATTCCGCATGAGCCAGGGTCTGTCTGTTCATTACTGCGCCGCCCTCTCCGCAAGGCGCCTGAGCCCGGCCTCAACAGCCCGCAGGACGTCACGCGTCGGCCACGTGTAGCCACGACGGGGGACCCAGCTCGGCACGTCCGCCCACGCGGGGAACGGGTCACGCTCCAGCCTGTGAAACTCCCTGCGATCTACAGCGGCGCCCAGGTCTGCCGCCATGTCGGTCTCGCTGCTGGTCGTCATCGTCGTGCCCTCCTGTCGCTGCGCTTGCGCTCCTTCCTGCGCACTCACTTAAGGCAACCGGATGAGCACGGTCGGAGGTACCGTTGTGGCAGCGCCAGGACTTAAGAGCTTTAAGCGGCTTGCAGGCACGGGGAGTTGATGACCGGTGGCTAGTCCGGATCTGAACCAGGGACTTGAGAGGCTGTACCGCGAAACCGGCTGGACGTTGCGCCAGTTCGCTCAGGAGATCAATCGGTTGGGAACGGAGCGCGGGACACCTCTCCGATACCGCGAACCCTCAGTACACCAGTGGCTCAAGGGTCATCTACCGAAGGAGAGCGTCCGGCCGCTCATCTTGGAAGCGTTGGCCCGCAAGCTCAGCCGACCGATCACAAATAGCGAAGCGGGCTTTCCGGTATCCCCCGTCGAAGAGTCCGGCGCGCTCCCCAGTACGGTGGAAGGGCTGCTAGACCTGGGGAGGCAAGATATGGACCCATCCCGCCGGAGCGTCCTAGGGATTGGCCTATTTTCGGTTGCTCTCACGGTGCCCAACTGGCCGGACGTCGTGGGCCGAATCGAAGCCGTCCAGACAGGCAAAACGCAGCGCATAGGGCTTTCCGATGTTCAGTCGGTCATCGCGATGACGGAACGCCTCTCAGACATTGACGACCAATTCGGTGGACGGACAGCGCGCCCGATGGCTGCCGCCTACCTAGTCAACACTGTGGCGCCATATTTGCGAGCTGACGCCCCGGAGAGTGTCCGTAAGGCCATGATGGCTGCTGCTTCGGACCTCTCATATTTGACGGGGTACATGGCCGTTGATGAAGGCATTCACGGAATGGCTCAGCGCTATTACCTCAAAGCGTTGGAGCTTGCCGGAGCCTCAGAAGACCATCTGACTTACTGCACCACGCTGCGGGGAATGAGCGTTCAGGCCGTCGACCTGGGGCACGGCGCCGAAGCTGTGAGGCTTGCTGACGCTGCCGCTGCTGCTTCCCCTCAGGCTGGCCCCAGGATGCGCGCATTCCTTGCCGGACAACAGGCACATGCGGCAGCGCAAGAGGGCAACAGCCGGATTGCCCTACAGCGAATCAAGGAAGCCGAAGTAGCCATGAACAAAGCGGAGTCACAGCCCAAGACGTTCGGGTCCTACAACCCTTCCTCGCTGGCCTATCACATGGGGCAGGTGCGGTATGAACTGGGCGACGTCGCCGGGTCCATTGCGTCGCTCAAGGAGTCTGACAAGCTACGGCCTAGCACTTTCCGTCGGACCAGCGTTCGCTATCTGTCCATGCTGGCCGAACGGCAACTAGAGGTAGGGCACCTAGAGACAGCGTGCGAGACGTGGGGGCGAGTCCTGGAGATTTATCCCCTGGTGCAGTCCGGGCAGTGCGACCGAAACATCGCCGCCCTACACAGCCGAATTCGCCCCTACCTGAAGAACCACACAGCGCGAGACCTGTCCGAGCGGGCCCGACTTGTGACACCTCCGAACCTGCTGACTCAATAAAACTGACGGCCGATCAACAAAGAGAAGGGCCCCGCATTCTCAACCAGTTACGGCAGAGATCACGGGGCCCAGCGCTCGGAAGGGGCGAATACCCATCGTGGTCGGCCTTGCACTTCAGTCCCAGATATCACTATCGGCGTTGTCGTCATTCTGCGGGATAGCAATACGGGCGGCAGCAGACGGGCTGAGTCCTAGCTCTACACGGGCAGCGCGCAGGATTGACGAATAGGCATTAACTACGGTCGTGGCGGGATTCTTCACGAGGACACCGTTAGCGCCAACGACTAGAAGGCCATCCCGGCTGATGAGTCGCTCCGCTTCCCATACACGCGCCTGAGCCGTGCAAAAGGTAATTACCACCTCTCGCTGTGCGTTAGTGATTCGAGTAGCAGCGGAAAGAGCGGGAACAATGCGCCGCCATATATCCGAAACGTCCGCCTTCACCTTGTCGGCTCCGGGGCCGTTACCTAGAACCGTGCCCCAATCAGGTTCGGTTAGGTCGCTCGGGGGCAGCGCCATTCGTTCCGCGTGACGGTCAGCGCGGTATGTGCCCTCTCTGATGTGCTGGCCAATTGGTCGTACAGCGCCCATGGAGTAAGTCCTTTCGGGGAAAAGCGCATGTCGCGCCACAGGAAAGATCAATTCTTGACAGGCGAGCGCGTCGCCTCCCTGCCGATCAAGCTCAAAAATAAAAAAGGGGTCTATGCCCAGGGGGGAGGGGGTCAGCGAGTGTTGCCGTGGTCGTCAGTTCCCCGCTCACGCTGCCATCGTTCGTACTCTCGCTCTGCTGCTGACTTTGTGCGCCGGTTCTTGGACAGCGAACCCTGCTCCTTTGCCGTGTGCGCGTTATGGCATTTACGGCACATAGGACGAAGCCGCTTAGGCTCATCAAGGTCTTCCCAACCTCGCGCCCACATCGTCCGCCTATCAATCGGATGATGGTCAGCTACATTCGCAGGTCGGCTGCATTCAACACACCACGGATTCGAGTACAAGAATCGCTTACGTGTCTTCTGCCATGTGCTGTCGTATCCGCCATGTGTGGACTCTGTTTGGTACAGCGCCCAACGAATAGAAGTGTGTGCCTTGCAGTAGAACGAGCCATTCGCCTTATCTCGCTGTGCGCTGCATTGAGGTTCGCGGCAGTTGGAGGGGTGGAGCCGTACGACCACGGGGGGTCCCTTCGGGAGGCAGCAGGGAGTAGCACCAGCGAAGGGGCCAGCAACCCGAGGGCGGGGGCATACGCGCTGATCAATGGGGGTGGCAGGCTCAGCCGGCGTTTTGGCGAGATTTTCGGAAGGGAAGGTTGTCTGCCCAGCGAGGAGAAGAGAAAAGCCCCGGCCCCCGCACTGGTAGGGACCGGGGCTAGATCAGGTGCGCGTTAGCGCTTAGGCAGCAGCATTGATGATACGAACGTGAGCCGCAGGAACAGGCATGGCGAATGCAACACGCATGGTGCCTCGAACGCCAACCCGGTCAGACGAGAAGTAGGCCGAGTGGTCGACGTCAAGGCGCGTGTCCTCACGGGTCACAACAAGGAAATCTTCCTTACTGATGCCGTAGACCACATCAGCCGGGACGTAAGGCGAAACGACGACCGGACGGCCAAGGATGGTACGCCGACCCTCAACGGCTAGATCCGGATTGAGTAGACCACGGTTAGACCCGCTGGTGTCCTTGAGCTTCGCAATTTCAAGGGCAGTGGCGGCGCCGGTGACCCAGTGAGTAATCCGACCCCCGGCAGCCTCGGACTTGGAAACGGCCTCTTCAAAGGGGTCAAGGTTGGCGTAAGCCGCCGGAGCGGAAACCGTGGAAATTCCGGTTAGATCAGCGAAGCCGTCTGGGTTCACGCCACCCAGGGAGTTGAAGAGCGCGTTGTCCACCCGGTTAGCGATCTGTCGAGCAATGCTCTTTCCGATCTGATCAGCCGCAGACGGGTTGGAGTCATCGGCCAGCTCACGAGAAACGATGGTGAGGGCCGCGAACTTTGCCGGAATGATTTCTAGTTCATCGAAGTCAGCGTCAGAAGGGGTGATCTCTGCACCCTCAGCAACAGCGCCAGCAGTCACGTCAGACACGAGAATCGGGACGATGTACTTGTTGGCGTTAGTAGTGACCTTCTCGCCGGTCAGGTATGCGACGGATAGCGCCTCAACTGGCTTAGTAACTAGCTCGCCGTACTCGGGCGGTAGAATCGATCGAGTACCGGCATCAGTGGTGAACATAGACATGCGTAAGGACCTTTGCGTGTGAGCGAAAGCGCGAGCGCCGCGCGATTAGTTGCCCGCTGTGCCTGACAGCGAAGGGAGCGGGCACCAGGCCCAAACGTGAGAAATCCGCCGCCCACCTGGGGCACTAGCGGATTCTCAAAAGGCACCTACGAAAGTCGGTAGGTGATATTCAGTTGTAGAAGGATGAGCACCAGCGCTAGCGCTCATCCACTCCTCTTGTGTCTAGCGACGCGTAAACTTGAGCGCTTCTGTCATCGTGAGTGGCGCATCAGGAATAGAACCCCGACGACCCCCGCCAACATCACCCCATGGGGCAGATCCATTTCGAAGGCCCGGACGCTTCGCTAGCAGCGCTTTAACGGCAGCGTCTACAGCGTCCGGCACGACATTCCCCTCTGGGTCTGTCAGGTCGTCAATGCTCGCCCCGCCAATGTCGAAGAGGTCTGAGGCAACGCTCAGATCCTTAGCGGCCAGCGATTCAACCTGAGAGCGCAGTAGGGAATGCACGCGCTTCTCAGTGGCTTCTAGCTTCGCTTCGGCCTCGCGCAGCTTTGTGCGGTACTTCGCCGCTTCCCGATTCCCATTGATGGGCTCGCTGGCTTCGACCTGCTCATCCGGGGGCGACTCGGGTAGTGCGGAATTCTGATCTGCCACTGGTTCAGCCACGGTCGTTACCCCCGTTCAGGATGGTTAGCAGGATGTGATTCGGGTTTGCGTGGCGCACGTGGGCAACAGCATCACTTGCAGTCATGGCGTCGCCGTAGAGCTGTGATAGCTCGTCAGCGTTCAGCCAAAGAATCTCCGCCAGAATGCCGGGCGGGAACTGTGTGCGGACGTTGTCGCGGTGAAGCTGAGCGACCATCTGAGCTGACGCAAAAATGTGGTCTGAAAGACCCTCAAGGAACTTCATGCCGGATGCCCTAACGTGTGATCCCCGCCGCTCAACCGGTCCGGGGCATCGGACAGCCCGGGAACGGCGGGGAAGTGTATTGAGGAAACCGCCCCGGTCACCCTGCTGAGGAATGACCGGGGCCCCTTTTCCGAAAGGCCGGGGGCCATGCCAAGCCCCCGTTACCGCTGACGTGTAATCAGCGGAGTCAGGTAACACCTACGCCACGCATCAGCGCGTAGATAGCGAAGGTGAGAAATGCCGCTAGGAGGAGTTCAGCGAAACTCACTCCGGCCCCCTGGCGTAGGCACGGGACATAAGCGCATTGGTGGCGCGCACAGCAGCAGCAGGGGGGCGGCCCAATCGACTTCTCCCCGACCTTGCTTCCTGAGCGTCTAGAAAGGCGTGTGCGGCCCTTGCGCTGGCTTCCCGACCCCGGGCCTCAGTTGCGCGACGTTCGGGCCTCACAGCGGCGTATGCGGCCTCTTTGAGCGGTGCTATGGCGTCTGCCAACCCTTCCCGGCCAACCCGTCGATGTGCGTTATCCATGAGCTTGTGGCAACTTCGGCACATCGCCACGTAATAGCGGCTGTCCTCAGACCAGACTCGGTGGACACGTCCGGCCCCGTGGCGTTCGTTCGGGTCATTCCACAGATATGCCCACTGGTCAGCAGTCAAGAGGCACCAGGCGCAAGGGTGATATTTCGCGGGCAGTCTCATTGCGTCTAGTCGACGGTGCATGGTGTGGTAATCGTTTTCGGCAGACATGGTGAAGTCCTTCTACGTGGCAGAAAAGAGAAAAAGCCCCAACCCGACAGGGAGCCACACTTACCGATCTGCCACGTTCGGTAAGGGCGCTCAACCGATCAGGTTGGGGCCTAGTACGGATTAACCCCCGCACGGGCGTATATGGGGGCGGGTGGTTGTCGGTGGCAGACCCGCGAGAGAGGAAGCTAAAGGTCCCTCCCTTATTAAACTAGTGAGTCGATCGCCTTTGGTGTGCCCTCGGAGTCCCAAAATTGCTCCAAAACGGCCGGCGTGTGATGCGGCTCACGTGAATTGCTTTGCGAGGGCAGCGAACGGGCACAGAACTCTGGACTGTGTGTAGAAGTGTAGGTAGGGGGGGCATTTTCGTAATGGGACTAGGAACCTCTATCGATTATGAGTTTGGGGTCTGTTTCTACACTTCTACATTGGAAGGTTGTTTATGCAGGTCAGACGGCATATGACTGATGGGGTGTCAGGTTATGGGATGTAGTTTCGCTCCCCCTGCTGTCCCGATCCCCCCTCGGAGCCCCATGCGCCCGCCTGAGCGCCTCTGTATCGTCCGCCGGTCCTGGTGCCAGCGAGGACGCGAGAAGCCCTCAGGGGGTCACTCAGGGCACGACAAAGCCCCCGCCGGTCATTGACCGAACGGGGGCTCAGCGTCTCGAAGTCTGGGGCTAGTTCATCAGGGCGACTCCCGTGCGCCGCTCCTCCCATGCATCCCATGCGGCTTCCACTGCCGGATTGACGCTTTCATCTCGCCAGTGCGGTTCCAGGCGGTCAAGAATGGGCGTTCGATCCCCGACACCCTTCGGCGGAATCATCGTCACGCTTTTCAACGCTGCTTTGAGCAGGGCGCGCTGCCCGCTTATTCCCGCGTCTTGCCAAAGTTCAGCAAGTGAGTACGGGTCCATCAGCGGGGAAAGGTCGGCCTCCCGCGAAATTTCCGCAAGCTCCACCTTGAGGCTTTCAATCTGCACGTTCAACTCTCGCCACAGGTAGTCGAAGTCAGCTTCTGACATTCGGTTGAGAAGGAACCGCTCCTTTCGTAGTTGCATTTCTCGACCGACTGCCGATTCGAGCGCAGCGATAGCCTGGGTCTTGCGGTTTTCTTTCTCAGGATCTTGGTACGACAACCAATCGCGCGCAATGGCGTGAATGGTCGGAGAGTCAGGGGAGAGGCTGAGCACATGGTCAATCCACATAACCGCCATGGCTTCATCTACGCGCTGACGAAGGGTAGCCATGCCCCGGCAGGCGGCTTCACCCTGGTTCATTCGGGTAATGCATCGATAATTGCGCCCCCCGTTCCCCATGGAACCTTTGCAATAAGGGCATCGGAGAATGCCGGTCATGATGGTCGCAGCCTTACGAATTCCACGCGACCTGTCGCCAATCGTGGTCCCTGGACGGCTTCGCCCGCTGATTATTGCGCTGATTTTCTGCCATTCAGCGAAGGTGACCACTCCTTCACCTGCCTGAATCGGATGACCGTTGGGTCCCATTAGCGGTGCTCCGCGCCGGTGCCACCTATCCAGCGGGTTGCCGAATTCATCCTTGGCCCGTTCGCGATCGGGAATTAGCCCAGCCCAACTAGGAGACTGGGCAAGGTGAATTACGGTCTGCGCTCGCCACATCTTCCCCTTACGGGTTTTGATGCCTTCGGCATTGAGCGCGTTGGCTATTCTCGCAGGCGTTTCGCCATCGAGAAGAGCCTCAGCAATACGGCGCGCTATCGGGTACTCGGCTGGGTCGTGTTCCAGCTTTCCGCTCCCCTTGGGGCAACGCAGACCGTACGGAACTACTCCGCCGGGCCAGCGCCCCTCTGCCTTGTGTGCGTCCCCACCGGTCTTAGTGCGCATGGCGATGTCTTCCGCCTCTTCGCGCGCCCGGTCACTGAGAATGCCGAATACCATTCGCACGCCCCGCTGTGAAGAGTCCAGCCCCTCAGTCACGGAAACGATGCGTGCTCCGCGAGGCTTGAAATCGTCAATGAGCCGGTCTACAGCGCCCATGCCCCGGCGGGAAAGTCGGTCGGTCTTCCATACGTAAAGCGTCTTGGAGAGTCCTTCAAGGACGGCCCCAGTCGCCTTTTCGAACTCCTCGCGACGTACATGCGCCTTGCTTGCTGACTTCTGCTCAAACCAAACGTGGCGAATGGCTACGTCTTCACTGGTTGCCATGCGGCAGATATCCCGGACGTGAGCCCGCAGCGTGGAAAGGTCATCACGCTTCTTGCTGCGCCTGATGTACGCCTCTGCCAGATCGCCAGAGTTTCCCGCCGCAGGCGCCCACAGCCCTAGCCGCTGTAGCTCTTCATCCTTGAAGCCCAGTGCGCGGAGGGTGGGCAGGTCTGTGCGTTCCATGGTGTTCCGTTCGCCGTAGGGCCGCTTCTGGGGGGTCCTAGAGCGTGGATCGCCTGTTTTCAGCGTTTGCCCAGGTCAGAAGCGGTGTTGTTCCCTTGGTTCACGGGTGGGCGTGGATGAACTTCACGTGGTTCGCCTCCGCCTACGACTGCGACGACGTGCCGTACCGGGTCGCGACGCTCGTCCAGATCGCCGGCGTCCTCGTCTACGCGGCGGGCGTGAGCCGTGCCTTCGACGACAACGACTGGGTCGTGGCCGTCATCGGCTACCTCATCATGCGCGTGGCGCTCACCGCCCAGTGGTTGCGCGCGGCGGCCGGGGAAAGCGGTCCGGCCCGCAAGGCCGCGTTCACCTACGCGGCGGGGCTGGTGGTGTGCCAGGCGGGCTGGGTGGCCCTGCTGTTCGCCCCGGAGGACTCCAGGCGCTGGCTGTTCCTGGTGCTGGTGGTGGCCGAACTGTTCGTTCCGGTGCTGGCCGAGCGGGGACACCAAACGCCCTGGCACGCCCACCACATCGCGGAGCGGTACGGCCTGTTCACCATCATCGTGCTCGGCGAGACGATCGCCGCCAGCACCGTCGCGGTGAAATCGGCGCTCGACGAGCACGAGGCCCTGGGCGAGCTGCTGCCCATCGCCGCGGGCGGGCTGCTGATCGTCTTCGCCGCGTGGTGGATCTACTTCGCGGTCCCGATGCACACCCGGCTCACCTCCAACCGCGACGCCATCCCGTGGGGCTACGGGCACCTGCTGGTCTTCCTGGCGGGCGCGGCGATCGGCGCGGGCATCGAGGTCGCGGTGGAGCACGCGGTCGGCAAGGCGCACATCTCCCAGCCGGCCGCCAACGCCGCCGTCACCGTCCCCTCGGCGCTGTTCCTGCTGATGGTGTGGCTGCTGCACTCCCGGTACTTCAAGCGCGGCGCCGCCCAACAGCTGGTGCTGCCGTTGTCCGCCGCGGCGCTCCTCGCCTGTACCTGGGCGGGCCCGTACGCGGTCCTCTGGGCGGGCCTGGTCGCGACGCTCACGGTGGTGGTCGGCCAGACCCTGGCCGTGCGCGGCCCGGGAACGCATACCGCCGCCGGGTGAACGGCGCCGGACCCGTCACCCCCGCACCCCCCGACCCGTTCAGCAGCTCAGCGGAACGGCAACAGGAAGGGACGGGCCCATGACACTGCCCCCACAACGGCACGCAGGCGCGGCCGACCCCGCAGGGGAGCTGGCCGACCCGGGGTTCTGGCAGCTCCCCCCGGATCGGCGGCTGGCCGCCTTCGCCCGTCTGCGCGCCCTGGACGCGCCGGTGTTCGTCCCCGAGGGGGCGGGCCACTGGGCCCTCGTACGGCACGCGGACGTGCAGGAGGCGAGCCGGCTGCCGAAGGTGTTCGCGAGCGCGCCCGGCGTCACGACCCCCGAGCCGGCCCGCTGGGTGCGCGCCCTGTTCGGGGACTCGATGGTCAACCTCGACGGCCCTGACCACGCGCAGCTGCGCAAGATCGTGCAGCGCGCCTTCACCCCCCGGCTGCTGGCGGCGGCGGAGCAGGACATCCACGCGGTGGCGGCCCGCATCGTGGACGACGTGCTGGCCGAGCGGCCGGACGAGTTCGTCTCCGCGGTGGCCTCCCGGCTCCCGCTGGAGGTCATCTGCAACATGATGGGGATCCCCGAGCGCTACCGGGCGGAGATCGCCGACCGGGTCAACCACGCCTCGGAGAACATCGGCGTGGAGCGGGGCCTGGCGGCACGGATGCGGATGCCCGGACGCGGCCTGCGGGCGCTGGCACGGATGCAGCGGATGGTCGCCGGCATCGGCCGGGAGCGGCGCAGGCACCCGACGGACGACCTGATCTCGGCGCTGGTCACCGCGAACGTCGACGGGCAGGCCCTGGGTGCCCGGCAACTGGGCGCTTTCTTCTCCCTGTTGATGGTGGCGGGGGTGGAGACCACGCGCAACGCCATCACCCACGGTCTGACCCTGCTCACCGACTTCCCCGAGCAACGCGACCTGCTGCTGTCGGACTTCGAGAAGTACGCGGACGGCGCCGTGGACGAGATGATCCGCCACTCGACGCCCATCATCCAGTTCCGCCGCACGGTCGCCGCCGAACACAGCCTGGGCGGAAGGCTGTTCCGACCCGGCGAGAAGGTCGTGCTGTACTACGCCTCCGCCAACCGCGACGAGGCCGTCTTCCCGGACCCGGACGCCTTCGACATCACCCGCTCCCCCAACCCCCACCTGGGATTCGGCGGCGGCGGGCCGCACTTCTGCCTGGGCGCGCACCTCGCCCGGGTGGAGATGAAGGCCCTGTTCCGCGAGCTGCTCACCCGCCCGGTGGGCCTGCGCGCGGTGGGCCTGCCCGACCTGGCCGGGTCCAGCTTCGACAACCGGGTGCGTTCGCTGCGGTTCGCCTTCGAACGCCCCTGACCCGCGAGGGCGGACGGGGCGGGGGGACCGGCCACCGGGCAGGCTGGGAGCCCGGCGGCCGGAGCGGAAGGAAGGCGAACCGCGAACCACGGCGGCGTACGACGACACCGCCGCCGCGGGCCCCGCGCGGATCTGCTCCGCGGGCCCGGCACGGTCGCTTCCGCGGGGCCCGGCACGGTCGCTCCCGCGGGCCCGCGCGGTCAGCCCCGCGGGCCCCGCACGGTCACTTCTGCAGGCTCTGCACCGTCACGACGCAGTGCGCGCTGCTCGTCAGCACTTCCTCGTCACCGGCGAACGCCTGGAGGACCTCCGCGGTGACGGGCTTGCCGGGAACCGCCTCGGGCCAGGCGCGGGTGGCGAACAGGAAGTACGCCTGCCCGCTCTCGTTGGCCGCGTCCACCCACTCCGGCGGCGCGGTGCAGGTCGCGTTGAGACCCGGCATGGTCAGCGCGATCTGGTTGTCCGCGAGCAGGACCTTCACGTCGAACTTGTGCGGGTTGCGGGTGCCGTCCATGACCACGTCGCCGATGGGCAGGCCGATCTCCTCCAGCAGCCCCCGGGCGGCCGCCTCGCCGGCCTCCCGGCCCTTGGGGCCGTCGCCCAGCGTGTAGGCGAGGAGGTACGGGATGTCGTGCCCCTCGGAGGGGTCGCCGATCCAGGCGAGCACCGAAAGGGTGCCGAGGTGGGACCGGTCGATTTCGGCTTGCGTTGAAGTCATGCGCCGCACCTTAGTGGGCCGTCACCCGACCCTTTCACGGCCTTTCACCCGCCCGGGCTAGACCGCCCAGAAACCCCCTCCGGAATTCGCCTGCATGTTCGCGTCCTGGTACTGGACCCGTACGATCCGCGCGTTTTCCGGAATTTCGAACACGACCCAGCCCTCGGCCCGCTCACCGACCTCCAGGGAATCGAAGACGAGTGGTTTGCCGGTGGTCAGTTCCCCGGTGCGCACCACGGGGTGGCGCTTGCCCGCGCTGTCGTGCGCCCACATGCGCCCGAGAGCCCCGTACGAGGCTCCGCCGACGTTGACGAACGACATCGAGGCGGCCACCCAACGCTTCCCGGCGGGCGGTACGAAGTTCGGCTCCACGCTCACCGCAGGGTCCACGAACGCGGCGAGGACCACCTGGAGGTGACGGCCCACCTCCCGCCCCTGCACCCGTACGGAGTCACCCACATGGGCTTCCTTCACGGCGGCCGGCCTCACCTCGCGCGGCGGCGCGGCCGGGTCTTCGTCGGCGCCGGGCGCTCCGTCGTCGACGGGGACCGCGGGCGCCGCGGCGGGGGCGACGGCGGCCCCCTCGGTCTCTCCGGAGCAGGCGGTGGCGCCGAGCAGCAGGAGCGGGATCAGGGCCGCGCCGGCGAGGGCGGGGGCGGAAAGGCAGCGCATACGGGATCCCTTCGGGGATCTTCGAACTTCGGGAATTTATTCCGGTCAGTCTCACGCGCCCGAGCGGGCAATTGCACACACCGACACGGGCGGAGGGAGCGAGTTGCCCGCCAACTGCCAGCACAATGCGTTCCGGCGGAATACCGCCGGCCTCGTCCACCCCGCTCGTCCACCTGGAGGAAGAATGCGCACGACCGCCGTCCGACTGGCCCTCACGGCCTGCTCCGCACTGGCCGCCACCGCCGCGCTGGCCGTTCCCGCGGAAGCCACCGTTTTCCATCAGGAGATTTCCGTACGGTCGGACGCCCACATCACCCCCGACGGCAGGATCACCCTTTCCGGGACCTACAGCTGCGAGGCCGCGTCACCCGACGGAGCGGTTCAGGTCAGGGCGACGGTGATCCAGGAGGGCGTCCGGGTGACGATGGGCGCCGGCGACGCCGTCTGCGACGGACACGAGCACCCGTGGCGCGCGGAGAGCAAGCCGGGCCGCACCTGGGGCGTGCAGGGGGGCGCGGCCCGCGCGGTGGCGCAGCTCCAGGAGATCCACTTCGGCGGCGGGATGCTGCCGCGGGCCGTCGACATCGTCGCCGAGGACGCCCGGGACATCACGGTGCACGACCGCCGCCGCTAGGGCCGTCCTGTCGGGCGGGATCCGAAGGAGTCGGCCCGACAGGACGATGTCCCGCGTCGTCCGGTAGCCGCCGCTACCGGCACTCGGGCGCTTCGCCCGTCATCGACATGAACGCCACCGTCTGGCACCCGGGGTCCGCGTGCGGACGCCCCGTCGTCCAGTCCACGACCGTGGGGACCCCGGCCACCAGCAGCAGGGCCGCCAGCAGCGCGGTGACCGCGCCCCGGTTCAGGCGGCGCACTGCGCGTTCCGTCGCGAAGCCTTGAAAACCGTCCGTTCCATGGCCGCATCATCACCCCGCGCCCCGCGCCCCACAACCCGACGTAGGCATCCGGTCACCCTCCGGCGCGGCGGATGCCGTCCACGTCGAACTCGCACCAGACGGCCTTGCCGTCGCCGCGGGACTCCACGCCCCAGTGGCTGGCCAGCGCGTCCACCAGCAGCAGCCCGCGCCCCGTGGTGGCCGCCTCGCCCGGGCTGCGTCGGCGCGGCCACACGCTGGAGCGGTCCTTGACCCACAGCCGGATGCGCCGCACCGGCTCCGGCAGCACCTCCATGGTCAGCACCGCGCCGCCGTCGGTGTGCAGGAGGGCGTTGACGAGGAGTTCCCCGGCCGCGAGCTCCACGTCGTCGGCCAGCTCGGGCATGCCCCAGTCGCGCAGGGCGTGCCGCAGGGCGTAGCGGGCCTCGGAGAGCCCTTCCGGGTCGGCCTGGTGGACGTACTGGTGGATCCGGGGCGCCCGGTGGGTGCCCGGGTCAGGGGCGCGGCGCAGGACGAGCAGGGCCACGTCGTCGCCGGAGCCCCATCGTTCCCAGAGCCGGTCCGAGAGGTGGTCGGCGAGCGCCCCGGCCCCCTGGGGGCCGCTCCGGACGGCCTGGGCGAGGGCCTCCATGCCCTGGCTGATGTCGGTTCCGGGCTCCTCCACGAGCCCGTCCGTGCACAGCACGAGGGTTTCGCCCGGCACCAGGTCGAGCCGGGTCTCGGGGAACTCCTCCCGCTCGAAGAGCGAGGCCAGCCCGAGCGGCAGCCCGCCGCGCACGTTGGGCCAGCCGGTACGCCCGTCCGTGTGCCGGATCAGCGGGCCGAGGTGGCCCGCGCGCACGGCCCGTACGCCGCCGGTCTCCAGGTCCACCTGCGCGTACATGCAGGTGGCGAAGCGTTCGGTGTCCAGTTCGGCGAGGAAGCGGGAGGCGCGCGCCAGCACGGTGGAGGGCGGGTGCCCCTCGCCCGCGTAGGCGCGCAGCGCGATCCGCAGCTGCCCCATGATGGCCGCCGCGTGCGTGTCGTGGCCCTGCACGTCACCGACGACGATCCCGACGCGGTCGCGGGGCAGCGCGATCACGTCGTACCAGTCGCCGCCGACCTCGCGCCCGCTCCAGGCGGAGTGGTAGCGGACCGCGATCTCCCCGCCGATGATCTCCGGGATCCGGCGGGGCAGCATGGCGGCCTGGAGGCCCGTCGCGAACTCGCGTTCCTGGTCGAAGAGCAGCGCCCGTTGGAGGGACTGGGCGACGATGCCGGCCAGACCGAGGCACAGGTTGCGTTCCTCGGGGCTGAACTCGGTGCGCCGCCGGTAGAACAGGACGAGCCCGCCGATGGCCTTGGCCTGGGCGATCAGGGGGAGGTAGGCGGCGGCGTCGTAGCGGATCCGGCTCAGGTAGTCGGCCAGCAGCGGGAACTCGCCGGCGAGTTCGGTGAGGGAGGTGACGAAGCGCGCCGTACGGGTGACGACCGCCTGCGACAGCGGCAGGGATCCGTCCAGCCGGGTGAACTGTCGCTCGCTGAGGATCTCCAGGCTCTCCCCGCTCAACGCGATGATCTTGATGGCGCCGTTCTCGACGAGGCCCAGTGCCAGCCCGTCGGCGCCGAGCCGCTCCAGTGCGCCCGCGCCGGTCAGGGCGGCCGTCACGTCGTCGACCGTCACCGCCCGCGACAGGGCCTCCGTGGTGCGCTGCACGATGGTCGCCTGGTGGGCACGGGCCGACTCCAGTTTCCGCAGCGCGGTGGCGTGGGCCAGCTCCGCCGTCGCGTCCCGGACGATGCCCACGATCCGCGGGGGGCGGCCGTCCGCGTCGCGCAGCACCCGGCCCTGCGTGTGCGTCCACTGGTCGCGGCCGTCGCGCCGCCGCACGGTGAAGTAGGAGCCGTACGTCTCGCCGTCGCCGTCCAGGACCTCGGTCACGGTCTGCGACAGACGGGCCGCGTCGTCGGCCGGGATCCGCAGCCCGAGGCCCTCCGGGGTGTCGTCGAACTCCTCCGGCTCCAGGTCGAAGACGACCAGGCCCGCCGCGTCCAGCAGCAGCGTCCCGGTGCCCAGGTCCCACTCGAAGCTGCCCATGCCGTTCAGCGCGAGCCGTTCGCCCGGGCCTGTCAGGGGACTCTCCCGGCCCTGCTCGGATCCGTCGCGCTCAGCCGCTGCCAAGAGACACACCACCTAACGGCCGGGCCAGCACGGCTGGGAGATCAGCCGCTCCCATTCCTCGTCAGGATGCCCCGGGAGGGTGCGTCCGGCCTCCCGCCAGCGCTTGACGAGGGAGTGGTAGATCGCGCAGGGATCCCCGGACGGATAGCCTCCGGACCTGCGGTTCGAGGCCCCTGCGCCCGGGGACCCGTAGGCCGGAGCCCCGTACGAAGGCTGCCCGTACGAAGGCTGCCCGTACGAAGGCGTGCCGTACCCCGGGGACCCGTACGCCGGACCCCCCTGAGCGGGTGCCCCGTACGGCCCGGACGGGGCCGGGCCGGCCGGGGGCTGTTCGCCGCGGCTGGCGGGGATGCGCACCCAGCCACGGCCGCCCTGTGCTCGCTCCGCTCCCATCGCGGACCCCTCTCAGGTGGATCTCGGCGCAGTTACGTCTACGGATGCCCGGCGGCGGCCCGGTCCGTCCGGGCGCCGCCCGTGGAGCCCGGCAGCGGACCCCGGGCGCCGAGGCGCTTGCGGACTCCTCTCACCAGTCTCCCCGCCGTGAACCCCGCACCGTGTACGAATCGCATGGAAGGGCCGAATGAGGGAGCGGTCAGCAGCCCCGCGAAGAACAGCCCGGGCCACGACGACTCGAAGCCGGCGCTCAGCTCCGGGGTACCGCCGTCCCCCACGGTCTCCAGCGCCGCCCCCAACCGGGCGTCGAGGAGTTCCAGCCGGCGCAGGTCCGGGGCGAACCCGGTCGCGGCGACGACGTGCGCCGTCTCCAGTACGACGGACTCCCCCGCGGCCGTGGTCAGCGCGAGCCGGGTCCGCCCGCCGTCCGCGACCGCCCCCAGCAGCCGGTGTCCCAGCAGCGCCGGCACCCGCCGCTCGAAGCGCTCCCGCAGCCACCAGGCCCCGGCGGGTCCCAGTGCCGTGGCCGCGATCCGCTCCCGCGTCGGCGCGGGCAGCCGGCGCACCGCCCAGGGCAGTTCCGACCACACCCAACTGCGCCAGCCCGTGCCGAGGCCGCTGTGGGGCTCGCGCAGGGCCCGCGCCAGCGGCCGCTCCAGGGGTTGCGGAACGGTGTTCCAGTTCAGCCGGGCCCGCCGGGCCACCAGCGTCGGCCGGGCTCCGGCCTCCGCGAGCAGCGCGGCGGTCTCCAGGGCGGCCTGCCCGGCACCGAGGACGGTGACGTCGAGCCCGGCGAACCGCGTCAGGTCACGGTGGTCACTGCTGTGCGAGACGTGCCCGGGCGGCAGCTCCCGCAGCGTGTCGGGGTACCGGGTGAAGGGCATCACGCCGACCGCCAGGGCCACCGTCCGGGCCAGCAGCGGGGGCCCCTCGGCGGTGCGGATCAGGAACCCCTCGCCCTGCGGGCTGACCTCGGTGACGGTCACCTCCTCCACCTCGGGCACGGCCCGCCCGGCGAACCAGAGACCGTACGCGCTGAACGTGCCGATCGGCAGCGGGCTGCCGTGGTCGGCGGCCACCCCCAGGCCCGCGCAGTATTCGGCCAGGCTGTGGCGGCCGCCGGGCGCGGAGAGGTTCGAGGACCAGGGCTCCGACTTGAGGTACATGCCCTCGGGCATGTGGTCCCGCCAGGAGGCCATGGGCCGCCCCAACACCCGCACACCGAGCCCGGCCGCCGCCGCGTGCGCGGCGATCGACAGCCCGTACGGTCCCGCGCCGACCACCACGAGGTCGTCCACCCGCGTCACGGCAGTTCCTCCGACTCGCTCGTCACCAACCCGGCCCGGCCGCCCTCGGGGACGGGGTCACCCGTCACCGGGTCACCAGCTCGTCCGGCTCCGCCGAGGCCTCGGGCGGGGCCGGTCGGGACGCCGCCGGGGGCTGCGCCCGCTGGCGGGGCGCCCGGACGGCCGCCCGGGCCGTGCGCCGACCCTGCCCGGGGACGCCCCGCAGGACGCGGACCCCCTTGCCCAGGCCCCGGCCCAGGAAGGCGCCGAGCATCGCCAGGAACGGCTGGAGGTCGTCGGCGGCGAACCAGGCCGGCTCCGTCCGCCCCCGCTCCCCCTTCGGCCTCGGCCGCGACGGTCCGGGCCCCGCCGCGCCACGGCCCCGTACGGGGCCCGCCGCGCGGGGCGCCGCCGGCGGCGGCACGTCCGACCGGCCCTCCGGCCGCCGCCCGCCCGGCAGCAGCGGCGGCTCGGTGGCCGCGACGGGTCCCTCCGCCGCGCCGCCGCCGGCAACGCCGCGCGGAGCGGTCGTGCCTGACGCCGCGCCACCCGCGCCGCCGCGACGCCACGGCAGCGAGCGCCCCCGTACGGCAGCGAGCAGCGCGTAGTTCTCCGCGACGAAGACCCGGCCCGGGCCGCCGACGGGCTCCGGCACCCGTTGACCCGTCAGGTCCAGGTACATCGCCTGGACCACGTCGAGCCCGGTGTCGTCGGTGAACAGCCTGAACTGGGCTCCGGGACGCGGGTTGAAGTCCACGAGCCGGAAGCAGCCCCGCTCGTCCCGACGGAAGTCGAGGTCGAGGATGCCCTGGTAGCCGAGCCGGTCGGCGAGCCGCAGGCCGGCCTCCTCCACCGCCGGGTCCGGCAGCCAGCGGCCCACCGCCGTCAGCCCCGTACGCACCGGCCAGGACAGCTCCTTGCGGCCCGACCCGGCGAGGAGCGGGTGCCCGCCCCGGGCGAAGGCGCCGTGGAAGAACCAGTCGGTGTCCGGGCCGGCCGGCAGGAACCGTTGCAGCAGCAGCCGGCTACCGGCCTCCGCGGACCGCTCGTACAGCCCCCGCGCCTCGGCGGTGGTGTGCACGAGGGTGGTGCTGCGCAGCCCGGTGCCCGCGGGCAGCAGCCACGGCCGGCTCCACTTCGCCACCACCGGCAGGCCGAGCCGCCAGCAGGCCTCCGCCGCCTCGGCCCCGCTCGCCGGGATCACGGTCTCCGGGTGCGGGACGTCCCAGCGCGCGCACAGCCGCGACAGCTCCGCCTTGTCGGCCACCCGCGCGGGCAGGTTGTCGGGCTGATGGGGCATCCGGAAACGGTCCGTCAGCAGCGTTGCCATCCGCGAGACCGCGATGGCGCTCAGGTCGTCCATCGCGATGAGCACGGCCGGCCGGCCGATCCGCTCCGACACCCGTACGAGGCACTTCCGCAACGCGTCCGGCGCCTCGGGGTCCAGCCCTCCGTCCGGCCCCGGGTGAGTGGCGCGCAGGTAGCGCGAACGCCCCATGGGGCCTCCCCCGGCCTCGACGACGGCATGGACCTCCACGCCCTTGCGCCCCAGCGATCTGACGGCGCCGAGGGTTCCGTGGTGGAACGGGTTCCGATCGAGTCTGAGCAGAACCGCGGGGACATGGTTGGCGAACGCGTGCATGGAAACGGTGTCTTTCACCTAGTCGGACCAAGCGGGATGGATGCGCACCTGCGAATGGCCTACGCAGCGGCCACCGGACAGGCCATTCGTCAGATCTGATGCCTAACGTCTTTGGTAAGCACACCGGTTCAGGAAAGCTCGGGAGACGCCATGCCCAGACCACGCCGCCGACTGGCGAGCACCTGCATCGGTACGGTCACGGCCGGACTGCTCGCCACGGGAGCCGCGCTGTCGGCACCCGAGGAGGAAGCGTCCAGGACCTCCGACGTCGCCATGGGCGCGTACCTCGACTTCGGGCCACCGGGGGTGGCCCGGATCCCGTCCCTGTCGCGCTGGCTGGGCGGCAAGGAGATCCGGGTCGGACACACCTATCTGCCCGGCGACGTGTGGGGCGGCATCGAGGGCAACGTCGGCTTCCTCGCGGACTGGGCGGCCTGGCGCAAGGCGCAGGCCGACCGGCTGTTCGTCCTGAACGTGCCCATGCAGGCACGCAACGAGAGCCGGATCCCCGACCGTCAGGTGGCCCAGTTGATCAGGGCCGGCGCGAACGGCGAGTACGACCAGCACTTCCGCAGGCTCGCCGAGCGGCTGGTGAACCTGGGCGTCCCGGACACGGTGATCGTGCTCGGCTGGGAGATGAACGGCACCACCTACACCCACCGCTGCGGGCCCGACCCGCAGAACTGGAAGGCGTACTGGAAGCGCGTCGTCAACACCATGCGCGCCGTCCCCGGCCAGGAGTTCAAGTTCGATTTCGCCCCCAACCGGGGCACGGACGCCATCGGCTGGACCAAGTGCTACCCGGGCGACGACTGGGTCGACATCATCGGCATGGATTCGTACGACCAGGCTCCCGGCCGGAACTTCGACGAGCAGATCACCCAGCCGTACGGGCTCCAGCAGCACGTCGACTTCGCGAAGGCACACGGCAAGGAGATCTCGTACCCGGAGTGGGGCCTGTTCCGCAACGGGGACAACCCGGAGTACATGCGGCGGATGCTGAAGTGGATCGAGCAGCACAAGCCGCTCTACCACACCATCACCGACTACTGCCCGCACGGCGTGTGGCAGTGCAAGGCCAACCCGGAGTCCTCCCGGGTGTTCCGCGAGGCCCTGACTCCGGACCTGCCCGGCCCGGTGATCCCGACGCCGGTGGTCCCCACCCCGGTGGTCCCGACCCCCGCGATCCCCACCCCGGTGGTCCCGACGCCCGCGATCCCGACCCCGCAGATCCCCACCCCCGCGGTCCCCACCCCGGCCGTCCCGACCCCGCAGATCCCCACACCGGCGGTCCCCACGCCCGCCGTCCCCTCGCCCGCCGTCCCCTCGCCGGAGGTACCCGTTCCGGTGCCGAGCCCCGAGGTGCCGACCCCGGTCCCGGGCCCCGTCGAGCCCACCCCGGTCGAGCCCACCCCGGCCGAGCCCACCCCCGTCGAGCCCACCCCCGTCGTCCCGAAGCCGGACGTCTCCGTGCCGCCGGTCGTCCCCCCGGCGCCCTCGCCGCAGGTCCCGGTACCGCCCGTGTTCCCGCCGGTGCCCTCCCCGGGGGTCTCCGTACCCGCGCCCCTGCCGGCGTCGCCGACGCCCAGCCCCTCGGTGCCCAAGCCGCAGCCGCCCAAGCCGCAGCCCAACAACAGCACCCAGTGGTGCGTACCGCTCAACTTCGGCGAGTGGCTGTCCAAGCTGGTCGGCAACCAGGCCGTCTGCTTCAACCTCAACTGGGGCAAGGACTCCTACGTCTGGCCCTTCTAGCCCCCGCCCCCGCCCCCCGCGCGGCGAGCGCACCGGCACGGTCACCGGACCCGGAGTTCGTTGATCCGGGCCCGCCAGTCCCGCGCGGCGGGCATCGCCTCGCGCAGCGCGTCCACCGCCCGCTCGCGCCCCGTCACCTGCGACTCGTGCAGTCGCAGCAGGGGCGCGAGCGCGGCCGTGGACATCAGGAACCGCTGGTTGACCACCGTTTCGGGGCGCCAGTGGTTCTTGTACGGTTCGCTGCCGCGCAGGAAGCTCACCACGGGCCGGCCGTCGGCGAGCGCCCGCCCGGTCTCGTAGCGCAGCAGCAGCGTCGCCACGTCCACCTTGCGCTCGCGCAGATCCGGATCGGCGCCGTACAGGTAGCCGCCGCTCAGCCCGGCGGACAGCAGCGTGACGTTCGCCGCCACCACCTTCCCGTCCAGCCGGAACTCGGTCAGCCGGCCCTCCCCGGCGCGCACCATCCGCCGGGTGGCCCGGGTCAGGTGCTCGGCGAACCGCGGCTTGAGGTGCTCGGGCGTCACCCCGCGCCCGCGCCACTGCTTCTCGTGCAGCCGCAGCAGGGTCCGTACGGCCTGCGGCACCTCCGGCTCGGTGACCTCGTGCTCCTCGATCCCGGCGGCGTCCGTCTTGCGGAGCTTGGCGCGCACCCGCTGGGCGCCGGAGGACGGCATCCGCTTCACCAGCTCGTCGAAGGGCAGCGCGGGCAGCTCCATGCAGGTGGAGTCGGCCAGCTTGCCGCGCGCCCCGGGCCACGCCTCGTACAGCGCCTCGGCGGCGGCACCCGGCCGCACCTCGCGCAGGTCGACGATCGCGCTGCGGGCGGCCCGGTGCAGCCCGCGGGCCAGCGCCGGGACGACCTGCTCGGCGTGCTCGGCGGCCACCAGCACGTCCGAGTGGTCGGTGATCCCGCCGCCGAGCGCCACCAGCCGCGGCAACGGCCGGTGCACGAGCATCAGCGCGGCCGCCCCGACCAGTTCCTCCCCCCGGCGCACGAGGACGGTCCGCAGCCGACCCTCCTTTCCGTACGACAGCCACCACGAGTGCAGCCAGGCGTGGCTCTGGAACGGGGTGGCGGAGGGGCAGCCGCGGAAGAGCCGGTTCCACGACTCTTCCAGGGCGGCGAACTGCCGGGGGTCGCGGCACAGCGTCACCGACAGGGCCCCGGTGGAGCCCTGCTTCATCGCGCGGACTCCTTCTCCTTGGTCTCGGTGTGCTCGCCCTGCGCGGGCAGGGAGGCGTACTCCTCGACGCTCGACTGCGTCGCCCCGTCGTCCGCACGCCGTGCGGGGCGTCCGGTCCGGGCGGGCCGCGCCAGCAGCCACAGGCCACCCAGCAGCCCGCCCGCGCACAGCCCGACGGCGCCACTGATCGGCGCGGACGGCGAGGCCGGGTCGGCGGGGGCGACGGCCTGGTTGAACAGGAGCAGCTGCACGCCGGTGTTCTTCGCCGCCTGATTGCTGCTCAGCGACAGCGCGTCGGCGACGGCGTTGGCGATGTCGGCGGCCTCGGCGGGACTCTTGGAGGTCCCGGTGATCGCGATCATCGGGGACTCGGGGGAGGTTTCCGCGCGCACCTGGGTGCGCAGCCGCTTGGCGTCGATGCCGGCGCGCGGCTGCGCGTAGGCGAGGGTGGAGCTGCTGGTGGCGATGCGGGCGTAGGCCTGGGCGAAGCCGAGCGCGGTCGCCGGTTCGGTGGTGTCGTCCGGGACGGCGACGACGTAGCTGGTGGCGGCGTACTCGGGTGCCTTGAGCACCCCGTACGCCCCGCCCGCGGCCATGCCGAGCAGGGCGCAGGCGGGCAACGGCCACCACGCGGGCGGGCGCGGGGCGCGGCGCTTCTTCTCCGAGCGGTGGTCGGACTTCTTCTGGTCGGCGGTCTCGGCCATGTGCGGTGCTCGCTTCCTGGGGGAGGGGAGTTCGACGGACCCGGCCGTTCCGCGGGCCGGGTGGTGATGCGGGGTCAGCCGTTGCCCGCGGGCGCGGAGCCCGGCGCGGCCGGACCCCGTCCCGCCGGGGTGGAGGGCGCGGGCAGCGGTGGGGCCGGCGTCCCGCCGGGGACCGGGGCGGCGAGCGCGAGGGCGTAGACGTCGAGCAGCCGGCTCGCGCTGCCGGCGATGTCGTAGCGGCGCACCACGGGCGGCGCCGGCAGCCGGCGGGCGCCGGCCTCCATGTGCCCGCGCAGCGCGGCGACCAGCTCCTCGGTGCCGGGCCCGATGCGGCGCGCGCCCGGCGCCTGGGCGGCAGGCAGGTCGTCGATGGCGGGGCAGGTGACGTGCAGGACGGGCAGTCCGGCGGCCAGCGCCTCGACGACGGCGAGCCCGAACGCCTCCTCCCGCGAGGGCGACACGAAGACGTCCATGGCGGCCAGCAGGGCGGGGATGCCGGGGGTGCGCCCGTCGGCGCTGTCGCCCAGCGGGTCCCGCTCCCCGAGCAGGTGGATCCGGCTCTGGGCGCCCAGTTCGGCGGCGAGGGCCCGCAGCGCGGCCCGCTCCGGCCCGTCGCCGGCGAGCAGCAGGTGCGCGCCGGGCAGGGCCGCGACGGCCCGGACGAGGACGTCGAACCGCTTGCCCGGCACCAGCCGGCCGACCCCGCCGATGACGAAGGCCCGTTCGGGCAGTCCGGTCCGGGCCCGGGTGGCCCGCCGGACGCCCTCGTCGAAGCGGAAGCGGGCGGCCTCGATGCCGTTCGGTACGACGTGGATGCGGGGCGCCGGCACCCCCCACCCCTCCAGCCGGGCGGCGACCGTGTCCGAGACGGCGACGGTGGCCGCGCCGAGCCGTTCGCTGGCCAGGTACAGGGCCCGGACGCCGCCGGACAGCGGCCTGCCCTCGATCTCGGCGTCGCCGAGGGAGTGTTCGGTGGCGACGGTGGCGCCGACGCCCGCGAGCCGGGCCGCGAGCCGCCCGTAGACGCAGGCCCGGTACAGGTGGGTGTGGACGAGGTCGTAGCGCCCGCGCCGGATGAACCTCACCAGCCGGGGCAGGGCGCCCAGGTCCCGGTTGCCGGTCATTCCGAGGTGCACGACGCGGACCCCGTCGGCGCGCAGCCCCTCGGCGACCGGGCCGGGGTTGGTCAGCGTCAGTACGTCGCACCGCATCGGCATGTGCCGCAGGAGGAGGCGCAGTTGCTGCTCGGCCCCGCCGACGCCGAGCCCGGTGATGATGTGCAGTGCCTTGACCTCGTTCACGGGAGCACCACCCGGCGCAGTTCGGCCACGCGGTGGCGGAGCTGCTTGATCCACAGTCGGGCGGCGCCGTCGGCCTGGCTGACGTGGGTGCGCGGCATGGCGTGCGGGCCGACGAGCCGGCCGGGGGCGATGCCGCAGGCGTACGCGTAGCCGGCGGCCCGGGTCGCGGCGGTGACGCGGGCGTCGAGGTGCCCGTACGGGTGGCAGAACCCTTCGGGGAGGGTGCCGGTCAGCTCGCGCAGCAGGTCGCGGCTGCCCCGCAGTTCCTGCTGGAGGACGTCGTCGGGGGCGGCGGTGAGGTCCTGGTGGAGCAGTCCGTGGGAGCCGATCTCGATCCCGGCGGCGGCGACTTCGCGGATGCCCTCGGCGGTGAGCAGCGCCTTGCGCGGGCCGAGCGGGTCCCAGACGTTGTCGACGCCGAGCCGGCCGGGGAGCACGAACAGGGTGGCGGTGCAGTCGTGCCGGCGCAGCAGCGGCAGGGCCGAGGTCAGGAAGTCGGTGTACCCGTCGTCGAAGGTGAGCCCGACGAGCCCGCGGCCGCGTCCGGCGGCGCGGGCCCGCAGCAGTTCGCCGACGGACACCCCGCGCAGCCGGCGGGCGCGCAGCCACAGCAGCTGCGCCTCCAGGGCGGCGGGGGTGACGGTGATGCCGTACGGGTCCTCGGCGGGGTCGGTGAACTCGGCGACCGAGTGGTACATCAGGACCCACGGCGACGCGGCGCGGCGGGCGGGGACCACCGCGGCGGCGGGCGCCGTGTCGGTGTCAGCGGACATTGCGGAACCTCTGGGTGAGCTGGGAGGTGAGCTGGGCGAGCTGGGCGGGCAGGACGGTGACTTCTAGGGCCCGTATGGCCATGCCGGTCGCCCCGAACATGGCCGGGACCAGCAGGCACCCGAGGGCGGCGCTGAGCAGCGGGTCGGGGATCATCGGCCCGGCGAGCCAGCCGGTGCCGCAGGCGGCGACGGCGGCGACCGCGAGCCGGCCGATGCTGACGGCGACCCGGCGGACCTGGATGGCGATGATCCGGGAGCCGAGTCCGGTGAGCAGCAGGACGGCGGTGGTGGAGATGCCGGCGGCGTTGGCGGCGGCGATGCCCCAGGTGCCCCACCAGCCGACGGCGAAGGCTCCGGCGACGACGTTGACGAGGAGCCCGGCGCCCATCGCGAGCGCCGGGAACCAGGTGGGCCGGGCGGTCGAGAAGAAGGGCCGGGACAGGGCGCCGACGAGGCAGTGGCCGAGGAGCCCGAGGCCGTAGACCCGCATGACGGAGGCGGTGGCGAGGGTGTCCTGGTGGGTGAACGCGCCGCGTTCGAAGAGGACCTGGATGATCTGCGGGGCGTAGCCGATGACCAGGGCGGTGCCCATCAGGACGGCGAGCGAGGCCAGGGCGAGGTCGCGTTCCACCCGGCGCCGGGCCTTCTCCCGTTCCCCGCCGGCCATGGCCTGGGCGACGACGGGGAAGGTGACGGTGCAGATCATCAGGGACAGCACCATCGGCATCTGCGCGACCTTCTGCGCGTAGTTGAGGTGCGAGATGGCGCCCGAGGGCAGCGAGGCGGCCAGGAAGCGTTCGACGAGGACCTGGGACTGGCGGAACACCGCGAAGAAGATGACGGGCGCGATGACGCCGAAGGCGATGAGGGTGGGCCGGTCCCGGTCGCGCTGGCTGCGCGGGGCGGACCTGACACGACGCGGGCCGAAGCCCACGTTCCGGATGAACGCGGGCAGTTGGACGAGGACCATCAGCAGGCCGCCGACGGCGACCCCGGCGGCGGCGGCCCGTACCCCCCACAAGGTGTGCAGGGCGACCATCACGGCGATGATCCCGACGTTGTACGCGACGTAGATCGCGGCGGGCGGCAGGAAGGACCGGTGGGCCCGCAGGGCGGCGCTGAAGTACCCGGCGATGCCGAAGGAGACCACGGTGAGCGCGGTCAGCCGGGTGCACTCGACGGCGAGCCCGGGGTCGGGCAGGCCGGGCGCGAGCGCCCCGACGACGAGCGGCGCGGCCACGACGAGGACGGAGGCCACGGCCACGAGGAGCACCAGGAGCCGCGGCAGGGTCGCTCCGACGAGGAGCCGTACGGGGTCCTGCGTGCGGGCCTCGCGGCGCGTCAGGCCGGCGCGGGCGGCGGCCCTGCGGGCCAAGGCGTGGCTGAAGGCGGGCACCATGAGCAGCGCCATGGCGTCCTCGATGAGCAGCGTCGAGGCCATTTCGGGCACGGTCCAGGCGATCAGGAAGGCATCGCTGTCGTGTCCGGCGCCGAAGAGGTGGGCGATGGTCTGGTCGCGCACGAGCCCGAAGACGGCCCCGGCGGCGGTGAGCCCGGCGGTGACCGCGGCTGCCTTGGCGAGGAACCGGCCGAGCGGCGCGGCCGCGGCCGGCCCGCCCCCGGAGGAGCCCGATCCGGATCCGGATCCGCCCGGCCCGCCCCCGGCTGCCGCCGTACCGCCGCCGGCGCCCGAGCCGCCGTCCGTACGTGGGCCGGCCGCGCGGGCCGGTACCGCCGCGGCCCCCGCGCCGCCGCCCCGGCCCGTACGGGCGAACACGGGCCTGCGGGGTGCGGGCGGGGCGCCGTCGTGCTCGGGGCCCGCCGCGGCGCGGGCCGTGCCGGGCGCGGGGTCGGGGTCGGCGGCCCCGCTCCCGTCCCGGGTTCCGCCCCCGGCTCCCGCTCCCGCCCCGGCGGCGGAGAGCACCGGACCGCGGGCCGGTCCGCCGCGCGGTGCCCCGGCGACGAAGCCGGGGTCGGGCGCGGCGAACCCGGGTTCGGGGAGCGGGCCGGCGGGGACCGGCGCCGGGCGCGACGGACGGCCCGCGGTCGCGGCGACTTCGGTCGCCGCGACCGCGGGCCGCCGCCAGGGCGTCGTGTCGGTCACCGGGTGGCCGGTCCCTCGGGGCGCGCGCCCCCGGAGCCCGGTGCCCACCGGTCCCCGGGGGAGGGCAGCGCCCACCAGGCGGCGAGTCCGATGATCACTCCGGTCAGGACGGTGGAGGGGCCGCCGATGTCGGCGTAGAGGAAGTCGGTCAACTGCCAGACGAGGAGCCCGAGCGCGACGAGCCCGCAGTCGCGGATCCCGCGCCCGCTCGCGTACCGGCGCAGACCCGCGACGAGCAGCACCGCCCAGCCGCCCACGAGGGCGGTGAGCCCGATCAGTCCCTGTTCGCTGAGGATCAGCAGGTACATGTTGTGCGGGGACAGCAGCGGTTGGCGCAGGTACGCCTGCCCGGCGCCGGCGGTGTCGCTGCCCGAGGACAGGCCGAGCGAGGAGTGTCCGTCGCGGTGGGCGGGGAACCCCTTGAGGCCCACGCCCGCGGCCGGTCGCTCCCGCCACATCGACCCGGCCGCCGCCCACATCGTGTAGCGGTCGGTCACCGACTGGTCGGGGGCGCTGGAGACCTGGGTGATCGAGGTCAGCCGCTCGGCCACCATCTCGGAGCCGACGCCCAGTCCCCCGACGAGGACCACCGCGGCGGCGCCCAGCGCCATCAGCACCTTCAGCGCCCGCCGGATCCCGGCGAGCAGCATCACCAGCACGGCCGCGCCGAGGGTGGCGATCCAGGCGCCCCGGCTGAACGACAGCACCAGCGGCACCACGAGCACCAGCGCGCAGGCCCCGGCGATCCGCCGGATCCGGGGCGCGAGCCCCGGCGCGAGCGCGGCGGCGGTCGCCACGACCAGCCCGTACGCGACCACCGTGGCCATGCCCATGACGTCGCCCGGGCCGAAGGTGCCCACGGCGCGGATGTCCTCGCCCTGGTAGGAGGCACCGGTGTGGGTCGCGTACTGCACGACCCCCACCGCGCCCTGGACCAGCGCGAGGACCACGAAGCACCCGGCGGCCAGCCTGAACTCGCGCGCGTCGCGCACCAGCAGCACCACCGCCGCCGGCACCAGCACGAAGACCTGGAGGTAGCGGACGAAGCCGGGCAGGGCGGCGTACGGGTCACCGGCGGTCACCGTCGCCACGGCCAGCCCGACCGCCGGCAGCCCGAGGACGAGCACGCCCAACGGGCTCAGCGCCCGCACCCGGCCCCGCAGCGCCTGCACCCCGCAGACCAGGGCCAGGAGCAGCGAGGCGGCGTCGGCGGGGCCGACCTTTCCGGAGGCGGTCGCGTCCCCGGCTGGCAGGGGCGCGAGGAGGAACAGCACGGTCGCGGCGAGCGGCAGCAACGGCCAGTGCCGGCGCAGCGTACCCGGCAGCCCGGGAAGGCGGAACGCGGCGGATGCGGCGAGGCTCATGCTCAACTCCCTCCCAGCCGGAAGCGGAAGAAGGAGGCCGCGGTCCGGGCGAGGATCCACAGGTCCTGCCACAGCGACCAGGTGTCGATGTAGTGGTTGTCGAAGCGGGCCCGGTCCTCGATGGAGGTGTCCCCGCGCAGGCCGTTGATCTGCGCGAGACCGGTGATCCCGACGGGCATCCGGTGGCGGGCCTCGTAGCCCGGGTGGATGCTGCTGAACTTGGCGACGAAGAACGGTCGTTCGGGGCGCGGTCCGACCAGGCTCATGTCACCCCGTACGACGTTCCACAGCTGCGGGAGTTCGTCCAGCGACGACTTGCGCAGGAAGGAGCCGACGGGGCTCATGCCGCGGTCGCCGGCGACCGTCCAGCGGGTCGCGGCCTCGTGCTCGTCGGCGCGCAGGGTGCGGAACTTCAGCAGGGTGAAGGGGCGCCCGTACAGGCCGACCCGCTCCTGACGGAAGATCACGCCGGGTCCGTCGGCGAGCCGTACGGCCAGCGCGCACGCGCCCATGACGGGGGCCGCGGCCAGCAGGGCCAGGGCGGCGAGGGAGGAGTCGATGCCCCGCTTGACGAAGCGCTCCAACGGCCGGGAGGGGCGCGGCAGCAGCGGCTGCACGGCGTACCCCCACAGCTGGTCGGCGGGCTGCGCGACCCGCATACCGGTGACCTTGGCGGTGCCGGCCGGGTCGGCGAGCCAGAGCCGGCAGCCGTGGTCGTGGAAGAGCCGGACCAGGGAGGCGGTCCGCTCGTCGGCCTCGGGAGGCCGGGTGAACACGGCGTGCCGCACGGAGTTCTGGATGACGGCGCGGCGGATGTCCTCGTGGGTGGCGAGCAGCGGCAGCTGCCCGCCCTGCCCGTCGGCGGCGGGCGTGGTGTCGGCGATGCCGACGGGCCGCAGCCCGTACTCGGGGCGGCCGTGCAGGGCGGCGGCTACCGCGCCGGCGCCCTCGCCGGGGCCGACGACGAGCGCGGAGAGCGGCCTGCGCACGGCGGAGCGGCGGTGCAGCTGGTTGACGAATCCGCGTCCCGCGCAGGCCAGCAGGGCCTGGAGGCAGACGGCGCCGAGCAGGGCGCTCCAGCCCAGCGCGTGCCCCGGCAGGGCGGCGGCGAGGACGGCGGCGGCCGCGCACCACAGCACGGCGGCCCGCCCGAGCAGCGCGGGCAGTTCGAACAGGGCGGAGGGCGCGAGCCGGGGCCGGTAGAGGCCGGCCTGCGCGTGCAGGGCGGTGTACGCGGCGGCGAGCAGGACGACGGCGGGCGCGCCCGCACCGGGCGGCAGCGCCGATGCCGGTAGGGCCGCCGCGGCGGCCGCGACGGCCAGCGCGTCCACGGTCAGCAGCGGGCCGACCCCGTCGCGGCGGCGGACCCGCTGCGGACGCAGGACGGGCCGGGCCCGCTCGGCCCGGGGCCCCCGAGGGGGGTGGATCGCCGTCACGGAGCGGCGGGCTTCCGCCGGCGGCGCGGGCGCGAAGGCGCTGCCGCCGGCCGGCCCCGTACCGCCCTGCCCGCCGTGCCGGGCGGGTGCGCTGTCCATCGTCATCGGCTGATGCGCTCCTGGTTCGAGGGCCGGGGCCTGCCCAGCAGTTCGTGGTACAGGCCGGTGACCGCGTCCGCGGTCCGCCGCACGTCGAAGTCGGTCCGGGCGTGCTGCCGGGCCTGCTCACCGAGTTCGGCGAGCAGCCGCGGTTCGGCGAGCAGCCGCCCCAGGGCCTTGGCCAGGGCCGTCGGGTCCTCCGGCGGCACCAGGCAGAGCCGTCCCTGGCCGGAGGGCAGGCTCTCCCGCGCACCGCTGACGTCGGAGACCAGGACCGGTCGACCACAGGCCATGGCTTCGAGCGGAGCGAGCGCCATTCCTTCCCACCGCGACGGCAGTACAACGAGATCGGCGGCCCGAAGCCACGGTCGGATGTCCGCGGCGGCCCCCGCGAAGAACACACCGGGCGGTGCCGTGCGGCGCAGCCGCTCGCCGTCCGGACCGTCCCCGACCAGCGCCAGCCGGGCCTCGGGAACGGCTCCGAGCACCTCCGGCCAGGCCCGGATCAGGATGTCCTGGCCCTTCTGCGGGCAGAGCCGGCCGACGCAGACGGCGAGCGGCCGCTCGCCCCGTAGTCCGTCGGGCAGCGGGAGCCCGGCGCGGGCCTCGGCCCGGTCGAGCCCGGGGTCGGGCCGACCGGGTCGGAAGTGGTCGAGGTCGACGCCGTTGCGGATCACCGACCAGCGGCCGGCGATGCCCTCGGACTCCCCCTCCCGGCGCTCGGATTCGCTGACGCAGAGCACCCGGTCGGCCCAGCGGGCGCCGAAGCGTTCCCAGCGCAGCGCGAGCGCGGCGGTGGCGCCGCCGACGGCGTCGAAGGACCAGGCGTGCGGCTGGAACACCGTGGGCAGGGAGCCCCGTACGGCGAGCCGGCCGGCGAGTCCCGCCTTGGCGCTGTGGGCGTGCAGCAGGTCGGGCCGGACCCGGCGGACCAGCCGGGCGGCGCCGAGCACCTCGGCGGGCAGGCCGGGGCCGGGGGCCCGCCCGGCGCGCCAGGGGAGCACCTCGGCCCCGGCGTCCCGGGCGTCGTCGGCGAGCCGCCCGCCGGGCGGGCACCCGACGACGACGCGCAGCCCGCCGGCGGCCTGGGCCCGTACGAGGTCGGTGACCACCCGGGCCACGCCGCCGTCCACGGGCTGCACGAGGTGCAGGACGGTGAAGCCGGCTCCGGAAGGTGCCGGTGAGGGCTGTGAGGGCTGTGAGGGCTGCGCTGATGGATGTGTCGGCACGTGGAGTGGACTCCTGCGTTCAGCGGCGCGCGTCTGTCTGAACGAAGAGCACACCGAGGAATTGACCCTGACTTTCGCCTGTGAACTTGAAGCTCAGGCTGCGGGCACCACCGGACAGCGCGGGACCGAGATCGAACACGTCCGCGTCATATCCGAGATTGTTAATATGTTCGGGCTGTCGCACGAACGAGGGACGTCCGAATTCCGTGATGGTGGAATTCATAACATCATTAAAAGGATTTTCTGCATCACTGAGGCTGATCCGACGACCACTGTCGGCGGTCACCGTGAGTGAGTCCCCCAGTGTCCCGCGGTCCCCGTCGTACGCGACCACCCCGGCCCGCCCCGCGGAACCGGCCGCCGCGTCGAGCCCGGTGATCTCCACCGTCTCCCCGGCCGCCTCGCCGCCACCGGCCACCAGCCCCTCGAAGCCGTCCCACAGCGAGATCCGACGCAGCGGCTCCTGCGGGTGCTCGTAGGCGACCACCAGCGTCCACCCGCCCCAGGCACCCACGTCCGAGTGCCCCATGGCGATGTTCAGTTGGGCGACGGTCCACAGACCGGCGCCGCCCTTGCGCACGAGCGGGGTCACGTCGGCCGAGGCCTGGTAGGCGTCACTGCCGGCGTCCGTGCGGTGCCCGATCACGGTGTCGGCCAGGACCGCCTTGTACGCGCCCCCCGGCTCGGCGACCAGCACCCGACCGTTGTCCTGCGGCGGCTTCTGCTCCCCCACCCGCAGGTTCCCGCCCCAGTAGAGCCGGGCGTACGAAACCTTCGCGCCCTGCGGGACCTTGAGCTCGGCGCGGGTGGAGTTGTAGGTGTCCGGGTCCTTGTCGACCTCGCTGTAGAACATCTCGAAGTCGCTGTTGACCCCGGCCGCACCCCGCTTGACCTCGGCACACGGCTCCGCCTGCGGGGACTCCTCCTTGCGGCAGCTGATGCCCGAGTTCGAAGCCCGGACGAGCCCGCCGTGCTGGACGGCTTGATAACGCTGCGTGAACGGAACCCGCGGCAATTCGCGCGGCCCGGCCGGTTCCGCCGCCTGCACCGCAGGGGCGTGGGCGGAAAGTGCGAGGCAGGACAGCAGGCCGAGTGTGCCGAGGATTCTGCGGGGTGAACCCATGTCCCTGTCTCCATTTTCGATCAAGGGGACAAAACAGGAGTGAACTTTGTCAGAAATCAGGCTGGAAATCACGTCGGACTCGCTCGTACGGCCTTTTGGGCGACGGCACACACCCTCGAAGTGGGCGGGTCGTTAAGGCCGCGCACCCCCGTGCGGACGGATAGCGAAAATCACCACGAAAGTCGGGCCCGACCCGCCCCGCGCCCCCTCCGGGAACCCGCGCGGGAACGCCTGATCGTCAACCTTCCGATCCGAAACGTCGGCATCCGGGTGAATCGACGCAACCCGGGCCGGGGCAGGGCCGTTGATCCGGGTGCTCCAGTACCGGGCAATCCTGCAAAAAAGGGACGAAAATGATCAAGAAGTTTGTGGCTGGCGCAGCGGTTGCCGCCTCCGTCGTGGGTCTGGGTGCCGCGATGGCCCCGCAGGCGATGGCGATCGGGAACGACAACGGCATCAACACCGTGAACGGCAACGGCGCCTCGCAGATCTACGGCAACCAGGCCACGTACGGCAACATGAGCCCGCAGATGGCGCTCATCCAGGGCTCGTTCAACAAGCCCTGCATCGCCCTGCCCGCCAAGGCCAACGTGCAGTCGGTCCTCGCCCTGGTCAACGTCGGCGTCCAGGACATCCCGGTCCTGTCCAGCCCGCAGAACCAGCAGTGCACCGAGAACTCGACCCAGGCCAAGGGCGACGAGGCCCTCTCGCACATCCTGGACAACATCCCGATCCTCTCGGGCAACGTCTCCTCCGGCAGCTGACCCCCCTCAGCCCCGCCCCGGCGAGGCCGTCGCACCCCTCGGGTCGCGACGGCCTCGCCGCGTATAGGACCTCTCGAATTCCGGACCGAATCCGTTCGGAATTCCGTACGTGAACCCCGGGGGCATCGGAGTGAATTGCCCGGCCGCCCCCGAAAATCTCCGGTTTCTTTTCCCGGAGCCGCTCGTTGTTGTTTTTGCAGTGGATACGCCTCTGCGGGAAAGGATCGAAATCAAATGACGTACAAGAAGGCAGTGGTGCTGGCCGCCGGCGCGCTGATGGCCGCTGGTGTCGCCTCCCCCGCCATGGCCGACGCGGGTGCCCACGGCGTGGCCGCCGGCTCCCCCGGCGTCCTCTCCGGCAACCTCCTCCAGGTCCCGGTGCACGTCCCGGTCAACGTCTGCGGCAACACCGTCAACGTGATCGCGCTGCTGAACCCGGCGTTCGGCAACACCTGCGTCAACGCCTGACGAAGCACCTGCGCCCGTGAGGGCGAACCTCCTCGGGGTGGCCCCGGAGTGCACGGCGGTGCACTCCGGGGCCACCTTCGATTCAGCACCGGCCCCAGCGCCGGTAGACAGGGAAGGACCCATGCGACAGGTACTGAGCCGACAGGTACTGGGCAAGGGGATGCTCACGGCGGCGGCCGCGTCCAGCCTGCTGTCGATCGCGACCGGCGCGGCCCACGCGCATCCCGGGTCGACGGCCGAGGCCTCGCATTCGCCGGGTGTGCTGTCCGGCAACAGCGTCTCGGTACCGATCACCTTCGCCCCGAACGTGTGCGGCAACAGCGTGGACGGGGGCGCCGCCCTCAACCCCGCGATGGGCAACACCTGCGCCACGACCACCGGCTCCGGCGTCGACCACGACTACGAGCGCTACCTCAGCCCCGAGCACGCCGAAGCCTTCGAGCGCTACCTCGACGAACGCCCCGGCGGCCGGCACGCGCTGCCCTCGCAGCGCCAGGAGGAGGAACGCGGCTACGAGGAACCCCGCGCGCACCTCCCCCGGCACGCGGCGCCCCGCCACGAGGAGCCGTCCCACCACGGTCACGACGACGGTGGCTACGGAGGCCCGGGCGAGCAGCAGCCGCAGGAGGAGTGCGACGACCACCCCACGGGTCCCCCGCCGCACGCCGAGCAGCCGGTCCCCCACCCGGCGCCGCCCGCGCCCCACCACCCCGCGCCGCTGCCGGAGCCCGCGCCGGTGCCGGTCGCGGAGTACCCGGCGCCGCTGCCCGCTCCGGCGCCCGTCCCGGTGCCCGAGGTCCCGCCGCTCCCCGAGCCGCAGCCCGTACCGCTCCCGGCGCCCGAGCCCGTCCCGGGGCCCGTCCAGGAGGTACCGCAGCCGCAGCCCGAGCCGCAGCCCCACACGCTCCCGGCGCCGTTGCCCGCCCCCGCGCCGCCCGCCGCGCAGGAGCCGCCCGAGACGCGGCCGCCGCACGGCAGCCTGCCCGTGAGGCCCGCTCCGGCGCCCGTCCCGGTGCCGGAGAGCGTCCGTCCCGGCGACCAGCCCCCGGCCGCCCCCGGCGGTGACGCCCCCGCGCCGCTGCCTCCCGTACCGGCCCCGGCGCCCGCTCCCGGGCCCGTCCCGGCCGCGGAGGTCCCGTCCGCCCCGGCGCCGGCCGCCCCCGCCTTCCCCGCGCCGGCCCACGCGGCGGCGCCGGAGCTGGCCGCCACCGGAGCCGGGCAGCCGGCGGCCGCGGCGGCGCTCGCCTCGGCCCTGATCCTGGGCGGCGCGATCCTGTACCGGAGGTCCCGGATCTCCTGACCGGGAATACCGGTAATCAGAAGAAATATCGGCCGGAGAATCCCTCGTCGGATTCTCCGGCCGTTGCCGTGCTCCGAAGCCCGGCGTTTCCGTAGCGGCCGGTAATCGTTACCCAGGGCGAAAGCGGCGCGACGGTCGCCGCTGACGTCTCCGCCCACGAAAGACGAGGATTTCGATAATGAAGCTCAAGCAGGTCGCCGCTGTCGTCGCCGGCTCCCTCGCCGCCCTCGGCGCCGCGACCCCCGCCTTCGCCACCGAGACCCCGGCGTCGATGCCCCCCATGAGCGCGACGAGCGGGCTGTCCGACGCGCTGAACGCCGTCGGCCCCGTCACCGAGGCGCTCCCCCAGACGGTGGGCAACGGTCTCGCCGAGCAGGGCGAGAGCGTCGACAAGGTCTTCGGCACCGTCCAGAAGGTCAACGAGGCCCGCAACAACCTCCCCGGCCAGGTGCTGGAGGTCGCGAACGTCGCCCCCCAGGCGTCCCCGGAGCTCCTCGGCGGTGTGAAGCTCAACGGCGGCGCCCACTGAACTGCCGCCGACATGACGGTGGGCGCCCCCGGCGAGGCCGGGGGCGCCCACAGTCACGTGTGCAGACTGCGACGAACGTCAGTCGTTGACGCAGACGTTGCCGAACGCCGGGTTCAGCAGACCGATCACGTTCACGGAGTTGCCGCAGACGTTGACCGGGACGTGGACCGGAACCTGAGCCAGGTTGCCCGAGAGGACACCGGGGGAACCCACGGCCGCGCCCTCGGCCGACGAGTCGGCGACGGCGGAGCCGGCGGCACCGGCCGCGGCGAGACCAGCGGTGGCCAGGACCAGGGCGGCCTTCTTGGCAGCAGCAGAGTTCATGGGAAGTGCACCTTCTGTTCGATGTCCTGCCCCGATGCCGGGGCTCACACCGAGCGAAACGGTCCACCGTCCCGGACGACACGGCTGCGGAACCGATCAGACCTGTTCAGCCCATTAGTCGTAACTGCTAGTGGATCGGAATGTCGGGGATCGCCGGAATCGCCGGGATCGCGGGGGTGAGGCCGCTCGTCGGGGGCACGGCCGGGTTGGCCACGGGCAGCTGCGGAACCTGGACCGGCGGCAGGCTCGGGACCGCGGGGACGCTCGGGACCGTGGGAAGGCCCGGGACCGCGGGGACGCCGGGGATCGCCGGGATCTCCGGGAGGGCGGGGAGCGTCGGCAGCTTGATCTCCGGCAGGGTCACGCCGGGCAGCAGCGCCTGGAGCGACTTGAGGAGGTCCGACAGGGTCGTGCCGATGCCGGCGAGGAGGTCGTCGATCGGGCCGGCCGCCGCGCGCGACTCCAGCCCCTCAAGGTTTTCCAGCTGCTCCTGCACGGCCTCCACCTTCTTGGTGAGGGCGGCCGAACCCTCGCCGTCCGCGGCGACCGCGGGGGCGACCGCGCCGGACAGTATGACGACGGCGAGGACCGACGGGACGAGGACGCGGAGGCGGGACGGCTTGGTGCGCTGCATGGAGGTTCCTTCGGAAGTGGACGTTCAGAAGCGGACCCGAGCGATCCGCCTCCTTACCCACCGTGCGAACACCTTCTACGGACCGCAACCGGACGGAGGACGCCCGGGTGGAACCGGTGGCTGCGTACGGGCTTCGCGCACGCGTCCGGAGCGGCCTCACCCGCTTCGGCGAATGGCGCCGCACGAACGGGCCGTTTGAGTGAAGGAGCGGAACCAACCCCGCGAGCGGGAGTTGTCCAGGGAGCTCCGCTAACGGGCACTCGTGCGACAAAAGGACCAATGATGCTCAAGAAGATCATGACTGCTGCCGCGGTCTCCGCCGTTGCCATCGGCGCCGGCGCTGCGGCCGCGGCTCCGGCCATGGCCATCGGCAACGACAACGGGATCAACACCGTCAACGGCAACGGCGCCTCCCAGGTCTACGGCAACCAGAAGACCCACGGCGACCAGAGCCCGCAGCTCGGCCTGGTCCAGGGCACGCTCAACAAGCCCTGCATCGGTCTGCCGGCGAAGGTCAACGCCCAGTCGATCCTGGCCCTGATCAACGTGGGCGTCCAGGACATCAACGTCCTGTCCAACCCGCAGAACCAGCAGTGCGCCGAGAACTCCACCCAGGCCAAGGGTGACGAGCCGCTCTCGCACATCCTCAGCAACATCCCGGTCCTCTCGGGCAACGGCTCCATCGGCAGCTGAACACCGCCCCCTCCGGCCGGGCCCCCGGTGCCCGTGGAGCAGGGGGTGCCCCGCTCGTGACGGGGTGGTGAGGGAGCCCCGGCAGCTTGCGGCTGCCGGGGCTCCCGTGCGTGAGGGGCGGGATCCGTCAGCCGGTCCAGAAGTCCCACCACCGGGTCAGGACCAGCATGGCGATCACCCCGATGTGCAGGGCCGGCGGCGCCCAGCCGAACTCGGCGAAGAAGACCCGTACCGGCGCGGGCGCGGGCAGGTGCCCGGCGCGGACGTTGTGCGCGGTGACGGCCCAGAACATCAGCAGCGTCGCCACCCAGGCCAGGCTGCACCACAGGCACAGGGCGTTGATCTCGTAGAGCGACTGGACCATCAGCCAGGCGCAGAAGACGGTGCCGAAGAGGGTTCCCGCGTTCAGTCCCAGCCAGAACCAGCCGCGGTGGCGGGCGCCGGCGAGGAGACCCGCGCCCACGCAGATCACGACGGCGTAGCCGACCAGACCCAGCATCGGGTTGGGGAAGCCGAAGACGGCCGCTTGGTCGCTCTTCATGACGCTGCCGCAGGAGACCACGGGGTTCAGGCTGCAGGCGGGCTTGAAGTCCGGGTCCTCCAACAGGAGGAACTTGTCCAGGGTGATGACCCAGGAGGCCAACAGCCCCGCGGCGCCGGTGAGCACCAGCAGCCATGGCAGCCCCTTCGGGGCCGGTGGCGGTTCGTCCTCGTGTCGACCGCCGGGCAGTCCCTGCTGACGGGGGACGCCCACTGTATTCGTTGCCATGGCACCCATAGTCCCCCGCAGTTGCACAGAGCGACCCGAATCATGCCTATACAGCAGGAAGTTGACCTGAAGGTGTGGCGGGAACCCCTGATACTTCCCGGACGTTTTACCGAACCCCGGACGTGATGTCAGAACCAGGGGCTACGTTGAGCGTCTGCGAAGTGACAACCTGCGACGGCCTGGAGACCCACCTTGAGCGATCCGTACGAGACAACCGAGGCGCACCTCGAGCGACTCCTCGGCCGCGCACTCAACTCCTTCGATCTGCCGGACCTGTTGGTGGAGCGTCTGGGTACCGCGCTCGCCCACAGCTCTTCGCTGTACACCACCCACCACAGCCCGGCGGCGGGTCTGTGGCGGGAGACGCACCGGCACACCTACTTGTTGGCCGACGGCGGTTCGGCGTCCCTGTGGGAGCTCGCCTACCGGCTGAGGGGTGACCGCGGCACCCGCTGCGAGGTGTTCGCGAGCAAGGCGGAGCTCGGCCTCGCGGTGACCGCGCTGTTCGGTGAGGCGCCCGCGGAATCGGTGCTGGATCCGTCGCCGGCGGGCGGCCTCGACGGCGACCGGGAGGACGACCTCTCCGTGCTGAGCGCCCTGTTCGCGGCGTCGACGCCGCAGGAGCGCAACCGCGAGTACGCGATGGAGGAGTCCGCGGACCACGCCCGTCGGGTGCTGCGGCGCGCGGAGAACCTCGACCGTCCCGGTGAGGCGGTGGCGGCGCTGCTGCGGTCGGCGTACGGGCACCGGATCACGCAGGCGTTCGGGGGCCGGCAGTGCCTCGCCGACGGGCGGGACGCCGGGTTCAGCCTGTACGAGCACGCGTTCGTGCTGCTGGACGGCAGCGAACTCAGCCTGTGGGAGGTCGAGCACACGGCCACGCCGGACGGCCGGCACATGTGCGAGGTCTACGAGAGCGAGGCCGTCGCGCGCGGGGCCATGGAGGTCCGCGCCCGGGTGCGCTGACGCTCCCCGCCCGGGCGGGGAGCGTGGGTCAGAAGCCGGCGCATCCGGTCAGCGGGAGGTCCAGGGGCGGGTCCGCGGTGACGCGGACCTCCGCCGGGCGCAGGTCCGCGGGAGTGGGCATGGCGCTGCCGGGCAGTTGTACGGCCGCCGCCCCGTGGGCCAGGGCGCAGGCGAGCGCGGCGGGGCCGGCGCCGCCCGCGATGAGGAACCCGGCCAGGGCCGCGTCGCCCGCGCCGACGTCGCTGCGGACGGTGGTGACGGGCGCGGTGCCGTGGAAGGCGCCCTCCGCGCAGACGAGGAGTTGTCCGTCGGCGCCGAGGGAGGCCAGGACGGATCCGGCGCCGAGCGAGCGCAGTTCCTCGGCCGCCTTGACGACGTCGCCGAGGGTGGGCAGCGGGCGGCCGACGGCTTCGGCCAGTTCCGCCGCGTTGGGCTTGATCACGTCGGGGCGGGCGGGGAGCGCCGCGAGGAGGGCCGGGCCGGAGGTGTCGAGGGCGACGCGGGCTCCGCCCTCGTGCGCCCGGGCGACGAGTTCGGCGTACCAGTCGGGGCCGGGGCCGCCGGGCAGACTGCCGCAGCAGGCGATCCAGTCCGCCTCGGCGGAGCAGGCGCGCACCGTTTCCAGCAGCAGGGCCGACTCGTCGGGCAGCAGCTCCGGGCCGGGTGCGTTGATCTTCGTGAGGGTGCCGTCCGGTTCGGCGACGGAGATGTTCGTGCGGGTCCGGCCGGCGATGGAGACCGCGGTGACGTCCACGCCCTGCGCGCCGAGCAGTTCGGCGAGCAGTATGCCGGGACTGCCGCCGAGCGGGAGGACCGCCGTCGTGGGGACGCCGGCGGCGGCGACGGCGCGCGAGACGTTGACCCCCTTGCCGCCCGGGTCGACCCGGTCGCCGGTGGCGCGCAGGACCGTACCGCGCTCCAGCGAGGGGACCTCGTACGTCCGGTCCAGGGAGGGGTTGGGGGTGACGGTGACGATCATACGAGTTCGACTTCCGTACCGGCGGCTTCGATCGCCGCCTTGTGGGCCGGGGCGAGCCCGGTGTCGGTGATGAGGAGGTCCACGTCCGCGAAGGTGCCGAAGCGGGCGAAGTGTTCCTGGCCGGCCTTCGCGGAGTCGGCCAGCAGCACGACCCGGCGGGCGGCGGCGATCGCCGCCCGCTTGACGGCACCCTCGGCCAGGTCGGGCGTGGTCAGGCCCGCTTCGGGGGTGAAGCCGTTCGTGGCGAGGAAGAGGACGTCCGCGCGGACCTCGGCGTAGGCGCGCAGCGCCCAGGCGTCGACGGCGGCCCGGGTGCGGTGGCGCACGCGGCCCCCGACGAGGTGCAGGTCGATGCCGGTGTGGTCGGCGAGCCGGGCGGCGACGGGCAGCGCGTGGGTGACGACGGTCAGCGCGTGGTCGACCGGGATGCGCGCGGCGAGCCGGGCGACGGTGCTGCCGGCGTCGAGGATGATGCCGGCGCCGTCGGGAATCCACAGGAGGGCGGCGGCCGCGATGCGGTCCTTCTCGTCGGCGGCGGTGGCCTCGCGTTCGGTGAGGTCGGGCTCGAAGTCGAGGCGGCCGGACGGGATGGCGCCGCCGTGGACGCGGCGGATCAGGCCGGCCCGGTCCAGGGCCGTCAAATCGCGGCGCACGGTCTCGGCGGTGACCTGGAAGCGTTCGGCCAGGGAGAGCACGTCCACGCGTCCGGCCTCGCGGGCCAGGCGCAGGATCTCCTGCTGGCGCTCGGGTGCGTACATGTGGCTTTGGGTCCGTCCTGTGCCCGAATCTGTGGTTTCACCCTTACGGTACGCCTACAGAACCGGAGAAGCAAAGCAAAACGGACACGCCCGCCCACAGGGGCGGACATGTCCGTACGGTGCGCGCGGGCCGGGCCGCGGGGGACCGTCAGGCCGTGGGGGCCTTGTCCGGGGAGGGCGCGGTGTGCGGGGCCGCACCCTCGCGCTCACCCATCGGGACCTGCTTGCGCGGCAGCATGAACATCACCGCGAAGATCACGACGAGGACCGCCACGACCCACCACAGCGCGCCCCGGAAGGCTTCGACGTAGGGGGCGCCGTAGACCCGATCGTCGTCGATGAACCCGAAGAAGACGACGGAGGTCAGGCCGAGTCCCAGGGCGTTGCCCATCTGGCCGGTGGTGTTGATGAGGCCGGAGGCCGATCCGGCGTGCTCACGCGGGACCTGGGACAGGACGGTGTCGGTCAGCGGGGCCACGATGAGGCCCATGCCGATGCCCATGACGACCAGCGGGGCCGCCATCTGCCAGGACGTGATCCCCATGCCGTAGTGCTCGGACTCCCAGATGTAGAGGAGCAGGCCCGCGGCCATGGTCAGCGCACCCGCCTGGAGCACCTTGCGACCGAAGCGCGGAACGAGCTTCTGGACGGAGATGCCCGCGGCGGCCGAGACTGCCACGGAGAAGGGGATGCCGGTGGTGCCGGCCCGCAGGGCGCTCCAGCCGAGGCCCATCTGCATGTACAGGGTCCAGACGAGGAAGAAGATGCCCGTCGCGATGCCGAAGGTCAGCTGGACGGCGATGCCGCCGGCGAAGCTCTTGACCTTGAAGAGGGAGAGCTCGACGAGCGGCGAACCGTCCTTCTTGATCTTGTACTTCTCGTAGGCGATGAAGCCGACGAAGAGGAACGGCACCGCGCCCATGCACAGGAAGCCCCACAGCGGCCAGTCGTTCTCCCGACCGTGGGTGAGCGGGAAGATCAGCATGACGAGACCGACCGTGGCGAGGACGACGCCGACCAGGTCCAGGCGCAGGGCCCGGGGTGCCTTGGACTCGGTGATGAACTTGCGGCCCAGGATCACGCCGGCGATGCCGACGGGCAGGTTGATCAGGAAGATCGGGCGCCATTCCAGACCGAAGAGGTTCCACTGCGTGAGCAGCGCGCCGAGCATCGGGCCCGAGACGGCGCCGAGGCCGACGATCGCGCCGAACATGCCGAAGACCTTGCCGCGCTCGTGCGGCGGGAAGGTGACGTGGATGATCGACAGCACCTGCGGGACCATCAAGGCCGCCATCGCGCCCTGGAGGATGCGGGATGCGACGAGCATGGACGGGTTGGCGGCGATGCCGCAGAGCAGCGAGGCGGCGGTGAACCCGGCGATGCCGAGGAGGAAAACGCGCTTGCGGCCGTAGATGTCACCGAGACGGCCTCCGGTGATCAGGCCGGCGGCGAAGGCGAGCGCGTAGCCGGCGGTGATCCACTGGATCGCGCTGGTGGAGGCGCCGAAGCCCTCGCGCATGTTGGGTATCGCGATGTTGACGATCGTGACGTCGACCAGGTCCATGAAGGCCGCGGTCATCACGATGGCGAGTGCCAGCCAGCGGCGGCGGTCGCCGGGCGACGCGGCGCCCTCCTCGGCGGTGCCCGGCGCGGCGGCCGGATCCGGTGCGGATGTGGTGGGTTCGGTCCGCTCTTCTCGTACGGGCCCGGTCTTTCTTTCGGGCGATGTCTGGGACGTCTCGGTGCTCATGGAGAGAAACCTAGACGGCATGTAGGTCAGATGGTGTCCTATTTCGATGGCAGCCTTGGGCCATGAACGACACCCCGGCGCGGCTGCTCACCCTGCTGTCCCTGTTGCAGACCCCCCGCGAATGGCCGGGCAGCGAACTCGCCGAGCGGCTGAGCGTGAGCGCGCGGACGATCCGGCGGGACATCGACCGGCTGCGCGACCTCGGCTACCCGGTGGAGGCCTCGCTGGGCGCGGAGGGCGGGTACCGGCTGGTGGCGGGGGCGGCGATGCCGCCGCTGCTGCTGGACGACGAGGAGGCGGTGGCGATCGCCGTCGGCCTGCGGGCGGGGGCCGGGCACGCGATCGAGGGGGTCGAGGAGGCTTCCGTGCGGGCCCTGGCGAAGCTGGAACAGGTGCTCCCGTCGCGGCTGCGGCGCCGGGTGGGCGCGCTCCAGTCGGCCACGGTCGCGGTGACCCGCGGCGACGGTGCGAGCGTGGATCCGCGGACGCTGACGACGATGGCCGCCTCGATCGCGGGGCTGGAGCGGCTGCGGTTCGCGTACCGGGCGCGGGACGGGGCGGACAGCCGGCGGCAGGTGGAGCCGTACCGGCTGGTGAGCACGGGGAGCCGCTGGTACCTGGTGGCCTTCGATCTGGAGCGGGAGGACTGGCGGACCTTCCGGGTGGACCGGGTGAGCGAGCCCTTCGCCACGGGGGCCCGGTTCGCGGCGCGGGAGCTGCCGATGGAGGCGGCCGAGTTCGTCCGGCGCGGGCTGCGGGGCGGGGAGCGGTACGGGGTCGACGTGTCCTTCGCGGTGGCCCCGGCGGAGTTGCCGGGCTGGCTGCGGGAGGTGGCGCGGGAGGAGCCGGGTGGGGCGCGGGTGCGCTTCGAGAGTGCCGACGCCCCGGAGTGGCTGGCGGCCCGGCTGGCGCTGACGGGGCTCCCGTTCACGGTGCTGGCGCCGGAGTTCCTGTCGGGCGCCGCCCGGTCGCTGGCCGCCCGCCTGTCGGGGGCGGCGGGCGGGGCCTGATCCGGCGGGGCTCGGCCCGGCGGGGCGGGGCTCGGTCCCGGGTCCGGCCCCGGCGGGGCTTGGTCCGGCGGGGCGGGGCCGGGCCCGGCGGGGCGTGGTCCGTGGGCACGGCGGGGCGGAGGCGAGGGAGCCCCGGCACCTGGGGGGGGGTAGGTGCCGGGGCTCGTCAGGGGGGTGGCGACGCGGGCCGGTCGGGCCGCAGGGTCGCTTACCGGTCAGGCCACGGCGTCGAAGCCGGTGTCGCGGGCCATCCGCTTCAGTTCGAGGAGCGCGTGCTTCTCGATCTGCCGGATCCGCTCGCGGGTCAGGCCGTGCTGCTTGCCGACCTCGGTCAGGGTCCGCTCGCGGCCGTCCTCGATGCCGTACCGCATCTTGATGATGGACGCGGTGCGCTGGTCCAGCTTGCCGAGGAGGTCCTCCAGCTCCTCGCTGCGCAGCAACGAGAGCACGGACTGCTCCGGCGAGATCGCCGAGGTGTCCTCCAGCAGGTCACCGAACTGGGTGTCGCCCTCGTCGTCCACCGACATGTTCAGGCTGACCGGGTCCCGCGCCCAGTCCAGGACGTCACCGACGCGCTTCTCCGTGGAGTCGAGCTCGGCGGCGATCTCCGCGTGCTCCGGGTCGCGGCCGTTCTCGCGGTTGAACTCGCGCTGCACCCGGCGGATCCGGCCGAGCTCCTCGACCAGGTGGACGGGAAGGCGGATCGTACGGGACTGGTCGGCGATGGACCGGGTGATGGCCTGCCGGATCCACCACGTGGCGTACGTGGAGAACTTGAAGCCCTTGGCGTAGTCGAACTTCTCCACGGCCCGGACCAGGCCGGCGTTGCCCTCCTGGATCAGGTCGAGGAGGGGCAGCCCGCTGCGCGGGTACCGGCGGGCGACGGCCACGACCAGGCGGAGGTTGGACCGGATGAAGACTTCCTTGGCGCGCTCGCCCTCGGCGGCCAGGACTTCCAGCTCCTCGCGGGCGGGGGCGTCCCCCGCGCGCTCTATCGCTTCGTCGAGGATCTGCTGGGCGTACACGCCCGCCTCGATGATCTGCGAGAGCTCCACTTCCTTGGCGGCGTCGAGCAGCGGGGTGCGCGCGATCTCGTCCAGGTACATGCCGACCAGGTCACGGTCGGCGATCTCCCCGCCCACGGCGCGGGCGCTGCTCGTGGACTGACGACGGGCGACGGCGCGGGTTGCCATGCGTGCTCCCTTGCGATGCGATGAGTCGGTCGCGGTGCGGCTGGAGGACGGCCCGGAGCGGCCAGCGCTGCGGCGGTACGTCCTTCGGACACTCTCCCGAGTGCCCGCTTCCGATGGAAACAACGACTGGAATCGGGACAGAATTCCCACGGTGCTCCCTCTTTTTCGAGATCTTGCAGTATCCTGCCCCGCCATCACCCGGTCACGGAGGGGCGCGAAGTACCGCGAGAACCCGAAGGGGTGCAGGTCAGGCCCGGAACCGAAGCGGATCTCGCAGGCCTCACGTGGCTGCACCACCCCGACGTCCGTGAGACCGCCGTCACATGCGACATGGTGCCCTTCAGCCCGGAACAGCGCCGCCCGTGGCCGCACTCCCACCCTGAAGACGGGTCGCACCGCCTTCTGGTTGCCTGGACTGGCGATCGAATGGCCGGATATACGACAAGCAGCGCGTTCCGCCCGAAACCGGCGTACGCGAGTGCGGTGGAGGTCGGGGTGCGCCTGGCCCCGCACGCGGTGGGTCGCGGCATCGGTGGCGGGCGGGGCCCGGCCGGCTAGCCGAACTGGACGGAGCGCTTGGAGAGGCCCAGCCAGAAGCCGTCCACCGCGGTGCGCTGGGCGCCGAGGTCCGCCTCGGCGGCGCCGAGGGTGACGAACAGCGGGGCGAAGTGCTCGGTCCGGGGGTGGGCCAGCCGGCCCGCCGGGGACTTGACCTCGAAGTCGAGCAGGGCGTCGACATCGGCGGCGGCGAGGGCCTCTCGGCCCCAGTCGTCGAACTCCGCCGACCAGCCGGGGACGCCGGGTCCGGTGTGCCGCAGCGCCGCGAGGTTGTGGGTGAAGAACCCGCTGCCGACGATGAGCACGCCCTCGTCGCGCAGCGGCGCGAGGCGGCGGCCGATGTCCATCAGACGAGCCGGGTCGAGGGTCGGCAGGGAGATCTGCAGGACCGGTATGTCGGCCTCGGGGTACATCTCGACGAGGGGGACGTACGCGCCGTGGTCGAGGCCCCGGTCGGGCATGTCCTGGACGGGGGTGCCGGGGGTCCGCAGGAGGGAGCGGACCGAGGCGGCGAGTTCCGGGGCGCCGGGGGCCCCGTACCGCACGGCGTAGTAGTGCTCGGGGAAGCCCCAGAAGTCGTACACGAGGGGGACGGGCTCGGTGGCGCTCAGCGCCAGCGGGGCCTCCTCCCAGTGCGCGGAGACCATCAGGATCGCGCGCGGCCGGGGCAGCGCCGCCGACCAGGCGGCCAGCTCGCCGGGCCAGACGGGGTCGTCGGCGAGCGGCGGGGCGCCGTGGCTCAGGTACAGCGCCGGCATGCGGGCGGGGGCGGGCGCGGAGGTCATCGGGCGCTCCTCGGTGCTGGTCGGGAGGTCGGTACGGGAGCCGGGCGCCGGGGAGCCGGAACGGGCCGTCGGCAGGGCTGTCCCCTGGTCGCCGGCGGGGCCGCCGGGGGCTACCGGGGCTGCCGCACAAAGACTAACCCCGCTTCGTTTAAATTTGAACGAAGCGGGGTCATCAGTCATTCCCGCACCGGGATCCTCGTCAGTGGGCGATCACCGGGATCTTGAACTCGGCGTCCTCGGAGTCGGAGCCCGAGCCCGTGGTGGGTGCGCCCGCGCCGGGACGGCCCGTGGTGATCAGGGTGAACGCGATGCTCGCGCTGATCACGAGGATGCCGACGGCCCACCAGATCGCGGAGGAGTAGCCCTCGACCATCGCCTTGGCCTGCACCAGCTGCGCGGCCGGGCCGCCCGCCGCGGCCTCGGCCGCGTGGTCGGTCAGGTACGCGGTCGTCGCCGAGGCGGCGATCGTGTTCAGCAGGGCGGTACCGATCGCGCCGCCGACCTGCTGCGAGGTGTTGACCATGGCCGAGGCCACACCGGCGTCGGCCGGGTTCACGCCGTGCGTGGCCAGCGACATGGCCGGCATGAACGCGGTGCCCATACCGAGGCCCAGCAGCAGCTGCGCCGGCAGGATCAGCGCCGGGTAGGAGGAGCCGACCTCCAGCTGGGTCAGCAGCAGCATGCCGGTCGCGGCGACGAGGAAGCCGGGCCCCATCAGCATGCGCGGCGGCACGCGGGTCATCAGGCGGGCGCCGATCTGGGTGGAGCCCGTGATCATGCCCGCGATCATCGGCAGGAAGGCGAAGCCGGTCTTGACGGGCGAGAAGCCCTTCACGACCTGGAGGTAGTAGGTGAGGAAGAGGAACAGGCCGAACATCGAGATGACGGCCAGACCCAGCGAGAGGTAGACGCCGCCGCGGTTGCGCTCCAGCAGGACGCGCAGGGGCAGCAGCGGGGACTTCACCTTGGACTCGACGTACACGAACGCCAGCAGCAGGACCGCGGAGGCCACGAACAGGCCGATCGTCAGCGGGTCCGACCAGCCCTCGGACTCGGCGCGGGTGAAGCCGTACACGAGCGAGACGAGGCCGGTGGTGGAGAGGAGCACGCCGGGGACGTCGAGCTTCGCGGGGTTGCGGGAGCCGACCGGCTCACGGATGACCATCCAGGCACCGACGGCCGCGACGATCGCGAAGGGGATGTTGACGAAGAACGTCCAGCGCCAGTTCAGGTACTCGGTGAGGAAGCCGCCGAGGATCAGGCCGACGGCGCCGCCGCCGCCCGCGATGGCACCGTAGATGCCGAAGGCCTTGGCCCGCTCCTTGGCGTCGGTGAAGCTGACGGCCAGCAGGGAGAGCGCGGCCGGGGCCAGCAGCGCGCCGAACGCACCCTGGAGGGCGCGGGCACCGAGCATCATCGCCTCGCTCGTGGCGGCGCCGCCGAGCGCGGAGGCCAGGGCGAAGCCGACGAGGCCGACGACGAAGGCGTTCTTACGACCCCACTTGTCGGCGATGCGGCCGCCGAAGAGCAGCAGCCCGCCGAAGGCGAGCGCGTACGCGGTGATGACCCACTGGCGGTTTCCGTCCGAGATGCCGAGATCGGTCTGGGCGGACGGGAGCGCGATGTTCACGATGGTCGCGTCGAGGACGACCATCAGCTGCGCCAGGGCTATGAAGACGAGCGCCTTCCAACGATTGGGATCGGCGACGACCGGCGGAGCGGTCGCGGCTGTTTTTGACATGGGGGTACCTGCTTCACTGTGCGGAATGACTGAAAAAGACTAGTTGGAGAGGGTTTGGCGCGTCATGTGGTTTTACGTCTGAGGTCCCGCAAGGAGGCCGCGACACCGGGCAGTTCGGAGCGGGCCGGGCCGCGCAGGCCGTCGAGGAAGAGCTGGAGGTGCCGGTGCGCGTACCGGTCCATGTCCGGGCAGCCGGTGCCCGGCAGGGGGCGGCTCAGCTGGGACAGGGCGACCATCAGGTCGCCGACGCCGATGTCGTCACGAACGAGCCCGCCACCCTGCCCGGCGGCCACGAGGGCTTCCACGGCCTCCTCCAACGCGGTGCGGGAGGCGATCAGTTCGGGGTGATCGGGGTCGAAGCCGGCGGCGAGCATCGGGCACAGGGCGCCGATGCGTTCGTCGGCCGCGGCGTGCGCGAAGCGGCAGAGCGCGGTGAACGGGTCCGCCTCCTCGGCCAGCGCGTCCTCGGCGAGGGCGGCGACCCGGCCCGTCACGTAGAGGACCACGTGGTGGACCAGGGTGGAGCGGTCCGGGAAGTGCCGGTAGAGGGTGGCGTTGCCGACGCCGGCGCGGCGGGCGATCTCGTCGAGCGGCGCGTCCGAGCCGAACTCCACCAGCATCTCGCGGGCCGCGACCAGGATCCGCTCCCGGTTGCGCACGGCGTCCGCACGCGGCTTCGGGACCCGGGTGGGGGCCGCACCCACGACGACCGGCTCGGGTGAGGAGCAGATCGGGGCGGTGGTGAGGTCCACCGTCACCGCGGGGGTGGCCGCGCGGGTGCGGGTCGGGCTCTTCATTCCGGGACCTTCCTGAACGGACGTGGATGCGGGTTGCGGTGAGGTGAGGTGCGGTGCGGGTGCGCACGGGCTGCGGGCACCGTTTCGGGGCGGGCGCTCCGAAACGGGGAGCAGCTCCCCGCTTCGTGGGACGTAGGTGCAAACGGAGAGGGACTCCCCGGTTATTTCACCCTCGCGTGTGACCTGGCTCACAGGGCGGTTCGGGGGTCCGGTCCCGATTGGACGCTCCCGACGCGCGGGCGCGCCGCAGCCGACGGAGGGTGAACGGACAGAGCGCAGTCCGGACCCGGCCGGCTGCCGCGGACCCGAAGGCGATCTCCATGCCGCAGACCCGCCGCCGGATACGCAGACCCTGCCGCGCCTGCGCGTACATCGGCCTGACCGCGCTGGCCCTCGGCGTCACGGCGACCGCGAGCACCGGCATTCCCGGTCGCGGGAACTCGGCGGCCGGCCCCGTGGCCACCACCGCCGAATCGGTGCTGGCGCCCTGCCGGATCGCCGGGACGATGGGTGTGCAGATGTCCGAGGGCCTGCCGACGCCGCCCGGGTACTCGCGGTCGACCGGTGAGGTGCGCGCCCTCAACCTGATGATCGACTTCCCGGACGCCAAGGGTGAGGGCACGGCGATGGACCGCCTCTCCGAGTTCTTCCCGCAGACCTCCGACTGGTTCCGGACCAGCTCCTACGGGCGGCTCAGCTACCGGGCCGAGGCGCCGATAACGGACTGGCTGCGGATGCCGATGCCGTTCGCGCAGTACGGGATCGGGCGCGGGTCCCCGTACGAGCCCGGTTACCGCCAGCTCGTCGAGCACATCGCGAAGGCCGCCGACAGCGAGGTCGACTTCGGCAAGTACGACCTCGTCAACATCCTGGTCACGCCGAACGCCGGCCCGTCGGCCCTGGACACCGTCCTGTCGGTGACCTTCTCGGGCAACGCCGAGGCCCCGGTCGCGGACGGCGTACCGCTCGCGAACACCTCGTTCGTCTACAGCCGGCAGGACGACGGCTCGGGCTCCTACCGGGAGACCGGCTACCGGGTGCTCCCCCACGAGAACGGGCACGTGTTCGGACTGCCCGACCTCTACACCGCCGACGGCGGCGGCACGGTCGGGCACTGGGACATCATGAGCGAGGACTGGGGCGCCAACAACGACCTGCTCGGCTGGCACAAGTGGAAGCTGGGGTGGCTGGACGGGGAGCAGATCAGCTGCGCCTCCAAGTCGGGTGTCAGTGACCACGTGCTGTCGCCGCTGGCCGTGGCGGGCGGCACGAAGCTGGCCTTCGTCCCGCTGTCGGAGAGCGCCGGATACGCCGTGGAGGTGCGGACGCGGGCCGGGAACGACGAGGCCGTGTGCAGGCCCGGCGTGCTCATCTACAAGGTGGACTCGGACGTCGACACCGGGCGCGGGCCCGTCACCGTACGGGACAGCGCGGCCGCCAGCGGCGGCTGCACCCGGCGGCCCAACGTGCACGCCGAACTGTCGGACGCGCCCTTCGTACCGGGCGAGACCTTCACCGACGACAAGTCCGGCATCAGCGTCTCGGTGGTCGGCGAACTGCGCAACGGCAGCTACCAGGTACGGATCACCCGCCCCTGACGGCGCCCGGTCCGTAGGGCGCCCGGACCAGAGGGCGCCCTGACCAGAGGGCGCCCGGTCCTGACGGCAGCCGGCCCGGCGCCCGGACCGGCGGGCCGGGTGCCACTCGGCCCGGCAGGTCCGGACCTCCGGCCCCCGTGCGGGAGCCCGGGGGCGGGGAGGCTGGGGGTGCGGGCCGGGTGTCCGGGGGTCGGGGCGTTCGCCGCGGCCCGTCGGCCGGCCCCGACCGACCCGCGACGACCCTGGGAGGCTGACCGCCGTGAAGGCCCTCGTACTGCGCCCCGACGGCGATCCGGACCTGATCGAACGGCCCGTGCCGCCGCCACGGCCCGGGGAGGTCCTCGTACGGACCACCGCGGCCCTCGTGTGCGCCTGGGACGGGCACGCCGCTTCCGATGAGGGGCTCGGCCACGAGGCCGTCGGCGTGGTGTGGGCCGTCGGCGCGGGGGTGTCGCCCGCGTACGTCGGCCGTCGGGTGGCGGCCGAGGGCCGCGGACGACTCGCCGAGTACTTCCGCGTCCCGGTCACCGGGGCGGGGCTGGTCCCGCTGCCGGACCGGATCAGCGACCACCAGGCTCTCTACGCCGCCGGGGCGCTGGCCACCGGCTTCGCCGCCGCCGAGGAGGCGGGGGCGCCGGCGGGCGGGAGCGTCGCCGTGTTCGGGCAGGGCGCGGTCGGGCTCAGCGCGACGGTGGCCGCCGGACGGCTGCGGGGCGCGCGGGTCATCGCCGTCGAACCGGAGCCCAAGCGGCAGTTGCTGGCCCTGCGGTTCGGGGCGGACGTGGTCGTGGACCCGGCGTACGAGGACTCCGCCGAACGCCTCCTGGAGCTGACGGGCGGGGCCGGCGCGGACTGCGCGGTCCTGGCGACCGCCGACCGGGGGGCCGCGCGGGCGGCCCGGACGGGCACCGCGCCGGGCGGGCGCGTGATCCACGCCCGCTGCCGCGCGGGGACGGGGGCGGAGGGCGGGGGCGCGTACGACGGCGCGGCCGGCGGTCCCGCGGCCGGCGGTCCTGCGTTCAGCGGTCCCGCGATCGGCGCGCGGACGGCCCGGATGCTCGATCTGATCGGGGACGGGCTGCTGGATCCGACCGTGATGACCACCCACGAATTTCCCTTCACCCGGGTGGAGGAGGCCTTTCGTCGGCTTTCGGCGCGGGAGCCGGGCATGGTCAAACCCATCGTCCACTTCCCCCGGAGGAGCCCGTCGTGACCGTGACCCCCACGACCCCCGAAGAGCGTCTGGCCGCGGCCGGGCTGACCCTGCCGCCCGCCCCCGCGCCGGTCGCCGTGTACGTACCGGCCGTGCTGAACGGGCACCACGTGTACACCTCCGGCCAACTGCCGATGGTGAACGGGGCCCTTGCGCTGACCGGCAAGGTGGGTGCCGGGGTGACCCCGGAGCAGGGTAAGGACCTGGCCCGGCAGTGCGCGCTGAACGCGCTCGCCGCCGTGGCCTCGGTCGCCGGGGACCTGTCCGCGGTGAAGCGGGTGGTGAAGGTGGTGGGCTTCGTCGCGAGCGACCCCTCGTTCACCGGCCAGCCCGGCGTCGTCAACGGCGCGAGCGAACTGCTCGGCACCGCCTTCGGCGACGCGGGCATCCACGCCCGCAGCGCGGTCGGGGTGACGGCGCTGCCGCTCGACGCACCCGTGGAGGTGGAGCTGATCGTGGAACTGCACACTCCGATGGGGGTGTGAGGCGACCGGCCCGCAGGCGGAGCCGGCCGGCCCGCACGGAGCCGACGCGGGCGGGCTGCGGGGTGCGGGCTGCGGGGTGCGGGCTAGGGGGCGAACCCCCCGGGCGGTTCCGGGCGTCCCGGTCTCCGCCCGGACCCTCCCGGCGACCGCGAGCGACCGCCTCCCGGTCGCCGCGTCCGTCCGCTTCCGACGGTCAGGGCCGCGCCGAGCCGAGCGCGATGTCCGTGTCCCGTCCGCCCCACCCCTCGGGGCTCCACCAGATGACGTGCACGTTGAAGACGTCGCGGACGGTGTCCGCCGACCACTCCTCGGCGGGCGGCTCGGACAGCACCAGGTAGAGGCCGTCGGCCCGGCCGGGCAGGGTGTGGTTGATCTCCAGCAGACGGGTCGCTCCCGAGCGGAGGTCCGCGTAGGTGGACAGGCCCGCGCCCAGCGCCTCGTAGAGGAACAGGCCGCGCGCGGTGACGCAACTGACGTCGACGACGGGCGAGTCGGCGGGCTGGAGGTCGGCCCAGAACAGGGACGACTTCAGTGCGTGGCGGACCGACTCGTGCTTCCTGCACGTCCGGTCGGCGGCGGCCGATGCCTCCAGCGCGCGCAGGAAGCCCTCCTTGGTGCCCGGGGCCGGTTCCGGGGCCGGTTCCGGGGCCGGCACGGTCGTGCTGTCCGCGAGGGTCATCTGCTCTTCGTCCTTCGGCTCGGGCTGGTGCGGGGCCTGCGGCTCGGGCGTGTACGGAGCTTGCGGCTCGGGCGTGTGCGCGGCGGCGGGTTCCTCGGCGGCGGGATTGCCGGCAGCGGGGTCCGCTCCGGCCTCCGCGGCGAAGCGGTCCCGGAGTGCTCGTCGGGCTTCGGCCAGGGTCCGCGACCAGCCCGAGGCCGTCAGGGCCTCCCCGAGACGGGCCGCGTCCAAGGTGCCCTCCTTCAGGGCGCGGTTGGCCGTCGCGGCGAGGTCGCGCAGGACGCCCAGCCTCTCCCGGTCCGGCGAGCCGAACAGGTGGAGCACATCGACCCAGTCGGCCTGGTCCCGCCGCAGGACGCGGTTGGCCATGCCCTGCAACTCGGAGAGCCGGCCGCGGGCGTCGGGCACGTCCCCGTCGCCGCCGGCCAGCTCGCCGAGCACGTCCAGGGCCGCGATGTAGCGACCCGCCATCCGCGGGGAGACGGGCGACCGGCCCCGCTGGTCGGAGGTGAGGACGGTCTGGTTCGACTCGTTCGCGAACACCCAGCAGTCCAGCTTCTCGCCGCGGCGCGGCGGAACCGATCCGTGCCGGACGGCGAGAACGAGCGGACGGCCGATCCCCGGGGAGACGGGCTTGACCTTGAAGCGCCCACCGGGGGCCGTGTCCACGACCTCGACCCGCAGATCGGATCCGATCCGGGGGAGCCCTCCCGGAGCCGCGGCCACCGCCACCTCCGCCTCCGCCGTCCCCTCGGCGGCGGTCGTGGGCGCTGCGGGGCGGGCCCCGGAGCCCACCAGCACCGCCGGCAGCGGGGCGGTGTGCAGGATGGTCAGGCTCTGGGTGCTGCGGGTGAGGGCCACGTACAGCTGCCGCAGGCCCGCCGGACCGCGGTCGGCGATGGTCGCGGGCTCGATGACCAGGACGTGGTCGTACTCCATGCCCTTGGCGTGGGTGGCCGCCAGGACGGACACGGCGCCGCGGCGCCGGGGGCCGATGTCCTCCTGCCCGTCGATCCGGTGACTGATCGCGTCGAGCCAGTGCGAGTCGTCGGGGACGATGACGGCCACCGAGCGCGGGGTGTTCCCGTCGCTGGTGCCCACGAGGCGGGTCACCTGGGCGACGGTGTCGTCGAGGAGCTTCCACGGTTCCGTCGCCACCGTCCGCACGGCGTCCTCGCCGGCTTCGCGCACGGCCCGCGGGTAGGGCAGGGTCGGCGCGATCGCCCGGGCGAGAGGGGCGACGAATTCCATGATCTCGGCGGGCACGCGATAGCTGGTGTTGAGCTCGGCGACCCGCCAGTCACCGTCGTCGGACAGGAGCGTGCCCAGCCGGTCCCAGCCGTCCGGGATGTGGGGTCCCGTCGCCTGCGCGAGGTCGCCGAGGACGGTCATGGAACCGTTGACGGCGCAGCGCCGCCGCAGGGCGCGGGCCTGCATGGGCGTGAGGTCCTGCGCCTCGTCGGCGACGATGTGTCCGTAACGCCTCGGGATCTCCCCGCTGATGAGGCCCCTGAGCTCTTCGAGGCAGACGTGGTCGTCGAGGGTCCACGGATCGTCGTCGGCGCTGGCGGCGCGGGCGCGCAGCAGGGCCGCCTGTTCGCCCTCGTCGAGGATGCCGTCGGCGCACGCGCGCAGGAGGTCGGGCGAGTCGTAGAGGCCGCGCAGGGCCTCCCGGGCACCCGGGGAGGGCCAGACGCGCTCGATGAGCCGCTCGACCCTGCGGTTGCGCTCCAGGTCACGGCGGATCGTCCCGGCCTGCCCGCGCCGCGGTGCGATGCCGGAGAGCTCCTCCAGGAGACGGTCGACGAGCAGGCCGCGGAAGCGGTCACGGCGCTCCCGGTAGGGGCCCTCGCCCTGGTGCGCCCGGTCCAGGAGGACGCGGACCTCGGACCGCGGTACGCGCAGGGTCGTGCTGCCGGCGGTGACGACGACCGCGGGCTCGTCGCCCTCGAAGGACGGCGCGACGACGAGGTCGTCGAGCACCTCGGGCCGGTAGTCGTGCTCGACGCGGCGCCGCAGGACGGCCGCCATGCGCTCGTCGGACTTGACCAGCCGCGCCTGCGGGGAGTCAGTGCCGAGGATCTCGCCGTCCCACAGCCGGCTCAGCTGGACGGCGTTCACGTCCCGGGTTCCGAGCGTGGGCAGGACCTGCCCGACGTAGTCGAGGAACCGTTGGTGGGGACCGATCACCAGGATGTCCTGCGCCTTGAAGTGCTCGTTGTTGACGAGCCAGGTCACACGGTGGAGCCCGACGGCGGACTTGCCCGTACCCGGGCCGCCCTGCACGACGAGGATGTCCGAGGGAGCGCCGGTGACCAGGTCCATCTGGTCACGGCGGATGGTCTCGACGATGTCCCGCATCCGGCCGCCGCGAGAACGCTGGAGCTCGCGCAGCAGGAAGTCGTCCGGTTGGAGCGCCTTCCGCCGCTGCCGGCGGACGAGGTCGCCGGGGGTGGGGGACGGCGCCTGCGGTTCCGGCGCCCCCGGGTCGCCGCCGACGGCGCCGTCGTCGCCGCGGTCGGAGTCCGTGCGGGGTTCCGGGACGGCGGCGGGCGCGGGTTCGGGGGTGGGGGTGGGGGTGGGCAGGGCTTCGATCGGGGGCGCGGGTTCGGTGGTGGCGGCGGCCGGTCGGATCGCGATGTCGTCGAAGTAGCCCTCGACCACGCGCCGGACGCAGCGCAGTTGGCGCCGCAGCGTCACCTCACCGGGCTCCTCGGCCCGTAACTCCGCCCACTTCTTCGCCAAGGGGCTCGTCCACAGCAGGACCACCGGTTCGTTCGAGGCGTCCCGCACGCCTCGCCGCCCGATGTACCAGGGGCGGGGCTCGGTTCCGGGTTCGTCCGGCGCGTCGACCCGGGCGAAGACCAGGGCCTCGTCGCCGAGACCCCCGTACGCGGCGGCCCGCGCCTCCGCCCCGATCCGGTTGGCGATCCCGTCCTTGCCGCTCGCCGAGGCATTGGCCGCCGACGTGCCGCTCATCTCGGTCAGTCGCGCCGAGTAGCAGTCGTACGCGTGGTCCACGGCCCGCTGCTCGCCCGCGAGGACCTCGTCCCGCGTGGTGGTGCCCATGTACGTCCTCCCTGCGGCGTCGCCGAAACACCGCCCCGGGCCAGCGGCCCGTACCCCGCTGAAAGAACTACCAGAAAGCGGATCTTGACGCACCGTCACCCCCGACATTCCCCCGCACGAGGCCACCGGCCCCGACCGCACCCGAGGCACCCCCTCCGCACCCCGACGGCCCTCCCGCCCCACCCTTCGCCCACCGCGAGCACCCGCACCGCCGGATCCGTGCCCCTCACCGCACGCCCCCAAGATCACCTCGCCTCGAATCCGACAGCGACCGGTGGCCCCCACCCGCTACACTGGCGCCGGTGCGCAGCCCTGGCTCCGCACCACGCACGATGCCTTCGTAGCTCAGGGGATAGAGCACCGCTCTCCTAAAGCGGGTGTCGCAGGTTCGAATCCTGCCGGGGGCACCAGCTCAAAGGGGCCTCACCTACCAGTTCTGGTAGGTGAGGCCCCTTTGGCATCCACGGTGCCGGCGCAACCGAGGCCGGGGTCGCCGGCACCCCGCAGCGCCCGGCCCACTGAGATCCACCTGCCGCTGACCGCAGATGCCGGGAATCGAGAGCCGACAGCGGTGCGCGGATGTCACGCAGCTCGGCCGACGGGCGCTCCCGCGCCGGCTCGCCTGCGGTGGGGCGGCCCCCGGGCCGGATCGCCGCCGACCCGGGCCGACCGACATGTCCGGCGAGTCCCGCCGTACGGGGAAGGCCCTCCCGGGGTGCGGGAGGGCCTTTTTTCGGGGAGGGTGTCGCGTCAGCTGAGGCCTCTGCTGCGTTCGCCGATCCTGTCGCCCTGGGGAGTGCCGGCGCGCTTGAGGGCGGCCTTGGTGTGGACCCCGCCCTTCACCTTGCTCCGGATCGGACCGTCGAAGCCGTGACCGGCGGCCGTGCGGGGCAGCTGGAGCTGCTCCGTCGTCTTCGCCAGTGCGGCCTGGACGTCCTGCTTCTGCTCTTTGCTCATCCCGTCGTCAACTCCCTCGGGAAGCACCCAATCGGACTACTCGGATCGTATGCAGATATGCGGACCAATGCACCCGGAACAGCACGTAAAGAAATGACTTGCAGCCCTTGCAGCAAGAACGGGGGCTCAGGGCCGTACGGGTTCCGGGGTGCCCAGGCCGGCCTGGATCAGCGTCTCGGGGCAGGGCGTGCCGCGCGGGATCTGGTACTTCGCCGACACCCGGTACCGGCCGGGGGCCGGCACCAGCAGTTCCGTCCACACGTCCCCGGCGTCGTCGGGGGCCGCCTTGAACAGGCAGCCGGCGGTGTTCGCGTACTCCTTCGGCATCGCGGAGGTGCCGCGGGCGCGGGAGGCGAACGTCTCCTGCGGGGGCAGGACCGGCTTGCCGGTGGCGTCCACCAGGCCCAGCCACGGCGAGTGCGGGATGCGGACCAGGACCCGTCCGGGCCGTTCCACGTCGATGACCATCTGGTCCGCGCCGGCCCGGACGACCGTCGCGGGGCCGGCCACCAGGCTGCCCGGGTCCTGGACCTGGAAGAGCTTCCAGTTCGCGTCGCCCCACACCTCGCGGAGGTACGGGAGGCCCTCGCGCAGCAGCTTCGCCTCGTCCTCGCCGCCCGAGTCGGGTTTGTCGGCGGGCAGGACGACGTAGTGCACGGCCCAGCGGTCCAGCCAGGTCCGGTAGCTCTCGGCGGTGAGGGTGTCGTCGTAGAAGAGCGGGTTGCGTTCGAGGTCGGCCTGCCGGTTCCAGCCGCGCGCGAGGTTCACGTACGCGGGGAACGCCGAGGATTCGCGGTGGCTGCTGGCCGGGACCACCTCGACCCGGCCGCGGTCGGCGTCGACCTTCCGCAGCTGGGAGATCAGCGGGGCCAGCTCGCGGTTCCAGGCCGCCACCGGCGTGGTGCGGACGATGTCGGTGACGCTGTTGGTGGTGATCCAGACGGTGAGGCCCGCGAAGGCGAGCAGCAGCGCGCGCCGACGCCGGGAGCGCGGGGCGGCGTACGGGACGGCGGCCAGGAACACCGCGCCGCCGAACAGCATGACCAGCCGGGTGACGTTCGATCCGACCTGGGAGTCGATCGCCCAGGTCAGGAACACCCCGAGGGCGTAGACGGCGGCGGCGATCCGGGCCGTCTTCCACCGCTTGGGTACGAGGAGGACGATGGCCAGGCCGAACACGAAGGGCAGCCAGGCCGAGCCGATCTTCATCGGCTGCGTCCCGGAGAAGGGGAACAGCCACGCGGACAGCCCGACGACGGCCACCGGCGCCAGCCCGAGGGCGTACGCGCCCGGCCGTCGGCCGCTCAGGAACAGCGCGGCGGCTATCACCCCGAGGAACAGGCCGGCGACCGGACTGGCGGCCGTGGCCAGCGCGGCGAGCGGGGCGGCGACGGCGGCCTTGGCCCAGCGCCGCCGGGCCCACTTGCGGGGCCAGCAGAAGACGGCGGCGACGGCCCCGAGCGCGAACAGCACGCCGAGGCCGAAGGTGACCCGGCCCGAGAGCGCGTTGCACAGCAGCCCGTAGACCCCGGCCAGGGCCGGCCACAGCGGGCGCCGGACGGTGTCGCGGCAGCGGGTGAGGATCAGCGCGAGGAGGCCTGCCGAGCAGGTCCCGGCGATCATCATCGTGGTCCGGACGCCGATCATGTGCATGACGTACGGGGACACCACGCTGTACGAGACCGGGTGCATGCCCCCGTACCAGGCCAGGTTGTACGCGGTGTCGGGATGCCGGCCGACGAACTCGGCCCACGCGTCCTGCGCCGCCAGGTCGCCGCCGCTGTTGGCGAAGGTGAAGAACCAGACGACGTGCAGCACGGCGGCGAGCGCGGTGGCGACGGCCACGGGGTGCCGGTGCGCACCGGCGAGCGCCCGGGCCGCTATGCCGTCGGGCCCGGCCGGCGCCGCCGGCTGCTCCCCCGATCCCGAGGGGCCCGGCGCCGACCCGCCCGGCGCGCCCGACCCGCCCGCGGGCGCGTCGGACCGGCCCGACGACCCGGAGGGCCGGGGCTGTCCGGACTTCTGGTGCTGCTCAGCGGTGGTCACCGATGACGCTCTCTCCCCGACACGCGCACGTGGGTGCCGTCCCGGTTACCTGGACGCGCCGCGGCGCCCCGGGGTTGCCCGGGGCGCCGGTCCGGCGCGGCTGCGGTCAGCCGACGCGGACGAGCTTGCTGCCGATGCCGGGGGTGGCCAGCTCGGTCTTCAGCGCCACGGGCACCTTCACCTGACTGGCTCCGTCACCGACGGTCAGCACGCCGACCTCGGTTCCGGCCTTGGCCGTCCCGGGGAGCTTCGCGCCCCCGTCGCCCAGCTTGATGTCCACGGTCAGCGAGGACCAGCCGACCGCCTGGACGTCGGCCGTGGCGACGACCGGGGTCCGGCCGCCGAGGCCGTCGTCGACGTACCCGACGACGTCGCCCTTCTTGACGACGGGCGCGCCTTCGAGGGACTTCTGGGTCGCGATCAGCAGCGTGCGGCTCGCCGCGATGACGCTGTCGATGATCGGCGGCTTGTGCTGTCCGAGGACCGCGCCGACGATCAGCTGGTTGGTGCCGCCGACCTTCTTCTGGGCGGCGAACAGGAGGTTTCCGCCGGCCTTGGTCGTCGTACCGGTCTTGATCCCGAGGGAATCGTTGGCCGGGACCAGGCGGTTCCAGTTCGGCCAGGTCTTGCCGTACGGGTCGACCCAGCTCGGCTTGCGGGTGATGTCCAGCAGCGCGTCCATCTCGACGATCTTCAGGCCGAGCTTCACCTGGTCCTCGGCGGTGCTGACCGTGGTCGCGTCCAGACCCGAGGGGTCCGTGTACGTGGTGTTGGTCATGCCGAGTTCCTTGGCGGTGTCGTTCATCTTCTTGACGAACGCCTCCTGGGAACCGGCGTCCCAGCGCGCGAGGAGCCTCGCGATGTTGTTGGCCGACGGGATCATGAGGGCCGCGATCGCGTCGTACGTCGAGATCTTGTCGCCCTCCTTGACCGTGTTGAGGGTCGACTCGTTGTCCGACTTGTCCTTCTGGCCCTCGGTCTCGGCGGTCTTGTCGATGTCGATCATCGCGCCCTTCTCACCCTTCTTGAAGGGGTGGTCGCGCAGGATGATGTACGCCGTCATCGACTTGGTGACGCTCGCGATCGGCACCGGCTTCTGCTCGCCGGAGGAGCCGATCGTGCCGAGGCCGGCGGCGGCCATGGAGGCCTGCCCCTCGGTGGGCCAGGGCAGGTCGGGCTTCCCGCCGGGGAAGGTGTACGAGGACTGCGCGGTCAGCGCGAGCTTCGGCGCGGGCAGCGGGCGCACCAGCTGCACGACGGCGAGGACGACGGCCAGCAGCAGCACGATCGGGGCGTAGATCTTGAACCGCCGGACGGCGGTGCGCAGCGGGCTCGGCGGCGGGGGCGGGTTGTTCGTCAGGTCCGCCAGCATGTCGAGCGGCGGCCTGGGCGGCAGCGGCTGCTGCGTGGTCCGCTCGCTGGAGTCGAGCCGGTTCGCGGTCGCGGCGGCGGCTGCGGCGGCCGGGGCGGCGGGGGCCTGGGTCGCCGGCTCGGGCGCGGCCGGGTGCGTCGGCGCCGGCTTCGGCGGGGCCGGGGGTCCGGCCGCCGGGGTCGGCTTCGGCGGGGCCGGGAGGTCACCGCGCAGCGGGACGAAGGTGCTGGACGCACGCTCCCCCGCCGCCTTGGCCGCGTCACCGGCCGGAGCCGGCGGAGCGCCGCCCGGCTTCACGGCCCGGAAGACGGCGGTGCGCTCGTTGTCGGAGCCGGCGCCGCCCGGGCGCTTGCCGTCGGTGGGGCCCGGGGCTCCCTTGCCGCCCGCGGGGCGGTCGGCACCCTTGCCCTCACCGGCGGCCGGGCCGTCGGCCTTGGTTCCCGGAGCGTCCGCGGGGTCCTTGGGACCTGCGGCGCCCTTCGGGTCCTTCGGGTCCTTCGGATCCTTGGCGTCCGTGGCGGGCTTCTTCGGCCCGTCCGCGGCCGAGGCGGGCCGGCCCGGGCCGGCGGGCGGCGCCGAGTCCGGCTTCACGGCGCGGAAGACGGCCGTGCGCTCGCTGTCGGGCGCCGCGGGCGGGGTCTTGCCGGGGGCGGGCGGTGCCGAGTCCGGCTTCACCGTACGGAAGACGGCCGTGCGCTCGCTGTCGGGCGCCGCGGGCGGGGTCTTCCCGGGGGCGGGCGGTGCCGAGTCCGGCTTCACGGCGCGGAAAACGGCCGTGCGCTCGCTGTCGGAGCCGCCGTTGCGGGTGTTCTCGGCGGCGTCGGTGTCCTTGGACCCGGCGGCGCCCTTCGCAGCGTCGGCCGAGGCCGTGCTCCGGGCGGGCGCCTCGGACGCGGCGGGGGGCGCCGAGTCCGACTTCACCGCACGGAAGACGGCCGTGCGCTCGCTGTCGGCCGCAGCCGGCGTCGCGCCCGGCCCGGCATCGGGCTCGGCATCGGGCTCGGCACCCGACCCGGCATCCGGCTTCTGCTCGGGCTTGACCACCCCGAACGCCGTGGTCCGGGCGTCGCGCGCCGGCTTCCCCGCACCGTCCCGGTCGGCACCGGAAGCGGAACCGGAGCCGGACTTGACCACCCCGAACGCGGTCACCTCGGGCTTGTTCGCGGCAGCGGCCCCGGTGCCCGAAGCGGAATCCACCTTCGGTGCCCGGAACACGGCCGTGCGCTCGCTCTCGTCGGCCTGGCCGTCCTCCTTGGCGGGGCCGGACTTCACGACACCGAAGGCCGTGGTCGCGGGCTTGTCCGCAGCACGCCCATCACGCGCCGACTCCTCGGACCCGCCCCGCGCCTCCTCGGAAGCACCCCGGGAACCCGTACCGGAAGCAGCGCCGGCGGCCGAAGCGGAACCAGCACCGGACTTCGAAGCGGAACCTGACCTGGCCACCCCGAACGCCGTCACGCCGGGCTTGTCCGCACCGGCATCCGCATCCGCATCCGCGCCGTCCGCGCCGTCCGCGCCGTCCGCGTCGTCCGTCGCAGCGGAGCCCGACTTCCGGTCCGCCTCCGCGGGTGCGGACTGCCGTACGAGGCCCGCCAACTTCGAGGGGGCGGCCGGGGAGTCCACCCGACCGGGGGACGGCTGCGCGTCGGGCACGGCCTCGAACGCCTGGGTCTCGTCGGCGCCCGCGGCGGCGTCGCCGCCGTCGGCGGACGTCCCGTCCCCCGGCTCGGCGCCCGATTCGGGCCCGCCCTTGCCGGCCGCCGCACCCGCCTTCCGGGCCGGCTCGGCCGGCTCGGCCGTCGCCACCCAGGCCGCCACGGCCTCCTTCAGGGGGTCGCGCGGCTGGAACACCGACATCCGCGGATCCCGCTCCGCGGACGAGGACTCCGCCGCCCCCGACGCTCCTTCATCTACCGACTTGTCGGGGGACTCGCCCGCCACCGTTCCTCCTCGATCGCCGTCCGGTCGCTGTCCGAACCGTCTAACAGTGTCCCGTCTAGGGGGCATCGCCCCCGTGCGAGACGAGAACGACATAGCTACGGGTTCCCCCACAAAGCGGCCACGCGCTCTCGACAGATGAATGTGAGAGGCGTCACCCTGTCACTCATCCACGCGGGGAGGCATGGATGGGCAAGAGCCGCAGAACAATTCCGGAGGAGCTTCTGCTGCTCGCTTTGGACCCGACCACGGGAACCACGGCGCAGCCGCAGTCGCTCGACCTCGGCCTGGCCGGGGCACAGCTAGTGGAGCTGGCTCTGGCAGGACGGATAGCCCCTGACGGGGATCGTATCGCCGTGGTGATGCCACGGCCGACAGGAGATCCGACACTGGACTCCGCACTGGAACTGCTGCGCCGTCGCGGCAGCCCGGTACGGGCCGTCCACTGGATCGGTGGACCCCGGTTGGGGCTCCGCCAGATCTACCTCGCCCACTTGGAGCGTTGCGGCATGGTCCATGCCGTCGCGGGCCAGATGTGCGGGGTGTTGCCGACGACTCGCTACCAGGCGACCGACACGGCGATCAGCCGGGAGATCCGTGCCCGGCTGGACAGTGCGATCCGCACCGGTGTACCGCCGGACCCGCGGACCGCGGCGCTCGCCGCGCTGGCCCACGCGGTCGGACTCGGCAAGCACCTGTACCCCGGCAACGAGGGGCGGTCGTCCAGGTCCCGACTTCGGGACCTGATCCGACACGACCCGATGGGCGGTCTCGTGGCGCACGCCGTGATGGACGTCCAGAACGGCGTGGCCGCTCAGCCGCGCCGTGACCGTGCTCCGGCTCCGCCGGCCGCCCGGCCCCCGGCGAGCGGCGGCGTACCGCTGCAGCCGCGCCGGACCGGTGCGATGGCCCGCGTGGCCGCGCACTAGCGGGCGGACGGCGCGCCGGCAGGCACGACCCGTGGGGCCCGCGACACCCCTGTACCGCCGCGGGGTCCACTGCACACCGTTCCACCGCTCCACCGCTTTGTCAGCACCTCGGCCGGAAGTCCCCCAAAGACCCGGTCCGCAGGTCGCCTGCGCGCGGGGTGGCGGGGTCGGACCACCGGCCCCGCCACCTCGCGCGTTCGCATTTCCCTGCCGTTCCCCAGCGGCGTCGCGCCCTTCGGTGGCAGTCTGCTGAACAGCAGACACACAGAGAGAGGGGCCGACCCGTGGCGTCCAATGTCAATCCCACCGTCCGACGCCGCCGACTGGGCATGGAGTTGCGCAAGCTCCGCGAGGACAAGGGCATGACGGCCGAACAGGTCGCCGAGCGCCTCCTCGTCTCCCAGTCGAAGATCAGCCGACTGGAGAACGGCCGCAGGTCCATCAGCCAGCGCGACGTCCGCGACCTGTGCGAGGTGTACGAGGTCGAGGACCCGCGCCTCGTGGACTCGCTCATGCAGATGGCGAAGGACTCGCGTCAACAGGGCTGGTGGCACGCCTTCGGCGACATCCCGTACAGCGTGTACATCGGCCTGGAGACGGACGCGGCCAGCCTGCGCACCTACGAGCCGCAGATGGTCCCCGGGCTGCTCCAGACGCCCGACTACGCGCAGGCCCTGATCCGCGGCGCCCTGCCGGAGACCGCGCCCGCCGACGTGGAGAAGCGCGTCCAGGTCCGGATGCACCGCCAGAAGCGGCTCTCGGAGACGGACAACAACAATCCGGAGGTCGGCCCGCTGCGGTTGTGGGCGGTGATCGACGAGGCCGCGCTGCGCCGGCACGTGGGCGATCCGCAGTTGATGGTGCGGCAGCTGGAGTACTTGATAGAGCAGTCCCAGCAGCCGTACATCACGGTGCAGGTGATGCCCTTCTCGATGGGCGCGCACCCCGGTGTCAACGGCCAGTACGCGATCCTGGAATTCCCCGACGCCTCGGACTCGACGGTGGTCTACATCGAGGGCGTGACGAGCGACCTGTACCTGGAGAAGGCCAATGACGTCCAGAAGTACAGCGTGATGTACGAGCACCTGCGCGCCCAGGCGCTCAACGTCGAGCAGACCCGGCAGTTCATCGGCGAGATCATCGAGCACTACGCGGTCAAAGCCCCGTAACGGGTGGGGCCTGGGTGGCGGAAGTGGCTGGGGACGACGGAGGGCCGGGTACGGTACACCGTCCATCCCCAGCCACAGAAGGCCTGAATGGAATATGCCACCCGGTCGAGTGAATGCCTCCTTCACCCGTCGGGAGGTGCGGGTAGCGTCGATCACGTCGGCCGGAGAATTCGGCCGGCACGAACCGGAACTACTCGCTGAACCGGAGAGAAACATGGCTATTCGTCAGGGCGCCACGGAAAACTGGACCAAGTCCTCGTACTCCGGCGGAAACGGCGCCTGCGTCGAGGTCAAGTCCCCCGCGGTGGAATCCATCTCGGTCCGAGACTCGAAGGTGCAGGACGGCCCGTCCCTCACCTTCGCGCCGGGTTCCTGGACCTCCTTCGTCACCGACGTCACCGAGGGCCGGTCGGGGCGCCTCGTCTGAACATCACGCCGTCCACCTCGACTGTTGTACGCGCATCACTGATCGGAGCCCTCTCGACCGGCCCGCCGTCCTGGCCGAGGGGGCTCGGCCGTGCCCGCACCCGGGGCACGGCGGCCCGGACACCGGGACCCGGGCAGCGGGCGGCACCCCGCCCGGCCGCCGGAACGACCGACCGGAACTCCATCCGGAACCCCGACCGGAACGCCAAGCGGAACATCGACGCGAGCCCCTACCGGAGTTCGTCGACGTACCGGTCCGTTCCCGGCACGGTGGGAATGAACGGCGCCACCAGCTCCACCCGCCCCAGCCCCGATTCCGCGACCTCCGCGTCCAGCCCGCGGAAGTGGTCCCAGCAGGCCCGCGGGTCGGTCTCCAGGAACCACAGCAGCGTCAGTCGGGTGTCGACCCCCTCGACCTGCTTGACGTAGGTCATCCGGTCGCCGGGCAGCGGCGTCGGCCGGAAGACGGTCACCATCGCCGCCGGAGAACCGTTCAGCCTCTTCGGCAGGGCCCGGGAGCGCAGCCACTCCAGCAGCTCCGCGCGCTGTTCGGGCCCCTCGGCATCGACCACCTGGACCACCAGCCCGGCGTACGGGTGGTCGAGGGCGTGGAAGTCGCGGGGGCCGGCGGCGCCGTCGCGGTAGACCGTGGCCGCGTGGTCCTGGAAGGCCGTGAAGACGTGGGTGCGGTCGCGGTAGACGCGGCCGTCGCGGTTCAGCCGCTTGTTGATGCCGACGGTCCACTTCATGTGCTCGTCGTAGCGGCCCTGGGTCACCCAGTACGTCGATATCCAACACCCGGCGGTCACGGGCTGGGCCACCGCCGACTTCTCCGGGTAGCGCAGCTCCTGGAGCTCGCGGGTGGCCACCCAGCGGCGGCCGGCGTACATCCAGGGCATGGCCATGGCGCCGGCGTAGTAGTGGTCGTCCTCGTACCAGCGGTTGTACGCGAACTCGTGGCCCGGGTGCGGTTCGACCATGGTGATCAGCGCGTGGCCGGGGCGGACGCCGTACGGGCCTACGGCCGCGAGCGCGGCGTAGTCCTCCGCCCGGGTGTCCTGGCCCCGGGTGTCGCCGGCGCCCGGGGCCGCCACGTCGTCCGGCTCTGCTGCTCGCTCGTCCGTTGTCATGGCTCCGGTGTATCTGATGAGGCGTCAGTTGGGGAGGGGGCGGGGAGCGTTCACCTGGTGAACAAGTAGGTGCCATCTGCACCTTCTTTCGCTAGGCTGCGCCGCACCCACCATCCGAAGGAGCCCCCGTGAGCCCCTCCGCCCCAGCCCGCCCCCTGCCCTCCTTCGCCGCCCGCGCCGTCTCGGTGGGCGGCTCACCGGTGCGCGAGATCCTGGCGCTGACCGAACGCCCCGGGGTGATCTCCTTCGCCGGCGGGCTCCCCGCCCCCGAACTCTTCGACACGGCCGGGCTGCGCGCCTCCTACGAGGCGGCCCTCAGCGGCCCCGCCGCCGCCCGGGCCCTCCAGTACTCCACCACCGAGGGCGCCCCGGAACTGCGCGAGGCGGTGGCGGTCCGGGCCCGGGCGCGCGGGCTGGCCACCACGGCCGACGACGTCCTGGTGACGACCGGCTCCCAGCAGGGGCTCGCCCTGCTCGCGGCGACCCTGCTGGAGCCCGGCGACACGGTGCTCGTCGAGAACCCCACCTATCTGGCGGCCCTCCAGTGCTTCGGCCTGGCCGGAGCCCGGGTCGTACCGGTCCCCTGCGACGCACGAGGGCTCCTGCCCGACGCCCTGGCCGAGATCCTCGTCCGGGAGCGCCCGAAGCTGCTGTACACCGTCCCCACCTTCCAGAACCCGACCGGTCGCACCCTGCCGGGAGCCCGCCGGGCGGAGGTGGCGGCGCTGGCGGCCCACCACGGCCTGTGGCTGGTGGAGGACGACCCGTACGGGGACCTGCGCTACGAGGGCGACCACGAGCCGTGGCTGGCCGCCCAGCCCGGCGCCGAGGACCGTACGGCCCTGCTCGGCAGCTTCTCCAAGGTGATGGCGCCGGGGCTGCGCCTCGGCTGGCTGCGCGCGCCGGCGGCCCTGCGCCGGGCGGCGGTGGTGGCCAAGCAGGCGGCGGACCTGCACACCTCGACGGTGGACCAACTGGCCGCCGCGCACTACCTGGCCGCCCACGACCTCGACGCGCACGTGGCCACGGTCCGCGAGGCCTACCGGGCCCGCCGGGACGCCCTCCTGGCCGGCCTCGGCGGGGCGCTCCCGGCCGGCTCGGAGTGGAACCGTCCCCAGGGCGGCATGTTCGTCTGGGCCCGGCTCCCCGAGGGGTACGACGCGACGGCGCTGCTGAAGTCGGCCGTCGCGCACGACGTGGCGTACGTGCCCGGCGCCCCCTTCTTCACCGGCACCCCGGACCCGCGCACGCTCCGGCTGTCGTTCACCACGCACACCCCCGCCGAGATCACGGAGGGCCTGGACCGCCTGGGCCGGGCCCTGGCCTGAGCCCGACGCGGGCTCCGGGCCGGCTCCGGGCGGGCTCCGGGCCGGGTCCGGGCTCCGGGCCGGGTCGGGGCTCCGGGCCGGGTCCGGGCTCCGGGCCGGGTCGGGGCTCCGGGCCGGGTCGGGTCGGGTCCGGTTCAGGGCTCCGGGTCCGGTTCGGGGCCGGGCTCCGGCGTCCGGCGCCCCCGCCTCACCCCCCGTACAGCGCCTCGATCTGCGCCGCGTACCGCTCGGCGACCGCGCCGCGGCGCAGCTTGAGGGTCGGGGTGAGGGTGCCGTCCTCGACGGAGAAGTCCGCGTCGAGGATGTGGAAGGCGCGGATGCGGGCCGGGCGGGAGACCGTGGCGTTGGCGGCGGCGACGGCCTCCGCGACCAGGGCGCGGACCTGCGGGTGGATTCCGGGGCGGGGTCCGGGGTCGAGGGAGCGGCGGGCCGCCCACGCGGCGACCTCCTCGGCGTCCAGGGTGATCAGGGCCACCGGGTGGGGCCGCCGGTCGCCGATCAGGACGGCCCGCGAGACGTACCGGGAGGCGGCCCGCACGGCGAACTCCACCTCGGTCGGGGTGATGTTCTTACCCGCCGAGGTGATGATGAGTTCCTTCTTGCGGCCGGTGACGGACAGGAAGCCGTCGCCGTCGAGTTCGCCGAGGTCCCCGGTGTGCAACCAGCCGTCGGCGTCGAGGGTCCCCGCGGTGGCGGCGGCGTTCGCGTGGTAGCCGGGGAAGACCATCGGGCCGCGGGCCAGGATCTCCCCGTCCGCGGCGATCCGGACCTCACAGCCCGCGATGGGACGGCCGACCGTGCCGTACCGGACGGCGTCCGGGTGGTTGAGGCTGATCACCCCGCCGGACTCGGTCATCCCGTAGCCCTCGAAGACCCGTATCCCGCAGGCGCGCAGGAAGTCCAGCGTGTCGGGGGCGATGGGGGCGCCGCCGGTCAGCGCCCATTTCAGGCGGCCTCCGAAGGCGGCCCGGACCAGGGAGTACAGCGATTCCTCGGCGGCCTCGTGGGCGGCCCGCAGTTCCTCGGGCAGCCGGCCCTCGCAGGCGAGCACCCCGAGCCGGACGGCCTCCGCGAAGCGCTCCCGGCCGCCCTCCTGCCCGTCGGCAAGCGCGAGGACGACCGCGTGGACCTTCTCGAACAGCCTCGGCACGGACGGCAGGTGCGTGGGTCGGGCCTCGGCCAGCTCGGCGACGACGTCCTCCACCCGGCCCCCGAAGTAGCAGAGCTCACCGCCCTCCAGCAGGGTCGTGAACTGGATCAGCTGCGCCAGCAGGTGCGCCAGCGGCAGGTACAGGTACGTGGAGTCCCCCGGCCCGCCCCGGACCAGGGGCAGCGTGCCGTCCTGCACCGCCCCGAAGTTGCCGTGGGTGAGCCGGCAGCCCTTGGGCAGGCCCGTGGTGCCCGAGGTGTAGACGATCGAGGCGTCGTCGTCGGGGCCCACCGCCGCCGCCCGCTCCCGCAGTCGCGCCTCCGGGGCGGCGGCCCGCCCGGCCAGGGCGTCCATCCGTACGACGGCCCGCAGCGCGGGCAGCTTCGGCCGCAGGGCCTCCACCCGGGCCGCCCGGGCGGCGTCGTCGCAGACGGCCACGACCGCCTCGGAGTCGGACAGCACCCACGCCAACTCCTCCTCCCCCGCCGTCGGGTACACGGGGACGAGGACGGCGCCGGCGGCCAGCACCCCGAAGTGCGTGTACGTCCACAGCGGCCCGGTCTCCGCCAGGACGGCCACCCGTTCGCCCGCCGCGACGGCCAGGTCCGGGCCGATCAGGGCGCGCCCGGCCGCCCGTACGGAGGCGGCCAGTTCGGCGTAGGTCCGGGTCGTCCAGCCGTCCGGTCCCGCGCGAAAGCGCAGGGCCGTCCCGGGGCCGTACCTCTCCTCCGTCCACCGGGTGAACTCCGCCAGCGTGTCCGGCCGACCGTCCATCGCGTGCCCTCCCGCAGTAGGTGACCCACGACGCTAGGCACCGGCGGGCCGGCTCCGGCATGACCGGACGCGTCACCACCACTGACCCCAGCGCTCATTGCGGCTACCGTCGAGGTCATGGGGAGGCGGACGGTCACCGTGCACCACGTGCGCGCCGTGCTCGCGGGGGCGCGGAGCGCCGGCTTCGACCTGCTGCCGCTGCTCCAGGAAGCGCAGATCCCGCCGCTGCTGCTGGGCGACGACCGGGCGCTGATCACCTCCGCGCAGTTCGCCCGGCTGTTCCGGGCGCTGTACCGGACCACGCAGGACGAGTTCCTCGGCCTGTCGGCGGTCCCGAGCCGGCCCGGCACGTTCGCGATGATGTGTCACGCCTCGCTGGGCTGCCGGGATCTGGGTGCGGCCGTGGAGCGCGGGGCGGCCTTCTACGGGCTGTTCCCCGGCGGGCCCGAGCTGGAGCTCCACGTCGACGCCGACGGCGGCGAGGCCCGGTTCAGCGTCGGCAACGACTTCGAGCGGGACGAGGAACGGTTCCTCACCGAGTGCGTGCTCGCCATCTGGCACCGGCTCGCGAGCTGGCTGATCGGCCGGCGCATCCCGCTGACCTCGGCGTCCTTCAGTTATCCGGCGCCGCCGCACGCGGACGAGTACGCGCTGCTCTTCGACTGCCCGGTGCGCTTCGGCGCGGGGCGCACCGAGGCGGTGTTCGGCGCGCACTGGCTGACCGCGCCCCTGGTGCGGGACGAGGCCGCGCTGGACGCGATGCTGCGCCGGGCCCCCTTCGACCTGCTCTCGCGCCCCGCGTACGGGACCACCGTCGCGGAGCAGGTGCGCCGGACCCTGACGCGGCGGCTGCGGACCTCCCCGCGACTGCCCGAGCTCGGGGAGGTGGCGGCCCGGCTCGCGGTGTCCCCAGCGACGCTGCGGCGCCGGCTCCGGCAGGAGGGGACGTCGTTCCAGCAGCTCAAGGACCACGTACGGCGGGACGCGGCGATCGCGGGGCTGGCCGAGAGCGGCGAGCCGATCGCGGAACTCGCCGCCCGGCTCGGCTTCTCCGAGGACACCGCGTTCCACCGCGCGTTCCGCCGCTGGACGGGCACGACACCGGGGGCGTACCGGATCGCGTCCGGGGGACAGGGCGTGTCGTGAAGGCGGCTCCGGGTGCGGCGTCGGCGCGCCGCTGCCCGGCGGCGGGGCGGGTGTCGGGGAGGGTGGGCCTCCGGGTCAGGAAAGGTGAGCTGCGCAGTCAGCGACATCCTGACCGGTCGGTCACTACCTTCTCCTCACCCACCCCGTACGGACCGTTGGGAGAGCCGCCCCATGCGATTTCGCAGGACCGCCCTCGCCGTCGTGGCCGCCATGGCCATGTCCGCCTGGATCCCCTCCGCCGCCACCGCCGACACCTCCGCCCCCGCCGCCGCCGGCGCGCCCGGTGACCTCGTCTCCAGCGCGCCCTCCGCCTTCCACCCGCTGCCCGGGCAGCCCACGAACACCAAGGCGTGGAAGGTGCACTACCGCTCGACCACGGCCGACGGCGCCCCCAACGTCGTCTCGGGCACCGTCATCGTCCCGCAGGACGGCCGCAGCGGTCCGCGCCCGCTGATCACCTACGCCGTCGGCACGGTCGGCATGGGCGACTCCTGCGCGCCGAGCAACAACCTGCCGTACGGCACCTCCATGGAGGCCAACCTCATCCAGCAGCTGACCCTGCGCGGCTGGGCCGTGGTCGTCACCGACTACGAGGGCCTCGGCACCCCGGGCGTGCACACCTACACCGTCGGCCCGTCGGCGGGCCACGCCGTCCTCGATGCCGCGCGCGCCGCACTGCGCCTCCCCGCGGCGGGGCTCGGCCCGGACACCCCGGTCGGCATCATGGGGTACTCGCAGGGCGGCCAGGCCAGCAGTTGGGCCGCCGAGTTGCAGGGTTCGTACGCGCCCGAGCTGAAGGTGAAGGGCACGGCGACGGGCGGTGTCCCGGCGGACCTGCGGAAGGTGGCCGACTTCAACAACGGCTCCTACGGATCCGGACTGATCTTCATGGCGGCGGCCGGGCAGGACGCGGCCTTCCCCGAGCTGAGGCTGGACTCCTACCTCAACCCGGCGGGCAAGGCCCTGGTGAGCGGGATGAAGGAGCACTGCGTCGCCATCGACGCGATCGCCGGATCCTTCAAGCGGATCTCCGACCTGACCACCCGCAACCCGCTGGAGCAGCCGGACTGGCGGGCCCGCCTCGACCGGAGCCGACTCGGCGGCACCGCCCCGGCCGCGCCGGTGTACCAGTACCACGCGCTCGCCGACGAGTTGATCCCGTACGGGGTCGGCAGCCGGCTGCGCTCGGAGTGGTGCGCGAAGGGCGCGAACGTCGAGTTCGACACGATCTGGCTCGGCGAACACGTCAGCGGCGTGATCACGCACTCCCTGGAGGTCGGCAACTGGCTCGCGGACCGCTTCGCGGGCCGCCCGGCCCGCGGGAACTGCTAGACGGCCCCGCCCCCGCGCCCCGGCGGGTCTTTCCCGCCGGGGCGCGGGGCTGTCCGCGGCCCGGCCTAGTGCCGGTCCACCTGGACCTCGGCGATCTCCACCTTCGGGTCGGCCGGCGCCGCCCGGCCCGGCATCGACACCTCGACCTCGGTGGGCCAGGACGCGCCCGGGTACACGCCGACGGTGTCCGTGCTGAAGCTGCCCGTGGCCTCGTAGCCGTCGGGGCCGGTGACGCGCAGGGTGACCTCGTAGAAGGCCCGTACGGTGCCCCGGTTGGTGAGGGAGACGGGCACCCGCAGCACGCCGCCGGCGGCCCGTACGGGGGCGTGGGCGGTCGCGTCGCCGTCGCGGGCGACGACCGGCCCGAACTCCTCGGTGCCCGCCGGCGGCGGGGTCGTGGCCGGGGCCGGGGTACGGATGACGATCGGGGGCGGGGTCGGCGCGGCGTCCGCGGTGGGCTTCGGCTTCGGCTCGGCCCCGGAGCACCCGGCCAGCGCGCCGCCCGCGCAGACGACGACCACCAGCACGGAGACAGCTCCGGGCACGGCCCTGGGCACGGCTGCGGACACGGCCTTGCGCACGGCCCTGCGCACGATCGCGGACAGGCTCACGGTCACGGCTTCCCCCGAAGCTCGGGCGCGCGGTCGATCTCCGCACACCGGGTCGCCGTGATCATATGACCGGCATCGCGAACGGGCGTCGCGAACCGGCATCGCGAACCGGCGTCGCGAACGGGCATCGTCAACCGGCATCGCGAACGGGCGTCGTCAACCGGCCCCGCCCTCACCGCTCCCGCGGCCCCCGGTACAGGGCGTCGATCTCGGCGGCGTAGTCCCGGGCGACGGCGCCGCGCCGGAGTTTGAGCGAGGGTGTCAGGTGCCCGCGCGCCTCGGTGAAGTCCCCCGGCAGGACGGTGAAGCGTCGGATGGACTCGGCGCGCGACACCGTCCGGTTGGCCTCGTCCACCGCCCGCTGGAGGTCGGCGCGCAGGTCCTCGTCGGAGACCAGTTCGCGGATCGGCACGCCCTGCTTCTTGTTCATCTGCCGCCAGTGCGCCAGCCCGTCGGGCTCCAGCGTGATGACGGCGGTGACGTACGGCCGGTTGTCGCCGATCACCATGCACTGGCCGACCAGCGGGTGGGCGCGCAGCCAGTCCTCCAGGGGCGCGGGGGCGACGTTCTTCCCGCCGGAGGTGATGATCAGGTCCTTCTTGCGGCCGGTGATGGTCAGGTACCCGTCCGCGTCCAGTTCGCCGATGTCCCCGGTGGCGAGCCAGTCGCCCGCCGGTTGGGCGGCGACGTTCCAGTAGCCGGCGAAGACGTGGGCGCCGCGCAGCAGCACCTCCCCGTCGTCGGCGATCCGTACGGACGTGCCGGGCAGCGGCCAGCCGACGGTGCCGAGGCGGGGGCGCAGCGGCGGAGTGATGGTGGAGGCGGCCGTGGTCTCGGTCAGTCCGTAGCCCTCGAAGACCTCGACGCCGGCGCCGGTGTAGAAGGCGGCGAGCCGCCGGCCGAGCGGGGAGCCGCCGCTGAGGACGTAGCGGACGCGCCCGCCGAGGGCGGCCCGGATGCGCCGGTAGACGAGCGGGTCGTACAGGGCGTGGGCGGCGCGCAGTCCCAGGCCGGGGCGTTTGCCCTCGACCGTTTCGCCGAAGCTCTGCGCGATCCTGGCGGCCCGGTCGAAGGAGGCGGCGCGGCCCATCCGCTCGGCGGTGGCGCGGGCGGTGTTGTAGACCTTCTCCAGCACGTACGGGATGGCGAGCAGGAACGTCGGTTGGAAGCCCGCCAGGTCGGCGAGCAGTTCTTCGGTGCGGATGCTCGGCGCGTGGCCGAGTTTGACGCGGGCCCGCATGCACCCGACGGCGACCATCCGCCCGAAGACGTGGCTGAGCGGCAGGAAGAGCAGGGTGGAGGCCGGTTCCTCGGTGACCGACTTGAAGACCGGGTGGAGCAGCCCCACCGCGTTGTCGACCTCGGCGAAGAAGTTGGCGTGGGTCAGCACGCAGCCCTTGGGCTGTCCGGTGGTGCCGGAGGTGTAGACGAGCGTGGCGACGGTGTCCGGCGTACGGGCCTCCCGGCGCGCGTGCACGAGCGCGTCGGGCAGGTGCTCCCCGGCCTTGACGAGGCGGGCCACCGCGCCCGTGTCGAGCTCCCACAGGTGCGCCAGCCCGGGCAGGTTGCCGCGTTCGGCGCTGATGATCCGGGCCTGCGCGGTGTCCTCGACGGCGCAGGCGACGGCGCCGGAGTCGTAGAGGATCCACCGCGCCTGCGAGGCGGAGGAGGTCGGGTAGATCGGTACGGTGACCAGGCCGGCGGCCCAGCCGGCGAAGTCCAGCAGGGTCCATTCGTAGGTGGTGCGGGCCATGATGGCCAGCCGGTCGCCCGCTCTGAGCCCTTCGGCGATGAGCCCCTTGGCGACGGCGAGGACCTCGGCCGCGAACCGGTCGGCGGTGACGTCGTGCCAGGTGCCGTCGGGCGCCTTGCGGGCGAGGACGGCCTCACCGGGGGCTTCGCGGGCGTTGTCGAACGGTAGGTCCCCGAGGGAGCCTCTCTGCGGCATCCCCGCGAGCGGGGGTACGGAGACCTCCCGCACCACCCCGGCGACGGTCGTCTTGACGGGCTCCACCAGCTTCGGCTCGGCATGCACGGCGCGCTCTCCTCGGATCGATCGGAGTTACCGCCGGTAATCTACGCACGGGTAACCCGGTCCGACCACCCCCCGGACCGGGTCTTTCCCCACGCGGGGGCCCGTGCGGCGCCCCTCGGGACGGCCGCCGGAAGTCAGCCTCCCGCCCGATCCCCCGCGGCCTTCAGGGAGTTCAGCAAGGCGGCGCCGCGTTCGGCGTCGTCCACGCTCACGGCAAAGTCCCGACCCCCGGCGCGGATCACGAGGCACTCGCCGCCGCGCGGCATCACGGTCGTACCGAGCCCGTCGATCCGGTAACCCCAGCCGCCGGCGCGGGCGGGCCCGCGCTCCTCGACCCGGGCGGACTCGATGTCGGGACCCGGTCCCCGGGGGCGCATTCGCCCTCGTCGACGGCACGTCGGATGACGCCCGCGACCTGCTCGTGCGGGGGGCGACCGGCCGCGGCGTTCAACCTCAGCAGCATGATGCCGATGGCAATGGCACCATGTGGGTAGTGAAGCGGTCACGTCCTCGAACAGGCCCGATCCTCAATCCCTTTGACCATCTGGATGGTCAACTGCCTTACTCCGTATGGCAGAACGCGTGCGCTCGCCGACGCGCAGCGGGCAGAATCGGGGCGGTCCGTCCGACGGCTTCGGGCCCGCGATCGGAAGGGGACTCCGGTGTCGTCACAGGAAATACAGCTCTCGCTCACCGCCGAGCAGGCCGCGGCGGGGACGGTCATCAGCGTCGACCTCGCGGGCGGCCCGGTCAGCCTGCGCATCCCGCCCACCCGCAACGGCGACCTCATCCGGGCCCAGGTGGCCGGCAAGGAAGTACTACTGCGGATCCTCGTGACCGGCGGCACGGTCGGCGCGACGACCCCGATGGCCGCCGCCGCGTTCGGTGCGCCCGGGTCGCCGGGTGCGCCCGGTGCGCCCGCCACGTCCGGCCGCGCGGGCTGTCTGGTGGCCCTCGGCGTGGCCGCGGCCGTCGCCGTCGCCTTCTTCATGGTGAACACCGGGGACGACGGCTCCGACGACAAGGCGTCCACCGCCGCCGGTTCCTCGCAGTCGCCGAGCGCGGACCAGTACTCCCCGTCCTACGCCCCGGCCCCCACCCACATGGCGACCGAGTCGACGCCTTCGCAGAGCGCCGCGCCGGCACCGGACCCGACCACCTCGGCGCCCTACTACCCCGTCACCCCCAGCGCCGAGGCCCCCACCCCCTTCGATCGGGGCACCTGCCTCAACGGCGAGCTCCCGGACTCGACGACGGCGCAACGCGTCACGGGTGTGGACGAGGTCCCCTGCTCGGCGTCCGACGCGCACTACCGGGTGATCGAAAGCATCCCGTTCACCTCGGACATGGACCGCTGCAACACCAACTCGAAGACCGAATACGCCTTCTCCTACCGCTACACGATGGGCGGCAGCGTCCTGAACGAGTACGTGTACTGCCTCGTCGGCATCGGCTCGTACTCCCGCCGATAGGCGCTCCCGACTGGTAGACAGGGAGGCTTCTCCACTCTTCCGCAACTCGGCAGACGCAAGGGCGACATGATGCTCCACCATTTGGACCGCACCCTCGACGAGATCGACGGCCCCCCGTGGCCACCCGCGTCGCCGAACGCGACGAGCCTCGCCACCAAGGTCCACGCCCTGCGTCGGCGCCCCCTGGGCAGCCTCGCGCCCGCGGACCTGCGCACCCTGATCAGCCAGGACGTGGCACTCCCCCACGTCCTGCCGCTGGCGGTCGACCTGCTGGTCGACGACCCGCTGCTGGACGCCTGCTTCTACGAGGGCGACCTCCTGCACGCCGCCGTCACCCGCCCCGCCACGGCCTGGCTCCTCTTCCCGGACCTGGCGGCCCGTCTCGCCACGGCCGTCGCCCCGCTCCCCGCCACGCCCGAACGCGCGGAGTTCCTGGCGACCCACGCCGGCCCGGACACCCGGAACGCGGCCGGGTGACGGTGCCCGGGCCCAAGCCGAACTGCGCGTGAGAACAGGCCCCGTGGCCCGCTCAGGCGACCGCGGCGTGGGTCTCGGGTGGGCAGTCGACGCAGCGGCCCGGGGCCGGGGCGCGGAAGGCGCGGTCGCAGCCGTCGCAGTTCTGGAGCGGGTCGGGCCGCGAGGATGCGGTGACCGGGGGCGGTGCGGGGAGATGCGGGGGCATGGACGTCCGCAGCCGGTAGCCGATCAATGCGGCCGGGTGCCGGAGGTCGGCCGGCAGTTCGGCGGTCAAGGCGTGCCGCACGGCTTCGGGATGCACGCCCCGCTCCAGCCAGGCGGCCACGCCGGGCGCCAGTTGCCGTACGCGTTCCTCCGCGAGCAGCAGCCGGGGATCGTCGCAACGCAGCCGTGCGAGCAGATCCATGGCCTCCTGGCTCGGGAGGCCCGCGGCGATCCCGGATGCGGAAGCCGACACGGGAGCAAGAACCGGTACGGCGCCTGGTGCCGGGTCGGGGTCCGGGTCCAGCTCCGGGTCCAGCTCGGGGTCGGGGTCCGGCTGCGGGTCCGGGTCCGGGTCGGGCTCGTCGGTGTGCGGGGGCAGTGGCGGTGCGGCGCCCCGAGGGTGGTTGTAGGACACGGTCCTGGTCAGGAGGCGGCCCTCGGGCGTACGTACGCGGCTGCGCTCCAGGTAGCCGTGCGCCTCCAGCTCCCGAAGGGCTCCGGCGATGCGCACCTCCCCCTCGGGGAAGCGCTCCGCGAGGGCCTTGATGCCGACCTTGGCGCCGGTCGGCAGCGACTGGATGTGCAGGGCGAGGCCGATGGCCACCAGCGACAGGGCCGGGTGCTGGGCGAGGTGGTTGCCCACCACGGTGTAGTGGTGGGCGTGCCGCACGTTGACGTGGACTACACCGGATCGGATGGTCCCGGCAGGAACCCGGGACGCAGCGCGCGAGGGCGCGCTAGGGTGCTTTGACACCATGCGGAAGCTGCTTTCTTCCTGTTTGGTCAGGCCCTCGTTCGGGATGCCAGTCCCGGCGGGGGCCGTCTCATGTCTGGGAGTTGTGGGGCCGAGCATATGCCGCTCAACCGCATCAAAAGCCAGCCCAGTTGGCGTAGTTCACCCGTGTGAGTGAGCGGGGAGCCGGAGGGGTGGGGTTGGTTGGTTCCACCTCGGTACTTGGTACTTAAAGGTCGAGCACGACCGCGTTCCGACCTCCCGCGTCACGGTTTGAGCCCCTCCCCGGGCAGGTCCAGTTCCGCCCAGACCACCTTGCGCGGCGGCGGCCCCTGATCCACGCCCCACCGATCGGCCGGCGCGGCCACCAGTGCCAGCCCTCGCCCGGACTCCGCGTCCACGTCCGGGTCGCGAAGTCCTGGGATCCGGTCCCGGCGCGTGTCCACCACCTCGATCCGGAGCACACCGCCGGTACGGGTGAGCACGACCTGGAAGTCCCGCCCCGGCACCCTCCCGTGCGGGCCCGTCCGGCGACAGTCCCCAGGAACGCACTTGCTCGACAGCGAGCCGCACGCCGAACTGGTATTCGGTGAACCAGATTTGAGTATTCACATCGCTCAGCGTGGAGCGCCCTGCCTACCGTTTTCAGGGCGAGCCTTCTGCGGTCCGGGCTTTGTCCCGCGCTTGTCCCGCGCTGGAGGGGCTGTCCCGGACGCCGTAGGGGCAGGACTGCTGAGTCGATTTCGGTGCGTCGGGAGCGAGCGGGCATGACGATGGACACGGACGGTACGGAAGACGCGGGCTGGGACGTCGACCCGGACGACGAACAGGGCGTCGCTGTCCTGTCGGCGCTCGGCCGCCGGCTGAGGGTGTGGCGCGAGGAGGCGGGCAAGCGGGCCGCCGATTTCGGCGTCGAAAACTCCAAGGACACCGCGCTCCCCCACCTCGCGTTCTCCCCGGGCGCCTGGGCCGAGTTCGTCGCGCGCTCCTGACGTCGCCCGTGGAAGCCCGTGTGCCCCCGGCCCGGACCACGCCCCGCACGCGCAACGGGCCCCACCGGCGGGAGAGCATCGACCTGCCGGAGGACCGGGGCTGTCTGCGCTGGGTGCTCGGCGTCCCGCTCGCGCTGCTCTACGTACCGGCGGTGTACGCCTGCTTCCTCGCGCTGGCCATGAGCCCGCAGTCGGTGCACGACCCGCTGCGGGACGACGTGCGGTTCCTGGCCGGGGTCTGCGTGGCGGTGTGCTTCGCGGGCCTGCTGCTGACGGCCGTCCCGGTCTTCCACCGCACGATGGGCCGCTGGTGGTACGCCGTACCGTTCCTGCTCGCCGGCGTCGCCTACGTCCGGGCCCTGACCGTGTGAGCCGGGAGTCCCCGAACGCGCAAACACCGCGACCCCCGCCCGGACGGGGGCGGGGGTCGCGGCGGGTGGGCGCGCTCGGGGCGCGTCCGGATCAGGCGGTGACGGGGACCGGGGCGCCGGCCTTCTCCTCGGCCGGGGTCTCGGCCGGGTCGGCCTTCTCGTCCAGCGGGGAGGCGGAGGCGGTGGCGTACGCCTCCTTGTCCAGGATCCCCTCACGGGCGGAGACGATGACCGGGACGACGGCCTGGCCGGCCACGTTGGTGGCGGTGCGCATCATGTCGAGGATCGGGTCGATCGCCATGAGCAGGCCGACACCGGCCAGCGGCAGGCCCAGCGTGGAGAGGGTCAGGGTCAGCATCACGGTCGCGCCGGTCAGACCGGCCGTGGCGGCGGAGCCGACCACCGAGACGAACGCGATGAGCAGGTACTCCTTGATGCCCAGCTGCACGTCGAAGATGTTCGCGATGAAGATCGCCGCGAGCGCCGGGTAGATCGCGGCGCAGCCGTCCATCTTCGTGGTGGCGCCGAACGGGACGGCGAAGGAGGCGTACTCCTTCGGGACGCCGAGGCGCTCGGTGACCTTCTGGGTGACCGGCATGGTGCCGACCGAGGAGCGCGAGACGAAGGCCAGCTGGATCGCGGGCCAGGCGCCCTTGTAGAAGTGCAGCGGGTTGACCTTGGCGACGGCCCACAGCAGCAGCGGGTAGACGCCGAACATGACGAGCGCCGAGCCGATGTAGACGTCGGCGGTGAAGGTGGCGTACTTGCCGATGAGGTCCCAGCCGTAGCTCGCGATGGCGGTGCCGATGAGGCCGACGGTGCCGATCGGGGCGAGGCGGATGACCCACCACAGGGCCTTCTGGAGGAGTTCCAGGACCGACTCGGCGAGGTTCAGGACCGGCTGGGCCTTGGCTCCGAGCTGGAGGGCGGCGATACCGGCGACGGCGGCCAGGAAGACGATCTGGAGCACGTTCAGCTCGGTGAACGGCGTGATGATGTCCTTCGGCACGATGCCGGTCAGGAAGTCGATCCAGGAGCCGGTCCGCTTGGGCTCCTTGCCGTCGGCCGGGGTGAGGCCGGTGCCCGCGCCCGGGTTCGTCAGCAGGCCTATCGCGAGGCCGATGCCGACCGCGATCAGCGACGTGATCATGAACCAGAGCAGGGTGCGGGAGGCGAGCCGCGCGGCGTTGTTCACCTTCCGCAGGTTGGTGATGGACACCAGGATCGCGAAGAACACGAGCGGGGCGACGGCCAGCTTCAGCAGCTGGACGAAGATGTCACCGACCTGTTCGAGGGTGGTCTTCAGCCAGCTGATGTCCTGGCTGCGGGCGAGCCAGCCGAACAGCACACCGAGCACGAGACCGGCGACGATCTGGGCCCAGAACGGGAACTTGAAGGAGGCCTTGGCGGGAGCCTGGGCCTGGGGCGTGGCGGACACGGACACTCTCCGGGGGGACGCACGAGGTACGGCGGAAGGTTCTGCGAGGGGTGCGGTGCGGCAGCAGCCGGAAGGGGCCGGGCCGGCCGGGACCGCTGCTGTATCGATTCAGCTCGACTGCGGAGGGAAGCTCAACTGCAGAGGGAATCAGCGGCAACAGCAACAGGCCGCGGACACGCGGCGGCAGAGGTCGACGTGCAGGCGCGCCACGAGCGGGACGCTCGCGGTCATCGGGTGCGCAACTGTGGTCAACATGTTGAACACGCTAACACTTCTCCTTTGAGAAGCCCAAAGCGATTCTTTGATCCAGAAGGGGCCGACGCCCGGCCCGTTCGGCCCGGAAAACGCGAAAGCCCCAGCGTTACGGGCGGTATTCCCGTAGCTGGGGCGGTTCGGTGTGTGAGGAAGCCAACGCGGCCTCGGTCAGCCGACGCGGGCGGCGTCGTCGGCCCCGTCCTCCTGGCTGCGGTTCGCGGCGAGCTTGTCCTTCGCACCCGCGACGCGTCCGGAGATCTGCACGGACATCGCGTCGCGCTGCTTGCGCAGCAGGACGAACGACAGCGGGGCGGACAGCACGAGCGCGAGCAGCACGATCCAGGCGGGGTTGGCGTCGCCGAGGCCGGAGGGCACCCAGCCCAGGCGGACCAGCAGGGCGACGAGGACCAGGCATCCGACGAAGACGCCCAGGCGCATCGCGGTGTAGCGGATCGTCGCGCTCGTCTTGAGGGACACGGTGACCCCTTCTCTCTCGTCGTCCTACGGGCATGATGTTTTGGGCCCGTCCAGTGAAGCACGCCGGGGCCCCGTGACGGCCCGCCGGGGGTCAGTGCAGCGGCAGCAGGAGGGTGATGTCGTCGCGGTCGTCGCCCGGGGCGACGCGGATGGCGTCGGGGACGCGGCCGACCTCCTTGTAGCCGCAGCCTGCGTAGAACCGCTCCAGGCCGAGGCCGCCGCGGCAGGTGAGGCGGACGGCCTCGATGCCCTCCAGTGACCGGGCCGCGTCGGCGAGGGCCGTCATCAGCTCGCGGCCGACGCCGCGCCCCTGGAGGGCCGGGTCGACCATGACGGTGTAGGCCCACACCCAGTGCCGCATCAGCCGGTGCGTGTTGAGCGCGAGGAAGGCGACGGCGCCCACCCGGCCCGCCGCGTCCCGACCGACCAGCAGCCGGTGCCGACCCTCCGCCATGGCGGTGAGGTGCTTGAGCAGTTCGGGCCGGACCTCGTCGGAGGTGACGGGCGGGACGAAGCCGACCGCGCCACCGGCGTTGGACACCTCGGTCCACAGCTCGACGATGCCGTCGCGCAGGGCGGGGTCGACGACCGGATCGAAGGTGAAAGTAAGGGTCATTAGCGCAGTCTAATCATTACATCCCCGCTCGGGCAACGGAGAAGCCCCGGTCCGCTGGGGACCGGGGCTCCGTCGAGGGCTGCGAGCGCTCAGAGGCGCATCGCCTGCGGGGTCTCGCGCAGGTCGGCGTCCGGGCCGGGGTACTCGCGGATGATCTCGTAGCGCGTGTTGCGCTCCACGGGGCGGAAGCCCGCCTCGCGGATGAGGTCGAGGAGGTCCTCGCGGCCGAGCTTGTTCGGGGTGCCGTAGTTGTCGGCGTCGTGCGTGATCTTGTACTCCACGACCGAGCCGTCCATGTCGTCCGCGCCGTGCAGCAGGGCGAGCTGGGCGGTCTGGACGCCGTGCATCACCCAGAACACCTTGACGTGCGGGACGTTGTCGAAGAGCAGCCGGGAGACCGCGAAGGTCTTCAGCGCCTCGGCGCCGGTCGCCATCGTGGTGCGCGCCTGGAGCTTGTTGCGGACCTTGCCGTCCTGCATGTCCACGAAGTCGTGCTGGTAGCGCAGCGGGATGAAGACCTGGAATCCGCCGGTCTCGTCCTGGAGCTCGCGCAGTCGCAGCACGTGGTCCACGCGGTGGCGCGGCTCCTCGATGTGCCCGTAGAGCATCGTCGCCGGGGTCTTGAGCCCCTTCGAGTGGGCCAGGCGGTGGATGCGCGACCAGTCTTCCCAGTGGGTGCGGTGGTCGACGATGTGCTGACGGACCTCCCAGTCGAAGATCTCCGCGCCGCCGCCGGTCAGCGACTCCAGGCCGGCCTCGATCAGCTCGTCCAGGATGTCGGAGGCCGACATCCCGGAGATCGTCTCGAAGTGGTGGATCTCCGTCGCCGTGAACGCCTTCAGCGAGACGTTCGGCAACGCCTCCTTGAGGGCCGACAGCGAACGCGGGTAGTACCGCCACGGCAGGGTGGGGTGCAGACCGTTGACGATGTGCAGCTCGGTGAGGTTCTCGTTCTCCATGGCCTTGGCCAGGCGGACGGCTTCCTCGATGCGCATCGTGTACGCGTCCTTCTCCCCCGGCTTGCGCTGGAAGGAGCAGTACGCGCAGGAGGCGGTGCACACGTTCGTCATGTTGAGGTGGCGGTTGACGTTGAAGTGGACCACGTCACCGTTCTTGCGCATGCGCACCTCGTGCGCGAGGCCACCGAGCCAGGCCAGGTCGTCCGACTCGTAGAGGGCGATGCCGTCCTCACGCGTCAGCCGCTCGCCGGAGCGGACCTTCTCCTCCAGCTCACGCTTGAGCCCAGCGTCCATGCCGGTGTCTCCTCTTTGTCCTGACCTGCCTGCAACCGCCACCCACCGTACTCTCAGCTCTCCTCGGGCAGCTCCCCGACCCGGTTCTCCCACTTCGTGGAGAGCACGATCGTGGTGCGGGTGCGCGAGACGCCCTTGGTGCCCGAGAGCCTACGGATGATCTTCTCCAGGCCGTCGACGTCGCTGGCGCGGACCTTCAGCATGAAGGAGTCGTCGCCCGCGATGAACCAGCAGTCCTCGATCTCGGCGAGGTCGCGCAGCCGGCGGGCCACGTCCTCGTGGTCCGCCGCGTCGGAGAGGGAGATGCCGATCAGCGCGGTGACGCCGAGCCCGAGCTCGGCGGCGGCCACCGTCGCGCGGTAGCCGGTGATGACGCCGGCCGTCTCCAGCCGGTTGATGCGGTCGGTGACGCTGGGGCCGGAGAGGCCCACGAGACGGCCCAGCTCCGCATACGAGGCACGACCGTTCTCGCGAAGTGCCTGGATGAGCTGCCTGTCCACCGTGTCCATTACGTGGAGCCTTCCATTATTCGGCGATGCTGCAAGTCTAGGTATAGAATCAAAGGCGTGCAGGGTCAACACCCTGCGAATCTTTCAACTGATCAATGACGATCTTCAGGAGTGGTTCACCGTGTACACGATCGAGATGGCCTACGCACACATGCGACAGCTCCAGGAGCTGGCCAACCGATCCCGCACCGACCAGCCGTCCGCCGCCCACCACGTGGACAAGACCCGCAAGCCGCGCAGCGCCAAGAAGCGCTAGTCACCGCCGCTCGCCCCCTCGGGAGGCCGGGAGCCACCGAGCTCCCCCTCCCACCGGCGGTACAGCCCGTGCGGCACATCGGCCGCGTCGAGCACCCGCCCCGCGACGAAGTCCACCAGATCCTGGATGTGCGTCGCGCCCGCGTAGAACGCCGGAGAGGCGGGCAGCACCACTGCGCCCGCCTCGTCCAGCGCCACCAGGTGTTTCAGGGTCTGCCCGCTGAGCGGGGTCTCCCGCACCGCGACCACCAGCCGGCGCCGTTCCTTGAGCGTCACGCTCGCCACCCGCTGGAGCAGGTCCTTCGACAGTCCCAGCGCCACCCCGGCCACACAGGCCGTGGACGCCGGCACGATCAACATCCCCTTCACGGGGTACGAGCCCGAGCTCGGCCCGGCCGCCAGGTCGCCGGCCGCCCAGTGACGGACGTCGTCCAGCTCCGGCGCCGCGAACGTGCCCGGCTTCCCGTCCGCCCCGCGCTCCAGCCACCGGGCCAGGTCATCGCGCCAGTGCGCGTCACGGAAGGCGATGCCGGTCTCGTCCAGGAGGGTGAGCCGGGAGGCCCTGCTCACCACCAGGTCCACACTTTCCCCCGCGGCCAGCAGCCCGCGGAGCACCGCCGCCGCGTACGGCGTCCCGGACGCCCCGGAAACCCCGACCACCCACGGGGTGCGATTGCGCTCAGTCATACCTCCGAGACTATCCGGCCACACCGGAAGGGCACTGGGTAAGGTGGCCCGACGTTTCAAGGGGTGGGACGCACGACGCATCGGGGGGCGGGGCCGCCATGGCGGAAGCACAGGTCGAGGAGTGGAGCCGTACGCGGCGGGCCAAGGCGGCCGCCCTGCTGATGCTGGGGTGGGTGGGCCTGCTCTGGCTCATAGAAGCGGTCGACCACGCCACCGGGCACGCGCTGGACGAGTACGGCATCGTGGCCCGGGAACCCGAGAGCCTCCTGCGGTCCCCGCTGGCCGCGTTCCTTCACTTCGGCTTCGACCACGTCGCCTCCAACAGCGTCCCGCTGCTGGTCTTCGGCTTCGTCGCCGCGCTCGGCGGCATCCGCCGCTTCCTCGCCGTCAGCGCCCTCATCATCGTCGCCGACGGCATCGGCACCTGGCTGATCTCCGAGTCGGACAGCATCACCACCGGTGCCTCGGGCCTCGTCTTCGGCCTCTTCGGCTACCTCGTCGTGCGGGGCTTCGTCGAGCGCAGGATCCTGGGCATCGTGGTGGGCGTGGTGATCGGCCTCTACTGGGGAGCGGGCATCTTCTACGGCCTCCTGCCCGCCGACGACGGGATCAGCTGGCAGGGCCACCTCTGCGGCCTCGCGGCCGGCGTGGCCACCGCCCTCTTCTTCCGCCGACCGAAGCCCGGCGCCGCCCTCACGTTCTGAACCGCGCCGTCCGCAGGGCCGGCGTCTAGAAGGTCAGCCCCCGCACGACCAGGTCGAGCAGCGCGCACACGAACAGGGCCATCCCGATGAACCCGTTCACCGTGAAGAAGGCGCGGTTCAGGCGGGACAGGTCGTGCGGCTTGACGATGGTGTGCTCGTACAGGAACGCGCCGACCACGATCACCAGGCCGACCCAGAAGAGCACGCCCGCGTCCGTCAGCACGCCGTACCAGGCCAGCAACCCGGTGGTCACCACGTGCGCGCCGCGGGCGCCCCACAGGGCCGCCGGGATGCCGAAGCGGGCCGGTACCGAGCGGACGCCCTCGGCCCGGTCGGCCGCCACGTCCTGGCAGCCGAAGATCAGGTCGAAGCCGCCGATCCACACCCCGACGGCGAGCCCCAGCACGACCGCGTCCCAGGACCACTCGCCGGTGACGGCCAGCCATGCACCGATGGGCCCCATGGCCTGGGCCACGCCCAGGATGGCGTGCGGGAAGTCCGTGAACCGCTTCCCGTACGGGTAGACCACCATCGGCACCACGGCGATCGGCGCCAGCATCAGACACAGCGGGTTCAGCAGCGCGGCCGAGCCCAGGAACACGAGGAGCGCGATCCCGGCCCCGGTCCAGGCGGAGCGCACCGACACCGCGCCGGTGACGAGTTCGCGCCCGGCGGTGCGCGGGTTCCGGGAGTCGATCTCCCGGTCGATGATCCGGTTGGCGGCCATCGCGAAGGTCCGCAGCCCGACCATGCAGATGGTCACGAGCAGCAGCGTGCCCCAGTGCACGGTCCCGTCGAGCTGGAACATCGCGGTGAAGGCGGCGATGTAGGCGAACGGCAGCGCGAAGACCGAGTGCTCGATCATCACGAGCCGCAGGAACGCCTTCACCCTGCCGTGCGTCCGGGGCGCGGGTCCGGGCCCGAGGACCCCCTCGGCGGCCGACGTCATCCCAGGGACCTCCGGAACTGTTCGAGTTCGACGCGCAGGTCGGCGAGGGCGGTCGGACCGATCTCCACCTCCAGCGCGGGCGTGCCCTCCGACGGCGGCGGGACGACGGACGCCAGGAAGGCGAAGCCCTCGCCGGCGGGCCGACCGCTCAGGCGCAGCACGTCGTGGGCGGCCACGGTCAGCACGACCGTGAACTCGGCGTCCGGGTCGGCGGTCGCGTCCAGCAGGCTGCTCGCGAAGGCGTCGGCGTCGGCGGTGGACAGCTCGTTGAGGGCGATCTCGCGACCCTCCCCGTCCGTCCGGTCGGCGATCAACTGCCACAGGTCGGACGGCCCCGCGAACTCCTCGGGGGTCACCCCCGCCCGCTCGGCCGCCTCCCGCACACCCGGCTGCGCCGGGTCGATCTCGGGGCGCACGAGCGCGACGCAGGGGGTGTCGGTACCGATGAAGAGGGCGGGTCCGCCCACGGCGATGGGACTCACAGTCCGTACTCCTTCCAGCGGCGGTCCACGAGGGCCGCCGTCGCGGGGTCGGACTCCACCATGTCGGGCCAGCCGCCGTCGCGCGTGTAACCCTCCTCCGGGAGTTTCTTCGTGGCGTCGATGCCCGCCTTGCCGCCCCAGAACTGCTGGTACGAGGCGTGGTCCAGATGGTCCACCGGGCCCTCGACCACCGTCAGGTCACGCGCGTAGTCCGTGTTGCCCAGCGCCCGCCAGGACACCTCGTGCAGGTCGTGGACGTCACAGTCCTTGTCCACCACGACGATCAGCTTGGTCAGCGACATCATGTGGGCGCCCCAGATGGCGTGCATGACCTTCTGCGCGTGCTTCGGGTACTTCTTGTCGATCGAGACGATCGCGCAGTTGTGGAAGCCGCCCGACTCCGGCAGGTGGTAGTCCACGATGTCCGGAACGATGATCTTCAGGAGCGGCAGGAAGAACCGCTCGGTGGCCCGGCCCAGCGGTCCGTCCTCGGTCGGCGGGCGACCGACCACGATCGACTGGATCAGCGGACGCTTGCGCATCGTCACGCAGTCGATCTTCAACGCGGGGAAGGGTTCCTGCGGGGTGTAGAAACCGGTGTGGTCGCCGAACGGGCCCTCGGGGAGCATCTCCCCGGGCTCCAGCCAGCCCTCGATGACGACCTCGGCGTTGGCCGGGACCTGGAGCGGGACCGTCTTGCAGTCGACCATCTCGATCCGCTTGCCCGCGACGAAGCCGGCGAACAGGTACTCGTCGATGTCGCCCGGCAGCGGCGCCGTGGAGGCGTAGGTGACGGCAGGCGGGCAGCCGAAGGCGATCGCGACGGGCAGCCGCTCACCCTTCGCGGCGGCGACGGCGTAGTGGTTGCGGCTGTCCTTGTGGATCTGCCAGTGCATGCCGATGGTGCGCTTGTCGTGGCGCTGGAGGCGGTAGAGGCCGAGGTTGCGCACGCCCGTCTCGGGGTGCTTGGTGTGCGTCAGGCCGAGGTTGAAGAAGTCCCCGCCGTCCTTGGGCCAGGTGAACAGCGCCGGGAGCTGGTCGAGATCGACGTCGTCGCCGGTGAGGACGACCTCCTGGACGGGAGCGGACTCGCCCTTCACCTTCTTCGGCGGGACGTGCACCATCGAGCCGAGCTTGCCGAAGGCCTCGCGGACACCGATGAAGCCCTGCGGGAGTTCGGGCTTGAGCAGCCCGCCGATCTTCTCGCTGATCTCCGCGTACGACTTCAGGCCGAGCGCCTTCAGCAGCCGCCGGTCCGTACCGAAGACGTTCATGGCGAGGGGCATCGCCGAGCCCTTGACGTTCTCGAAGAGCAGCGCGGGACCCCCCGCCTTGTTCACTCTGTCGACGATCTCCCCTACCTCCAGGTACGGGTCGACTTCGGCCTTGATGCGCTTGAGGTCGCCCTCCCGCTCCAGAGCCCGGAGCAGCGAGCGGAGATCGTCGTAAGCCATGGGGCCCAGTATCCGTCACCCTCTACCCTGGAAGCGTCACCGGGGCCCGACGCGGTCCCGCCGCCACTGCCCGGGAGTCGGTCCCACACCGTGCTGCGCCTTGTGCCCTTCCTGCTTCTCCTCGCACTGACCATCTACGCCTTCGTCGACTGCCTGAACACCCCGGAGGAAGAGGTCAAGGCCCTCCCCAAGGGGGTCTGGGTGATCATCATCCTGCTGTTCTCGATCGTCGGCCCGCTGGTCTGGCTCTTCGCGGGCAAGAAGCGTTCCGCGGTCGGTGGCGCGGGGGGCGGTCGGTCCCGCCGCAACCAGTGGGTCGCTCCCGACGACAACCCGGACTTCCTGAAGTCGCTGAGCGCCGAGCAGGAGAAGAAGGACGAGGCCCAGCAGGCGAAGGAGGCCGAGGAGGCCGCCGGGGAAGCCGACGGCGAGGCGCGGGGCAAGGACGAGGGCGGCGACCGCGAGCCCGACGGTGACCGCGATCGCGACCGCGATCGCGACAAGGACAAGGACTGACGCCCCGCGGCGTTCCCCCCCGCATGACCCCGCCCGACCGGGAACTCGCGCGCGGGGTCGGCGCGTTCACGGGGAGGTGGGTCGCCATGTGACGCGAAAGATGATTGAACGCGTTCAAGTCGGCTGACAGAATGGCCCCATGCCACTGCCACGGGCCCCGCAGCACGGCGGGCCGCGGATCATCGACACGGCCCTGCGCAACCTCCTCGCGTACGGCGTGCTCGTCGCCGCCCTGCTCGCCATGACCGGCTGGAACCCGCAGCGCGCCTCCCCCGGCCCCGTCCCCGCCGTCTACGACGCCCGCCTCTCCGAGATCGTCGGCACCTGGCGCTGCGTCGACGGCACCGTGGTGGTCTTCCACCCCGGCGGCGCCGCCTCCGTCACCCTCCTCGACGGTCAGGAACGCGACTACGCCGCGGGCTGGCGACTGTCCGGCCCGGCCACCTGGACGCTCACCGACGACCAGCCCGCCGGCCGCAACCTCGGCCAGCACCTGCGTCTGGACCTGCCCGCCGCCACCGGCACCGCGACCCGCAGCAACACGGTCACGCGGACGCCCGGCCGCTACTCCTGGACCTTCGAGCTCCGCCGCGACGAACGCCGGACCCTGGAGCTCTACTTCTTCCTCGGCCCCGCGCAGGGCAACGGCGCCTACGTCCTGGAGAAGGACGCCTGAGCGAAGCCGGCCCGCGCCCACGAAAAGGCCCCGCCGCCCGCCCGAGGTCGTCGGGACGGACGGCGGGGCCCTCGAAGCCGCCGGCGGGCGTCAGACGCCCGCGTACGAGTGCTTGCCGCTCAGCAGGATGTTCACGCCGTAGTAGTTCCAGATCCAGCAGGCGAACGCGAACAGCGCCAGGTACGCGGCCTTGCGGCCCTTCCAGCCCGCCGTGGCGCGCGCGTGCAGGTAGCAGGCGTACGCGACCCACGTCACGAACGACCAGACCTCCTTGGGGTCCCAGCCCCAGTAGCGGCCCCAGGCGTCGCCCGCCCAGATCGCGCCCGCGACGATGGTGAACGTCCACAGCGGGAAGACCGCCGCGTTGATGCGGTACGAGAACTTGTCGAGCGAGGCCGCGGAGGGCAGCCGCTCCATCACCGAGGTGCGGAAACGACCCGGTGTGCGGCCCGCCTCCAGGTGGCTCTCGTAGCTGTCCCGGAACAGGTAGAGCACCGCGCCGGCCGCGCCGATGTAGAAGACGGCGCCGCAGAAGATCGCGGTGGAGACGTGGATCCACAGCCAGTACGAGTCCAGGGCCGGCACCAGCTGGTCGCTGTCGGTGTACAGCACCTTGACGGCGATGCCGAGGTCGAGCAGGACGGTGGTGACCAGGATCAGACCGAGCCAGCGGACGTTCTTCTTCAGCGCGAGCAGCAGCAGGTACGCGCCGACGGCCACCGTCGAGAAGGTGATCGAGAACTCGTACATGTTGCCCCAGGGGGCCCGCTGCACCGACATCGCGCGGGCGACCACGCCGGCCGCCTCGATCAGGAAGCCCAGCGCGGTCAGGGAGACCGCGACCCGCCCGTACAGGTCGCCCTGCTCGTCGCCGCCGGCGGCGCCCGGGCCGTCCGGCACGTCGCGCGAGCCGGTGGCCGAGCGGGTGACGACCTCGGGCCTGTCGAGGACGGCGGTGCCGCCCTTGCCGCGCACCTGCACGGCGGGCGCCCCGGCGGCCCGCGGCGCGGTCAGCGCGGCGGCCGTGCGGGCCACCTTGCTGCGGCTGCCGAAGGTCCACTCGAGGATGTGCGCGAGGAAGGCGAGCGTGTAGACCGCCATCGACGAATAGATCAGGTAGTTGCTGACCTGCGCCAGGTTCTCATTGGCTGCGACTGCGAGCGGCGTCATCCGCGCTCCCCTTCAACGTTTTCCTTGACAGGTTGTCCGGGCGCCGAGGGCGCCTGCTGGTGGAGGGCGGCGGACAGCACCGCGAGTTCCTCCGGGAGCCTGGCGGACTCGCTGCGGCCGAGGCCCGCCATCTCGACGACGGTGACGCCGTCCTTGCCGGTCACCGCCCGGACCCAGATCCGGCGGCGCTGGATGAACAGTGAGGCGGCCAGACCGCCGATGGCGACGACGGCGCCCGCGAGGGCGAGGCCGTTGGCGGGCTGCTGGGTGACCGAGAAGGTCGCCCAGCGCTCGATGCCCTCGAACTTCACGGTGCCCGCGCCGTCCGGCAGGGTCATCGTCTCGCCGGGCAGCAACCGCTTCTTGAAGAGCTCGCCCTGCTCGTCCTTGAACTCCTTCATCTTCGAGGTGTTCAGCTGGTACACGTTCTGCGGCAGGCCCGAGTCCACGCCGAGACTGCCGTGGTAGGCGCTCAGCGCGAGGACGGGGAAGTCCAGCGCGGGGAACTGCGAGAGCATCGTGCCCTTGCCCTCGCCCGCGAAGGTCGGCACGAACATGGCGTTGAAGCCGAGCTGCTCCTGCTTGCCGTCCTTGTCCTTGTAGCCGTCGGTGACCTTGACGGCGCCCGAGGAGCTGAGGTTGGAGTCGAAGGGCAGCATCGGCACGGCGTCCTTGTAGATCACCTTGCCGTCGGCCCCGGTCACCGAGATGACCGGCGCGTAGCCGTGGCCGAGGAGGAAGACCTTGGAGCCGTCGACCTCCAGCGGCTTGTTGACCTCGATCTCGGTCTTGACCGGCTTGCCGTGCGCGCCCTCGCTGAAGGTGACGTACGCCTTGAAGTCGCGCGGGGTGCCCTTCTGCGGGCCGCTCGTCTCGTACGTCGCGTCGAACTTGTCCAGGGTGAACGAGAACGGCGGCAGGCTGTCGGGCGAGAAGAGGCCGCCGTACTTGAAGTCGTCGTACTGGGTCAGCGTGTTCGAGAAGCCCTTGCCGCGCAGGACGAGCTTGCCGCCCTCGGACTTGTAGAGCTGCCCGACGGCGAAGGCCACCAGCATGAAGATCAGGGCGATGTGGAAGGCCAGGTTCCCGGCCTCGCGGAGGTAGCCCTTCTCGGCGGCGACGGCCGTCCCGGACGCCTCCGTACGGAAGCGCCGGCCGCCCAGGAGGGTCTTCGCCGAGGCGAGCACCTCCTCGGGGGACTTCTCCGTGCGCCACGTCGCGTACGCCGGCAGCCGGTCCAGGCGCCGGGGGGCGCCGGGCGGACGGCCGCTGAGCTGGCCGATGAACTGCCAGGTGCGGGGCACGATGCAGCCGATGAGCGACACGAACAGCAGGATGTAGATCGCGGAGAACCACACCGAGCTGTAGACGTCGAACAGCTGGAGCTTCTCGGCGATCGGCACCCAGAACTCGTGCGTGTCCTTCCACTGGGCGACCTTCATCGCGTCGACCTGCGTCTGCGGGACGAGCGAGCCGGGGATGGAGCCGAGGGACAGCAGGAAGAGCAGGATCAGCGCCACCCGCATGGAGGTGAGCTGACGCCAGAACCAGCGGGCCCAGCCGATCACGCCGATGCCGACGGGGGCGGACGGCGCGTCCTCCAGCGGGGCCGTGGACAGCTGCGCGCCGGCCGCGGCGTCGGTGGCGTCCGCGGCGGGGTCGACGGCTTCGGCGGGGTCCGCGGGGGCGGAGTCGTGCGGCGCCTCGCCGGGCGCCCTGTCGGTCGTACTCATGTCCGTGTAGTCCTCAGATCCCGACCGTGAAGCTCTCGCTCCAGCTCTGCATCTCCATGACGATGCTGCCCCACCATCCTGTGACGAGCAGGATGCCGGTGGCGACCAGCATGCCGCCGCCGATGCGCATCACCCACGCGTAGTGCTTCTTCACCCAGCCGAACGCACCGAGCGCCTTGCGGAAGGCGACGGCGGCGAGGATGAACGGTACGCCGAGTCCGAGGCAGAAGACGGTGGTCAGCAGCGCGCCCCGGCCGGCGCTGGCCTGCTCGAAGGCCAGGCTGTTGACGGCGGCGAAGGTCGGGCCCATGCAGGGCGTCCAACCGACGCCGAACAGGACGCCGAGCACGGGAGCGCCGAGCAGTCCCGCGGCCGGCTTCTTGTGGAAGCGGAACTCGCGCATCGTCAGGCCGGGGATGAGTCCCATGAAGAACAGGCCGAGGACGATCACCAGGGCGCCGAGCACCCGGGAGATCACGTCCTGGTGGGCCTGGAGGCTCTGGCCGAAGTACCCGAAGAGCGCGCCGGTCGAGACGAAGACGGCGGTGAAGCCGAGGACGAAGAGGGTGGCCCCGGCGACCATCCGGCCGCGCCGCGCGTCGGCGAGGTCGACCCCGCCGACGCCGGTGACGTACGACAGGTAGCCGGGGACCAGCGGCAGCACGCAGGGCGAGAAGAAGGACACCAGACCGCCGAACAGGGCGATCGGCAGGGCGGCCAGCAGGCCGCCGTTCAGGACCGTGGTGTTGACGCCGATCGGCTCGGCGGCCAGGAGGTACTCGACCACGAGGTCACTTCTCCGCGAGGAGCGGGTCGATCATCGAGCGCAGCTGCTCCTCGTTGAGCGCGACGAGGGCACGGGCCGCGATCCGGCCCTCCTTGTCGAGCACGATCGTGGAGGGGATGGCCTGCGGGTTCAGCGTGCCCTTGGGGAAGCGCAGCATCAGCTTGCCGTCCGGGTCGTAGAGGCTGGGGTAGGTGATCCCGTAGGTCTCCTCGAAGGAGGCCGCGTTCTGCTTGCTGTTGTCGCGGGTGTTGAGGCCGACGAAGGCGACGTCCTTGCCGCCGTCGGCCATCTCCTTCGAGACCTTCGCGAAGTACGGGGCCTCGGCGCGGCACGGCGGGCACCAGGAGCCCCAGACGTTGAGGACGACGACCTTGCCCTTGAGGGCGGTGGTGTCGAGCGTCTGGCCGGCGACCGTCTCGCCGTCGAGCTTGGGCGCTTCCTTGCGGTCGGCCGCGGCGACGGTGGCGATGCCGGTGGGACCCGCCACGTAGTTGCCGCCGGCGGACCCGGAGGGCTTGCCGCCGCCGTCCCCGTCGCCGCACGCCGTCAGGGTCATGGCGCTCGCGAGGGCCACCGCGGTCAGCAGGACGGTGCGGCCGCTGGTCGAGCGGCGGCTACTTCGGCGGCGAAGGGCGCGGCTAAGGCTCATGTGAAAAGTTTCGCATGAGCGATTTGCGGATCTTCCGCGCCCCCCGACGCGAAGTCAATGCGCTGGTCAGGTACGGGAGAGGTACGTGGACCAGCCACCGTCCGGCTGCTTGCCCGGTCCGAGGGCGTGCAATTTGGCCAGTACGGCGGGGTCCTGGACGTCCAGCCAGTCGGTGAACTGCCGGAAGGATATGAGCCGTACATCCTTTTTGTCCGCGATGGACTTGAGGGCCTCCTCGACGGCGTCCATGTAGATCCCGCCGTTCCACTCCTCGAAGTGGTTGCCTATGAAGAGGGGCGCGCGGTTGGTCTCGTAGGCCCGTCGGAAACCACCGAGGTAGGTGGCGGTGGCCTGGGAGCGCCAGCCCGGGTAGTTGGCGGGGACGCCCTTCGTCGAGTTCTTCGACTGGTTGGCGAGGATGTTGTAGTCCATCGACAGCACGTCGAAGGAATGCCCGGGGAAGGGCAACGACTGGAGCGGCAGGTCCCAGACCCCCTCCTTCTTCACCGGCCAGGTCTGCAGGCCACCGGGCGAGCTGGCGTCGTAGCGCCAACCGAGCTCGCGGGCGACGGGCAGCAGGGTGTCCCGGCCCAGCAGGCAGGGGGTGCGGCCGCCCACCAGTTCCTTGCGGTAGTCGAAGGGCAGCGGTTCCAGGTCGGCGAAGCCGGTGTTGGTCCGCCAGCCGGTGACGAACGACACGGCTTGGTCGATCTCGGTGCGCCAGTCCTCGGAGGTCCAGCGGGCCACGGAGCCGGAGCCGGCGCAGAAGTGGCCGTTGAAGTGGGTGCCGATCTCATGCCCGTCGAGCCAGGCCTGGCGGACGTGGCCGAGGGTGGCGCGGATGTTCTCGTCCTTGAGGTAGCCGATGTCCGACGCCCCGACGGGGTTGCGCGGCGGCTTGTAGAGGTGCTTCTTCGACTCGGGCAGCAGGTAGAGGCCGGAGAGGAAGAAGGTCATGGTCGCGTCGTGGTCGCGGGCGAGCTTGAGGAAGCGCGGGAACAGGCCGTTGCCGACCTCGCCGGCCCCGTCCCAGCTGAAGACGACGAACTGCGGCGGCGTCTCGCCCGGCTGGAGCGGCACGGGGGCCGCCGGCTGCCGGGGTTGCCCTCCGGTGTCGGCGGTGGAGCCGTCCCCGATCGGTTTGGCGTCGGGTTTCGCGGGGCTCGCGGTGGAGTCCGGCCCCGCGCCGCCCTGTTCGGATCCGCCGCCTCCGCCGCCACAGCCCGCTACGCCCATCGCGGCGGCGGCAGCGCCGAGTCCGAGCAGTGTCCTTCGACTGAAGTCTCGTACGTCGCTCATGAAATGTCATATAAACGGACAATCCAAGGGCGCCGACACCCCGCCCCGCCCGAGCGCACGGAACTTGATCGAACGCATCCCGAACCATGGCGTCCTTTTGACCTTCACGCCGGAACCGGGTCGCGGACGACGCGAACGGGCCGGGTTCGGGGTAACGGAGGCCGGGCCGGGGAGCGCGACGACAGGGCCGGCCGGACCCGACGGCAGGGCCGGGGCGGGGCGGCAGGGCCGCCCGGGGCGACGGGGCGGGGCGGCCCGGGCCGGGGGCGTCGCGTGGCCCCCGGCCGAGCGGGAATCAGGCCCCGAAGGCCTTCGACTTGCCCTTGACCGGCTTCGCCCCGGCCAGCAGGTGCGCCGGAACCAGGTCCCGCGCCGGCTCGCTGTAGCCCACCGACACCAGCCGCTCGCCCTGGTACGTGAACGACGTCAGCGAGGCCAACGTGCACTGCCGCCGCCGCGGGTCGTGCCACAGCCGCCGCTTCTCCGCGAAGCTGCGCACGATCCAGATCGGCAGCTGGTGACTGACCGCCACGGCCTCGTGCCCGCGCGCGGCGTCCCGCGCGGCCTCGATCGCACTCATCATCCGCACGACCTGCTCGACGTACGGCTCGCCCCAGGACGGCTTGAACGGGTTCGTCAGGTGCTTCCAGTTGCCCGGCTTGCGCAGCGCGCCGTCGCCGACGCCGAAGGTCTTGCCCTCGAAGACGTTGCCCGCCTCCAACAGTCGCCCGTCGGTGGCCAGGTCCAGGCCGTGCGTCTTCGCGATCGGCATGGCCGTCTCCTGCGCCCGCTCCAGCGGGGACGCCACCACGTGGCTGATGTCCCGGTCCTGGAGGTGCTCGGCGACCCGGTCGGCCATCTCCCGGCCGAGCTCGGAGAGGTGGTAGCCGGCCCGACGGCCGTAGAGGACGCCGTCCGGGTTGTGCACCTCGCCGTGCCGCATCAGGTGGACCACGGTGATGTCGCTCATGCGCCCGCCTCCGGGTTCGCCTCGGCGGCCGCACGGGCCGCGGCCGGCAGGGCGGCGGCGATGCGCTCGACCGCCCGCTCGTCGTGCGCCGTGGACACGAACCAGGACTCGAACGCCGACGGCGGCAGGTAGACGCCCTGCGACAGCATCGAGTGGAAGAACCCGTTGAAGCGGAAGCTCTCCTGCTTCTTCGCGTCGTCGTAGTTGCGGACCTCGTCCGCCGTGAAGAACACGGAGAACATGTTGGAGGCCGTCTGCAACCGGTGCGCGACGCCCTCCTTGGTCAGCGCGTCCGTCACCAGGCCCTGGATCTCCCGGGAGACCGCGTCGACCTTCTCGTACGCCGCGTCGTCCAGCAGCCGCAGCTGCGCGAGACCGGCGGCGGTGGCGATCGGGTTACCGGACAGCGTGCCCGCCTGGTAGACCGGGCCGGCCGGGGCCAGGTGGCCCATCACGTCGGCACGCCCGCCGAAGGCCGCCGCCGGGAAGCCGCCGCCCATGACCTTGCCGAAGGTCATCAGGTCGGGCTTGACCCCGTCGACGCCGTACCAGCCGGCGCGGGAGGTACGGAAACCCGTCATCACCTCGTCGGAGATGTACAGGGCGCCGTTCTCCCGACACAGGTCGGCCAGGCCCTGGTTGAAGCCCTCGCCCGGGGTCACGACGCCCATGTTGCCGGGCGCCGCCTCGGTGATCACACAGGCGATCTCGCCCGGGTGCGCGGCGAACGCGGCCCGGACGGCCTCCAGGTCGTTGTAGGGCAGCACGATCGTGTCCCCGGCCTGCGCGCCCGTCACGCCCGGGGTGTCCGGCAGCGCGAAGGTCGCGAGCCCGGAACCGGCGGCGGCCAGCAGGGCGTCGACGTGTCCGTGATAGCAACCGGCGAACTTGACGATCTTGGCCCGGCCGGTGAACCCACGGGCCAGCCGGATCGCCGACATGGTCGCCTCGGTGCCGGAGGACACCAGGCGCACCTGCTCGACGGGCTCGATGCGGGCGACGATCTCCTCGCCGAGGGCGACCTCGCCCTCACCGGGCGTACCGAAGGACGTGCCGCGGGCCACGGCGGCCTGGACGGCCTCGATCACCTGGGGGTGGGAGTGGCCGAGAATCATCGGTCCCCACGAGCAGACCAGGTCGACGTACTCACGCCCGTCGGCATCGGTCAGGTAGGGACCGGTACCGGACACCATGAACCGGGGCGTACCGCCCACGGCACGGAAGGCGCGGACCGGAGAGTTCACGCCGCCGGGGGTCACGAGGGACGCGCGCTCGAAGAGCGTCTGCGAAACTGGGGCTTCATACGGGTACGGGTAGCTCACACCAGCCATGGTCTCAGAGGCCGCGACAGACTTGCGGACGGGCGTTTCACCGCGCCGCCGCGGGGGAGGTCACTGCCATGATGATCAGGCTGCGTGGCGGGGGCCGCGGGGCCGGGGCAGGCAATACCAGTCGGGTGGAGATATGCAACGCGGTGGTGGACCGGGCGAGGGCACGGACGGCCTGGACCCGCAGCGCGCCCGCGATGCCCGCCGCCGAGGCAAGCACCGGCGCCGCGGAGCGGAAGCCGCCGAGCCCGTACCGGGGCCCACCCGCGATCCTGACGACGCCGGCTGTACGGACGGCCTCCCCCGGGGCCGCGGCATGGGAGTGACCTACAAGTACTTCGGCGCCCCCGACGGCGCGACCGCCGCCCGCGTCCCCGTCACGATGCGGCCGGAGGAGCTGGGCGGCGACGAGCTCGGCATGGGCGGCATGTTCACCAAGATCAAGCCGGAGACGGTCGCCGCCATGGTCCTGACCGGCATCGAGGGCATACCCCTGCACAAGGTTCCGCCGCTGGAGCTGGTCGTCCTCCACCCCGACTACGCGGTGGTCAAGCTCCCCATGACGGTCGTCGACCCGCTGCGCGGCGTGGGTGAGGAATCCGTCGGCGCTGCCGCCTTCATCTGGTCCACCGTCCCCGACCGCGGGGGCCCGCGGGACGCGTTCAACGTCTACCAGCTCCTCCACGAGTGGCAGGACTTCTCCCACCGCCTCCACGAGGCGGGCCACCAGCCGTACTGCCTGGTCTGGCCCTGACCGAGCCGACCTGCGCGGGGCCGACCCGGCCCGACCCGCGCCGCCCGGCCGGGCACCGGGGTGCGTAGCGTGGGGTCATGGAGACACGAGTACGGCTGGAGCCTTGGGCCGCCGGGGACTTCTGGCTGCTGGAGCGCAAGAACGAGCCCGTCATGACCGAGCACCTCGGCGGACCCGAGTCCCCGGAGAAGCTCGCCGACCGGCACCGCCGCTACCAGGCGCTCGGCGCCCTCGAGCCGACCGCCGGGCGGATGTTCCGGGTGGTGATCGAGGACACGGACGAGACCGTCGGCTCGATCGGCTACTGGGAACGGGACTGGCGCGACGAGCCGGTGTACGAAACCGGCTGGGCCGTCCTCCCCGAGTTCCAGGGCCGGGGCCTGGCGGTCGCCGCCCTGGCGGAACTCGTCCGGCACGCCAACGCCCACGGCGACCGCCGCGCCCTGCACGCCTTCCCGGGCGTCGACCACCCGGCGTCCAACGCGGTCTGCCGGCGCGGTGGGTTCACCTGCCGGGGAGAGGTCGACTTCGAGTACCCGGCCGGCGTCCCCCACCCCAGCAACGACTGGCGCCTGGAACTGACCCCGGCCTCCTCCTGAACCGACGGGCGAGCCCCCCGCCGGCGGCCGGAGGCCGGTGTCGGCGCCGGCTCATGTCGGCCGTCGGAGGCCGGTGTCGGCGGCTCCCTCCCGCCCCTTTCGATCCGCCCGGTTCCGGCCGCTGCGGCGGTGGGCGCGGCCGCCGTAATCCGGCGGCGCGGGCCGGGACCCCGGTGGCATGCTGACCCCGTGAACGGTCCCGACATTCAGCTCACCCTCGCCCCCGAACTGCGCCTCTTCGCCCCGCCGAACCGGCGCGCGGAACGCGTACCGACCACCACCGACGGCGCGTCCAGCATCGGCCACGTCGTCGAGTCGGCCGGCGTCCCCCTGACCGAGGTCGGCCGGTTGCTCGTCGACGGGCACGAGGTACCCCTCTCGTACGTCCCCCGCGAGGGGGAGTCCGTCGAGGTGCTCGCCGTGGACCGGCCCCAGCAGGTCACCGGCGCCCCGCTGCGCTTCCTGCTCGACGTCCACCTCGGCACGCTCGCCCGCCGGCTGCGGCTGCTCGGCGTCGACGCCGCGTACGAGAACGAGGACATCGGCGACCCCGCCCTCGCCACCCGCTCCGCGGCCGAGCAGCGCGTCCTGCTCTCCCGGGACCGCGGACTGCTGCGCCGCCGCGAGCTGTTCGCGGGCGCGTACGTCTACAGCGACAACCCCGACGAGCAACTGCGCGACGTCCTGGGCCGCTTCGCCCCCGTGCTCGCCCCCTGGACCCGCTGCACCGCCTGCAACGGCCCGTTGAGCGCGGCCGACAAGGACAGCGTCGGCGACCGGCTGGAGCACGGCACGCAGCGCTCGTACGACGTCTTCGCCGAGTGCACGGCCTGCGCACGCGTCTACTGGCGCGGGGCCCACCACGCCCGCCTGGAACGCATCGTCGTCGACGCGGTGGCGGAGTTCGGCGGCGGGGCGGGGTAGCCGGCGGCGGGGCGGGCGGGGGTGCGCTCGCCGACGCCCCCGCCCGATCGGTCGCGCCTGCGCTCAGAACGCGTAGTCGTCGCCCGTGTCCAGGGCCAGCACCACGTGGTCGTCGTTGGTGCGGTTGCGGTCGGTCGCGCCGCCGTTCCACCAGGTGTCGATCCGCACCACCACCTCCGACGGCCGCTCCCGCAGGTCCAGCGCCAGCCCGATGTGCCGGCCCCGGCCGTGCTCCGGGAGCGGGCCCGTCTCGCAGACCACCTCGCGCAGCCCGGCCCGCGCGCAGCCCCCGGCGAGGTGCTGCACGTCGGCCAGGTCCACCGACAGGCGGACCCGCAGGGTCGCGTTCGCCAGCGCCGAGGGGCCCTCGTTCTCCGGAACCATCCACACGCGCAGATGCCCCTGTGTGAGGGACACCCGCCCGTGGTAGGCCAGATCGGCCTCCGGTCCCGCCCAGGCCCCGGCCTGCCCGGCCCCGCCCAGCACCAGCAGGCCCGCCAACACCACACTCCGTACGGCACCACGACGCACCGCGACCACCTCCTCGCGCGGACGCTAGCCGGCCCGCACGCCCCCCGGTCGGACCATCACACGAACGAGGGCGAGCCCTCCCCCATTCGCGGGGCGAGCCATCCGGCCTTCGCGGGGCGGGCCCCCCTCTTCGCCCGCGTGGGCTTCCCGCTTCGCCTGCGTAGGCTTCCCGCCATGCCGATCGCCCGCTCCGCGCTCCTCTTCGTCCTCGCCGCCGTCCTGGAGATCGGCGGCGCCTGGCTCGTCTGGCAGGGCGTGCGCGAGCACCGGGGCTGGGCCTGGATCGGCGCCGGCGTCATCGCCCTCGGCCTGTACGGGTTCGTCGCCACCCTCCAGCCCGACGGCGACTTCGCCCGCGTCCTGGCCGCCTACGGCGGGGTCTTCGTCGCGGGATCCCTGGCCTGGGGCATGGTCGCCGACGGCTACCGGCCCGACCGCTGGGACGTCACGGGCGCCCTCGTCTGCCTCGCCGGCATGGCCATCATCATGTACACGCCACGCAGCCATTGAGCGGGCGGCCACCCGGCGCCCCCGGCCCGGCCTATGCTGACGGAAATCGCCCGTACGAACGAACCACGGGCGAACCGGACCGACCACGAAACGAACGAGGAGCCCCGCCCATGAGCACGGCCACCCGCACCGCCGTCATCACCGGCGCGAGCAGCGGAATCGGCGCGGCCACCGCCCGCCGGCTCGCCGCAGCCGGCTACCACGTCGTCCTCACCGCCCGCCGCAAGGACCGCATCGAGGCCCTCGCCGCCGAGCTCACCGCCGCGGGCCACGAGGCCACCGCCCACGCCCTCGACGTCACCGACCGGGGCGCCGTCGACGCCTTCGCCGCGTCCCTGGAGCGCTTCCCCTCCGTCGACGTCCTCGTCAACAACGCGGGCGGCGCCCTCGGCGCCGAACCCGTCGCCACCGGCGACCCCGCGGACTGGCGCACGATGTACGAGGTCAACGTCATCGGCACGCTCCACGTGACCCAGGCCCTGCTCCCGGCCCTCACCGCCTCGGGCGACGGCACGGTCGTCGTGCTCTCCTCCACCGCGGGACACTCGACCTACGAAGGCGGCGCGGGCTACGTCGCCGCCAAGAACGGCGCCCGCGTCATCGCCGAGACCCTGCGCCTGGAGATCGTCGGCCAGCCGGTCCGCGTCATCGAGATCGCCCCCGGCATGGTCAAGACCGACGAGTTCGCCACCACCCGCTTCCGCGGCGACACCGAGAAGGCCGCCAAGGTCTACGCGGGCGTGGCCGAGCCGCTGTCCGCCGACGACGTGGCCGACACCATCACCTGGGCGGTGACCCGTCCCAGCCACGTCAACATCGACCTCCTGGTGGTCCGCCCCCGCGCCCAGGCCTCCAACACGAAGGTCCACCGCGAGCTGTAACCCCGGTCACACCGGCCCGGTCAGACCAACCCGGCCGACTTCAGGTGCGGCATGAGGGCCGCCGGCTTCAGCCCGGCGGCCTTCGCCGCGCCCAGGGCACGCCGCAGATCGGCCGCCAGCGTCGGCGTGAAGTGCAGCAGCACGATGTCCCCCGCCTTCAGCTGCGGCGTCGGCGGCGTCGGGCCCCAGGTCGTGAAGTCGTGGGTCCACGTCACCAGCGCCTTCACCCCGCACGCCTTCGCCGCGAGCCGCACGTCGTCGTTCACCGCCCCGTACGGCGGGCGCAGCAGCTTCGGCGCCCTGCCGAAGGTCGCCTCCACCTGCTCCCCTGCCCCGCACACCTCGGCGTCCTTGCCGGCGGCGTCGAAGGTGGTCAGGTCGGGGTGGTTGACCGTGTGGTTCTCCACGGTCGCCCGCCCCTGCCCGGCCGACGCGGTCAGCGCGGTGAAGTAGCCGGTGTCGTACGAGGTGGCGCCCGGCAGCAGGAACAGCGAGACCGGGACGCGCTGGTCCAACAGGATCCGGGCGGCCTCAGGATCGTGGTTCCAGCCGTCGTCGATGGTGATGAAGACGACCTTCTCCTGGGTCGGGACGTGCGACACGACGGGCGGCAGCCCCACGGCGGCCTGGGACTGCCCGGCGGCTCCGAGCGTGAGGGACAACGACGCGAGCGCGGCGACAAGCACACGGGATCTCCACATGCCGCACACCTTGGTCTAGACCAACTCCGGTCGTCAAGGCCCTACTTGGGGATTCCCTCCGCCGAAAGCGGATGCGGACGCTTGCAGTTGCACGCCACCACCTCGGCCGGCCCCCGCTCCGGGACCTCGAACGTCACCGTCACGCTCCACCGCACCGTCGTACGCCGCCACCAGCCCGGCTCCTCCCCGCCGCCCAGCAGCGCGTCCACGTCGGCGTGGGAGACCCCGCCCCCGTGCTGGAACACCACCGAACGACCCGTCCACCGGTCGGTCCGCGTGAACGCGCACGTCACCAGCGCCCTCCCGTCGGCCAGCCGCACCACCGGCAGCTCCGCACCGCCGCCCGTCACCTCGAAGGCCTGCTCCCGGGTCACCCTCCCCCACCCCGAAGGGGCCGCGTTGAACGCGTCGACCAACCCACCCGTCAACGCACCCGGCGCGAAGTCCGCGCTCTCCGGGTCGCCCTCCGGCGCGGTGAAGCTCATCCAACGCGCGTACCGCCCGCACACCTCCCGGTCCGCGCCGACCCTCGGCGACAGCGCCGCCTCGCCCCCCGCGCCCCGCGCGAACGCCGCGACCTCCCGGGGCCGCACGTCGTAGCCGTGGAGCGAGGGGGCATTGTCGTCGAACACCCCCGACTTGCGGGGGGCGTCGTACACCCAGGACAGGACGGCCGCCTTCCACTCGGCCCCCGCCGCCTCCTGGACGAAGTAGTGCACGGCGCGCGCCCGCTGGTTGTCGATGGGCGAATCGCCCCGGCTCAGCGCGACGAACGTACGCGGATACCCGGGCTGGTCCCGCTCCGCCGGAAGCAAGAACTCCGGCCGCCGGAACACCCCCGCCGGCCAGTCGTCCTTCCGTTTGCGCCGCGCCTCGACCACGGCCAGGCTCTCCGCCAGCAGCGGCCCGGTCTCCACCCGGGCGAAGCCGTCACCGTCCAGCCCCTCGACGGCCGCCTTCCGCGCGGCGACGTACCGGTCGAAGACCTGCTGCGCCTGCCACTCCCCGATGACCGTCGCCACGGGCTCGACCGAAGGCCGCGCGCCGGCCGGGGCCTTGCCGTCCGCACTCCCGCCCGCACACCCGGCGGCCCCCAGCACGCAGCCCGCGACCAGCCCGGCCACCACCCCCCGCACCCGCCACGAAACGGCCACGACAGCCCACTCCCCCACCCGACCGACCGGAACAGCGCATGAAAACACGCCCCCGGCCACATCCGGGCCGCGCCCGGATCACGATCCGGACCGCACGCGCGCAGGGGCCCGGACCGTGACGGTCCGGGCCCCTGTGCTCCCCCGACGGCACTTCCGGGCGTCAGCCCTTGACGCAGATGACCTGCTTCAGTTTCGCGACGACCTGGACCAGGTCGGTCTGCTGCTCGATGACCTGGTCGATCGACTTGTAGGCGGCCGGGATCTCGTCCACGACCCCGGAGTCCTTGCGGCACTCCACGCCCTGCGTCTGCTCCACCAGGTCGCGCGCCGAGAACCGCTTCTTCGCCGCCGTGCGGCTCATCCGACGACCCGCCCCGTGCGAGGCGGAGTTGAAGGACTTCTCGTTGCCGAGGCCCTTCACGATGTACGAGCCCGTCCCCATCGAACCCGGGATGATCCCGTACTCACCGCTGCCGGCGCGGATCGCGCCCTTCCGCGTGACGAGCAGGTCCATGCCGTCGTACCGCTCCTCCGCCACGTAGTTGTGGTGGCAGCTGATCTCGTGGTCGAAGGAGACCTTGGCCTTCCGGAACTCCTTCCGGATGACCTCCTTGAACAGGCTCATCATGGCCGCCCGGTTGTACTTCGCGTACTCCTGCGCCCAGAAGAGGTCCTGCCGGTAGGCATCCATCTCCGGTGTGGCCGCCAGGAAGACCGCGAGGTCCAGGTCCACGAGTCCCTGGTTGTGATCCAGGCCCCGCGCGACCCCGATGTGGTGCGCGGCCAGCTCGTTGCCGATGTTCCGGGAACCGGAGTGCAGCATCAGCCAGACCGAATCCGACTGATCGAGACAGAACTCGACGAAATGATTTCCGCCACCAAGCGTTCCGATCTGCTTCATGGCTCGGTCCTGGCGGAATTTGACCGCATCGGCGAGGTAGTCGAACCGCTTCCACAGGTCCTCGTAGCCGGCGACCGAGAAGTCGTAGAGCCTCTCGGGATCGACCGCCTCCTTGTGCAGGCCCGTGCCCACCGGAATCACCTGCTCGATGCGTGACCGCAGCTTCGACAGGTCGCCCGGCAGGTCGTTCGCCGTCAGGGAGGTCTTCACCGCGGACATGCCGCAGCCGATGTCGACGCCCACCGCGGCCGGACAGACCGCGTCCTTCATGGCGATGACCGAGCCGACCGTGGCGCCCTTGCCGTAGTGGACGTCCGGCATGACGGCCAGCCCCTTGATCCACGGGAGGCCGGCGGTGTTGTGGAGTTGGCGCATGGCGCTGCCCTCCACCGACGCCGGATCCGTCCACATGCGGATCGGGACTTTCCCTCCCGAAACCTCTACGTACGACATACGGCGTCAACCCCCCGAAATACAAAGAAAAGTAGGAATACGCAAAAAGCCGCGCTCATCACCCCAAAACGGTCAGGGGACCGGCGCCGGCACCGGCGTGTGCGATAGACATTGTGTCCATCCGCGCCCAAGTCGCGGCAACGCATTTTCCCCAGGGAGCCAGGGAGCCAGTGGACGTGGAGCGCAAGACGGTACGTCGGCGGGTCCTCCCGGGCATCGCGATGCTCACCGCGATCGCGGCCGCCGTGACGGGCCTCAGCGGCTGCACCGACGGCAACGACGGCGGTACGAGCGACCCGAAGAACGGCGGCAGCACCGCCGCGCCGGCCCAGCCCGGCAAGTACCGCAGCCTGCCCCAACCGTGCAAGGCCGCCGACGGCAAGCCGCTCAAGGCGATGCTCCCCGCCGCCGACTCCCTCACCACCGAAGCCCGCGAACGGCTCTACGAGGGGATCGCGGACGCCTCGTACGACGGCGACCGGCACGTCGGCTGCCGCTGGAACTCGCAGGTCCCCGAGGGGACCCTGCTGCTGTCGGTGAACTTCGAGCGGGTGGTCTCGTACGACCGCGCCACCACGAGCGACGACGAGAAGGCGCACGAGGTCTACGTCAACCGGCTGACGGCGGCCCAGCTGCCGTTCCCCGGCCCGGCCACGACCCCCGGCGGAACGCCCGGCGGAACCCCGGGCGCGAACCCCGGCACGCCCCCGGGCGCGAACCCCGCCCAGAACCCGCCGACCGCCACCCCGTCCGCCGCACCCTCGACGGCTCCTTCGACGGCTCCCTCCGCGCCCCCTTCGAACGGCCCCGCCGCTCCGTCCGCTTCTGCCTCCGGTTCTCCTTCCGGTTCGCCCTCCCCCAGCGCCCCGCCGGAGCTCGGCTCCCGGGTCCTGGAGGGGCTCGGCAACGAGGCCTTCCTCGACGACAAGCTGAGCGCGGCCGGCGCCACCGCCGCTCAGGCACGCACCGTACGGATCGTGTTCCGCACCTCGAACGTGATCGTCACCGTCGAGTACAGCGTGCAGCCGGCCGGCCCGGGCACCGTGCCCCCGAGTACGGAAACCCAGGACCGGGCCCTCCTGTTGGCGGAGGCTCTGGTGGAGCGGTTCAACGAATGACAGCCCCGCCCGCCCGGGGTTGCGCGCGGCCCGCGTGACGGCGCGCACAGCAGGCGGACGCCCGGTCGGGCTACCGTTGCACGGGTCCCGCGCCCGCAACGGGTCCGAAAGTAGACCCTCAACGTCTGAAGGAACCATGCACCGATCAGCCTCGCGCCTCACCCGCGTCCTCGCCTGCGCAGCCGTCCCGGTGATACTCACCGTCGCCGGGTGCTCCTCCGACTCGGGCAAGGACTCGGCGAAGGACTCCGGCAAGAAGTCCGAATCCACCGCGTCGTCCAAGCCGAGCGCGAAGGCGGCGCCCGTGCTGGAGAAGGTGGCGTTCGCGAAGCTGCCCGACCCCTGCAAGACCGTCTCGGGGAAGTCCATCGAATCCCTCGTCCCCGAGGCGAAGGACAAGAACGGCACGGCGACCAAGTCGAACGACCTCGCCAGCCGCGCCAGCTGCTCCTGGAACGGCCTCGACACGGACGGCCTGAAGGGCTCGCAGTACCGCTGGCTCTCCATCTCCCTCGTGCGCTACGACTCGCACGCCTCGCTCGGCAGCGGCAACAAGCGCGCCGAGGAGCAGTACAACAAGCAGATCGAGGCGTCGAAGACCACCGAGGGCGCGAACGACGTCAAGGTCGAGCAGGCCGGCGGGATCGGCGACCAGGCCTCGTCCGTCGTGTACGCGGTCAAGAAGGACGTCGACTTCGCGAACACGACCATCGTGACCCGCACCCAGAACGTCGTGATCACGGTCGACTACAACGGTGCCGCCTACGAGGGCGCCGGCGCCCCGGACAAGAAGAAGCTGCTGGAGAACGCCATCGCGGCGGCCAAGGAGAGCGTGGCGTCCATCGCCACCGCGAACCAGGAGGCGGCGCCCTCGCAGCCCGCCGGCGAGGGTTCGCCGTCCGCCGCACCGTCGGGTTCCGCTTCCTCGTCCGCATCGGCTCCGGCCCAGTAGCACGCCGCTGGGGGGACCTACGGGACCACTGACATCCAGTCACCCGTACGCTGTGCCTGCCGTAGCTCGAACAGGGGAGGGGATCGCGTGTGGCCGCGATGCAGCTGACACGTACGCATCGGATACTCATCGGTGTCGTGGTCGCCGGAGCCCTGGTCATCGCGGGCATCGGTTTCGCGGGTTCGTACTCCGCGGTGCGCGCCCTGGCCCTGCAGAAAGGCTTCGGCAGCTTCTCGCTGGTGTTCCCGATCGGCATCGACGCGGGCATCTGCGTCCTGCTGGCGCTGGACCTGCTGCTGACCTGGATGCGGATCCCGTTCCCCCTGCTCCGCCAGACCGCCTGGCTGCTGACCGCGGCGACGATCGCGTTCAACGGCGCGGCGGCCTGGCCGGATCCGCTCGGTGTCGGCATGCACGCCGTGATCCCGATCCTGTTCGTGGTCACGGTCGAGGCCGCCCGGCACGCCGTGGGCCGGATCGCGGACATCACCGCGGACCGGCACATGGAGGGCGTGCGCATCACGCGCTGGCTGCTCTCCCCCATCCCCACGTTCAAGCTGTGGCGCCGGATGAAGCTGTGGGAGCTGCGCTCCTACGAGCAGGCCGTCACCATGGAGCAGGACCGGCTGATCTACCAGGCGCGGCTCCAGGCCCGGTACGGGCGGGCCTGGCGCCGCAAGGCGCCGGTGGAGGCGCTGATGCCGCTCCGGCTGGCCCGGATCGGCGTCCCGCTGTCGCAGACGGCCCCGGAGGGCCTGGCGGCGGCGGGCATCGACCCGGTCCTGCTGCCCCCGGCGACGGCAACGGCCGCCCCGACCGCGACCGCCCAGGTCGGTCAGGCCGCCCCGACCGCCCCGGCCCTGCCGGCGGCCACGGCGCAGGAGACGGCCGTGGCGCAGGAAGCGGCCACGGCGCGGGGGACGGCCGGCGCCGCCCCCGTACGGCCCGGGCCGGAAGCGGCTGCCGGACCCGCGATCCCGCTCCAGAAGCAGGCCCCGGACCAGCCGCAGGCCCAGCCCCGGCCCCAGCCGGTGCTCCAGCCCGCGGCCCAGCCCCAGCCCGCCGCCGCGCACGCCCCGCCGGCCTTCGCGGTGGACCCGACCGCCATGCCCGCACCCCACAACAGCGCCTGGTTCGCCGGTACCTTGGCCCCGGACGCGACGGAGTACAAGGGCGACTACGACCCCCAGTACGCCGAAGGCCCGGCCCCGGCGCCCCAGGCGGACCAGCCCGACCAGCCGGACCAGCCGGACCAGCCGGACCCGGCCGAGCAGTCCCCCGCCCCCGCGCCCCGCGACGAGGTGGTCGCGGAGCAGGACCAGGAGAAGTTCGAGGACGCCGCCTACGAGGCGTTCCACGCCCACGTGGAGGCGCACGGCCGCCACCCGAGCGCCCATCAGGTGGACCAGGCCCTCACCGAGCGGTACGGGCCGATCCACCCGGACAGCGTCTCGATCATCGAGGCGATGATGCCGAGGTTGAAGCAGCACTACCAGCGCGCCCTGGAGAACGACTTCCTGTCCTCCTGAGGCCCCGCCGCCGATCGCGCGCGGCAGCACCCGCCGCATGCGGAAGGGCCCGCACCCCTGGAAAACCGCCGGGGTGCGGGCCCTTCCGCGTTCATCCGTACCGCCGGCTCAGACCGCCAGCAGCTTGCGCACCCGGTCCGCCCCCACCGCGAGGAGCAGCGTGGGCAGGCGCGGGCCGGTCTCCCGGGTCACCAGCAGCCGGTAGAGCAGCGCGAAGAAGGTGCGCTGGGCGACCTTGAGCTCCGGCGTCGGCTTGGCGTCGGGCTCCAGCCCGGCCATGACCTTCGGCACGCCGTAGACGAGCGTGGTCAGCCCGTCGAGGGACCAGTGGGTGTCGAGGCCCGCCACGAGCATCCGCAGCGACTGCCGGGCCTCCTCGTCGAGCGAGGACAGCAGCTCGGCGTCGGGCTCCTCGCGGACGAGGGTGCGCTGGTCGGCGGGGACCTGGGTGGTGATCCAGTTCTCGGCGCGGTCCAGGCGCGGCCGTACCTCGTCGAGGGAGGCGAGCGGCTGGGTCGGGTCGAGGTCCGTCAGGATGCGCAGGGTCTGCTCGTCGTGGCCGGCGGTGACGTCGACGACGGAGGCGAGCGTCCGGTACGGGAGCGGGCGCGGGGTGCGCGGCAGCTCGGCGGCGGCGGTGCGCACGGCTCGGGTGTGCGCGGCGGCGTCGGCGGGCAGCACGGAGCCGTCGGCGACCTTGGCCTCCAGCTTGTCCCACTCGTCGTAGAGCCGCTGGATCTCCTGGTCGAAGGCGATCTTGAAGGACTGGTTGGGGCGGCGGCGCGCGTACAGCCAGCGCAGCAGCTGCGGCTCCATGATCTTCAGCGCGTCGGCCGGGGTCGGGACCCCGCCCTTGCTGGAGGACATCTTCGCCATGCCGCTGATGCCGACGAACGCGTACATCGGTCCGATCGGCTGCTCGCCGCCGAAGATGTGCACGATCTGGCCGCCGACCTGGAAGGACGAGCCGGGCGAGGAGTGGTCGACGCCGGAGGGCTCGAAGATCACGCCCTCGAAGGCCCAGCGCATCGGCCAGTCGACCTTCCAGACCAGCTTGCCGCGGTTGAACTCGCTGAGCTTGACCGTCTCGGTGAACGCGTCCTCGGCGCAGACGTAGGTCAGCTCGGTGGACTCGTCGTCGTACGAGGTGACCTTGGTGAAGTCCTTGCCGCACTCGCCGCAGTACGGCTTGTACGGGAAGTAGCCGCCCTCGCCGGTGCTGCCGTCGTCCTCGGCGGCGGCGCCGGAGCCCTCGGCGGCCTCCAGCTCGGCCTCGTCGGCCTGCTTCTGCTGGGGCTTCTTGCCGCCCGGCTTCTGCTTGGTGCGGTACTGGTCGAGGACGGCGTCGATGTCGCCGCGGTGCTTCATGGCGTGCAGCACCTGCTCGCGGTACACGCCGGAGGTGTACTGCTCGGTCTGGCTGATCGGGTCGTACTCGACGCCCAGCTCGTCCAGGGCGCCGATCAGGGCGGCCTTGAAGTGCTCGGCCCAGCTGGCGTACGGGGATCCGGCCGGGGCGGGGACGGAGGTCAGCGGGCGCCCGATGTACTGGCCGTAGGTCTCCTCGTCCACGCCCGGGATGCCCTGGGGCACCTTGCGGTAGCGGTCGTAGTCGTCCCAGGAGATCAAGTGCCTGACTTCGATGCCCCGGCGGCGGATCTCGTCCGCGACCAGGTGCGGGGTCATGACCTCGCGCAGGTTGCCCAGGTGGATCGGACCGGAGGGCGAGATACCGGACGCGACGACGACAGGTTTGCCGGGTGCTCGGCGCTCCGCCTCGGCGATGACCTCGTCCGCGAAACGGGAGACCCAGTCGGTCTCGGTGCTGCTCTGAGCCACGACACGTCCTTCTACTCGAATGCTGGCTTCAGCCATTCTCCCAGACGGAGGGGAGCGCTCCGGGGTTGCTTCCACCCCCTGATATCCCGCGAGGCCGATGGCCCCCGCGTGGGATACTCGGCACTTGTCGGAACACCCAAGTGCGTCCTCACGTGCAACCTCACAGGAACGGCAGCTCATGGCCTCGGTCCCTTCCCTCGCTTCTTCCGTCGATCAGCGCGTCGCGGACGCCCTCGCCTCCGCCCTGCCGGAGGCCGGTGCGACCGACCCGCTGCTGCGACGTAGCGACCGGGCCGACTTCCAGGCCAACGGGATCCTCGCGCTCGCGAAGAAGGCCAAGGCCAACCCGCGCGAGCTGGCGACGACCGTGGTCGAGGCCATCGCGACCGGTGACCTGATCCGCGAGATCGAGGTCTCCGGCCCCGGCTTCCTCAACATCACGATCACCGACCGGGCGATCATCGAGACCCTCGCGGCGCGCGCCGCGGACGACCGCCTCGGTGTCGCGCTCGCGGAGAACCCGGGCACGACGGTCATCGACTACGCCCAGCCGAACGTCGCGAAGGAGATGCACGTCGGCCACCTGCGTTCCGCCGTGATCGGCGCCGCGATGGTGGAGATCCTGGAGTTCACGGGCGAGACCGTGGTGCGTCGCCACCACATCGGCGACTGGGGCACCCAGTTCGGCATGCTGATCCAGTACCTGCTGGAGCACCCGCACGAGCTGGACCACAAGTCGGACGAGGAGGTCTCCGGCGAGGAGGCCATGTCCAACCTGAACCGGCTGTACAAGGCCTCGCGCGCGGTCTTCGACTCCGACGAGGAGTTCAAGACCCGGGCCCGGGCCCGCGTGGTCGGCCTCCAGGCCGGCGACCCGGAGACGCTCGCCCTGTGGCAGCGGTTCGTGGACGAGTCGAAGATCTACTTCTACTCCGTCTTCAACAAGCTGGACATGGACATCCAGGACGCGGACGTCGTCGGCGAGTCCGGCTACAACGACATGCTGGTGGAGACCTGCAAGCTGCTGGAGGACTCGGGCGTCGCCGTCCGCTCCAACGGCGCGCTGTGCGTGTTCTTCGACGAGTACAAGGGCCAGGACGGCAACCCGACCCCGCTGATCGTCCAGAAGTCCGACGGTGGTTTCGGCTACGCGGCGACCGACCTGTCCGCGATCCGTGACCGCGTCGGCAACCTGAAGGCCTCGACGCTGCTGTACGTCGTCGACGCCCGTCAGTCCCTGCACTTCAAGATGGTCTTCGAGACGGCCCGCCGCGCCGGTTGGCTGAACGACGAGGTCAAGGCCGTCCAGCTGGCCTTCGGCACCGTCCTCGGCAAGGACGGCAAGCCGTTCAAGACCCGTGAGGGCGAGACCGTACGGCTCGTGGACCTGCTCGACGAGGCCGTGGAGCGGGCGACCACCGTGGTCCGCGACAAGGACGCGGAGCGCGGTCTGCTCACCGAGGAGGAGATCGTCGAGAACGGTCTCCAGGTCGGGATCGGCGCGGTCAAGTACGCGGACCTGTCCACCTCAGCCGCGCGGGACTACAAGTTCGACCTGGACCAGATGGTCTCGCTGACCGGTGACACGTCCGTGTACCTCCAGTACGCGTACGCCCGCATCCGGTCCATCCTGCGCAACGCGGGCGACCGTTCGCCGGTGGCCCACCCGGAGCTGGAACTGGCCCCGGCGGAGCGGGCGCTGGGTCTGCACCTGGACGCGTTCGGGGCGCTCGTGGAGGAGGCGGCCGCGGAGTACGCGCCGCACAAGGTGGCCGCGTACCTGTACCAGTTGGCGTCGCTGTTCACGACGTTCTACACGGAGTGCCCGGTCGTGAAGCCGCAGCCGGAGCTCGTCGTCGGTGAGAACCGGCTGTTCCTGTGCGAGCTGACCGCCCGCACCCTCAACAAGGGCATGTCACTCCTCGGGATCCGCACCCCCGAGAAGCTCTGACAACGGCCCGGCGCACACGGCCGGGTGAATGCGTACGGCCCCGGCACCCGCTGCCGGGGCCGTACGCATTTCTGATTTCCATATCTCCCCGCCGGCTCCTTCCGTCTCACTAACCTGGGCGCGTTCCAAGGGGTTTGGGGTGGGTCCGGGCGTGCGTTCGGAGCCCGGGGAGGAAAGAACATGCAGCTCAAGCGCATGGCCGTGGCGGCCGCCGCGGCGGTGGCGGGTCAAACACTGCTGATGGCGGCGCCGGCGATGGCCGAAGACCAACCATCGGTGACCGTGCCGGACGCCTTGCCGGCGGAGGACGGAACGCCGAAGCCGGAGGGGGCGGCGGAGGCTCCGGCTCCGGCGGCGGAAGCTCCGGCCGCGGAAGCTCCGGCCGAGGCGGTGGCGCCCGCGCCGGTCCCGGTCCCGGTCCCGGTGGCGGCAGCGGCCGTGCCGGCCCAGCCCGCGGCCTCCTCGTCCGTACCGTCGGCAACCGCGGAGGCGCCGGAAACGGCGGAAACGGCGGAAGCCTCGGAGCCGTCCGAGACGGCCGAGGAGACGTCGGCCCGGATCCTGATGGGGCCCGAGGTCACCGTCCAGGGCATCCCGCAGGGCGGCTTCCCGGCCGACGGCAGTTGGACGCCGCTCACGGTGACCGTCGACAACTCGGGGCACGTCGCCGTGCCCGGGTACACGCCGGAGCTGGGCGTGGCGCAGGCCGCGGGGGCGTTCACGTCCGCCCACGTCAAGGTCGAGTACCGGACGGCCGACGGCGTCTGGCAGCCGGCCGCGCCCGTGGACGACCCGGGCGCGGCGCCCGCCCTGGGCTACGCCCTGGGCACCTCGGCGTCCGTGCCGGCCGGGCAGGTCCGCACGATCGACGTACGGATCAGCTTCGCGGCGGACACCCCGGTGGTGCTGTTCGACCTGACGTCGGACGGGAAGAGCCGGGTCGGCAACTCCACCGGCACCTCCCCCACGTCCGCGTACCCGACCAGGATCACCGGCGCGACCGGCGGCGACGAGGACCCGGTCTACGTCACCGGCCCCGCGCTGACGGTGAGCGGCGTACCGGAGAGCGTGCGGGCGGGCGGCGACTGGACGAACCTCTCGGTGCGTGTGGACAACGGCGGGAAGGGCGCGCTGGCCGCGTTCAACCTGGGACTGGTCATGGCCCGGCCGGACTTCGTCGCCATGCAGGCCTCGCAGATCACGGTCGAGGTCCAACGCACCGGCACCGACGGCGCGGTGACCTGGCAGCCCGTCGAGGTCCTCTCCGAGGAGGGCGGCTTCTTCTACGCGGCCGGTCTCACCCAGGGCCCGATCGCGGCCGGCGAGACCTTCGACGTCCCGGTCCGCGTTCGCTTCGCCGCCGACACCCCGACCGGCTCGGTGTCCTTCTTCTCCTGGGGCACGTCCCAGGTGGACGCGGAAACCCCACCCCCGTGGGCCGGCTCCCGCTCCCCCCGCCACCTGACCACCCTCCTCACCCCGACCCCCACCCCGGGCGGCGACCCGGGCGGCACGCCGGGCGGGAACCCGGGCGGGACGCCGGGGGGCACCCCGGGTGGAGATCCCGGCGGGACCCCCGGCGGTGACCCGGGTGGTACACCCGGCGGGACCCCCGGCGGCGACCCCGGCGGCACTCCCGGCGGCGACCCGGGTGGTACACCCGGCGGGACCCCCGGCGGCGACCCCGGCGGCACTCCCGGCGGCGACCCGGGTGGTACGCCCGGCGGGACTCCGGGCGGCGACCCCGGCGGCACTCCCGGCGGTACGCCGGGTGGGAACCCCGGCGGGACCCCGGGCGGCGATCCCGGCGGTACGCCCGGCGGCACTCCTGGCGGCGACCCTGGTGGTACGCCCGGCGGCACTCCCGGCGGGGTCCCGGGCGGCAACGCCGGTGGCACACCGGGCGGCACCCCCGGCACAGGCAGCACGGGCGGCACAGGCAGCACGGGCGGCACGGGCGGCAGCATCCCCGGCACCGGCGGCTCGGGGAACGCCCCGGTGCCCAACGGCGGCCTCCAGCCGATCGGCGACCCGCCGTCGGGCGAACTCGCCGCCACCGGCAGCGCCACGGGCTGGGCCCTGAACGGCGCCGGCCTCACCCTGGCCCTCGGAGCGGCACTCGCGGCCGGCACGGGCCGCCACCGCCGCCGCACCACCACCTGACGCCCACCGCCGGTCACCCGGCACCACCCCACGGCGGCCCCCAGCCACTCCGACACCACCCGGGGGCCGCCGCCCCTCACCACCCGACGGCCATGCGCCGAACCCGGCATCACCCGACACACACACCACCCCCGGACGGCACCACCCACGGGCGACCGCCCGGCCCGGCACTCCCACCAGCCGACGCCAGGCAATCCGGCACCACCCCGGCCGCCCGGCGGGCCCGCACCACCCACGCCGCCACCGCCAAGCACGACGCAACGCGGCACCACGCGCGGCACCACGCGCGAGCACCCCGTACCCACCGCCGCCAGGCGGCAGGCGGCCCCTCACCACCCGCCGGCCAGGCGCCCGTCACCCGTACGGCCCGGTTCGTCCCCCATCGTCCGGGTAGGGGACGGGCCGTCCCTCCCCCGAAGGGCGGCTCGGCCGCCCCCCGCGCCATCCGGAGGCATCCGTGCCCGACATGAACGGCCCCTACAAGCCCGGCACTCCCTGCTGGATCGACCTGTTCGTCCCCGACCAGCAGGCGGCCCTCGACTTCTACTGCGACCTCTTCGGCTGGCAGGGCGAGGTCGGCCCGGCCGAGCAGGGCGGCTACTCCGTCTGCACCCTCAAGGGCAAGCCCGTGGCCGGGATCATGAAGGCGTTGAACCCGGACGGCACCGTCCCCGACCCGCTGCCGCCGACCGTGTGGACGACGTACCTGTCCACCGACGCCATCGACTCGACCCTCAAGTCCGTCACCGACGCCGGCGGCACCGTCATGATGGGCCCGATGGGCGTCATGGACCTCGGACGGATGGCCGTCGTCGCCGATCCGACCGGCGCCGTCTTCGGTCTGTGGGAGCCCGGCACGTTCGACGGCGCGGGCATCGTCAACGAGCACGGCGCCCTCATCTGGAACGAGTTGACCACCGGTGACATCGCCGCCGCCTCCGCGTTCTACGCGTCGGTCCTGCCCGTCACCACCGCCGCGTCCGAGATGCCGGGCACCGAGGGGTACACGGAGTTCAAGGTCGGCGGGCGCGCGGTCGCCGGGATGATGAACCTCGACAACCTGCCGCCCGGTACGCCGCCCAACTGGCTGCCGTACTTCCAGGTCGACAGCGTCGACGAGATCCAGGCGGCCACGACCCGCGCCGGGGGCAACGTCCTCGCCCCGGCCTTCGACATGCCGGTGGGCCGCATGGCGGTCCTCACCGACCCGCAGGGCGGCCCGTTCGCGGTGATCACGGCGAGCGCCCCGGAGCAGCCGGCCTGACCGGCGCCCCACCCCCAGCGGCATCGTGACGGGGCCTCCGGTACCGCCGCTCCCCGGAGGCCCCGCCCCCACCGCCGTGCCGACCACGGCACACGGCGCACGGCGCGCCGCGCCCGCCCGACCGGCCCGCCCCGAAGCCCTCCCGCCGCCCGCCTACCGCGCGGACCGCTCACCGATCAGCGCGGCGAGGCCGTCCAGTACGCGGCCGAGGCCGAAGGCGAACTGGAAGTCAGGCTCGTCGGAGCCGGAGAACGCGTCGGAGTCCAGCAGGCGCGTCACCGCCGGATGCGTGTCGGGGCCGGTCATCAGACGCAGCGTGCGCAGGTAGCGGGCCATCACCTGGTCGGGGGCGACCCCGGATTTCATGATGGCGTCCATCATGTCGGCGGCCATGGTGGCCTCGTTGCGCACCAGCCCGCCGATCAGGATGATCGCCGAGATCTTCTCGCCCTCGTCGAGTCCGGTGTCGGCCAGCGCGGCGAGCCCGCGTTCCATCCAGGCCAGCTGGTTGGGGCTGACGGGCGCTCCGGTGAGCGGGATCCGCAGGATCCAGGGGTTGGCCATCAGCACGGCGCGCTGCGCGTACGCCCACTGCGACACCAGCGCGCGCCAGCCCTCGCCGGGTTCCCCGGCGGGCTCGGGCGGGGTGCCGACTCCGGCGTCGGACATGAGGATGTAGAGCTCCTCCTTGGCCGTGACGTACCGGTAGAGGGACATCGTGGAGACGCCGAGTTCCTTGGCGACGCGGCCCATGGACACGGCGTCGGTTCCCTCGGCGGCGGCGAGCGCGACGGCGGCGTCCACGATCTTCGTGAGGGTGAGGGTGGGCCGGGGGCCCTTGGCGGGGCGCTCGCGCAGTCCCCAGGCCACCTCCAGGCTCGCCGGAAGGCCGGTGTCCCGCGCCGGATCGTCCGCAGGTTCCCGCGTCATGTCGCCCACCCTCCTTCCCGGATCGTTGACCCACATCCTAGTTCTGTGTATTACTTACACAGAAGCGCGTAACCCATACGCAGAAGAAGCGAAGAAGGGAGCGCGGTCCCCCATGACCACGACCGCCCTCGGTATCCGGGCCACCACCCTCACCAAGTCCTACGGCGCCCTCCGCGTCCTCGACGGCATCGACCTCGCCGTCCCGCGCGGCAGCGTCCTGGCACTCCTCGGCCCCAACGGCGCCGGCAAGACCACCACCGTCCGCCTCCTGGCCACCCTCACCACCCCCGACTCGGGCACCGCCCGCGTCGCCGGGTACGACGTCACCACCGAACGGGCCCGCGTCCGCGAACGCATCAGCCTCGCGGGCCAGTTCGCCGCCGTCGACGAGCTCCGCACCGGCGCCGAGACCCTGCGCATGATGGGCCGCCTCAGCGGCCTGAGCGCCCCCCGCGCCCGCGCCCGGGCCACCGAACTCCTCGAACGCTTCGGACTCACCGAAGCCGCCGACCGCACCGCGAAGACGTACTCGGGCGGCATGCGCCGCCGCCTCGACCTCGCCGCGAGCCTCGTCTCCCGCCCCGAGGTGCTCTTCCTCGACGAGCCGACCAACGGCCTGGACCCGCACAGCCGCCAGGACCTCTGGGACCTCGTACGCGAACTGCGCGCCGACGGCACGACCGTGCTGCTCACCACCCAGTACCTGGAGGAGGCCGACCGGCTCGCCGACCGCGTCGCGCTGCTCGCCGACGGGCGGATCGCGGCCGAGGGCACCCCGGCGGAACTCAAGTCCCGCGTCGCCGGACACCGCCTCGACCTCACCCTGACCGACCGGAGCGCCTACGACGCGCTGGCCCCGCGCGCGGTGCACCTCGTACCGGACGAGCTCGTCCTCGGCCTGCCCACCGACGGCACCGCCGCCCACGTCCGGGCGCTGCTCGACGAGGTCGACCCCGACCGCACCGGCATCGACCGCTTCGCCCTGCGCACGGCCACCCTCGACGACGTGTTCCTCACCCTGACGGGAGCAACTCCGTGACGACCCCCACCGCCTTCGCCCCCACCGCCGTCGCCCTGACCGGCCGCAGCCTGCGCATCAGCAGCCGACAGCCGGACGCCCTGATCACCGCCCTGATGCTGCCCGTCATGCTGATGTTGATCTTCGTCTACTTCTTCGGCGGCGCCATCGACACCGGCACCGCGTACGTCACGTACGTGGTCCCCGGCGCCATGCTGCTGTGCGCCGGCTTCGGCGCGGCGAGCACCGCCGTCGCCGTCGCCGACGACATGCGCAACGGCGTCGTGGACCGGCTCCGCTCCCTGGACGTCGGCGGCGTCCCGATCCTGGCCGGACACGTCGCGGCCTCCGTGGCCCGCAACCTGATCTCCACCGCCCTCGTCCTCGCCGTGGCCCTCGCCATCGGCTTCCGGCCGCAGGCGGGCCCCCTCGGCTTCCTCGCGGCGGCCGGGCTGCTGCTCGCGTACATCACGGCCATCTCCTGGCTCGCGGCGGCGCTCGGCCTGCTGGCCAAAACCCCGGAGGCGGCCGGGGGCTTCACCTTCCTGATGATGTTCCTGCCCTACCCGTCCAGCGCGTTCGTCCCCATCGACACGATGCCCGGCTGGCTCCACGGCTTCGCCGACCACCAGCCGCTGACCCCGGTCATCGAGTCCCTGCGCGCCCTCCTGCTGGACCAGCCGGCGGGCAACTCCCCCTGGGTGGCGCTGATCTGGTGCGCCGGCATCCTCGCCCTGGCCGTCGTCCTGTCGGCGACGCTGTTCGAACGCCGCACCCGCTGACCCGCACGGACGGGCCCCTGCCGAACCCCGAGGTCCGGCAGGGGCCCGTCGGCTCGGCGCCGCTACAGCGGGTGGGAATGCCGGCCCGTGGCCTCGTCGATCTCGGTGTGCGCCTTCTGCAACATCTGGGACGCGAGATCCATGAGCGCACGCGCACCCGCGATCTCCTCGCCGACCCGCAACTGTTCCGGATCGGACGGGTGGCGCATGGCGTAGCCGCGCGCCCTCATTTCGGAGCCGTCAGCGAGCCGGAGCATCGCCGCCGCGCCGGTGCGGTGGCCCTCCTCGGAGAACTCCATCTCGACATGCCATCCGACGAGCGTGGGCATCGCGGACCACCTCCACAGTCGGCCTCTCCCTCCAGGGTGCGCCCGCCCGCACGACCCCGCAACGACACGCGGAAGGCCCCCGGACCGGATCCGGGGGCCTTCCGCGCACACCTGACTCAGCGCTCCTGGCGCAGCCAACCGGCGACCTCGGTCGCCCAGTACGTCAGGATCGTGTCCGCGCCCGCCCGCTTGATGCCGAGCAGGGTCTCCAGGATGGCCCGGTCGCGCTCGATCCAGCCCTTCTCCGCGGCGGCCTCGATCATCGCGAACTCGCCGCTGATCTGGTACGCCGCCACCGGTACGTCGACCGCCTGCGCGACCCGGTACAGGATGTCCAGGTACGGCCCGGCGGGCTTGACCATGACCATGTCGGCGCCCTCCTCCAGGTCCAGCGCCAGCTCCCGCAGCGACTCGCGGGCGTTGGCCGGGTCCTGCTGGTAGCTCTTGCGGTCGCCCTGGAGGCTCGACGCGACGGCCTCGCGGAACGGCCCGTAGAACGCCGACGAGTACTTCGCCGTGTAGGCGAGGATCGACACGTCCTCGTGGCCCGTCTCGTCCAGCGCGTCACGGACGACGCCGACCTGGCCGTCCATCATCCCGCTCGGCCCCACGACGTGGACGCCCGCGTCGGCCTGGACCTGCGCCATCTCCGCGTACCGCTCCAGCGTGGCGTCGTTGTCGACCCGCCCGTGCTCGTCCAGGACGCCACAGTGCCCGTGGTCGGTGTACTCGTCCAGACACAGGTCGGACATGATCACGAGATCGTCCCCGACCTCCGCCTTCACGTCACGGATCGCGAGCTGGAGGATCCCGTCCGGCTCGGTGCCGGCGGTGCCGCGCGCGTCCTTGTTCTCATCGGCCGGCACGCCGAAGAGCATGATGCCCGCGACGCCCGCCTCGACGGCCTCCGCGGCGGCCTTCCGCAGCGTGTCCCGGGTGTGCTGGACGACGCCCGGCATCGCGGAAATGGCCAGCGGCTCGGAGATCCCCTCGCGCACGAACGCGGGCAGGATCAGGTCCGAGGGGTGCAGCCGCGTCTCCGCGACCATGCGCCGCATGGCCGGGGTGGTGCGCAGCCGGCGGGGCCGCGAGCCGGGAAAGGATCCGTACGCGCTCATTCTCAGTCGCCTCTTCGAGCATCGACAGCAGTCGGAACCCAGCCTAGGCGCTGCCACCGGCCCGCCCCGCGCCGGACGCCCCGACCCCGAACTCGCACCACACCACCTTGCCCGGCACCCGCGCCCCGACCCCCCACCGATCCGCGACCCCCGCCACGAGCACCAGCCCCCGCCCGCCCTCGGCCCCCGCATCCCGCTCCTCGACGCGCGGCCGACCACCCCCGCTGTCGTGCACCTCGACCCGCACGACGCCCCCGAACCGCAGCATCCGCAACCGGTAGCCCCGCCCGGCCGGGACGCCGTGCAGCAGGGCGTTGGTCGCCAGCTCGCTCACGCAGAGCAACACGTCATCCCGACGGCATGTGACACCCCACGCATGCAGTGTCACCCCCGCGAACTCCCTGGCAGAGCGGACGGTTTGGCGGCTGCGGGGGTAGAACCGCTCGCGCAGCAGGGCCGGATGGATTTCCACGTTCACGGGTCGATGGTCGCCGTGCGTGACTAGCGTGAGGGAGGCGAGCAACCCGTACTCCTTCATGAGTACGGGTCCGTACCGGTATCTCGCATGCGTACGCGGGGAGTTCACAGGCATGCCACCACGCAAGAGGCCACGGCCCAACGAGACCGCGATGAAGATGGTCGGCGCCCTGGTCGCCGCCGCACGAGTCGCCGCAGGACTGACCCAACGCGCCTTCGCCGAGGCGCTGCACATCGACATGGAGACCGTCGCCTCGATCGAACAGGGCAGGCGCACCCTCATGCCCAACGTCGCCGAGAAGATGGACCGCGTCCTGGGCCTCCCCGGACTCCTGACGGTCGCGGCGAACCGGATGCCGGAGGTCGACACGGTCCCGGCGTGGGCGGAGGAGTACATGGAACGGGAGGCCGAGGCCCTCGCCCTGTCCTGGTACGACACGCTGACCGTGCCGGGTCTGCTCCAGACCGAGAACTACGCCCGCGCGGTGCTCGGCTGCCGCGTGCCCTTCTTCGGCACGGAGAAGATCGAGCGCCAGACCGCCCGCCGCATCCATCGCCAGAAAATCCTCACCCGGCCGGTCCCGCCGACCCTCAGCTTCATCATCTGGGAACCCGCCCTGCGCGACCGGATCGGCGGCGACGAGGTGTACCGGGAGCAGCTGGGCCACCTGCGGGCCTGCGCCGACCTGCCAACCACCTCGATGCAGGTACTCCCTCTCGGCATCACCGCACACGCAGGCCTCGACGGCCCGTTCACCCTCCTGGAGACTCCCGAGTTCCAGCACCTCGCCTACTCGGAAACCCAGCGCGGAAGCTTCCTCGTGCGCGACCCGAACGAGGTCAGCATCCTCACTCAGAAGTATGCGATGCTCCGGTCACAGGCCCTCAACTTTGCAGAGACGAAGGACCTGTTGGACCGGCTGCTAGGAGAGTCATGAGCACCCCACTCAAGTGGTTCAAGTCCAGCTACAGCGGCAGCGAGGGCGGCCAGTGTCTCGAAGTCGCTGTCTCCTGGCGAAAGTCCTCCTACAGCGCCAGCGAGGGCGGCGACTGCGTAGAGATCGCCGTCACCTGGCACAAGTCCTCCCACAGCAACGAGGCCAGTGACGCCTGCGTCGAGGTCGCCATCTGCACCTGCGCCGACACGGTCCACGTCCGGGACTCCAAGGTCAGCGACGGGCCGACGCTCGCCCTCACCCCCGCCGCCTGGGCCGACCTCACCCGCTGGGTGCGCGTCTAGGTCCCAGCGGCAGGGGGGCGGCCGGGCTCAGAACCTCGGTGTCGGGGACTGGGCCGCGCACAGCTCGGCCGCCTCCTCGTCCGTCTCGACGGCCGGCGGCGACCCGTCCAGGGGTTGGCCGGCGGTCTCCTTCATGCACGCCACCGCGATGAGGCCGACCAGGGCCGCGCCCATCGCGTAGTAGGCCGGCATCAGGTTGGAGCCGGTCCAGCCGATCAGCGCGGTGATCACCAGCGGGGTCGTACCGCCGAAGACCGACGTCGCCAGGTTGTAGCCCACGGACAGCGAGCCGTAACGGACCCGGGTGGGGAAGAGCGCCGGCAGGGCGGCGGACATCGTGCCGAGCATGCACAGCAGCGACAGGCCCAGCATCAGCATCCCCGCGGTGACGGCGGGAATGCTGCCCTGGCCGATCAGCAGGAACGCCGGCAGGGACAGCACGAGGAACCCGGCCATGCCCGCCATCAGCACCGGCTTGCGGCCGAAGCGGTCGGAGAGCGCGCCGACCCGGCTGATCAGCAGCATCAGGAAGAGCATGACCGCGATCAGGATCAGCAGGCCGTGCGTCTCGCTGTAACCCAGCTCGTCCGACAGATAGGTCGGCATGTACGACAGCACCATGTAGTCGGTGATGCCGTACGCCCCGACCAGGCAGCTGCACAGGATCAGCGCCCGCCACTGCTCGCGGAAGATCCGCGCGAGGTCACCCTTGCCGATCGTCTCCACGCCGTCGGCGGCCTCGCTCGCCCGCACGGCCGCGCCGCCCTCCAGCTTCTGGAAGGCCGGCGTCTCGTCCAACCGCATCCGCAGGTACAGGCCCACCAGACCGAGGGGTCCGGCGATGAGGAACGGCACGCGCCAGCCCCAGGACAGCATCTGCCCGTCGTCGAGCAGCGCGTACAGCGTGGTCACGAGCCCGGCCGCGCCCACGTACCCGGCCAGGGTGCCGAATTCGAGGAAGCTCCCGAAGAACCCCCGGCGCCGGTCGGGCGCGTACTCGGCGATGAAGGTCGAGGCGCCGCCGTACTCCCCGCCGGTCGAGAAGCCCTGGACCATCCGGAACAGGATCAGCAGGGCCGGGGCCCACAGGCCGATCGCGTCGTGCGAGGGGATCAGGCCGATGGCGAACGTGCCCACCGCCATCAGGATCATGGTGAGGGCCAGCACCCGCTTTCGCCCCCACCGGTCCCCCAGCGGACCGAAGAACATCCCGCCCAGCGGCCGCACCAGGAACGCCACCGCGAACGTCGCGAACGAGGACAACAGCTGCGTGGTCCCGCTCCCCGACGGGAAGAAGACCTGCCCCAGGGTGACGGCCAGGTAGGAGTAGATCCCGAAGTCGAACCACTCCATGGCGTTGCCGAGCGAGGCCGCCTTCACGGCCCGCTTGACCGCGCGGTCGTCCGTGACGGTGATGTCCGTCCGGCGCAGCCGGGGGTTCTGGCGCTGCCGGATCGCACGAAAAAGCCCGGGGTGACGCTTCACGGCTTCGGGGTCGGCCGTCTTCGGGGGGCGGGGAGCCGCCATGGACGGTCCTTTCCTCGGGAGTGTTCCAGCCCTCCCGCCTGCGCGATCACAGCGCCGGCAAACGGGCCGCAGGCCCCGATGGGACGTGGATCACACCAAACGGCCCCACCCCGATCCCGCCCTCACCCCCCGCCCGCGTTCCTGTGCTCCCACCGCCACAGGCCGTCCGCCCGGTGGTCACCCACCAGCTCCGGGCCGAGCGGTCCCACCCGCGCGTACGCCTCCCGCGTGTGCGGGTCGTCGCGCAGGGACAGGGCGTAGGCGACCCCGAGCCGGGCGTCCTGGTCCCCGACGTCGAGCAGCTCCATCAACGCCTCGGCGATGGCCGGCGAGCGGTCGGACCCGTGACCGGCCGCGTACACGGCCCGCTCCCTGACCTGCGGATCCTCGTCCCGAAGCAGGGCGAACAGCACCTCCCGCTCCGACTGTCTCAGCGGCTCCCACGCCAGCGCCTCCGCCGCGGCCGCCCGCACCCCGGCGTCGACGTCCCGCCCGAGGTCCTGCACCACCCGCGCCGTCTCGTGGTCGAGCGGCCGGAGGAACAGCGGCGGCACCCGCCGCCGCACCCTCGGGTCCGGATGCCCGGCGTACCGCAGCCCGAACTCCCGCGCCCGTGGATGCTCGTCGGCGCAGAGCAGGCCCAGCACGAGCGCCAGCACCCCTCCGTCCGGCTCCACCTCCGCCCACCCGGGGAGCAGCGCGAACCGCTGCTTCTCGTACCAGCGGGGGTGCGCGACCACCCACCCCATGTCGCCCATGCTCAGGAAGTCGGCGACGAACGCCCGATGCGCGGGCAAGGGGTGCCGGTGGTGCTCCACCACCTGCAACCAGGTCTCCGCGCTCTCCCGCACCAGAAGAATCCAGTCCACCGCCGACCGGTCGACGTGGTCCTCGTCCTCGAACCGCACCGCCCGGCCCATCAACTCGTCCACCGGCGCCAGGATCCGGAACTCCCACTCCATGCGGGTCAGAACGGCCCCGTGACCACCCCGCACGGTCCGCCCGCCGAGGGTGATCTCCTCGACCCGGGCGAACTCGCCCTCCGCGACCACCTCCACCCGCGCCGGCCCCTCCGCCCCCGTCAGCCGCCGCAACTCCGCCTCGGCGCCGGCCTCGTACCACCGCCGGGCCGCCCCCAGCAGCCGTACCCGCTCCCCCTCCGACAGCCGCTCCCTCACGTCCGCCGACAGGAACGCGTCCCACACGGCCGGAGAACCACCCTCGACGGCCCGCAGCAGCGGGGTCGTACCGTCCGCCGGCACCCGGTCCGGCCGCGCACCGCCCTCGACCAACGCCCGTACGGTCTCCACCGCGTACGCGCTCACCGCCGCGCACAACACCGGCAGCCCGTCCCCGCCCACCGCGTCAGGGTCCGCGCCCGCCTCCAGCAACTCCCGCACGGCATCCGCGTCCCCCGCGCCCACCGCGCCCACCAGCCGAGCATCCAACTCGTCCACGAGTCCCCCTCCGCCGATCCTTGCGCCGATGATCGCCGTCGCCCGGCCCCGCCGGAAGGCCGGCCCCGTCCCCCGGGGTGACCGGGGGCGCGGTGTCGGCCGTGTGCGTCGGGTCAGCCGACCGGCGACGACGGCACGGGAGCGGCCGGACCGGCCTGGACCGCGCGGAGGAGTTCCGCGGCCAGGCCCTCGCGCCGGATCCGCAGGTCGACGTACAACAGACCGCTGACCAACTGCACGAAGCCGGTCTGGACCAGCTGGCCGGCGATCCCGCCGACCAGCACGAGCAGGACGGAGAGGAAGAGCGCGCCGACCGGGGGAACCCCGCCCTCGGGTATGTCGGACACCGCCGGAATCAGCGTGAACAGGGCGACGAGGTGGAACGGCAGCTGGATCAGCCACGCGAACAGCCCCGCGATGAGGCCGGCGAGCAGGGTGACGCCGAAGACGCGCCACCAGTCGCCCTTGACCAGGCGCGCCGAGCGGCGCAGCGCGGTGACGGGCCCGGCCGGCTCCATCACTGCGGCGGCCGGCGCCAGGCCGAACAGCGTGGTGAGCCAGACCATCAGTGGCATGGTGAGGATCAGGAGGAACGGCAGCAGTACGACCGTCCCGGGTGGGGAATCGTCCGCCGCGCCGGCGATGGTCATGGGCAGCCAGACCGCCATGACGACGAGCATCGGGGCGGCGGCGATCAGTCCGGAGAGAACGACCGTGCCGGCCACCGCGGGTGCCCGCCGCCAGGTCGCCCGCCACAGCGCGCGGAAGGCGACGGGACGGCCGAGGACCGCGTTCCGCAGGACGGTCTGATGGAGCGAGACCGAGAGCGCCAGCGACGTGATTCCGAGAACGACCAGCAGGACCAGGAGCGTGGCGCCCGCGATGAGGATCGGCGTCAGATGTTCGCGATCCGGCGCCCGGCCGTCGGTCACGTCGAAAACGGGGGCGACGTGCTCGTGCACCGCGGCGAAGGCGATGCCCACGGCCGCGACGACGATCAGCAACCAGATGCCGTGGACGGCCAGGAAGACGCCGCCCAGTTGCTTCCAGTAGCGGCCGAGGGTCGAGAACGACCCGCTGATGATGTCGCCCGCACCCAGCGGCCGCAGCGGGATCACTCCGGGCTTGGCGGTCGGGGGCGGCGGATATCCGCCCCAACCGCCGTGATGTCCGGATCCCCACCCTGGATTCTGCGTCATTCGGTTTTCCCCGTCGTTGCCGCCTCGATGAAACGCACAACGTATCCCAGCTGCTCAGGGGCCTTTCGGGCGGTGGGCGCCCGTCCGAACGGGGCACCCCCGGCAACGGAAAGGGGCCCGAGCGCATCCCGCGCCCGAACCCCTCCGCACCACCCGTACCCGGCCGCGGGCCGGCCCGTCTAAGGCGCTCACGTCGTACGACGCCGCCGCGCCCCCGGCCGCCGCTCGCTCGGCCGCGACACCGACTCGCCGGCCTGCTTCGCGGCCTCCCGACGGGCCTCCCCGTAAGCGGCCAGCGCCTCCGCCAGCTTCGACACCGACGGCTCCGGCGACAGCACGTCCACACGCAGCCCGTGCTCCTCCGCGGTCTTGGCCGTCGCCGGCCCGATACACGCGATGACGGTCACGTTGTGCGGCTTGCCCGCGATCCCGACCAGGTTCCGCACGGTGCTCGACGAAGTGAAGAGCACGGCGTCGAACCCGCCCCCCTTGATCGCCTCCCGCGTATCGGCCGGCGGCGGCGACGCCCGCACCGTCCGATAGGCGGTGACGTCGTCGACCTCCCAGCCCAGCTCTATCAACCCGGCCACGAGCGTCTCCGTCGCGATGTCCGCACGCGGCAGGAACACCCGGTCGATCGGGTCGAAGACCGGATCGTAGGGCGGCCAGTCCTCCAGCAGACCCGCCGCCGACTGCTCACCGCTCGGCACCAGGTCCGGCTTCACACCGAACTCGACCAGCGAGGCCGCCGTCTGCTCGCCCACCGCGGCGACCTTGATGCCCGCGAACGCGCGCGCGTCGAGCCCGTACTCCTCGAACTTCTCCCGCACCGCCTTCACCGCGTTGACGGAGGTGAAGGCGATCCACTCGTAGCGGCCCGTGACGAGCCCCTTGACGGCCCGCTCCATCTGCTGCGGGGTGCGCGGCGGCTCCACGGCGATCGTCGGCACCTCGTGCGGCACCGCGCCGTACGAACGCAGCTGGTCGGAGAGCGAAGCGGCCTGCTCCTTCGTACGCGGTACGAGGACCCGCCAGCCGAACAGCGGCTTCGACTCGAACCAGGCCATCTCCTCGCGCCGCGCGGCGGCGCCCTGCTCACCGACCACGGCTATCACCGGGCGCGCGCCCTCGGGCGACGGGAGCACCTTGCCCTGCTTGAACACCTGGGCGATCGTGCCGAGGGTCGCGCTCCAGGTGCGCTGCCGGGTCGTCGTACCGCCGACGGTCACCGTCAGCGGGGTCTCCGGCTTGCGGCCCGCGGCCACCAGCTCGGCGGCCGCGGCCGACACCGTCTCCAGCGTCGCCGTGACCACGAGGCGGCCACCGCTGGCGCCCGCCTCGCTCCAGCACTGCGCCGACGCGTGCCGCGCGTCCACGAAGCGGACGTCCGCGCCCTGCTCACCGCGCAGCGGGACACCCGCGTACGCGGGGACGCCGACGGCCGTCGCGACACCGGGCACCACCTCGAAGGGGATCCCCTCAGCGGCGCAGGCCAGCATCTCGCCGGACGCGTTCCCGTCGAGCCCGGGGTCGCCGGTGACGGCTCGGACGACCCGCCTGCCGGACCGCGCGGCCTCCATGACAAGATTGGCGGCGTCGCGGATCACCGGGACCCCGGCGGCGGCTGACAGCTCGTCAGCAACCGTCAGCTGCGGCGTGTCGATGCCCGCCCGCGCATGGGTCCGTACGACGTCGAGCACCTCGGGCTCGGCGATCAGTACGTCCGCGGCGGCGAGCGCCTCCACGGCGCGCAGCGTCAGCAGACCCGGGTCGCCGGGGCCGGCACCGAGGAAGGTGACGAGTCCGTGGGCGGCGACGACCGGAAAAGCGGAGGTGGTCGGACGTGAGGGGTTCAAAGCGATCGCTCCCCCATAAGACCGGCCGCGCCCTTGGCCAGCATCTCGTCCGCGAGTTCGCGGCCGAGCGCCATGGCCTCGTCATACGACTGGGGCACGGGTCCGGTGGTGGACAGCTGCACCAGCGTCGAGCCGTCGAGGGTGCCGACGACGCCGCGCAGGCGCATTTCATTGACAATCTGCCCGTCGGCCAACAGGTCGGCGAGCGCGCCCACGGGTGCGCTGCAGCCGGCCTCCAGGGCGGCGAGCAGGGAACGCTCCGCGGTCACGGCGGCCCGGGTGTGCGGGTCGTCGAGTTCGCCGAGCGCGGCGATGAGGGCCGTGTCGGAGGCCAGGCACTCCACGGCCAGGGCTCCCTGACCGGGAGCGGGCAGCACGTTGTCGACGGCGAGCAGGTCGGTCGCCTCGTCGCCGCGGCCGATCCGGTTCAGACCGGCGGCGGCCAGCACGACCGCGTCGAGCTCACCGGAGCGGACGAACCCGATCCGGGTGTCGACGTTGCCGCGGATGGCGACGGTCTCGATCCGCTTGCCCAGGCTGTTGGCGTACGCGTGGAGCTGCGAGGTGCGCCGCGGCGAACCGGTGCCGATCCGCGCGCCGTCGGGCAGCTGCTCGAAGGTCAGGCCGTCGCGGGCGACGAGCGCGTCGCGCGCGTCCTCACGCTTCGGCATGGCCGCGATGACCAGGTCGTCGGGCTGCGCCGTCGGCAGGTCCTTCAGCGAGTGCACGGCGAAGTCGACCTCGCCGCGCACCAGCGCCTCGCGCAGCGCGGTGACGAACACGCCGGTGCCGCCGATCTGCGAGAGGTGCTCCCGGGACACGTCACCGTAGGTCGTGATCTCCACGAGTTCCACGGCTCGGCCGGTGACCGCCCGGACCGCCTCGGCGACGTGCCCGGACTGGGACATGGCCAGCTTGCTCCGCCGCGTTCCGAGCCTGAGGGGCCGGTCGGGACGTGTGTTCATGATGCCCGTCCTGGGTCGTCGTTCTTCGGATCGGCCGCGTCCGCCCGGCTGACGGAAGCCACCGTCTGAGGGTCGAGGTCGAAGAGTTCGCGCAGCGCCTCCGCGTACCCGGCGCCGCCGGGCTCGCTCGCGAGCTGCTTGACGCGCACGGTCGGCGCGTGGAGGAGCTTGTCGACGACGCGGCGCACGGTCTGGGTGACCTCGGCCCGCTGCCGTTCGTCGAGATCGGGTACCCGTCCGTCGAGCCGCGCCACCTCCATGGCGACGACCTCGGCGGCCATCGCCCGCAGGGCGACGACGGTGGGCGTGATGTGCGCGGCCCGCTGGGCGGCCCCGAACGCGGCCACTTCCTCCGTGACTATCCCACGTACGGCGTCCACGTCGGCCGCCATCGGGGCGTCGGCGGAGGTCTCCGCCAGCGACTCGATGTCGACCAGCCGGACCCCGGGAATCCGGTGCACGGCGGCGTCGATGTCCCGCGGCATGGCCAGGTCCAGCAGCGCCAGGCGTACGGGCGCGCCGTCCGCCCGGCTGCGCGCCGCCCGGCGGGGCTGCCGCTGGGCGGCGGCCTCGCCCTGGTCGGCCCAGGTTCCGTGCAGTTCGAGCGAGCCCGCGTCGACGCCGGTCAGCGCGGCCCGGCCGTCACCGGCGGGCGCGTCCAGCCCCAGCGGGCAGCCGTCGGGCTCGGCGGCCGGGATGGTCCGTACGGCGCCGGCGTCGGCGATGCGCCGCCCGGCCTCCGCGACCGCGACCAGCCGGGCCAGTACGTCGCCACCGGCCGGCTCCGCGACCCGCGCGACGGCGACCCGCGCCCCGGCGGTCTGCGCCCCGGCGGTCTGCGCGACGGCGCCGACCGGGAGGAGCTCCGCCGTCGGGTCGCCGGACACCGCGGCGAGCACGTCGTCCGCGCTCAGCACCAGGCCCGTCGCGCCCGTACAGGACACGACGACGTCAACACGTGTCAGTTCCTCGGCGACCGCGCCCATGGTCACGGCCCGCGCCGTCACACCGGTGCCCGAGGCAACCAGAATCTCGGCGAGACGCTGCGCCCGCTCCGCGGTCCGGTTCGCCACCGCGATGTCGGCGACGCCCACCCGGGCCAGCGTGGCGGCGGCCAGCGAGGACATCGAGCCGGCGCCGATCACCAGCGCCCGCTTGCCCGCGGCCCACTGCCCGACCGGCTCGTGCACGGCGAGCTGCTCCAGCCCGAAGGTGACCAGCGACTGTCCGGCCCGGTCGATCCCGGTCTCCGAGTGCGCCCGCTTGCCGACCCGCAGCGCCTGCTGGAACAGGTCGTTGACCAGCCGGCCGGCGGTGTGGAGCTCCTGCCCCAGCGCCAGCGCGTCCTTGATCTGGCCGAGGATCTGCCCCTCGCCGACGACCATGGAGTCCAGTCCGCACGCCACCGAGAACAGGTGGTGCACCGCCCGGTCCTCGTAGTGGACGTAGAGGTAGGGGGTGAGCTCCTCCAGAGCGACCCCGCTGTGTTGGGCCAGCAGCGTCGACAGTTCGGCGACGCCCGCGTGGAACTTGTCCACGTCCGCGTACAGCTCGATGCGGTTGCAGGTGGCCAGGACGGTCGCCTCGGCGGCCGGCTCCGCGGCCAGCGTGTCGTGCAGCAGCTTGACCTTGGCATCGGCGGACAACGAGGCCCGCTCCAGCACGCTCACCGGCGCGCTGCGATGGCTCAGGCCGACGACGAGCAGACTCATGCCGGCATCACCGCCGGGACGTCACCCTCGGGACCGCCCTTGCGCGCGGCCGCGGCGGCCCGACCGGCCGGCGGCACGACGGCGGCGGCCGGCGCGGCCCCCGTACCGGTCGCCGGGCCCGCGAGCTCCTCGGCGGCGGCCGCCGCCGCGCCCTCGCCGGCCTTGCGCTGCTCGTGGAACGCGAGGATCTGCAGCTCGATCGACAGGTCGACCTTGCGCACGTCGACGCCCTCGGGCACGGACAGCACCGTCGGCGCGAAGTTCAGGATGGAGGTGACGCCGGCGGCGATCAGCCGCTCGCTCACCTGCTGCGCGGCGCCGGCGGGCGTCGCGATGACCCCGATCGAGACGCCGTTGTCCTCGATGATCTGTTCCAGCTCGTCGGTGTGCCGCACGGGCATGCCGGCGACCATCTTCCCGGCCATGGCGGGATCGGCGTCGATCAGCGCCGCCACGCGGAACCCGCGGGAGGCGAAACCGCCGTAGTTGGCCAGGGCGGCGCCGAGGTTACCGATGCCGACGATGACGACCGGCCAGTCCTGGGTCAGGCCGAGCTCGCGGGAGATCTGGTAGACGAGGTACTCGACGTCGTAGCCGACGCCCCGGGTACCGTAGGAACCGAGGTACGAGAAGTCCTTGCGCAGCTTCGCCGAGTTGACTCCGGCGGCGGTCGCGAGCTCCTCGGAGGACACCGTGGGCACCGATCGCTCGGAGAGCGCGGTGAGGGCACGCAAGTACAGCGGAAGCCGGGCGACAGTGGCCTCGGGAATACCTCGGCTGCGGGTCGCCGGTCGGTGAGTTCGGCCAGTTGCCACGATGCTCCTGCGGGATGAGCGGGGCTGCAGGCGGCCTCTTGTCCCAGGACCGCCCCGTCGAATGCAGGCTATGTCTTTGTGAACGCGTGCACAAAGATTGTGTCCGCTTTGTCCGGCCAAAGTGACCGGGGTCACGCGCGCCGGACGACCGGGACGGGAACCGAGAACGGGCCGAACCCGTTCAAATCCAGAAGGGGGCAAAACCGTGCACACTCCTCATCAATACGCCCCCGTGTCCCCATAAATCGCCCACGATGGTAACGGCCGGCGGGGTCAGGCCCCCAATGCCCGCCGCAGCCGGTCCGGGTTCACCCTCCAGAAGGTGTGCTGCTCGCCGTCGACGAGCACGACCGGAATCTGTTCCCAGTGCAACCGGTACAGCTCCTCGTCCTGCGAGATGTCCTTCTTCTCCCACTGCGCCCCGGTCTCGGCACAGACCTTCTCGATCACCTCCTGGGCGTCGTCACAAAGGTGGCAACCCGGCTTCCCGATGAGCGTGACCATCCGCTCGGCGGGACGCTTCTTTTCCTTACGGCGCAGCAGAGGACTCATGTCCTCATTGTCCCGCGCCGGGGCGGGGCCCCGAAGTGTTAACCACCCCGTATCCCGGCGGTTCGGGAAGTCCCGAACACAATGGCTATGCTCGCGTCATGGCCGCTCTGGGATGGCTCACCCCCCGTAGGCGCTCCGCCACCGCGCGGAGCGTGCTGGCAGGCGAGGCCTCGGCCGAGGCCGCCCGCAAGACCGCACAGGCGGAAGCGCCACCTTTCCCCACGACCGCCGAACCGGAACCGGAAGCGGAAACCGCCGAGCCCGAGTTCCCGGTCCCCGGCGACGACCTCGCCGCCGCCTTCTTCGACCTCGACAACACCGTCATGCAGGGCGCCGCGATCTTCCACTTCGGCCGCGGCCTCTACAAGCGCGAGTTCTTCCGCCGCCGCGAACTGGCCCGCTTCGCCTGGCAGCAGGCCTGGTTCCGGCTCGCCGGCGTCGAGGACCCCGAGCACATGCAGGACGCCCGCGACAGCGCCCTGTCCATCGTCAAGGGCCACAAGGTCTCCGAACTCATGTCGATCGGCGAGGAGATCTACGACGAGTACATGGCGGAGCGGATCTGGCCGGGCACCCGCGCCCTGGCCCAGGCCCACCTCGACGCCGGCCAGAAGGTGTGGCTCGTCACCGCCGCCCCCGTCGAGACCGCCACGATCATCGCCCGCCGGCTCGGCCTGACCGGAGCCCTGGGCACCGTCGCCGAGTCCGTGGACGGCATCTACACCGGCCGCCTGGTCGGCGAACCCCTGCACGGCCCCGCCAAGGCGGAGGCGGTGCGCGCCCTCGCCGCCGCCGAGGACCTCGACCTCGCCCGCTGCGCGGCGTACAGCGATTCGCACAACGACATCCCGATGCTGTCGCTGGTCGGACATCCGTATGCGATCAATCCCGATACGAAACTGCGCAAGCATGCCCGGACCAACGACTGGCGGCTGCGCGACTATCGGACCGGCCGCAAGGCCGTGAAGGTCGGCGTCCCGGCAGCCGCCGGGGTCGGCGCGATCGCGGGCGGCACGGCCGCCGCCATCGCCCTCCACCGCCGCCGCAAGTAGCAACGCCGGGCCGGGGGCCGGTTCCGGCCCGCCCGGCGTTCATTCGCTCACCTCTACCCGCGCCCCCGGCGCGGCACTCCGACCTGCCCCACTCGGTCGCGAGCCTCTGCGGAAGCGTCCATTCCGCGCACCCAAGCGATCAGGAATCGATCACCAATCAGGCCTGAATATGCCCTGGACACGCAACAGAAGCGTCGGAACCGGTGATTTAGACAACTGGGTGTAGCGCTGCCTGTACGAAGCGTTATTCTCCTCAAACGCATGCCACCGCCCATCTGTCGCCACGACGGGTGAACGGTCCCGCACTGCACGTGATGGAAGCTCTGCCTCTGGGAGTCCCGTGTACCCACCTGTCGGGGTTGACGCCTCGGGCCTGGCTACGCTGCGCGCAACGGTCCTCGACCACCTGCGTGGCTTCGTCCCCACCGCGTACGCCGTCCCCGCCTTCGCCGCCGTACCCGCCGGCCTCGGCCCGGCCGGTCCTTGCTACGCCCTGACCGACGGCGGAGCGACGGTGGGCAGACGCGGTCGCGCGGGCTCCGGATCGGCCGGCTCCACCGGCACGACCGCGCCCGCCCACCGCCGCCCCACCGCGGACAGCGACCAGGCCCGCATGATGGACCTGGTCGAACGCGCCCAGGCCGGCGAGGCCGACGCCTTCGGCCGGCTCTACGACCAGTACAGCGACACGGTGTACCGCTACATCTACTACCGCGTCGGCGGCAAGGCGACCGCGGAGGATCTCACCAGCGAGACCTTCCTGCGCGCGCTGCGCCGCATCTCCACCTTCACCTGGCAGGGCCGAGACTTCGGCGCCTGGCTGGTGACCATCGCGCGGAACCTGGTGGCGGACCACTTCAAGTCCAGCCGCTTCCGCCTGGAGGTCACCACCGGCGAGATGCTCGACGCCAACGAGGTGGAGCGCAGCCCCGAGGACTCCGTCCTGGAGTCCCTCTCCAACGCGGCCCTGCTGGAAGCCGTGCGCAAACTCAACCCCCAGCAGCAGGAGTGCGTCACCCTGCGCTTCCTCCAGGGCCTCTCGGTCGCCGAAACGGCCCGGGTCATGGGGAAGAACGAGGGCGCCATCAAAACGCTCCAGTACCGGGCGGTCCGCACCCTGGCCCGCCTGCTCCCGGAAGACGCCCGCTGACGCACCCGCCCCGTGCGCGCCGTGCGACCCGTGCGCCGCGCACGCCCCACCCGTCCCACACGCCCGACCCGACCCGTACGTCCACCGCGTACGACCACGCTCCACAAGACAACGCTCAACGACGACACGACCTCACACCCGGTGACCCCTCGATGACGCTGTGGTCCGATCATCCTTCGTCCGTAACCCAAGTGCCGCGCCGCTCGTTGTGCGGAATGCAGGCTCCCTGTGGACACGCCCTGCCCGAAGCCACTCACCCGAAAGTGTGGATGTGCTCAAGGCAGGCAACCTTCCGGACACCTTGGGGAGTCGATCGTCATGACGAGAGGAGGTGCCGCCAGTGATCGCGAACGTGACTCCGCACCGGCGGGCGAACGCCTTCGCCCAGGCCCTGGAGGATCGGAAGCCATCCGATCTTTCAGAACCGGACCCGGCGGCCGAGCAGTCCGAGGCACCTGCCGAACCTGCCGACCACGACCGGCTGTTGGCCCTGGCGAACGCACTCGGCGAAAGAATGCCGCGCCCGGTGCTGGATCCCGAGGTCAAAGTGGTGCAACGAGCACAGCTCGTCGCCGCCATGGAGGCCATGGTGATGGAGGAGAGGGCCGGGGGCGGTGCCGCCGCGGACCCTCTGGTGCCCGAACAGCGGACCGGCCGCGGCGCCCACCGGGCGACGTCGCTCCGGAAATTGCGGCCCCGCTCCCGCTGGTCCAAGGGCATCGCAGCGGGAGGCCTCACCGTGGGTGTGGCCGCAGGGGCCTTCAGCGGAGTGGCCGCTGCCAGCACGGACGCCCTGCCCGGTGACTCCCTGTACCCGATCAAACGGGGCATGGAGGATCTCAAGCTGGGCATGGCCGACGAGGACGCGGACCGGGGTGAGCTCTACCTCGACCGGGCCTCGAACCGCCTGTCCGAGGCCCGCCGCCTGATGGAGAGGGGTCGGACGGGAGTACTCGACCACGAGTCCCTGGGCGACATCCGCCGCGCCCTCGCGGGCATGAAGCACGACGCGGAACAGGGCCACCGGCTGCTCCAGGCCGCGTACGAACGGGATGGCTCGCTCGGCCCGATCCAGACCCTGTCCTCGTTCTCCCGCTCCCACCGCGACGCCTGGGGCAAGCTCCGGGAGAAGCTCCCGGCGCAGCTCACCGACGTCGGGGGCGAGGTCGAATCGGTCTTCCAGGCCATAGACGCTGACGTCGCCCCGCTCCAGGGCCTGCTGCCCAAGCCCCCGGAGCAGACCCGCGGCGGCCGGCCGTCGACCGGCTCGGCCACGCCGAGCACCCCGGCGACCGGCAAACAGCAGGCCACCCCGTCGGCTTCGAGTACGCCCTCATCGGCACCCGCGGCCACCCCGACGCCGTCCACCGGCAGCCGTACCCCGGAACCCTCCGGAGGCGGCCTCCTCGGCGGCACGGGCGACCTGCTGCACCCGCCCGCAGGTGGGCAGGCCCCTCCCGGCACGTCCGCCCCGGGGACCCCCGAGCTCCCCCAGCCGGACATCACCCTCCCGCCCCTCCTCCCAGGCCTCCTCCCGGGCCTGGGCCTCAACGCCGAGGACGCGGAACAGTAAGGAAGAGAGGGGGGCCGCGCACCGCGCGGCCCCCCTCCCCCCTGCTCCTCAACCACGATCCGACACGATCCGAGAACTCAGAAGAACACGGACCGCCGCTGCACCAGCAGCTTGTACAGCGTGTGCTGGATCTGCTCCCGCACCTGATCCGTCAGGTTGAACATCAGCATCGGATCCTCCGCTGCCTCCGCCGCGTACCCGTCCGTCGGAATCGGCTCCCCGAACTGGATCGTCCACTTCGTCGGCAGCGGCACCGCCCCCAACGGCCCCAGCCAAGGGAACGTCGGCGTGATCGGGAAGTACGGCACCCCCAACAGCCGCGCCAACGTCTTCGCGTTGCCGACCATCGGGTAGATCTCCTCGGCCCCCACGATCGAGCAGGGCACGATCGGCGTACCCGCGCGCAGCGCCGTCGACACGAACCCGCCCCGCCCGAAGCGCTGGAGCTTGTACCGCTCCCCGAACGGCTTCCCTATCCCCTTGAAGCCCTCCGGCATCACGCCGACCAGCTCCCCGGCCTCCAACAGCCGCTGCGCGTCCTCCGCGCACGCCAGGGTGTGACCGGCCTTGCGCGCCAGCTCGTTCACCACCGGCAGCATGAACACCAGATCGGCCGCCAGCAGCCGGAGGTGCCGCTGCGCGGGGTGCTGGTCGTGCACGGCGACCTGGAGCATCAGCCCGTCCAGCGGCAACGTCCCCGAATGATTGGCGACGATCAGCGCGCCGCCCTCCTTCGGGATGTTCTCGATGCCCTTGACCTCGACCCGGAAGTACTTGTCGTACAGCGGCCGCAGCAGGGTCATCAGGACCTGGTCCGTCAGCTCCTCGTCGTAGCCGAAGTCGTCGACCTCGTAGTCCCCGGTGATCCGGCGCCGCAGGAACGCCAGCCCGCCCGCGATCCGCCGGTCCCAGCCCTCACCCGACGACGCCGACGACCCGGCGGCGGGCTCCGCCGGCGGTTCCGCGACCGGCTCGGCCGCCGGCTCCTCCACCGGCCGCGCCGCCACCGGATCGGGCGCCGGCGTCGGGACCGCCCGCACCGTGCGGGGCCCGCCCCGCCGGCGCGGCCGCTCCTCGTCGAACGGGATGACCTTGGCGTCCGCCACTATCGCTTCGCTCCCTCGATCACACCGGCGCCCGCACCCGCGCCCGCATCCACCTTCAGCAATCCCGCCACCCGCTCCACGACCCGCTCCACCCGATCCGCCGGCAGCAGCCCGCTCCCGCGACTGCTCGCGAAGTCCGCGAACGTCTCGGCGGTCGTGTACTGGGGCCGGAACCCCAGGGTTTCCCGCATCTGCGTGGTCTCCACGACCCGGCCGTGCGTCAACAGCCGGATCTGCTCGGGCGAGAAATCCGTCACCCCCACCGCGCGCAGCGCCGACCCCACCCACGTCACCGCGGGCAGCAGCAACGGCACCGTCGGCCGCCCGAGTCGCCGCGAACACTGGGACAGCAACAGCACCCCGTCACCGGCGATGTTGAACGTCCCGCTGTTGAGGGTCCCGCGCCGCGGCTCCCGCGCCGCCAGGCGCAGCACGTCCACCACGTCGTCCTCGTGGACGAACTGCAGTCGGGGGTCGTAGCCGAGGACCGTCGGCATGACCGGCATGGAGAAGTACTCGGCGAGCGCCGAATCCGCGTAGGGCCCCAGGATGTTCGCGAACCGCAGCACGCACACCGCCACGTCCGGGCGCCTGCGCGCGAAGCCGCGTACGTAGCCCTCGACCTCGGCGGCCTCCTTGGCGAAACCGCCCGCCGGCAGCGACTTGGGCTGCGTCGTCTCGGTGAAGACGGCCGGATCGCGGGAGGTGCCCCCGTACACGCTGGTGCTCGACTTCACCACGAGCCGGCGCACGGTCGGCGACTTCTGGCAGGCCCCGAGGAGCTGCATCGTCCCGATGACGTTGGTTTCCTTGACCGTGCTGCGCGCGCCGGCCGCTCCCGGGCCGCCACCGGTCACCGCGAGGTGCACCACGGTGTCCACGGCGTGCTCGGCGAGCACGCGGGCGATCCCGGACTGTCTGATGTCCGCCTGCACGAACTCGGCCGAGCCGAGCCGGTGCGGCGGCCTCACCGCGTCGACCGCGATGACCCGTTCCACCTCCGGGTCGCGCTGGATCCGCCGCACGAAGCGGCCCCCCAGCTGCCGGGCTGCCCCGGTGACGAGCACGACCTTCCCCACGAGCTCAGCGCCTCCCTCGAAGAAGTCCCCGGCTGCACCGCAGCCCCTCCACCAAGGATGGTGGAGGGGCTGCGGAGAACACGTACAGCTGCCGTTTACTTCTTGTTACGGCGCTGGACGCGGGTGCGCTTGAGCAGCTTGCGGTGCTTCTTCTTGGCCATCCGCTTACGCCGCTTCTTGATAACAGAGCCCACGACTACCCTCGCTCACTTCTCGGAACATCCCCGCGTTGGCGGAGAACGGTGCGGGGCGTCTGGGCCCACACGACCTACGTCGGCCTAGCCTACCCGCCCGAGCTCAGAGCTTGTAATCCGCGGCCTCCGCCGATGATCCGGAGCCCCTCCTCAGGCTGATTCCACCCCCACGAACGACTCCCGGAGGTACTCGTGAACCGCGTTCTCGGGGACCCGGAAGGACCGGCCCACCCGGATTGCGGGCAGATGACCGTTGTGCACCAAGCGGTACACGGTCATCTTCGACACTCGCATCACCGAGGCGACCTCCGCCACGGTCAGGAACTGAACCTCACTGAGAGGCCTCTCGCCAGCAGCCATGACACACCTTGACCTTCCGCGCATGACGGGCACCGGCTTCCCCTCCGGTTACTCCTCGTCGTCGCACGCTCACTCCCCAGAGTAGGGGCGGGTGATACGAGTGGGGAAGAGGAGCTACGGCCACTCCTGACGGCCCGGCAGTCTTGCGCGGTGCAGCACGTATCGCGTAAGCGGTCGGTAGTAGTCCGGGCGCACCCCGTCATCAAGCGGAACGGCCACCGCCAGCCGCCCCTCGGCCTCCCCGACGAACACCGCGGGATCATCCGTATCGCCGAGCCCGATCGCCTCGACACCGAGCTGACCTGCACCGCAGACCCAACCGTGGTCCCCCACCACCAACTCCGGCAGCGGCTCGCCGGCCTCCGCCAGCGCCCCCAGCGCGATCCGAACCGGCAGCGGCGAATGGGAGTGCACGCCGGTCGCACTGCCCGGCGGCCGCACGCCGGGTTCCCGCACCAACGCGACTCCCCGTACGTAGTCGATGCGGTGCGGACGTACGCCGAACCGGGTCGCCATGTCGACACGCACCCCCTGCGCCGGAGTGAGGACATCACATCCCGCCGCCGACAGGGCCGCCGCCAAACAGGCGTAGAACTCCAGGAGGCGATGCGGGTGACCCGTCCCGAACAGCACGGGCGCCCTCGCCCCCGCCACCGCCCCCAACCGCTCCGCGAAAGCCCCCAGAGCGGCCACCGTCCGCTCCGGATCGATCACGTCCGGCCCGCTGACGTGCGCGGGATCCGCCGAGACCCCGCACTTGGCCGCCATCAGCCCCAACAACTCGTCCTCGCCCCACACCCGCTCCGGGTCGAGCCCCAGCAGCACCCGCGGATCGCGCGCCGCGAACAGACGGTAACTGCGCAGGCTCTCCTCCCGCGTCGTGGCGACGGGCCCGGCCAACCGGGCGGCCAGCAGATGCGCACGCAGCGCGCCGGTGCTCAACACGCTCCGATGCTGTCGCACCCCACCTGGCGGGTCATCAATTCCGGCGAACAGACCCACAGTTGGCGTAACACATGCTTCGTCAGGTCAGCATCCCGCGCAGCGGGAACACCGCCCGCCGCGTCGCCAGAACGGCCTGATCCGTACGGTCCGCCGGATCGTAGCCGGCCTCCCACTCCCGCCACCCGACCGTCCGGCCGTCCGTCATCCGCACCGGCGCGGGCTGCCGCGTCCGCGCGTACACCTCGTCCCGCCACACCTGCGGAACCTCCGCCGCCGGGTCCACCGGCCGGTGCGCGGCGATCCCCACCAGGTGCGTCCACGACCGAGGTACGACGTCCACCACCGCGTACCCGCCGCCGCCCAACGCCAGCCAGCGCCCCTCACTGTGCTCGTGCGCCAGCCGGTGACAGGCCTCCTGCACCGACCGCTGCGCGTCCAGCGACACCGCCAGGTGGGCCAGCGGATCCTCGAAGTGCGTGTCGGCGCCGTGCTGGCTCACCAGCACCTGCGGCCGGAAGTCCGCCAGCAGCTCGGGCACCGTCGCGTGGAACGCCCGCAGCCACCCCTCGTCACCCGTCCCCGCCGGCAACGCGACGTTCACGGCGCTCCCCTGCGCCCCGTCGCCACCGGTCTCCTCGGGCCACCCGGTCTGCGGGAACAGGGTGCGGGGATGTTCGTGCAGGGAGATCGTCAGCACGCGCGGGTCGTCCCAGAACGCCGCCTGGACCCCGTCGCCGTGGTGGACGTCCACGTCCACGTACGCGACCCGCTCCGCGCCCAGCTCCAGCAGCCGGGCCACCGCCAGCGCCGCGTCGTTGTACACGCAGAACCCGGCCGCCGCGCCCGGCATCGCGTGGTGCAGCCCACCGGCGAAGTTCACGGCGTGCGTCGCCCCACCCCGCCAGATCGCCTCCGCCGCCGCCACCGACTGGCCCGCGATCAGCGCCGACGCCTCGTGCATCCCGCGGAACGCCGGATCGTCCATGGTCCCGATCCCGTACGAGCCGTCCGCCGACGCCGGATCGGCCGACACCGCCCGCACCGCCGCCACGTACTCCTCGCGGTGGACCAACCGCAGCGTCGAATCCCCGGCCGCGCGGGCCGCCCGCACCTCGACCTCCCGATCGAGCCCGAAGGCCCGTACCAGGCCCATGGTCAGTGCCAGACGCACCGGATCCATCGGATGGCTCGGCCCGAAGTCATACTTCGTTACCGCCTCGTCCCACATCAACAACCCGGTCACCGGCTCGCCGCTCATGCCCGACACCGTATCGGGCCGCACCGGAACCGAACGAGCGGGTACTGAACAGCGGAACCAACACCAACACCATCGGGATCAGCATCGCGCCCCGGTAGCTCCACACGTCCCCCACCCCGCCGACCAACGGCGACCCGATCAGGAACCCCACGTAGTTGAAGATGTTCAGCCGCGCGACGGCCGTGTCGGACGCCCCCGGGAACAGCCTCCCCGCCGCCGCGAACGTCTGCGGCACGATCACGCACAGCCCGATCCCCAACAACGTGAACCCGAGCATCCCCCACCAGGCCCCCGGCGCGGCCGCCACCACCGCGAACCCGCCCGCGGCCACCACCGTCCCGCCCCGCACCACGGCCACCGCCCCGAACCGGCGCACCCCGAGGTCCCCCACGGCCCGCCCGATCAGCGTCGTCACCATGTACACGTTGTACGGAACCGTCGCGAGCTGCTCCGAACTCCCCAGGACGTCCTGGAGGTACTTGGCACTCCAGTTCGCGACGGTCGAGTCCCCGATGTACGCGCACGCCATCACCAGGCACAGCGGCAGCAGCAGCTTCCCACCCCCGGCCGGCCAGCCCTGCGTCCCGTCCTTCGACCCGGCCGCCGCGTCGACGTAGTACCGGCTCGCCGACAACGCCAACGGAAGCACCACGATCACGGCCGGCAGGTACCCGGTGAACAGCTCCAGGTGCCAGTGCGCCCCCGCCCACGCGGCGGACGCGCCGAGGATCCCGCCCAGGCTGTACGAGGCGTGGAACCCCAGCATGATGCTGCGCCCGTACGCCCGCTGCAGGCTGACCCCGAGCATGTTCATCGAGGCGTCCAACGCGCCCACCGCCAGCCCGAACACCCCGAGGGCCACGGCCACCTGCCACATCGCACTGCCGGCCCCCACCCCCAGGAGCGACAGCAGCACGACCGGTTGGGCCCACCGCAGTACGGCGCTGGGCGCGATCCGCTTCACCAGGTGCTCGGTGGCGACGCTCGACACCCCCGCCAGGACGGGTACGGCGGCGAGGAAGGCCGGCAACAGCCCGTCGGATATCCCGTACCGGTCCTGGATCGCCGGGATGCGGGTCACCAGGAGGGCGAAGGCCACCCCCTGCGCGAAGAAGCTGAACCCCAGGGCCCGGCGCCCACGCCGCAGCCGCACATCAACTGTCATGGCGGCTGAGCGTAGGCCCAGGGGCTACCGGTGGGTAGAGCGATCACACACCCAATCCGAGCAGCCCGTACAGCTCCTTCATCTCCCCGAAGTAGGCGTTGGCACCGGGGAGCCCCTCGGCGGGAGTCATCGACGTGAACCCGAGTACGTCCATCCCCGCGGCGCGGGCGGCCTCGATCCCGAGCCGACTGTCCTCGACGACGACGCACCGCGCCGGCGCGACCCCCATCATGTCGGCGGCGTGCAGGAACAGGTCGGGCGCCGGCTTGCCCCGACCGACGTCCTCCACGCTGAAGATCCACTCCTCTTCGAACCACTCGCCGAGCGCGGCACTGCGGTGCCCGACCCGGATCCGTTCGTGGCTCCCGGAGGAGGCGACGCAGTACGGCACTCCCTGCGCGGAAAGCTCCGCCAGTACCTCGGTCACGCCGGGAACGGGCCGCAGGTCCTGTTCGAACGCGGCGAAGATCCGGTCGTGGAGGACCCGGTCGAAGTCCTCGGGCAGCCGCTGCCCGGTCCGTTCCAGGACCAGGTCGTGCACCCGGTGCACCGCGCCGCCCATGTAGTCGCGCAGGGACTCCTCGTAGGTCGTCGGGTGCCCGACCTCCGTCAGGTACGCGGAGAGGATGGTGTTCGAGAGCGGCTCGCTGTCCACGAGGACGCCGTCGTTGTCGAAGATGACCAGCTCATAGCCCATCCACCCACAGTACGAGCGTTCGGTCCGGGTTCCCGGCAGGCCGGTGCTGGTAAACGGAGGAACTCTGCCCCGCGGCCGGGCCGGCGGCCCGGTCGTAAACAACCTGGCCGTAAACGCAGAAAAGCCCCGCACCAGTTACCTGGTGCGGGGCTTTCCCACAATGATTGTTCGGCGGCGTCCTACTCTCCCACAGGGT